>CAVRTZ010000009.1:0-63913 GCA_963724215.1 uncultured Ignavibacteria bacterium
GATGGTGATGTCCCACGTGGCGGCCTCGGCGGTGTACCTCGCCCTGGCGACGACGTTCTGGGTGCGGGAGAGGAGCCGGTTTCCGAACGTCGCCTATGTCATGCTCGGGTACATGGCGCTCTCGGTGGCGATCGTGAGGGCCGCCCAGGCGCCGGACCTCTTCGTCTGGCTGTCGGTCCAGAGTCTCATCGTCGTGGCGACCGCGATCTGGTTCCGGTCCAGGTTCATCATCGTCGCGAATTTCGCCATCTACCTGTCGATCGTGATCGGCTACATCATCGTGGGGGGGAGGAGACCGGGATCAGCATCGTGTTCGGCGTCGTGGCCCTGGCGAGCGCACGGATCCTCAAATGGCAGCAGGACCGGCTCGAGCTGAAAACGGAAATGATGCGGAACGCCTACCTCGCGTCGGGCTTCGCCGTGTTCCCGTACCACGTGCCCGCCTGGTGGCAACGGAGTGCGTGAGCCTGTCGTGGGTGGGATTCCGGATTGTATTACCTGATGAACCTCATCGTCAGGTCGCAGAAGGGATCCCGCTGGATGGGGCACCTGACGCTCCTGATGACGGTGCTCTACGCGGTGGTCGTTGGCATCGCGCAGCTGGCGCCGACCACCAGGATCGTTTCGTTCCTCGTCCTCGGGACGGTCCTGCTCGCCGGATCTCTCATCTTCACCCGGTTGAGGGCGAAGAAGCGCGCGAAGGAGGGGGAGGGTCCCACCTGAGCCCGGAGCCGGTGAAATCCCCGACCTCCGCCGTGCGGTCTGTCACAGCGGAGGAGGCAGTGTGTCCCCGGAGGTCCCGGTAATCTTCGCGGCGCAATCGGGACAGGGGACGGCCCCTTCATGTGATCTTCCTCGACGTCGTCGAGGAAACTGCTGGTGGCGCTCGATCGACGGCGGTGAACAGCAACGTGTCGCCCAGTTCGTCGACGAGTCCTTCCAGGCCGAGGTCGAGGAGGCTGCGGCGTAGCTTGCCGAAGCCGTCGAAGCCGGTTTCGAGGGTCTTGTCGTCGAGGAAACAGGTACAGCCATGCCGTCGAGCTGCGCCTCGCCGAAGACGAAGGTCAGGACGGGGATGAACAGGTCGACGTCGACGAGGATGAGGTTTTGTCGCGGCCGGGGGGTGGCGCTCGAGGAAGCCGCAGGACCATCGTGGAGTTGTACTGGCCGCGCGGCGGGTCATAGGCCCTGCGCAGGTCCGGCTCGACGCGGGACGGGATGGCGCGGACGCCGAAGACGGTGGCGATGTGCCCCGCCATGCCCGCGAGTTCCGAGGGATGCACCAGGGAGGAGCCGTTCAGGATGTGGATGGACGATCTCACGCCGGCCTGGGGATGCCATACCGTTCGATTTTGTTGTAGAGCGTCGCGCGGTCGATCTGGAGGACCTCCGCCGAACGGCTGATGTTCCAGTCGTTCTCCTCGAGCACGCGCGGGATGTGCTCCTTCTCCACGGCGGCCAGCGAACCGCCGGTGGGGATTTTCCCCTTGTCGTTCACCTGGATCGGGAGGTCCGCGGCGCGGATCGACGGGCGGCTTGCCCACCACCATGGCGCGCTCGATGGCGTTCTCCAGCTCGCGCACGTTGCCCGGGCCAGTCGTACCGGATCAGCACGTCCATCGCCTCCGGCGAGATGGCGTGGATCGCCTTTGCCATGGCCCGGGCGTACTTCTTGAGGAAGTGGTTGGCCAGGATCGGGATGTCCGTCGGCGCTCGCGCAGCGGCGGCACGTCGATGCTGAAGACGTTCAGCCGGTAGTAGAGGTCCTCGCGGAACGTCCCGTCGGCCACCGCCTTCTCGAGGTTCTTGTTGGTGGCGCAGATGACGCGGAAGTCGACCTTGATCATGCTGGTTGCCGCCGACGCGCGTGAACTCCTTCGTCTCGAGCACGCGCAGCAGGTCCATCTGCGTCTTCGCGTCGATGTTGCCGATCTCGTCGAGGAAGAGCGTGCCGCCGTCGGCCAGCTCGAGCTTTCCCTTGCCGCCGGTACTGCGCGCCGGTGAACGCGCCCCTTCTCGTGGCCGAACAGCTCGCTCTCGAGCAGGCTCTCGGGCAGCGCGCCGCAGTTGACGGTCACGATCGGGAAGTAGCGCCGCTGGCTGTTGGCGTGGATCGCGCGCGCGACCAGCTCCTTCCCGGTGCCGCTCTCGCCGCGGATCAGGACGGTGGTGTCGGTCGGGGCCACCGTCTCGATCAGCTCGAAGACCTTCTGCATCGCCGGCGACTCGCCGATGAGGTCGTCGACCCTGGAGAAATTCCGTGATGTGCTCCTTCAGCTTGACGTTTTCGTCCGAGAGCGGCGCGCTGCTCGATGGCGTTGCGCACCAGGTGGGAGAGGTCGTCGGGGTCGACCGGCTTGGTGATGTAGTCGAACGCCCCGGCTTCAGCGCCTGCACCGCCGTGTCCACGGAGGCGTAGGCGGTGATGATGATGATGGTCGGATCCGGTCCCGGTGTCGCGGATCCGCTGCTGCAGCTCCATGCCGTCCATCCCCGGCATCTTGATGTCGAGCAGGATGACGTCCCACTTCTTCTCCTGCAGCCGCCGGAGGGCCGTCTGCGCGTTCTCGGCCGTCCCGATCTCGTACCCGTCCTCGCGGAACCATTTCGAGAGGGAGTCCCGGACGTTGCTCTCGTCGTCGACGATGAGAATTGAATGCTTGTTGTTCATGGTGTGCCCTCGTCATGAGTTTCGGGATGCTGCGTTGCGCCGATGCGGTGTCGGCACCCGGGGGAGGACCATTCGAAAGGACGGTTCCCTGGCCGGGTTCTGACGACACGGCGATCCTCCCGCCGTGGCGCTCGACGATGCCGTAGACGACGGAGAGGCCGAGCCCGACGCCCTTGCCGTCCTTCTTGGTGGTGAAGAAGGGTTCGAAGAGATGCGGCAGGTCCTCCGGGGCGATCCCCGTCCCGGTGTCGGACACGGTGATCGCGAGTTCGTCGCCGTCGGCGAGGGGTTCGACGCGGACGGTGATCGACCCGCCGCCCGGCATCGCCTCCACCGCGTTCACGAAGAGCGCCACGAGCGCCTGCTGGATCTGGCCCTCGTCGCACATGAGCGTGGCGTTCTCGTCGGCGATCTCGATGCCGAGCCGGACTCCCGAGATCTCGAAATGGTGGCGGACGATTTCGGCGGCTTTTTCCACGACCTGCCTCGCCGGGACGAGGGCGAATTCGCTCACCTGCTTCTTGGAAAAGAGGAGGAGGTTCCTCACGATCGTCCCGCAGCGCTGGGTCTCCCTCGCGATGAGGTCGACGTCCTCGAGGGTGGATTGCAGCTCCGCGGCCGCAGCGGGGTCCTTCCGGATCCGCCGGCCGATCAGCCGGGCGTATGTGAGGATGGCCTCGAGCGGGTTGTTCAGCTCGTGCGCGACGGTCGCCGCCAGCTTGCCGAGCGAGGCCATTTTTTCGACGTGGACGATCCGCTTGTTGATCTCGGTGAGCTCCGCGGTCTTCTCCGCGACCCGGTCCTGGAGGGTCTCGGCCCATCGCCGGTTCTCCTCCTTCTCGTCGCGCAACGACCCGGTCATCACGTTGAAAGCGTCGGCCAGGCGCGCCGAGCTCGTCCTTCGAACGGACGTGGATCCTGTGCTCGAGGTTGCCGCCCGAAACCTCCCGGGCCCCGTTCATGAGGATCTTGACCGGCCTGATCACCGTCGCCGAGAGGTACCAGACGGATATCGTGGCCACGATCAGGATCATGCCGATGGCGAAGAGGATCACGGTCTGTTCCGCGTCGGCGATCGCGCCGTCGGTTTCTGCGAGGGACAGCCGGACGTCGAGCACGCCGAGCACCGTGCGCTCCGGCGGATGCGCGTGGCACGATCCCGACGAACAGGAGGGGCCGTTGCGGATGGGCGTGATCACGCCGAGGACCCGGTGTCCCGCGGCGGACGTGTAGATGCGGGTCCGGTTCCCGGGGGAAAGGGAGGAGAGGGGTTTCTCCTTTTCATGGCAGGCGTAGCAGGCCTCCGCCTGAAGGTCGACGGCCGTGCCCTCCTCGCGTTTGTCGGTCGAGAACATGATCTCGCCGCGTTTGTTGTAAATCCTGATCCCCTCCACGCCGGGCTCCGTGCCGATCATGGTGATGATCTCGTGGACGTCGTCCCGCCGGTTCAGCAGCATCCCGTAATGGGTCGACTGCCGCACGACGTCGCTCATGCGGTTGGCGCTCTGGATCACCTGCTGTGTCATCCGGTCGCCGTAGAAGGTGACGGTCACGAACGAGTAGACGCCGTAGAGTATAAGCAGGAGGAGGATCGAACCGAGGAGTACCCTGAAGCGAAGGCTGTGTCGGATGGCCATATGGACCTCATCCGTAGTACTGCAAGATGCGTGCCATCGGAAAGGAGCCGGGCCCCGCCGATTCGCGGTATAAACCGCGGCGACGGGGCCCGAATGTGCCGATTTTCTTATTTTTGAGAATCATTCAGTGGTTTGCCCAGAATACCCTCCGTACGATCTCGAGGTACTTGACCGGACCGATCATCGTGGAGAGGTCGTCCACGAAGCGCCCCCCGTCCTGGAGGGTATGGCCGACGCGCGCTCCCTCGGGATGCAGGCACTCCATCGCGAGCCGCCTGAACATGTCCATGTCCGAGAGGTACTTCGCCTCCACGTCCGGTGCGCCCGTCAGTGCTCTCCCGACGGCGTCCCGGTCGTCGGGCGTGAAATCGAAGAGCCAGCCGTCGTCCGGTCCGTTGACGAGGTGCGGCCGCTCCGAGAGCTGGGGGTTGACCGCGCCGACCACACCGCCCAGGGGAAGCTTCACCGGCAGCGTTCCGCCCTCCAGGATCAGCCAGCAGCAGAAGGCGTCGGGAGAGACGTGATCGCCCGCTCCCCGGGAGGACGACCGATTTCACGGGCGGGATGATCGTCGCGATCCCCGGTTCGAGTGAGAGCCGGCACGACCCGTCGTCCATGACCGTGACCTGCAGGTGGTCAGGCGTGCAGAAGGTCCGGGATTTCGAAGGCCGCTTCACGCGGGACCGCCTCCGGCTTCGCCGCCGGCGCCGGGTGCTTCCCGTCCGGCGAAAAATGACTCCTCATCGCCTCATCGAGCGGGCAGCGGTCGCAATCGAATTCCCTGTCGCACAGGAGGTAGGACAGGATGCCCGCCTCCATCCAGACGCACCGGTTCTTTTTCGGCGCCAGCCGGCGCGTCGCGCTGTCATCGGAAGTAAACTTCATGGTATCCCCCAATCGATTTCGGTTGTGAAATCAGGCGCAGGTCTTCCCGGATGTCGTTCGTGAGCCCCGGAAGTTCCGGTGCGCGGCCGGCGGAGGTCGGATCCCCGGGCCCGGCATGGTGGAACAACGGGAGGTTTTTCGCCGCGAAGGCGAACACGATGAAGCCGATGGTGACGATCATCGCGGTGATGCTCAGCTCCATCCAGGACGGGAAGTACGAGACGCCGGCCCAGGCCTCCATCCCGGTGACGCTGATGTTGATACGGTTGAGGAGGAACCCGAGCAGGATCATCACGGCCCCGGCGAAGAGTCCCTGTTTGCTGCTCCTCACCTTCGCGAACGAGAAGAGGACCAGCGGGGCGATCACGCCGACGCTCATCTCCAGCCAGTACAGGTACGTTTCCGTGCGCGGTTCGATCAGCAGCGGGAACGCAGAGCGGGCGGAGAGGTCGGCGATCTTCATCGTGAGGTAGACGGCCAGCATCACCACGCTGACCCGCGCGATGTCGTCCAGGAGGTCCATTTCGAGGCCCTTCCTGAAGGCCCTCGAGCTCATGAACGATTCGAAGATCACCATGGCGCACCCGACGGAGATCGCCGAGAAGAAGAAGAACACGGGGAGGTACGGAGAATACCAGAGCCCGTACAGCTTCTCCGGCACGATCAGGTAGAGCGACCCGAGCGAGGATTGGTGCAGCGTCGAGAGGAGCACCCCGACGATGATGAGGGGAAGCGTCATCTTCCTCAGCACCTTCTGGGCCTTCACCAGTCCGAATTTCTCGAGCAGGACGGGGGAGAACTCGAGCGAGAGGACCGTCGTGTAGAGCATCACGCACCAGGCCACTTCGAACATCACCGAGCGCGGGTTCCACATGATCAGCGCGTGCCAGATCTGGAGCGGCCGCCCGAGGTCGAACATCAGGGCGAAGATCACGAGGAGGTACCCCATGAACGCCGTGAGGATCGTCGGGCGGAGGATCGGCTCGAACCGCTTGATGTTGAAGATGTGGACCATCGCGGCGAGCGTGAAACCGCCGGCCGCCAGGCCGACACCGCAGAGGATGTCGAAGCCGATCCAGATGCCCCACGGGAAATTCATCGCTCAGGTTGGTGGTGGCCCCCAGCCCCTGGGTGAAGCGTATCACCGTGGAGTAGACTCCCGCCAGGATGATGAGCGTCGCCGTGACCTTCCAGAACGTCAGTGAACGTAGGTAGTTTTTCATGGTCTCGTCCGTTCATTGGTTAATGTTGTTCTTTGAATCGCCGTTCGTCCGGCCGGCGTGCTTCGCTGCGTTCCTTCTCCATCCGCTGGACCTCGCCGCGCCTGTTGGTGATCCACCAGATCCCGTAGAGGAACACTCCGCCCACGCTGACGACGGTGGGAATCTTGGAGAGCGCCTGCCACGTGAGCATCGGGAGGGCGGTGTTGGCCAGCTGAGTCTTGAATCCGAGCAATTCGAAGGGGACCGAGGACAGGTAGAGGACCGACGTTCCCCCGACCTCTTCCACTCCGTAGATGTGGTCGACGTACTTCTCCGGTTCGGCCTTGATGCGGTCGTTGGCTTCGCGGATCAGGTCGTCGCGGTCGCCGAATTTCGTCGCGCCGGTCGGGCACGCTTCGGCGCACGCCGTCTGCAGGCCCTTTTTCTGCCGTTCCACGCAGAAGATGCACTTCTGGACCCGGGGATAGGTGCTGCTCCATTCGTACCGCGGCACCTGGAACGGGCAGGCCTGGATGCAGTACCGGCAACCGATGCACTTGCTTTCGTCGTAGAGCACCGGTCCCTCGGCCGTCTTGGTGAAGGCCCCGACGGGGCAGACCGATGCGCAGGTCGGGTCGATGCAATGCTGGCACATCCGCCGGACGTACGTGCCGTCGTGCTCCTCGAGCGCCGTGTAGGCGGTGTCGGAGAGCCGGGTTTCGGCCCCCTCCTTCAGGCCGTTTTCAGCCTTGCAGGCGTCCTGGCAGGCGTTGCATCCGATGCACAGGGTCAGATCGATAAGCAGAGCTTTTTTCCTGATCATGGCCGGTCCCTTCGTTAGTGTGTCTGGAGGAATTCGGTGTCGAGCTGGCGCCAGACGGTCTCATCCATCCGGTTGAGGACGCCGGCGATCGGAGGTCCGCCCTCCTGGAGAAACGCCGGACGGAGCGCGCCGGCCGGGCTGCCGCCGGCGAGCAGGTCCTTCAGACGCTGGTATTCGGTCCTGATCCACTGGCGGGATTCGTTGCCGAGCAGGAGGTTCTTCAGGTCGGCGTTCCTGGCCGGCCTGATCATGTACGCCCACCCGTCGCTGAAGAGCCCTTCCTCGAGGAGGCCGGGGTTCTTCACGAGAGCGTCGTTGACCGCCACGATCTCGAAGTCGATCGGCGCCCGCACGGTGAGGCTGTGCCCGTCCGATTTGAGGTTCAGGATCGGGTCGCCTTTAGAGATCTTTTCCCCCGCGGCGCGCAGGAGCGTGACTCCCGGTTTTTCGAGGAGTCGGGAGATGAAGTCATCCACTCCGAGCCTCACCTTCCCGGACGGGAAGAGGTTCAGCCAGGTATGGGACGGGGCGAAAAAGATGCCGTCGGGGATTCTCACTGATAATTCCCTGGCGGCCATCGGTGCGATCTGTGCGACGGTCGATCTCTTCTCTTTCGATCGGCGGATCAGCCAATCGGCGGTGAGGAAGAGCAGCACGGTCGCTATCACGAATAAGACTGTCATGGTGGTACTCCTTCAGAAAAATTCACGGATTCAAAGTTGGACACACCTTTATTACTTGGGAAAATCGTGCCAGAATTAACCGGATTTTTCGTCCGCCTAAGTCTCAATCAGGTCACGTGTTACGGAGACACGATTTTTTCTGTAGAAAATGTGAGCGTTGAAATATGCGGCAGTGAGCGGGACTTCGGCCTGGAAATACTGTAAAGCTTTTCAGCATCGGGCTTTGGACTCGTGTGGAATTTTACGGCGGCGATGTCGTAAAAATCCACAGAATTCCGGGCGGGACCTCCATCCTCAAGTCTGTGTCACCACCCCCATTGATTCTCAATTCTTGAGGATTCCCCCGGGGGTATCCCCTTAAAATCATTCAATTATCCCGATTACGGCGATCGGCGACTGGCATACTAATTGACCCTGATAGGGTAGAGCACTCTCATCACGAACAGAACAGGCGCCGTTTATGAAGAAAAAAAAGGTCATCATCATGGGGGCCGCGGGCCGCGACTTCCATAATTTCAACACCGTGTACCGCGACAACGATGCGTATCAGGTCGCGGCGTTCACCGCCACCCAGATCCCCAATATCGAGGGTCGCAAATATCCGGCCGCGCTCGCCGGAAAACTGTATCCGCAGGGTATTCCGATCCACCCGGAATCAGACCTTCCCGAACTGATCGCCGCGTTGGGCATCGACGAGGTGATTTTTTCATACTCCGACGTCTCCTTCGGGGACATCATGACAAAGGCGTCCGCGGTGATGGCCGCCGGGGCCGATTTCAAGATCCTCGGCACGCGGGACACGATGCTGAAGAGCTCGGTCCCTGTCATCGCCGTCGTGGCGGTGAGGACGGGAGCGGGGAAGAGTCAGACTTCAAGGAAAATCTGCGATCTCCTCAGGGCGCGGGGCAAGAGGGTCGTGGCGATCCGCCACCCGATGCCGTACGGCGACCTCGTGAAGCAGCGGGTTCAGCGGTACAAGAGCCTCGAGGACCTGAAGACCTACGAGTGCACCGTCGAGGAAATGGAGGAATACGAACCGCACATCGTGAACGGGACCATCATCTATGCGGGCGTCGATTATGAAGCCATCCTGCGCCAGGCCGAGAAGGAGGCGGACGTGATCATCTGGGACGGGGGCAATAATGACATGTCGTTCTACAAGCCCGACCTGACCGTCACCGTCGCCGACCCCCACAGGCCCGGGCACGAACTGACTTATTATCCGGGGGCGACGAATATCCTCCTGGCCGATGTGGTCATCCTGAACAAGGTGGAGACGGCGTCGAGGGAAAACATCGACCTGGTCCGCCGGAACGTCCACACCGTCAACCCGGACGCCATCATCATCGAGGCGGCCTCCCCGATCACCGTCGAAGACGAATCCGTCATCCGCGGGAAACGGGTCCTCGTGGTGGAAGACGGCCCCACGCTGACGCACGGGGGGATGGAATACGGCGCCGGGGTGATCGCCGCGAGGAAGTTCGGGGCGTCCGAGGTGGTGGACCCCCGTCCCTACGTGGTGAATTCAATCGCTGAAACATTCGCCAAATACCCGAAGATCGGAACACTGCTGCCGGCAATGGGTTACGGAGAGGGGCAGGTGCATGACCTCGAAACGACCATCAACAGGGTCGAATGCGACGGGGTCATCATCGGGACCCCGATCGATCTCAGGAGGGTCATAAAAATCGACAAACCGTCGACGCGGGTGAACTACGAACTCGCCGAAATCACCCGGCCCGACCTGTCCGCGATTCTGGATGATTTCCTGAGGAAACATTCCCGCTGACGGGAGACCGGCGAGATCGCGGTCTGCGTTGCATTTAGAGTGTCAATTCTGTATACTGAGGCTATCTGCATGACCTGTTTTTTGCCGATAGCCTCATGATCGCCTCCCCGGTGAGAGTATTCCTTCTCCCCGCCATCGCGGGAATTCTCACATTCCAGGGATGCGCCACCTACCGGAACGCAACCGCGTATTTCAATACGTACTACAACGCGTCGAAGCTCTACGACGAGGCCGTCACGGAGATGATGAAATCACCGCAGACCGGCCGGGACAGCAACTATTTCGCCCCGTACAAGGTCACGCCCGCAGTTGTCACGAAGTTCGAGAACGTCATCGAGAAGGGGTCCCGGGTCATTCAATTCCACGGTGAGAGCGGCTACGTCGAAGACGCGATCATGATGATCGGCAGGGCGTATCTCTTCCAGAACGAGACGGAATCGGCCGCCGGGAAATTCCGCGAGCTGCTCGACAATTTTCCCGAAAGCGACAAGAGGGTGGAGGCGCGGCTCTGGCTCGCGAGGGCGCTCTACCAGGGGAAGAACGAGGATGAGGCGCTAACCGTCGCGAAGGAACTCGGGGCGCCCATCGCGGAAGGTGACGATACGGAGGTCCCGGGAGACGTCCTCCTCGAGGCCATGATGCTCGAAGCCCAGATCTACTCGGACCGGGGCGATTTTGAGCAGGCGGCCGCGGCGCTGGGACGATCGGTGTCGATCGACGGCGAGGACCGGCTGAAGGCGATCGCGCAGTACCAGCTGGGATCGGTCTATGAGAAGACGGAAGACTACGCCCGGGCGGCGGAGGCGTTCGGCCTCGTGAGGGAATACAGCCCGACCCCGACGATGGATTTCAACGCCAGACTGCGCCAGGGCGTGATGCTCTACCTCGCCGACCGCCCCGACGATGCGCTCGACGCCTTCGATGAAATCATCGCGTGGCCCCTCAAGCCGGATCAGTCCGCGGTCGTCGATTTTGAGATCGCCAACGCCTACTGGGCGAAGGGCGATTCCGCCGCCGCCTTCACCCTCTACGACATCATCGACTCGACGTACAAAAAGACGGACGCCGCCGCCCGGAGTTATTTCAAGCGGGGCGACATCTACGAGAAGCAGTACCGTGACCTGCCCGGCGCCAGGAAGTTTTTTGAAAAGGCCAAATCGGAATTCCCCTCGTCGGCCATCACGCCGCGGGCCGTCGCGCGCTTCACATCGCTCGATCGTTACGTCAAGACCGTCGACCGCCTCCAGAAGGACGACAGCACGCTCCAGGCGCTCCTCAACCCGGACACCACCCGCCCGGCGGCCGATTCATCGGCGGCGATGGCGGCGCGCGCGCCCGATTCGACCACCTCCACCGGGATCAAACTCAACTGGACCGGTCCCGACGATTTCAAGACGGACACCGTCAGGCCGGAGAGAGTCAGTCGCCCGCCCGCGGCGATGATCTCTTCGGACAACCTCAGCATGCGGGCGATCAGGAGCAGGCCGCGACACCTCGTCCCGGATCCCGACGATCCCGATGAGCAGCGCCCTCCCGAGGGCGAGGAGGCGCTCCCCGAAACCCCCGAGACGGCACTGGCCGTGAGGACGGCGGAAAAGGATGATAAACGGCCGGCGCCGAAAAGCGCCGCGAAACAACCCCCCCAGGGACCGCTCACGCCGGAGGCGCTCCGGAAACGGATCGCCGAAGGTCATTACGAACTCGGCGGGATATTCCTCCTGGATCTCGACCTTCCCGACTCCGCGATCCATCACTACGAGATCCTCGCGGGGGAATACCCTGAATCGCCCCTCGTGCCGAAGGCCCTGTACGCCATGTCCGAGGCATACCGGAGCTTCGACGACACCGCCGCGGTCGATTCCCTGTACGACACGATCCTGAATCTGTATCCCGAGACGGAGTACGCTGACCAGGTCAGGAAATTGCGGGGACTCGATACCGCCGCAGCCGTCGAGACTCCCGAATCGATCCGGTACCGGGAAGCCGAGACCACGCTGCTCGGTGGCGATCCCGGGAACGCGCTCGCGGAGTTCAAGTCCCTTTCGATGGAGTCGCGGGACACCCTCATCACGCCGAAAGCGTGCTACGCCGTCGGGTGGATCTATGAAAATTCGCTCATCGACCTCGACAGCGCCGACGCCTGGTACCAGAAACTCATCAGGGAGCATCCCTCGTCGGTCTACGCCGTCGAGCGCCGAACCGAGGGTGGCGGTCACGGGGAGACACCTCGAAACTGCAGCAGTACGTCAAGATCAAACGGATCGAAGCGGTACCCAAGCCCCAGAAGAAAAACCTCGGCCAGATACCGAAACAGGCGGTCCCGGGGAGGGGGGCCGGCGTGCCGCTCCCCGGCGACCTCAACAAACCTCCGGTCGATCCCGACGCCGACGAATATTTTAATCCGGACGAAGCCGAGGAGGAGGAAGTGGTCGATCCCGACGAGGAGCCGGACGAGGAGCCGGTGGAACCGGACGACGATCCCGGGAGGACGGGGGGACCGATGATGCCCGTGATCGGGACATCCGACAACCCTCTATGAAACAGGCGTTCTGCCGCGTCGAATCGGTCCGCGAGATAGCGCCCGAACATCCACCTCCTGACCCTCCACGCCCCGGAGATCGCGCGCAAGGTGAAGGCCGGGCAATTCCTGAATATCAGGACGGGGGACGGTTTCGTCCCGCTCCTGCGCCGCCCCTTCAGCGTCTATCGCCGCGACGGCGAACGCCTCGAGATCATCTTCAACGTCGTCGGACTCGGCACGAAAATCCTCGCGACGGGGTCCGTCGGGAACCCGGTCGATGTGATCGGCCCGCTCGGGAATGCGTTCGGCGTGAAGGGCGGGTACGAGGAAGCGCTCCTCGTCGCGGGCGGGCTCGGCGTGGCCCCGATGCCGGTCCTGACCGCCGAACTGAAAAAAGAAGGGAAGCCGGTCCGCACGTTCCTGGGCGCGCGCAACGGATCGCAGATCGTCCGCCAGCACCTGGACCAGGTCTCGGTGGCCACGGACGACGGCTCGGCCGGACATCACGGGACGGTCGTCGACCTCCTGAGGAACTGGCTCTCCGGGAGCGTCGGCCGCTCCGGCGGAAAATATTCGCCTGCGGCCCGACGCCGATGCTGCGGGCGCTCTCCGCGCTGGCCGCGGAATTCTCCGTCGATTGCGAGCTCTCGCTCGAGAGCCCGATGGCCTGCGGGATCGGAATCTGCCAGGGCTGCCCGGTGGAGACTCAGGAACGGGCCGAAAAAATACGCGCTCGTCTGCAGGGACGGGACGGTGTTCAACAGTAACGAGGTGGTGCTCTGACGATGGCGGACCTCCGTGTGCGCATAGGATCGCTCGAACTGAAGAACCCGGTGCTTGTGGCCTCGGGGACGTTCGGATACGGCAACGAATGCCCCGACCTCTCCGACATCAGCAGGATCGGCGGGGTCGTCACGAAGTCCCTCTCGATGAAACCCCGGGACGGAAATCCGCCGGACCGGATCGTGGAAACCGCCGGCGGCATGCTCAACTCGATCGGCCTGGCGAACATCGGTGTTCACCAGTTCATCGCGGACAAACTCCCCGCCCTGCGGACCTTCGACACCGCGATCGTCGCCAACATCGCCGCCAGTTCCGTGGACGAATACTGCGACGTCCTCTCGCACCTCGAGGAGCAGGAGGGGATCCACGCCTACGAGATCAACGTCTCATGCCCAAACGTCCGGGAGGGAGGCCTGAATTTCGGCACCAACCCCTCGATGACCGCCGAAATCACCAGGCGCCTCCGTGCCCTCACCAGGAAACCACTCATTATCAAGCTCACGCCCAACGTCACGCACATCTCTGAATTCGCGAAGGTGGTCGCCGGCGAGGGCGCCGACGGCGTGTCGCTCATCAATACGCTGATCGGGATGGCCATCGACCACCGGAAGCGGACGCCGAAACTCTCCACCGTGACCGGCGGTCTCTCCGGGCCGGCGATCAAGCCGGTCGCGCTCGCGAAGGTGTACGAGGTCGCGCAGGCCGTGAAGATCCCGATCATGGGGATCGGAGGCATCATGACGACGGAGGACGCCGTGGAATTTCTCCTGGCCGGGGCGACGGCGGTCCAGGTCGGGACGGCGAATTTCATCGACCCCTCGGCCTCGATGAAGATCGCCGATGGCCTTGGCCGGTATTGCGACGAGAGCGGCGTCCGGAAGGTCACCGAGCTTGTCGGCGCGCTCAGGGTCAAAGCGGGCGCCTCGGTGCTCGAGAGCTGGCTCTGACCGGGAGGAGTCCGTCCTGGGCCGTTACGATTCCGCTTTCCGCTTCCTCTTCGCCCTCGAGCGGTACGGCGTCAAGGCGGGCCTCGAAAATATCCGCGTGCTCCTCGCGCACCTCGGGAACCCCGAACGCTCGTATCCCGCCATCCATGTCGCCGGCACCAACGGCAAAGGCTCCACGTCCGCGATGATCGCGGCCTCGCTCACCGCGGCCGGGTTCAGGACCGGTCTCTACACGTCGCCCCACCTGGTCGAATTCACGGAACGGATCCGGATCGACGGGCGAAAAATACCGCCCCGCAGGCTCGCGGAATACACGCGGATTCTCCGCCCCCGGATCGCTGACACGAGGGCAACCTATTTCGAAGCCGCGACCGCGATCGCCTTCCGGTATTTCGCCGACGAAGGGGTCGACATCGCGGTCATCGAGACCGGGCTGGGCGGGAGGTGGGACTCCACGAATGTCATCACCCCGCTCGTGAGCGTGATTACGTCGATCGGGCTCGAACACCAGGAGTACCTCGGGAATACCGTCCGCAGCATCGCCCGTGAAAAGGCGGGGATCATCAAGCCGGGGGTCCCCTGCGTCGTCGGCGCCATCGCCAGTCCCGCGATCGACGTGATCCTGGCGCGCTCGGCCCGTCTCGGATCACGCGTCATCCGGGGCTGCCGGTCCTCGGCGATCCGGAATGCGCGGTTCACGTCCGCCGGCGTGACCGCGGATTTCACCGCCGGCGGGCGAACGATACGCCGGCTGCACGTCGGCGCGGCCGGCGCGTTCCAGGCCCTCAACGCAAGCGTCGCACTTCACGCGCTGAATTGGACCGGCGCCGTCTCGGGAGGATTCGCCGTGGGCGAATCAGCGGTCCGCAGGGGGTTCAGCTCCCTCAACGACCTGACCGGCTTCTCCGGGCGGCTCCAGCGGATCGGGCGTGACCCGGCGATCTTCGCCGACGTCGCGCACAATCCGGACGGGATCGGCGCCCTCGACGGGCTCACTCGGGGAGCTCCACAGCGGGAAATTCAGGGTCGTCTTCGGCGTCGTGCAGGACAAGACATTCGGCCCGATGATCGATCGCCTGAGGCCCCTGGCGAGGATGTTTTACTTCGTCCGCGCGAGGACACGCAGGTCGAGGGACCCGCATCAATTATCGGAATATTGCCATGCCCGACGGTACCCCGCCCGCGTCGCCGGTACGGTCGCGGACGGATTACGGATGGCGGCCGGCGATAATGACGGCCGGGACCCCATCCTCGTGACGGGGTCGCACTACGTGGTGGGGGAGGCGTTCCGGGAGCTCGGCGTCGGGACGTGACCCATTGACTCTGCGCCCGGAAATCATTACCATCCACTGAATCACCCCCGCGTTCTTACCCCAAATACGACGACGACGAATCGTCATCGAGATTCCCCAAACATTCCGAACGGGGAACAGGCTGAATGAAGGCACCCGAACTTCCTTTCGATCGAAAAGGCACGACGGCCGGCGACGTCGCCCGGCTCTGCCGCGCTGTCCGTACGATCCTCGTCCCGGCCATCCTGACGGTTGTATGCGTCCCGACGATGGAGGGACGCACACCACGGCAAAAAACCCCCGATGCACCCGCCGGAACCAACGTTGAGTACGCAAAGCGCGCCCGCCAGGGGTTCGACTTCCGTGTCTGGATCAGCAACCAGATGACGATCGGTCTGCAGGCGTGGGACGGCACTCCCCCGGGCGTCCCGGAGATCGGGGCCGAGTACCCCTACGGTTCCGGCATCGAACACATTGACGGAGGCGGTCCGATGATCGGCGGGATCGTCGACGGTGTGCGCAGGGTATCGGAGGCATACAACAGCCAGACGGCCAACAAATATTTCCGGCCGGATCCCGCGCACCCCCTGCGGGAGCTGATATGGCGGACATCCGTCGCCGACAGCCTCGCCGAGCCGAACAAACGCGGTTGCGACGATGACGGCGACGGCCGGATCGACGAGGACGACCTCGACGGGCTCGACAACGACGGGGACTGGCTCGCCGCGATGGACGACGTCGGCGTTGACGGGCTTGCCGATCTCAACGAGACAGGCTGCCGCGGCGGATATGACGTTGCGACGAATCCGGATCCGGCGTTCGACGACCTGTCCCCCCTCGCTCGCGACTTCTGCCATCCCGACCGGTACGGGAACTATCGTCTCATGGACGATCCCGACATGTACACGGAAAAAAACGGCGTCCCCGACCACGGCGAGCCGAACGTGGACGAGGATTACGGCGCCGTCTCGGACAACGACCTCTACTGTTCGGCCAGCGACCGGAACGATCCCCCGTCCGATCACAGCCCGATGGGGATCAGACTCGTTCAAAAGTCCTTCGCGTGGCGCGACCCCTCCTACGGCGCCATCCTTCCATTCGACTACTATTTTATCAATGAAGGGACGCGTACGATCGAGGATGTGTACGTGGGATACTTCCTCGACGCTGATGTCGGACCGTCGTACGTGGCGAACTACGGCAGTCACAATTATTCCTGCTACCTGGACACCCTGCGCACGGCGTACGTGCACAATCCGATCGACCGGGGGTCGACGCCGATCGGCCTCACCATTCTCGGCGCGCCGAAACCGCTCAATGAACTGAAGTACATCTACCAATGGTTCAACTTCACCACGCGCCCGGCCCCCGGTCCGACAGATTCACTGGTCTACAGCTACATGTCCGGCGAACCGTTCCCGGATCAGCTCGTGGCGACCTGCGAGAGCCCGACCAACCCTTCCGACACGAGGTTCCTCTTCTCCTTCGGCCCGTTCGAATCGTTCGCGCCGGGGGAGACGCTGAAAGTGTCCGTCGCGCTCGTCAGCGGCTCCGGAGTCGAATCGGGGCCGGACAACATGAAGGACAATGCCCTAAGGGCCCTGCTCCTTCACGAACGGATGAAACAACCGGGCGCGGTGCTGCCGCGGGGCCTTCCGCCTTCGCCCGCACTTCGCCTCCTCCAGGTCGACCGCGGCGTCCGGCTCGAGTGGGGACCATCCGTCGCCGGCCCCGACCCGATGTCGGTCTGGGACCTGTCCAGTGCATTTGCGGAAACATTTCCACCCGACCACTGGAGGCGGACTGACCCGCCGTGCGTGACGACCGGCGGCGGCGGGTGCGGCGGGCTGGCCGCGTGCGACAGCGCGGGGACGCTGCCGGGAGGCCGTATCTTCGAAGGGTACCGCCTTTACCGCAGCGAACACCCGGGGGACGACCCCCCGACCGGTTCATTCACGCTCATCAGGGATTACGACGTTCCCGGAGACGGCATCGGGTTCGACCTCGGTCTCGACACCGTGTTCCTCGACTCGAACCTTGCGGTCGGCCGGCGATACTGGTACGCGGTGACGTCCTATGGGATCCCGGACATGAACATCGTGTCCCGGCCGGCCCCGGGCGGAGGGCTCCTCTACGACACGATCATCACGCCGGGCGTCGAATCGAGTGTCCTCGATAATTTCACCTCCGTCGATCCCTCGTTCCGCGTCTCGGACGGTCCGGGCGGGGTCCTCGTCGTCCCCAATCCCTACCGCGTGGACGAGGATTACACGGCGCAGGAGGGAGGATGGGAGGGGAGCGCTGCCGACTGGACGGATTTCAAACGGAAAATCCGCTTCATCCACCTGCCCCCCAAATGCACGATCCGGATCTACACCGTCGCAGGGGACGTCATCACGACGCTGCACTATGAATCGCCGCCGGAGGACCCCGGCGAAGGCCAGCTCGACTGGCGGCTGGTGAGCGAGAGCAGGCGGCCGCTCGCGTCGGGACTGTATGTCTTCACCGTGGAATCGGAGTTCGGCACCCAGTACGGGAAGTTCGTGGTGATACGGTAGGAGGTTCACGTTGACCGTCGACACCATACGCCGGACGCGTGATTCCCGGCGGGTTGTTCCTCGTCGTTGGCTCCATTCGATCGCGGCGGGTACCCTGCTCCTGGTCCCGTCCGGGGCGATGTCGGGGACCGGCGACGGCTCGAAATCAGCGAACAGACCGGCGACCGTGGCGAGCGGCGTCGAATACCGTGTCCAGGGTGCGAAACTCCTCTTCTGGTATTCCAACGAGATCGTGTATGGGAGTGTCGCAATGCCGTACGGCAACACGCGCACGCCGATCGTCGGTATGAAGTTCTGGGATGACGACTCCGTCGAGCATCTCTACGGCGCGGGCCCCTGGATCGGGGGAATGCTCGGCGGCGTACCGCGGGTCCTCACGGCATACAGCGACTTCGGGAGTGGTGATTTTCAGCCCGATCCCGCGAACCCGCTGGCCGCCCGTTTCTATGAACCGGATATCGGTTGGCACGAGTCTGACGGCTGGAGGGGGTGCGACGACGACGGCGACGGTTTCGTCGACGAAGACCCGCTCGACGGGGCGGACAACGACGGCGACTGGGACGGCGCCTACGACGACGTCGGCGCTGACGGACTTCCGGACCGGGACGAATACGGCTGCAAGGGGGGGTTCGATGCATCGACGAACCGGGACCCGGCGTTCGATAATTACCGCCCGTACGGGCAGGACCTGTGCCACCCCGACACCCTCGGCAACTTTCCGTTCCAACTCGATCCCTACCGCTACACCGAAGGCAACCGGATGCCCGACGGCGGGGAACCGCACGTGGACGAGGACTACGGCCTGGTGTCGGACAGGGACATTGTCAACCGGACGCCCAGCCGGCGCCGGTTCCAGGAAGGAGACGTGCCGTTCGAAGTCGACCTGATCCAGCGGAATTACGCGTTCTACGGCGCGTGGGCGCCGTCGATCGCCCCGATCGAGTTCACCTTCGTCAACAGGGGGGACAGCACAGCGCGCGATGTCTACCTCGGGTTCTTCGCCGACATGGATGTGGGGCACATCGGTCGTGGTTCGTACTATGCGAGGAATTATTCCTGTTACGTCGAAAGCCTCCGCACTGCCTATACGCACAATCCCACAGACCCGGCGGCCACCCCCGCCGGCGTGACGGTCCTGGACGCCAGCGGCCCGATCGATTCGATGATCGTTTCTTTTTACCGGTTGAACCCCCCGATCGGTCCGACCGGCGGTGACGAAACCCCTTACCGCCTGCTCAGCGGTCTGGATCTCCCCGCGAGTGTGTCGGAATGCCAGTCGCCGACGGAACTGAGCGATACACGCTTCCTGATCTCCGTCGGTCCATACCCGGAATTCAAGCCGGGCGACACCCTCAGTCTGACGGTCGCGTTCGTGGGCGGGGAGCGGGTCTATGGCAGGAACAGCCTCGTGGATAACGCCGCGAGGGCGATTGTGCTCTACGAGAGGGAGTATTTTCCACCCGTCACTCCGTCGGCGCCGCTCCTGAGTGCGGAGCAGGGTGATCGCTCCGTTCACCTGCGATGGGATGTTCGAAACGGCCCCGAGGGGCCCGTGGCGCAGTGGGACCTCCACAACACCACGGTGCGCAACCTGCCCGCCGATCACTGGAGACGCGTGGATCCCCCCTGCGATGAGATCGAGGCCGGCATGCCATGCCCCGGTTCGTCCCCGTGTGCAGGCGGCGGGGAAATCCCGGGCGGAAGAAATTTCGAGGGTTTCCGGTTGTACAGATCTGACGGCTCGGATCCGATCAATGAGTCCCACCCGGTGTTCTCCTTCGTCAGGGAATATGACCTCGACGACGAGTTCGGCCATAATTTCGGCATCGATTCGGAGTACACCGATGTCAACCTCCGGCCCGGGATGCGATACTGGTACAGTGTGACATCGTTCGGGATACCCGACGTGGTCGTGAGGACACGTCGGCTGCGGAGCGGCGGTTTTATTCTGGATACGGTCGGCGTGCAGGGTTCCGAAACTCCGACCTGGGTGGCTGACCCGGTCCTGTTCGATTTAAAATTTTCCGCCGCGGAGGAACCGGGAACGGTGAAGGTCGTCCCCAACCCCTACAGGGCGGACGCGGACTACACAAACGAGGGGGGAGGATGGGAGGGGGAAGTAAGGAACTGGAGTGAATTCAACCGGGTACTGAAATTCATCCACCTGCCACGGTCCTGCACCATCAGGATATGCACCCTGGCGGGTGACATCGTGACGACGCTGCGGTACGAGGCTCCACCGGCGAATCCGAACCAGGGGGAACTCGACTGGAACCTGATCAGCGAGGGGGGATGGTCGGTCGCAAGCGGGGTCTACGTCTATATCGTTGAGTCGGACCTGGGGAGGCAGGTCGGGAAGTTCGTGGTGATACGCTGATTCGAGGGATAAATCAATGATCGTCGTATCAACGCACATTTTTTCAATTTATTTTCATACATTCAGAAATTATTCCATCACGCGTCAGGAAAAGGAGCAAGGTATGTGGTCCCGGTTTGCCATCATGATTTTCATCATCGCCTCCGTGTCCGGCGAAACGGCATACCCGCGGGCCGACAAGGCACGACGCGGGGCCGATCCGCTTTCGGCGTCGAAAACGGCGGTCAATTACGCGAAGCACGCGGTCCAGGGGTTCGACATGCGGGTCTGGATCAGCAACCAGATGACGATCGGACTCCAGGCTTTTGACGGGGCGCGATCCCGGCGGGATTTCAGCCGCGCTACGGGCTTGAATACCCGGCCGGCTCAGGCATCGAGCACGTATATGGCGCGGGTCCCTGGATCGGCGGCATCGTCGACGGCACGCGGCGCGTCTCCGAAGGGTACAACGGAAACAGCGCGCAGAAGTTCATCCGTCCGGACCCGCGGCATCCGCTGCGCGAGCTGATCTGGCAGACCTCGGTCCGCGACAGCGTCGACGAGCCGAACCGGCGCGGGTGCGACGACGACGGCGACGGGGCGATCGACGAGGACGACCTGGACGGCCTCGACAACGACGGGGACTGGGTGCTGGCGGTCGACGACGTCGGTTCGGACGGGATCGAGGACGTCAACGAGGTGGGCTGCCGCGGCGGATACCACGCCACGGACAACAGAGACCCGAACTTCGACAACTACGACCGGTCGAAGACGGACTTCTGCCGGCCGGACGCGAACGGCAACTACCGGAAGCAGGACGACCCGGACGCGTACACCGAGAAGAACGGCATCCCGGACCACGGGGAGCCGAACGTGGACGAGGACTACGCGGCGATCTCCGACAACGACCTGTACTGCTCGGCGCGCGACGACAACGACGTTCCTGCGTCACACTTCCCGATGGGCGTCAAGGTGATCCAGAAGGCGTTCGCCTGGAGCGGGAACTTCGCGAACGCGGTGATACCGTTCGACTACTACTTCATCAACACGTCGAGCAGGGCCATCGAGGATGTGTATGTCGGCTGGTTCGGAGACCTGGATGTCGGCCCCGTCTCGACGGGCGATTACTACAACCGTAATTATTCCTGCTACTACGATACGCTGCGGACCGCCTACGTGCACAACCCGATCGACCGCGGCTCGACCCCGATCGGTCTCACGGTGCTCGGGACGCCGAGGCCGCTCAACGAGCTGAAATACATCTACCAGTGGTTCAACTTCACGACGAACCCCGATCCCGGGACGAACGATTCGACGCTCTACAGCTGGATGAGCGGGGAGCCGTTCCCGAACAACCTGGTGGCGACCTGCGAGAGCCCGACCAACCCGTCGGACACGCGGTTCCTCTTCTCCTTCGGGCCGTTTGAAACGCTCGAGCCCGGCGACACGCTGAAGATCTCGGTGGCGCTGGTGGGCGGGGAGGGCGTGGAGGCCGGGCCGAACAACCTGAAGGCGAACGCGGAGAAGGCGATCAAGCTCTACAAGCGCGGGTACGTTCCGCCGATCGTTCCGCCGTCCCCCTCGATGCGGCACACCGAGGGGTTCCAGCGGGTGACGCTGGAGTGGGGCGGGAGCGTCGGACCGATCGATCCGCTCCAGACGTGGGACGACTCGAACAAGCTGGCCCAGGGGTATCCGCCGGACGACTGGAGGAGGATCGACCCTCCGTGCGGGGACGGCGGCGGCGGATGCGCCACGGGTCACACGTGCGACTCGACCGGCTTCCTGCCGGGCGGGCGGACGTTCGAGGGATACCGGCTGTACCGGAGCGAAGACCCGGGTGACGAGCCGGAGCGCTCGAGCTTCACGCTGGTGAAGCAGTTCGACATCGCCGGGGACGAGTACGGATACAATGTGGGCCTGGACAGCGTGTTCATCGATTCGAACCTGGTGCGCGGCAAGCGGTACTGGTACTCGGTGACGTCGTTCGGGATCCCGGACATCGCGGTGGTGGAGCGGCCGACATCGTCGGGCGGAATCTCGTACGACACGCTCTACTCGGAGAGCCCGGAGTCGGCGTTCAACGAGAACCGGATCCGGGTGGACCTGTCGTTCTCGGCGTCGGACGAGGCGGACCAGGTGCTGGTGGTGCCGAACCCGTACCGCGTGGACCAGGATTACACGTATGAGAACGGGGGCTGGGAGGGGCGTGGACGGGAGTGGGACGAGACGAAGCGTCTGGTGAAGTTCATCCATCTTCCGCGCAAATGCACGATCCGGGTGTTCAGCCTGTCGGGGGACCAGATCGCGGTGCTGGAGTACGAGGCGCCGGCGAGCGCGCCGGACCGGGGAGAGGTGGAATGGAACCTGCTCTCGGAGAGCAACCGCGCGCTGGCCAGCGGGGTGTACGTGTATACGGTGGAGTCGGAGTTCGGCCGGCAGGTGAGCAAATTTGTCTTGATCCGGTAAGGAAGGAGAACGATCAATGAAAAGGACTGAGAGAATGCGGAGCGTGACTTCCTGGGTTGCAATCCTGGCGGCGGGGACGATGCTGACGGCGTCGGCGGTGGTCGCCGGGAACCGGTCGGGGACGGTGACGGGGCAGTTTTTGAAGCTCTCGACGAGCGCGCGGGCGGTGGCGATGGGGGGAGCGCAGGTGGCGGTGGCCGACGGGGTGAACTCGATGGCGTACAACCCGGCGGGGATCCTGTCGGTGGCGGACTACGGGTTCGGAGCGACGTACACGCAGTTGTACGCGGACATCCAGCACTCGTACGTCGGGGCGGTGAAGAACATCCCGGGGCTGGGGGCGGTGGGGGTGAGCGTGGTGATCCTGACGACCGACGACATGCTGGTGACGACGCCGGCGTTCCCGGAAGGAACGGGAGAGAAGTTCAAGGCGAGCGATTACGCGATCGGGCTGTCGTTCGCGCGGCAGGTCACCGACCAGTTCCGGGTGGGGGTGAACGGGAAGCTGATCCAGTCGTACCTGTACAATTCGGAGGTGGGGACGAGTTCGTTCGCGTTCGACATCGGGACGCTCTACGACATCCCGGTGCTGCGGAGCCACGTGGGGGTGTCGCTGACGAACCTGGGGAAGGACCTGACGTTCGTGAACGAGACGTACTCGCTGCCGACGGCGCTGCGTTTCGGGGTGCTGGTGGACGTGGTGAAGGACGACATGAACCAGCTGGTGACGACGCTGCAGATCACGCGGGTGAACGACGCCGACGAGCAGTACAACCTGGGGGGCGAGTACGTGTTCAACGGGATGTTCGCGCTGCGGGCCGGGTGGAAGTTCGCCTACGACCAGGAGGACGTCACCGCCGGGTTCGGCGTGAAGCTCAACTCGCTCGGGATCAACAGCGTCCTCGATTACGCCTACAACAACTTTACGTACCTCCCGGGCACCCATACCATCACCTTCGAGGTCATGTTTTAAGCGGAATACAGCCGAACGACCCCCGGGATTTGACTTTCAGCGACCTGAGAAGTATATTTACCGTATCGACCGATTCGACCAAGTCGGAGTAAGCCTGCGCGAGCCTCCCTCGCGCGTCCAAGTTCACACTACCGCCGCGCACATCGTTTTATACCTCGGGATTTCACCCGTAATTTGAACCCTGATCGAGCAGCAGTGCTCTCGGATCACCGAAATTACCGCTCACTCTCACCACACTCATAGGGGACTGGTCTCCCATGCCCATGGACATCACCGAACTGAAATCCAAAAAAATCTCCGAGCTGACCAAGATCGCGAAGGACCTCAACATCGTGGGGTACACCGATCTCCGGAAGCAGGACATGATCTTCAAGATCCTCGAGGCCCAGACGGAGAAGGACGGCCTGACATTCAGCAAGGGGGTTCTCGAGGTCCTGCCCGACGGATACGGCTTTCTTCGCTCGGTCGACTACAATTACCTCCCGTCGCCCGACGATATCTATGTCTCGCCGTCGCAGATCAAGAAGTTCGTGCTCCGCACAGGCGATTCGGTCAGCGGCCAGGTGAGGCCACCGAAGGAGGGGGAGAGGTTTTTCGCCCTCCTGCGGGTGGAGGCCGTGAACGATGAGACCCCGGACGCGATCCGCGACAGGGTGCTGTTCGACAACCTCACCCCGCTCTACCCCAACGCCCGGCTGAACCTCGAAACAGCCCCCGGCGAATACGCCATGCGGATCATGGACCTTCTCGCGCCGCTCGGCAAGGGCCAGAGGGGCATGATCGTCTCCCCGCCGAAGGCCGGCAAGACGATCCTCCTCCAGAAAATCGCCAACAGCATCCTCCGCAATCACCCGGAGGTGTTCCTGATCGTCCTGCTGATCGACGAACGCCCCGAGGAGGTCACCGACATGGAGCGGTCGGTGAACGCCGAGGTCGTCAGTTCGACCTTCGACGAACCCCCCGAACGGCACGTCCAGGTCGCGGACATGGTGCTCGAGAAGGCCAAGCGCCTCGTCGAGGCGAGAAGGGACGTCGTCATCCTCCTCGACAGCATCACGCGCCTCGCCAGGGCGCACAACACCGTGGTCCCGCACAGCGGTAAGATCCTCTCCGGCGGCGTGGACGCGAACGCGCTGCACAGGCCGAAACGGTTTTTCGGCGCGGCCAGAAACGTGGAAGAAGGGGGCAGCCTGACGATCATCGCCACCGCCCTGATCGAGACGGGGAGCCGCATGGACGAGGTGATTTTCGAGGAGTTCAAGGGCACCGGCAACATGGAAATCATCCTCGACCGGAAGCTCGCCGACAAGCGGATATTCCCTGCCATCGACGTCAACCGCTCCGGCACGCGCAAGGAGGAATTGCTCCTCGAATCGGACGAGTTGAGCAGGGTGTGGATCCTGAGGAAGTTCCTGAGCGATTTCTCAACGGTGGAGGCGATGGAGTTCCTGACCGAAAAAATGAGAGGCACCAAGTCCAACAAGGAGTTCCTCAAGTCGATGAACAGCTGAAAATACGCGTTTTACCCGTTCCTTCCGGCGGTTCCACCGCGGGTTTGCTTGACTTTCAGCGGGTCAAAACGTACATTTTTTAAGTCATATCTTTTCATCCTGTCCACAATGATGTCCCGAACCGCGCTCTGCATGCTGGCGGCGGCGATGCTCGTCGCCGCGGGGCCGCTCCGTTCCCAGGAACAGAAGCCCGCGGTTGGGGTCGGCGCCTCGTTCGGAATGGTCTCCCCGATCACCGACGCGGACGATTATCAGGACAATCCCATGGGCCGGGTGTTCACGCGGTACTACCTGAACGAAACCTTCGCCATCGAGGGCGGAGTCGGGATGGGTCTCCTGGAGGCGGGAAGCGGCTCGACCTTCTTCAGCACGCTCATCTTCCCGATCGATGTCAGGGCCCACCTCCAGCTCATCCAGAAGGGTCAATTTCGCCCGTACCTCTTCGGCGGCCTCGGACTGCTGGTATTCGACCCCGAAAATTCGAAGGGAAATCCGCTCCCCCGGAACGCGAACGGCGAGTACGGGCACGTCACGTCGTTCGTTCCGCTCGGCGCCGGCGCCGAATACTACCTGAACGAACAATACGGGTTCGGTCTGACCGCCGGGTATAATTTCACGATGAGCGACAACCTCGACGACGTCGAACTGGAGGGGAACGACGCCTTCTGGGGCATCGGGCTCGAGTTCTTCGCGTACATCACGGAGCAAAACAACGACCTCGACGGCGATAAGCTCCTCAACGACGAGGAGAAGAGGATCGGGACCGACCCCCTGAATCCCGACACCGACGGTGACGGCCTCCTGGACGGCGAAGAGGTGAAAACCTACAAGACCGATCCCCTCAATCCCGACACGGACGGCGACCAGCTGAGCGACGGCGACGAGGTGTACCGCTTCAAGACGAATCCGCTCGACGAGGACACCGACGACGACGGGCTCGGTGACGGTTACGAAGTCCTCACGACGTATCAGGCACACCGCGGATCGCAGGGCCTCTTCTGGGGCGGGCTGCGGGACCTCGACTTCCGTCACCTCCTCGACCTCCGGGGCGTCGGGGGGAGCGCGTCGCACCGGCCGGAACTCATCCTGGCCTCCCTTGGCGGGGGAGTGCCGCGTCGGACCCAGACCCAGGACGTGCAGGGCACCACGACGGATCCCCTCAATCCCGACACAGACGGGGACGGGGCCCTGGACGGCGAGGAGGTCCTCACCCTCCGGACCCACCCGTTGAAGTCCGACACGGACGGCGACGGCCTGACCGACGGCGACGAGTCCCACGCCAGGCTGACGGACCCGTTGAAACCCGACACCGACGGGGACGAGCTCTCCGACGGAGACGAAATTCTTCGTTACCACACGGACCCGCTCCTCGCCGATACCGATGGCGGCGGGGTCCCCGACGGACGCGAAGTCCAGCTCAACCTGAACCCCCTCGACGCCGGCGACGACGTCCCGATCATCAAGGTGGGGGAGAGGATCATTCTCGAAGGGGTGAATTTCGAGACAAACAAGGCGACGCTCCTTCCCGGGGCGAAGGCGATCCTCGACCAGGTGGCCAACAGCCTCATCGGCAACCCCGACGCCGAAGTCGCCATCCACGGTCACACGGACAACGTCGGTGGCGCGAAATACAATCAGGACCTTTCGCTCCGCCGCGCCGAAAGCGTGAAGGAGTATCTCGTGAGCCTCGGAATACCGGCGGCCCGGATGAGCACCAGGGGCTACGGCTTCGTGAAACCGATCGCCGACAACGCCACGGCGCAGGGGCGGGCGAAAAACCGGCGCATCGAATTCGTCCGCATCAAGTAAGCGTCACACGTCTTCTTCGGCCTCGATCCCGGGTTTGTCACGAACTCCGGGATTTTTTTTGCAATTCTTTGCGAATTGTTTTATTTTAACGGCGTCTTCACAGCACACTCCACGGAGCCATGGCCAATCCCAGAGAAGTCGTCATCGTCGGCGCATGCCGCACGCCGGTCGGTTCGTTCGGCGGTTCCTTGAGCACATTCAGCGCCCCGCAGCTCGGCGCGATCGTCGTAAAGGAGTCGCTCCGGAGGTCGAATGTCGACCCTTCGTCGGTCGACGAGGTCATCATGGGGTGTGTCCTCACCGCGGGCGTGGGGCAGGCCCCTGCCCGGCAGGCCGCCATCTTCGCAGGTCTCCCGGTGTCGGTCCAGACCATGACCGTCAACAAAGTCTGCGGCTCCGGCATGAAAGCGGCGATGCTCGGCGCGCAGGCCATCATGCTCGGCGATGCGGACGTCGTCGTCGCGGGGGGAATGGAGAGCATGTCGAACGCCCCGTACCTCCTCGAGAAGGCCAGGACCGGGTACCGGATGGGCCACGGAACGGTCGTCGACTCGATGATCAAGGACGGCCTCTGGGACCCGTACGACGATTTCCACATGGGCAACGCCGCAGAACTCTGCGCCAAGAACTGCCACGTCTCGCGCGAAGCCCAGGACGAATTCTCCGTGACGAGCTACAAACGGGCGCTCGAGGCCCAGCAGAAGGGATATTTCAACGATGAAATCGTGGCCGTCGACGTCCCGCAGAAGAAGGGGGACCCATTGCGCGTCACCGACGACGAGGAGCCCGGCAAGGTGAAGTTCGATAAGATCGGCACGCTCCGTCCGGCCTTCGCCAGGGACGGAACGGTCACCGCGGCGAACGCCTCGAAGATCAACGACGGCGCCGCCGCCCTGGTCCTCATGTCGGCCGGGAGGGCTGCGGCGATGAAAGTCCCGGTCCTGGCGACGATCCGTTCGTTCGGCTCCGCCGCGCGGAAGCCGGTCGAGTTCACGACGGCGCCCGCGGACGTCATTCCGAAGGTCCTGAAGAAGGCCGGCCTCACGCAGGATGACATCGACCTCTTCGAGGTCAACGAGGCCTTCGCCGTGGTCAACCTCGCGGTCAACGGACTGCTCGGGATCGACCCCGCGAAACTCAACGTGCACGGCGGAGCGGTCGCCCTCGGGCACCCGATCGGGGCGAGCGGCGCCAGGATCATCGTCACCCTCCTCCACGCGCTCGCGAGGCACGCGAAGAAACGCGGCCTGGCCGCCATCTGCATCGGCGGCGGCGAGGCGAGCGGGATGATCATCGAACGATAAGGACAGACGAACGCCATGAAGAACATCTCCGTCATCGGCGCCGGGACGATGGGCAACGGGATCGCCCACGTCTTTTCGCAATTCGGATACGCCGTCACGCTCAACGATGTCCGAGACGACCTCATCGAAAAGGGGTTGACAGACGATCGCCGGCAACATCGACCGCCAGATCAAGAAGGGCGCGCTGACGGAGGCCGACAAGGCCAGGATCCTGCGGGGCATCGCCCGTTCCACGGATCTACGCTCGGCCGTCTCGAAGGCCGACCTGGTGATCGAGGCGGCGACGGAAAACCGGGAGATCAAGATGGGGATCTTCCGCGACATCGCGGCGGCCGCGCCCCCCGACGCCATCCTGGCTTCGAACACGTCATCCATCTCCATCACGGAGATCGCGGCCGTGACCGGGCGGGCCAACCGGGTGATCGGCATGCATTTCATGAACCCGGTCCCCGTGATGAAACTCGTGGAGGTGATCCGGGGACTGTCCACCGACGATGCGACGACCGCGGCCGTCCTGGCGGTGGCGCGGAGCCTCGAGAAGACACCCGTCGAGGTGAACGACTACCCGGGATTCATCTCCAACAGGGTGCTCCTGCCCGATGATCAACGAGGCGGTCTATTGCGTCATGGAGGGGGTGGCGACACCGGAATCGATCGACACCGTGATGAAACTCGGCATGAACCATCCGATGGGCCCCCTCACACTGGCCGATTTCATCGGCCTGGACGTCTGCCTGGCGATCATGAACGTGCTCCACGAAGGACTCGGAGACCCCAAGTACCGTCCGTGCCCCCTCCTGAAGAAAATGGTCGCCGACGGACGCCTCGGCAAGAAATCCGGCAGGGGCTTCTATACCTATTCCTGAACAGCATTTCTCATTAAATCGCAATGAATTTCGATTTCACTGAAACCCACCTGATGATCAGGGATACCGCGAAGAAATTCGCGGAGGACGAACTCGCGCCCAATTCCATCGAGCGCGATGAAAAGGAGGAGTTCCCCCACGATGCCGTGAAGAAGCTGGGGGACCTTGGGCTTCATGGGGATGATGGTCCCTGAAAAGTACGGCGGGGCGGGGCTCGATATGGTCAGCTATATCCTGGCCCTCGAGGAGATCTCGAAGGTCGACGCATCCTGCGGCGTCATCATGTCGGTCAACAACTCCCTCGTTTGCTTCGGGATCAACGAGTGGGGGAACGAATTCCAGAAGGAGAAGTACCTCACGCCCCTCGCCTGCGGAAAGGCCCTCGGGGCGTTCGCGCTCTCCGAACCCGAGGCGGGGAGCGATGCCTCAAACCAGCGGACCACGGCCACCCGTTCCGGCGACCATTACCTGCTGAACGGCACAAAGAACTGGATCACCAACGGATCGACGGCCGACTACGTCCTCGTCATGGCCACGACCGACAGATCGAAGGGTCCCCACGGGATCAGCACGTTCATCGTCGAGAAAGGGCACCCCGGGGTTTTCGATCGCCAAAAAGGAGAAAAAACTCGGCATCAGGAGCTCCGATACTGTTTCGCTCTCCTTTCAGGATTGCCGGGTCCCGGCAGAGAACCGGATCGGCGAGGAAGGATTCGGGTTCAAATTCGCGATGAAGACGCTCGACGGGGGACGGATCGGGATCGCCGCCCAGGCGTACGGGATCGCGGAGGCCTCGCTTGAACGCGGCCCTCCGCTATTCCCGCGAGCGGAAGGCCTTCGAACGGCCGATTTTCGACTTCCAGGCCATCCAGTTCAAAATGGCCGAAATGGCCACCAAGGTCGATGCCGCGCAACTCCTGATTTTGAAGGCGGCATTATTGAAGCAGGAAGGGAAGCCATACGGCAAGCAGGCTGCGATGGCGAAGCTGCTTCGCTTCGAAAATCGCCGTTGAATGCGCCCTCGAGGCGATCCAGATCCACGGCGGATACGGATATGTGCGTGAATATCTCGTCGAGCGGTATCTCCGTGACGCGAAAATCACTGAAATCTACGAAGGCACGTCGGAAATCCAGCATCTCGTGATCGCCCGGTCCCTCCTGAAGGAGTAAATCAGGAAACCGAACCCCCCTCCGGACCCGGTCCGGCGACCATTCTCATCCCCCCCAGGTCAAATCCCCCTATCCTGACCGCAGGGAAGGGGGGGTGTCCCCACCCACACTCAGATCCCCCAATCCTGCCCGTAAAAAACAGCGATTTTGCTAAGTTTGAGCCATTTTTAGGACTTATCGGACTCACTTGATTTAATCCCAAAAAACAACTTGACAAACACTTTAAATTTTGGTATAATCTCACCGTTCATTTTCTAACGTCCCGGGGACGAATTGAGGATGAGTAATAAATGAGGAAATGTGTCAATTTGTAATAATTCACAATATCTCAATAACATAGAGGGATTCAAATGAAAAGACTGCTTTTGGTTGCGGTGGTTCTGCTGCTCGCGGTCGGCGTGATGAGCGCTGGCGAGATGAAGCAGGGAACGATGTCGCTGAACTTCACGATCAATGGCCTCGGAAATTTTGGTGTCACTGGTGCGCCCTCGGCCACCGCTGATCTGGACCAAATTTTCGGCTTCGGTGCCTCGTACTACATCCAGGACGATATGTTCCTCCGTCTGGGTCTGGGGTTCGCCAACGCAAATATCAACCAGAAGGATGTCATCGTTACCGGTGACGAGCAGGATAACACCGTGATGTTCTTCGGAATCCAACCCGCTCTTCTCTGGAATTTCATGAACGAAGGGAACGTTTCCGGCTACTGGGGTCCCCAGGTCATGTATGGAATGGCCTCCAACTCGCAGGATTACACTCCGCCCACGGGCGCCGTACAGTCGACATCCGTTGACTATACGGATTTTGGCGCCGGTGTCGTGGTTGGAGCAACGTGGACGCCGTGGGACCAGGTCGGTTTCAGCGCCGAATACGGTTTCATGTACGCGAGTTCGTCCTCCTCGAGTGACAACGGCACAACGACGACCGATGGTCCTTCACTGACCGGTTTCGGTATTTCGTCCTGGGCAGTCGCGCTCAACCTCTATCTGCGTTAATAGCATCCTTTTCCAAAAAGGCGTCCCGGTCTCCGGGACGCCTTTTTTATTTTCAGCCCCTCCATCTCTTGCGGAGCCGTTGGATAATCCTTACATTGGTGTGATTTTTTGCAGATTTTAAGGATGCGACGTTTGTTCTCAACCGGGTCGCCTGAATTCGACCGATACCTGGGGGGTATCCGTGATGGCGATTCCCTCCTCGTTCTCCAGGGCGCCCGCGGCGAATCACAACCACTCCTCCGAAACGTTTTAAGCCATGCCCGGCTGCATGATCTCCCCGTCTTTTATATCAATTTCACCGGTTCACGGGATTTCCTGCTAACCGGTATCGCCTGCCGTAGAGTCCAGCTTCCGACGTCAGCCCGTCGTCGTCCGGAGTCGGCACTCCGATGGGTTTCCGGACGCCTGAAAGAGCTGAAGACCGGGGAAATCCTGCTCCTCGATGATCTGGACGATTGGAAAGAACTCCTTGACGGAGGGGGCAAGCTGATCCGGTTATTCAAGACGATGTGCGCTCTCGTCGCGAAAAAGAAGGCATTTCTTACAACCACCGCCGTTCGGGGTTCGTTCGGGCCGTCTACCCTGGCGATGTTGACGGAGTCCGCGTCATTGTGCGTCGATCTCTCCACCCATTCGGGCGACCTCCTCCTGACACCTGTCCGAATGGAGGGGAGGTTCCGGACCGGTCCACCCGCGCCCTTCGGTTTCCGCATGTCCGGAAGGGGAAGCGGGAGGGGCCGTCGTCTGATGCCGATTTCTGATTTTCAGGCGTCAGGTGGGGGGAAAATCCGTGCGGACTTTTTCAACCGGGGAGAGATCGCCGCGCGAATCCTTGGCGGTCCACTGGCCGGGGCGCCGTTCGGATTGGTCGTTGCGGACCTCGAGGGTTCATTTCGGGTCGTCAATGACCACCTGCGAAAATTGCTCGGAATCATCGCCCCCGATGCGGAGCTCGCACCGGTGGAAACCTTCCTGCACCCCGGCCAGCGATGGCCACTCCTGCGGTTCATCGCGAGATCGAAAAAAAACCTCAATCCGACTGCGACGTTCGGGGCCGTTTCCGCCCGCGGGTCCTCCGTCCCGATCCGGGTGCGCTCGATAGCGGTCGAGGGCGATTTGACGCTCTTCATCGTTGAAGAAAATCGTTCGAACGTCGAGTTGGACCGCAGGCTCCGCGACCTGCAGCGGCAGGTCGATACGCTCTTCGGCGGTAACCCGCTCCCGCTTTGCTACGCCGACCGGAAGAAGCTCATCGGTGTCAACACGGCATTCTCGAGGCTCAGGGGCGCGGCGACCGGGTGGACGGGGACGCTGCCCCTTCCTTCGGCGTTCCCGCCCAGGACGCTCAGGCTCCTGAGGGAGGGGATGGACGCCGTCCTCCCGGCGGGGGACCGGGTGACCATCCGGGGACATCTCCTGCGTTCTGACGGCTCCGAACTTCCCGTCAGGATATCGATCGCGCCCGCCGGAGAGGGGCGCGCCGGCCAGTGCGCACTCGCCGTCGAAGATATATCGGAATTCACCTCGAGGATCGCATCGCTCGAGGAGAACGACCGGCGGTTCAGGACCATCGCCGAGCAGATTTCGCGGCCGGTCGCCCTGCTCCAGGGGAAGACGCTCGTGTACTGCAATCCACCGTGCGTCGAGTTGATCGGCCCCGGGGAGGCTGAAAAATTTCGCGGGAGGACACTCACCGACCTCGTGCCCCCGGAGGAACGGGAGGGTGTCGACGCGGCGCTCACGAAGTTCCTGGCCTCGCGGCAGACGTCCAGCGGATCGACGCGACGATCGTCTCGTCGGAGGGGCACCGGCTCGGCGTCCGGCTCACCCTCCGGAAGATCCAGGGCGTCCCGGACGCCGGCATCCTCATGGAATTCGAGGACGTGACCGAACGGAGGACCGAGGAGGCCCGGCTCTCCGGCATGCAGGAGGGGACGGAACGGATCAAGTCGATCCTGGAAGCCGCGACGGGCACGCTCGAGTTCGGGAAGCTGGTCCATATCGCCCTCGACCGATCGCTCGAAGTCCTCGGCTGGTCGGGCGGCTCGGTTTACATGCTCGACACCGGCGTCGAAAACGTTTACCTCCGTCTACGCCAGGCACCTCCCGAAAAAACTCCTGGAGACGATCGGCGTCCTCCCGGCGACGGAGGGCCTCGGCGGGTATCTCTCGAAGACGCTCGAGAGCCATATTTTTTCGCTCGACAAATTCCCGAGTTACCTTCCCTACCGGACGGTCTTCCGCGAACACCGGATCACCCAGATCTCGCTCGTCCCGCTGATCCACGGGGAGGCCCCGATCGGTTTCATCCTGGGGATCTCGCTCGACGTCCGGAAAGCCGACCCGGTGTCGCTCGGGACACTGACCACCCTCGGCCGCCAGCTCGGGAATGCGATGGTGAATGCCCGGAAACTGGCCGCGGTCAGGGAATCGGAACACCGTCTCCACACCGTCGTGGGCTCGCTCTCCGGGATCGTTTACACGTCCGGTCCCGACGGGACCCTCCTCACGGTCGACGCCGCCGTCACCGGGATCCTCGGTTACACCCCCCGCGACTTCGACCGGAACCGGTCGTTGTTCCTCTCCCTCATTCACGAGGAGGACAAAAAAATCTACCTGGAGAGGGTCACGGGTTCGGCCACGCTCGGTCGGGTTTCGTCCGCGAGTACCGCGTGAGGCCGAAGGCGAAGGCCGCGTTCCGGTGGATGCGCGACTCGGTGTCGGTCATGCGGGACCAGGAGGGGAACGTCACGGGGTTCACGGGGATCCTCTCCGACGTCACCGAGGACCGGGAGAAAATGCGCTCGGTGATGACCGAGCACACGATCCTGCGCTCCGTCCAGGATGCCCTGCCCGACGGAGTCGCGGTGTTCGATGACGGCGCAGCGTGCGTGGAGTGGAACTCCATCATGGAACTGCTCACGGGCGTGGCGAGGGTCGACGCGCTCGGGAGGAACGCGAAGGAGTTCGCGCCCCTTCCGCCGTCGCTCGGCGCCGACGGCCTCCAGCTGGCCGTCTCGTCGCGAAAACCCTCGAGGCTCGGTCTCGTCGAGTCGCCGGCCCAGGCCATGACCTGGTATGAAGTGTTCCTGGTGCCGGTGCCGGGGCGGGGTGACGCGGGGCCGGGATTCCTCCTCCGCTACACCGACGTCACGGCGCGGCAGGCGGAACTCGACCACCTCCTGCAGTCCGAAAAAATCCTCCTCAACGTGATCAACGCCATGGACGACGCCATGATGATCACCGACCTCGGGGGGAGGGTCGTCGAGGTGAACCAGGCCTTCCTCAAGGTGATGAGGTACCCGAGGAGCCGCATCGTCGGCCAGGAGTTCCCCTACCCGTGGCTCGTCGAACGGGACATGAGCCGTTTCATGGTGTGGATCGAGAGGATCAGGGAGCAGCAGTGGCTGCACGATTTCGACGTCACCTGGGTCGCGAGCAGCGGGGAAGAGGTCGAGATGAGCCTGAACACCACGCTGATCAGGAATTCGATGGGGGAGCCGGTCGCCATGCTGAACATCGCGCGCGACATCTCGGATCGTGTCCGGCTCACGCACGACGTGGAGACGAGGAACAACCAGATTGAAATGATCAACAGGATCATCACGCTGGCCAACAGTTCGACCGACTTCGCCGAGATTTTCAGGACCCTCGCCGACGAGGTGATCCGGCTCATGCCCGCCCACGCCCTCATGACCATTTCACCCGACGGCCCCGGGGACACGTTTTCACAGGCGGTCGCGTTCGACGGCGAGTGATCGAATCCGGGGATATCCTGTCCCTCGCGGTCGCGCTTCGTCCGGGGGGAGGAGGCCCGTACGCCGACGAGATCATCCCCGACCTGCTCCATGACCCCCGGACGGCGGGGTGGGGGGGCATGGGAGGGCGGTTCAGGTCCGCGGTCGTGGTCCCGCATCGAAGACGGCCGGAGCGCGCCCGCGATCCTGGTCGTCACGTGCCGTGATCCCCATGCGTACGGCGAGGACCACCTGGCGATACTGCGGCCGCTCGCGCGGCAGCTCGGCGGGATCATCGGGCGACTCCGGTTGTTCCGGCAGGTCGTGTCGGACTCGACGTACGTCAGGAACCTGCTCGATTCAATCGACAGCCCGGTGTACACCGTCGACGCCGGACGCGCCATCACCCGGATCAACCGGGCGGGTGTGGCATTTCTGCGGGCGGTATCCGGTGGCGGGACCTTCGAGGGGGTGAACATCCTCGACCTGCTGCCCGCGTCCCCGCTGAAGGAGGCGATACGCCGCGCCTTCGATCGGACGGGGTCGGTCAACGGTCCGCACTTTACCGAGGAGATCGCGATCGCCGGACCGGCGGGGGGCCTGACGACCCGCCTGACGGTCAACACCCTCAAGGACGGCGACCGGGCCGACGGGATTCGTCTTCAGCCACACGCGACATTACGGCGCTCAAGACGACGGAAAGCGAACTCAGGGACCGGGCGAACCAGCTACTCACCCTGCATGAAATTTCCGGCGTCATCAGCAACACGTTCGACGTCGCGTCCATCCTGGGGTCGGCGCTCTCACTCCTCAGGACGGCCCTCCGCGCCAGGGGCGTGATCGTCTATCTCGCCGGTCTCCCGGACGGCACACTCGAACTCGAGCACCAGGAGGGTTTCGCCCCCGAACACATCGGCGAACGTCCGCACGCTCCACGCGGACCTCTCGATCACCGGCGACGTGGTCAGGCGGAGGCTGCCCGAGTACATTCCGGACAAGGCCGCGGGCGACTCGAGGATCGCCGCCCCCAACCGGGAGTTCCTGCTCCGCCATGCGATTTCCGCGATGGCCGTCGTACCGATCCTCGGCAGGGAAAAGGTCCTCGGGGCGCTCGACGTGTTCTACGACGCCCCCCACGAGTTCACGGAACAGGAACGACACGTCCTGAACCTGGCCGGCAACCAGCTAGGAGCGGCCATTGAGAACGTCCACCTCTACGTCGAGCTCACGTCCCAGGTCGACCGCCTCAGCGTGCTGTTCGAGTTGAGCCAGAAGCTCACCTCTCTCCTCGAGAGCGCGGAAATCTACCGCGCGGTCTTCGACCACATCCGCAGGGTCGTCGTCTGCGAGCGCTGCTCGATATCGGTCCTGAACCCGGCGACGGGCGACCTCAACCTCGTGATGCGGGCGCTGCGCGAGGGCGCCGGGTACAGTGTCGAACATCTTTCCGGGGACGGAACGCGCCGTGGTGTCCGCCGAGGTCGACGAGGTCCTTTCCGCCCGCGCGACGCGACGCGGCGGCGGAGGGGGGACGGTCGTCGTCCCGATGATTTCCGAGGACACCATCATCGGCGTCATCGAGGTCGTCGGGGGCGGCGACGCGACGCTGTTCGACGATGTCCAGGTCCGGCTGCTCGAGAGCGTCGGCTACCTGACGGCGATCGCGGTCCAGAAAGCGAGCCTGTATGAGGAAACGGTGCGGACATCGCAGGAGATCGAGCAGCGGAACCGCGAACTCGACGACTTCACGTACGTCGTCTCGCACGACCTCAAGGAGCCCCTGATCAGCATCGAGGGCTTCAGCCGGATACTCCAGATGGACTATTCCGACATCATCCGTGTCGAGGGGAGGGAGTACCTCGATTCGCTGGTGGGCGCGACCACTCGGATGAAGGGACTGATCGATGACCTGCTGATGCTCTCCCGGGTGAGCAGGCCGACGGAATCCTTCCGGGACGTCGACCTTGCGGCCGTCGTGGGGGAAATACGGACGGACATGGAGTTCGTGATCAGGAAACGGAACGTCGATTTCCGGGCCGACCCCCCGCTCCCCCGGGTCCACGGCAACGAGACCCAGCTGAAGATCCTTTTCAGGAACCTGATCGGAAACGCCCTGAAATTCAACGATAAGCCCGCCCCGATGGTGGAGGTAGGATTTCGATCTCAGGAAAATAATTCGTATCTTTTTTGGGTCAAGGACAACGGTATCGGCATCGAACCGGAGTACTTCGAAAAAATATTCGTGATCTTCCAGCGGCTCCATCGGAGGGAGGAATTCGAGGGATCGGGCGCGGGACTGGCCATCGTGAAGAAGATCATAGAAATTCACCAGGGGAAAATCTGGGTCGAATCGCAGATGGGCACGGGCTCGATGTTCTGTTTCACGCTCCCGGCCGCTGCGGAGATCTGACCGACTGACATGAGCGACATCATCAACATCCTCCTCGTCGAGGACAACAAGGACTTCGCGAAGCTGGTGCAGGTCTACCTGCAGCGGTTCGAGGCGGGGCGTTTCTCCGTGACGTGGAAGGAAAACCACGCGGAGGCGATGGCGTTCCTCCGGGAAACACCGAAGGTGGACATCGTCCTGATGGATTACTTCCTGCCCGGTAAAACCGGGCTGGAAATCGCGAGGGAAATCGCCACCGCGTACGAGCACATCCCGATCGTCTTCCTCACCGTCAACAGGGATTTCAGCCTCGCCCTCGAGGTGATGAAACTCGGCGCGGCGGAGTATCTCGTCAAGGAGGAGATTTCCTCCCCCGTGCTGCCGAAGACCATCCTGAGCGTCATCGAGAAGCACCGGTTGCGCGACCGGCTGCTGAGTCTCGAAATCAGCCGGCAGCGCCTCCGCACGATCAGGGAGACGCTCAGCTCTGTCGTCGATGATTTCGAACTTCCCCTCCGCGAAATGCAGCGGCTCACCGAAGACCTTCAGCGGCAGTCGGCGGAAGCGCTCCCGGGCAACTACCTCACCATGATCGGGGACAACCTCCGCAGGATCGTCGACAAACTGGACAGGTTGAAGACGCTCAAGGAAGACAAGACGGTCCGGTACATCAAGGACATCAAGATGCTCGACCTGTCCTAGGCCGGGCGAATCGTCCCATCTCAACGTGGCGGCTCCCGGAAGGTGAGCCGCGGTATCCGACCGGCACCAGATGAAATTCACCATCGCCCTCGCGCAAACCGACGCCGTTCCCGGGAATCTCCGGCGGAACCTCGACGTCCACCTCAGGTCCATCGTCCGGGCGAAGGAGGGCGGGGCCGACCTTGTGGTCTTCCCCGAGCTGAGCCTGACCGGCTACACGGTGAAGGACTCCGCCTGGGACCTCTCGGTCACGGAAGGCCATGGCACGTATTTCCGCGAACTGCAGGAAGCATGCGGAGGCATGGCGGCGATTGTCGGCGGGATCGAGGAATCCGCGGGGTACGGCCTCTTCAACGCGGCCTTCCTGGTCACCGGTGACGCCGTCCGGACGGTCCACCGGAAGGTCTATCCGCCGACGTACGGGATGTTCGAGGAGAAACGGTACTTCCTCGGTGGGACGGGCGTCGGGGCCATCGACCTGCCGTTCGCGCGGATCGGGGTCCTGATCTGTGAAGACCTGTGGCACCTGCCCCTGCCCTACCTCCTGGCGAAGGACGGGGCGCAGCTGATCGTCGGCATCTCGGCGAGCCCCACCCGGCTCGAGGGCAACGACAGGGAACTGCGCACCGAACGGATCAACGGCGAACAACACCGGTCGCTCGCCCGGCTGTTGAGCGTCTATGTCTGCTTCTGCAACAGGGTGGGGTACGAGGACGGCGTCAATTTCTGGGGAGGGTCGTCGGTCATTTCGCCCGCGGGAGACACGGTGGCGCGGGCCGGGCTCTTCAGCGAGGAGATGCTCTTCACCGAAATCGACACCGACGCCATCCGCCGGGCCCGGAGGACGTCGAGGCACTTTCTCGACGACGACCCGCACCTGACGCTCCGCGAGCTTCGCAGAATACTGGGGAAACCATCGGAAGGGTGACATGAACGCGCTCTATATCGAACACCTCGGCGCCCACGCCGGGGAAGAAGCAACCGTCCGGGGCTGGTTGTACCACAAGCGCTCGAGCGGCAAGATCAGGTTCCTGGTGGTCAGGGATGGCACGGGCCTCGTCCAGTGCGTGGCGGCCAAGGGGGCGGTTCCCGACGATGTGTTCGCCTCGTTCGAATCCCTGACGCAGGAATCGTCGCTCGAGGTCACGGGCCTCGTCAAAAAGGACGACCGCGCCCCCGGGGGGGTCGAAATGGAGCTCACCGGGTTGAAGATCGTGAGCGTGGCGAAGGACTATCCCATCACCCCGAAGGAACACGGGGTGGACTTCCTGATGGACCACCGCCACCTCTGGCTCCGCTCCTCGCGTCAGCATGCCATCCTCCGGATCCGCCACCAGATCATCGCGGCCATCCGCGAATTTTTCGACGGGAGGGGGTTCACGCTCCTGGACGCCCCCATCTTCACGCCGGCGGCCTGCGAAGGCACGTCGACGCTCTTCGAAACCGAATACTTCGACCTCGGCAAGGCGTACCTGACGCAATCCGGCCAGCTCTACGGCGAAGCCGGGGCGATGGCCTTCGGCAAGGTCTACGTGTTCGGCCCGACGTTCCGGGCGGAGAAATCGAAGACCCGCAGGCACCTCACCGAATTCTGGATGGTGGAGCCCGAGGTGGCCTTCAACGACCTCGCGGCCAACATGGAGCTCGCGGAGGAATTCCTCGAGCACATCGTCGCGTCGGTCCTCCGGCACCGGCAGGCGGAACTCAAGACCCTCGAACGGAACACGACGTTCCTCGAAAAAGTCAAAAAACCGCTGCCGAGGATCACGTACGATGAAGCGGTCGGGATCCTGAGGAAGAAAGGCGTCGACTTCGAATGGGGAAATGACCTCGGCGGGGCTGACGAGACGGTGGTCTCGTCGGAATTCGACCGGCCCGTGATCGTCCACCGATACCCGGCGGCGATCAAGGCCTTCTACATGAAGCGGGATCCGCAGAACGCCGATCTCGCGCTCGCGATGGACGTCCTCGCCCCGGAAGGGTACGGGGAGATCATCGGCGGCAGCCAGCGCGAAGACGACTACGACACCCTCCTCGGCGCGGATCCACGAGCACAACCTTCCGCAGGCCGCCTTCGAATGGTACCTGGACCTGCGGCGGTACGGCTCGGTGCCCCACGCCGGTTTCGGACTCGGCGTCGAACGGACCGTCTCCTGGATCTGCGGGCTCGACCATGTCCGCGAGACGATACCCTTCCCGAGGATGATCTACCGCCTGAATCCCTGACCCCGCGATGCTCCTCGCGACGGACCTCAGGAAGGAGTACTCGTCGGTCGTCGCCGTCGACGGCGTTTCGCTCCGGGCCGAAAAAGGGCGGACGCTTGGCCTCCTCGGGCCGAACGGCGCGGGCAAGACGACGACCATCAGGATGCTCCTCAGGATCATCCCCCCCGACGCCGGGACGGTCAGCTACGACGGCCTTCCGTACAGCGACGCGGTGATCAACAGGATCGGCTACCTCCCCGAGGAGCGGGGACTCTACCGCAAGAGCCGCGTCCTTCACACCATCGTCTATTTCGCCAGCCTTCGCGGTGTTCCGCCGGCGGAGGCGAGACCGCGGGCGAGGGCCTGGCTCGAACGGCTCGACCTCGCGCGGTATGCCGAATCCCGGATCGAGGAACTCTCCAAGGGCAACCAGCAGAAAATCCAGTTCATCATCGCCGTCCTCCACGACCCCGGAGTATGTCGTCCTCGATGAGCCGTTCTCGGGCCTCGACCCGCTCAACCAGGGCGTGCTCAACGACATCCTGCAGGAATTGAAACAGCAGGGAAAGTCGATCATCTTCTCGACCCACGTGATGCACCAGGCGGAACGACTCTGCGACGACATCTGTCTCATCGACGGCGGCAGGGTGGTGCTCGCCGGAGATCTGCAGCGGATACGGGCCGGGTTCGGAAGGGAGAGCGTGAACATCGAGTTTAACGGCGATCCCGCCGTCCTCGACTCGATCCCCTACATCCGCGTGGTGGAGAAATTCGCCAGCTCGGCCGAAGTGATCGTGACCGACGCCGCGCGGTCGTCCGATCTGGTGGTCGACCTCGCCCGGCTCCTCGACCTCCGGATGTTCGAGAGGCGCGGCCCGTCGCTGAACACGATCTTCCTCGAAACGGTGCGGGGCCGGCGGGGCAGGGAGGGGGGACCGGCTCAATGAGGTCGAAGATCGTGTCGGTGGCGTGGTGGGAGTATTCCGAGAAGATCAGGTCGAAGGCCTTCATCGTCTCCCTGATCCTCCTCCCGGTCGTGATCGTCGGGCTCGTCCTGGTCCCGGCGATCTTCGTCACGGGTTCGGACACGGAGCCGCGCGACCTCGGCATCGTGGACGAAACGGGAGTGTACGCCCCGACGTTCGCGTCGATGCTCGCCGAGAGGTTCGTCCTTCCCGACGGGCGTCCGAACTACCGGCTCACGATCATCCCCCACCAGCGCACCGCCGATATCGAGCCTGCGCTCATGCTCGCCGACGCGATGGTCCTGAGCGGGGAGATGGAGGGGTATTTCGTCCTCCGTTCGCCGCTCGGCGACCTCGTCGACGCGGAGTACCGGACCCACAACGCCGGCAACATCCGCCTCCAGGAAAAAATCACGCCGGTCCTGAGGGAAGCGGTGACCGCGGTGAAACTGCGGCAGCGGGGGATCGAGCCCCGCCTGATCGGCGAATTCGGCAGGTCGCTGAAAATCAGGACCGTCAAGCTCTCCGCCGGGGGAGGGACGCAGGAGACGGCGTTCGACAGCACTTTCTTCAGCGTGTACATGTACATGATGATGCTCTTTTTCGTCATCATGACCAGCGGTCAGCTCCTCGTCAGGAGCATGCTGGAAGAGAAATCGAACAGGATCGTCGAGATGCTCCTCTCGTCGGTGCCGGCGCAGGACATCATGGGGGGCAAGATCCTCGGCCTCGGAGCGCTCGGCCTGACGCAGCTCATCGCGTGGGGGATCTTCGCGACCGCGGTGAGCAGGTTCTCGGGCCTTTCGGTCATCCCGCTCGGCAATGCCCTCCTCCTGACCGTCTATTTCGTCCTCGGGTACCTGTTCTATTCCGCCGTTTTCGTCACCGCCGGGGCGCCGCTCTCGACCGAGCAGGAAGCCCAGCAGGTGACGTCGCTCCTGTCGCTCGGGCTCGTGGTGCCGCTCGCGCTTTCGTTCCCGGTCATGCAGGACCCTGGCTCCACCCTCGCTGTCGTCCTGACGATGATACCCGTCTTCACGCCGATGATGATGGCGATCAGGATTCCCTCCCAGATGCCGCCCCTGCACGAAATCGTCATCTCGCTGTTCATCCTCGGCGCGTCGGTTTTCGTGATGATGCGGCTCGCCGGCAGGATCTTTTCCGCGTCGGTGCTCCTCACCGGAAAACGTCTCAGCTTCCGTGAGCTGAGGAGTGTCCTGGGGAAGGTGCGATGACCGCGCCGGCGCCCCGCGGTTTTGAAACAATGCATCTTTTTGGTATCTTCGGGGCATTCGAACCTTCGTACTGCTGTCCGGATGGATCTTGAGCGAATTTTCTTCTTCGTAACGGCGGGGGTGGCCGTCGTCTCGGCGATTCTCACCGTCACGCGCCGGAATCCGGTGAAGAGCGTGCTCTTCCTCATCCTCAATTTTTTCTGTCTCGCCCTGCTCTACCTCACACTTCACGCCGAATTCCTGGCCATCATCCAGATCCTGGTGTACGCCGGCGCCATCATGGTCCTTTTCCTGTTCGTCATCATGCTCCTGAACCTCGGGAACGACGAAACACTCCGCGAGCGCTCCGGCCCGGCCCGAATCGTCGGGTTATCGATCGCGCTCGTCGTCCTGGTTCAGCTCGGCATGCTCCTGTTCCGGACGGAGGCGGCGCCCGGCCCCCCGCTCCCGGCCGGATTCGGGACGGCGGAAAAATTCGGCGGCTCGCTGTTCAGGGAGTACCTCGTGCCCTTCGAGATGACCTCGATCATGCTTCTCGCCGCCCTCGTCGGGGTGATTATCCTCGCGAAGAAAAAACTGGAGTAACGGCCCATGACCACCGGTGTACCGCTCGAGTACTACCTCGCCCTGAGCGCCGTGATGTTCGTGACCGGCGTCGCCGGCGTGCTCCTCAGGCGAAACGTCATCGTGATCTTCATGAGCATCGAACTGATGCTCAATTCGGCGAACCTGACGCTCGTCGCCTATGCGCACCACCTCGCCGACCATGCGGGCCAGATCCTCGTCTTCTTCGTCATCGCCGTCGCTGCGGCCGAGGCCGCGGTCGGCCTGGCCATCGTCATCGCGCTCTTCCGGAACAAGCAGACCGTCCGGGTGAACGAGATCAATCTGATGAAATGGTGAGCCGCCCATGAACGAACAGGCGGGGGCGGCCGTTACCCTCTACCCGACGCTTATCGTGCTGCTCCCGCTGCTCGGATTCCTCATCAACGGGCTCGGCGGGAAGAAAATCGCCTCGGAGAAGATCAGCGGGATCGTCGGGAGCGGCGTGATCGGCCTTTCCTTCATGCTTGCGCTTTTCGTTTTCTGGGGGCTTCTCGGGCGACCCGCGGAAGAGCGGTCCTACACGGTCACCCTCTTCGAGTGGATCGCCGCCGGGGGCTTGAGCGTCAACGCCGCCTTCCAGATCGACCAGCTCTCGGTCCTGATGATGCTCATCGTGACGGGCGTCGGGTTCCTCATCCACGTCTATTCCATCGGCTACATGCACGGGGATCCGGCGTTCTGGAGGTTCTTCGCCTACCTGAACCTCTTCATCTTCATGATGCTGACCCTCGTCATGGCCGATAATTTTCTCCTCATGTTCCTCGGGTGGGAGGGGGTGGGGCTCTGTTCGTATCTCCTGATCGGCTTCTGGCACACGAGAAAATTCGACACGGGCGGATATCCGCGGGGCGGGGCGACGACCTCGGACGCCGCGAAGAAGGCGTTCGTGGTCAACAGGATCGGGGACGCGGGGTTCCTGATCGCCATGTTCATGATTTTCACCGCCACCGGGACCCTCAACTTCGGGACGCTCTTCACCCAGGCGCCCGCGCGGTTCACCTCCGGTGAGCCTCTCATCGTCGCCATTACGCTCCTGCTCTTCCTCGGGGCGACCGGGAAATCGGCACAGATCCCCCTGTACATCTGGCTTCCGGACGCGATGGCCGGCCCCACGCCGGTCAGCGCGCTGATCCATGCCGCGACGATGGTCACGGCCGGCGTCTACATGGTCGCCCGTTGCTCGGTGTTGTTCGTCCTCGCCCCGGTCACGATGGAAACGGTCGCCGTCGTCGGCATCGCCACGGCGTTTTTCGCCGCGACGATGGGGTTGGTGCAGACGGACATCAAGAAAATCCTCGCCTACTCCACGGTCAGCCAGCTCGGCTACATGTTCGCCGGCCTCGGGGTGGGGGCGTTCACCGCGGGCCTGTTCCACGTCATGACGCACGCCTTCTTCAAGGCGCTGCTGTTCCTCGGGGCGGGCGCTGTGATCCACGCGCTCCACGACGAACAGGATGTGACGAAAATGGGCGGCCTGAAGAAATTCATGCCGGGCACTTACCGGACCCAGCTCGTCGCCGCCCTCGCGATCGCGGGCGTCCCGCCGTTGGCGGGATTCTTCAGCAAGGACGAGATCCTCTGGAAGGCCTTCTCGCAAGGGTCGGTCGCGATCTGGTTCCTGGGGTGGCTCACCGCGGGCCTGACGGCCTTTTACATGTTCCGGATGCTGACGCTGGTGTTCGAGGGGGAACCACGCTTCGGTCACGACCGGCATCCCCACGAGGCCCCGGCCACGATGCTCGCGCCCCTGGTGATCCTGGCGTTCCTCTCCGTGACCGGCGGTTTCCTCGGCGTCCCGCACGCCCTCGGGGGGGGCAATGCCCTCGAATCGTGGCTCGAACCGGTTTTCGAGAGATCGACGAGGATCCTTTCGGCGCCGGGTCACGGCGCACTTGCGACGGAATACCTCCTCATGGCGCTCTCGGTGGGGATCGGACTCGCCGGCATCCTGCTCGCGAGGAGGCTGTTCATCGCGCGGCTAGACACCGTGAACAGGATCGCCGCGCGGTTCGCATCGCTTCACACGCTCCTCTTCAATAAATACTACGTCGACGAGGCCTGCGACGCGATCGTCGTGAACCCGCTGAAGGTGGGTTCACAGAAGCTTCTCTGGAAGGGGATCGACGTGGGGATCATCGACGGCGCGGTGAACGGTATGCGCACGCCTTCTGGCCGCGCTGTCCGTCGCCGTGAGGAGGATCCAGACGGGCAATGTCTCGAACTACGGGCTGGCCGTGCTGATCGGCATCTCGCTGCTTCTCGGCTTCATCATCGCGAGGTGGAACGGATGACCCCGGAATCGCTGCTCATCGCTGCTGATATTCCTCCCGATCGCCGGTTCGGTGGCGACCCTGACGCTCGGCAGGTCTTCCGTCGCGACGGTCAAGGGAGTGGCGCTGGCCTTTTCCCTGGCCGCGTTCGCCGTCTCCCTCGCGGTCGCCTCCGGGTTCGACCCCGCGACCCCGGGCTTCCAGATGGTGAGCCGGATCCCGTGGGTGGACACCCTCTCGATTTCATTCCACGTCGGGATCGACGGCATGTCGCTCCTGCTGATCCTGCTCACGACGTTCATGACGCCGATCGCGCTCCTCGCTTCGTGGAATTCGATCGAGAAAAGGGTGAAGGAATACGTCGTGATGATGCTCCTCCTGGAGGCCGGCATCCTCGGCGTGTTCGCCGCGCTCGACATCTTCCTCTTCTACATCTTCTGGGAGGCGATGCTCATCCCGATGTATTTCATCATCGGGATCTGGGGGGGATCGAACCGGGTCTACGCCGCGGTCAAGTTCTTCCTCTACACGATGACGGGCAGCCTGCTGATGCTCGTCGCGATCATCTGGCTGGGGTACTAGCGGACCGCTCCAGGTCGGGCAGGGATTCACCACCGACCTGGTGAAGCTCTACGAGGTCGGTCCGCGACTCCCGGCGCAGATCCAGCTCTGGATGTTCCTGGCGTTCACGCTCAGCTTCGCGATCAAGGTCCCGGTCTTCCCGCTCCACACCTGGCTCCCCGACGCGCACGTCGAGGCGCCCACGGCGGGGAGCGTGATGCTCGCCGGCGGTCCTGCTCAAGATGGGGACGTACGGGTTCCTCCGGTTCAGCGTCCCGCTCTTTCCGGCGGCGACGATCGCGTGCATCCCGTGGCTCTCGGCGCTCGCCGTCATCGGGATCGTCTACGGCGCCCTGGTGTCGATGGTCCAGACGGACATCAAGAAACTGGTCGCCTATTCCTCGGTCAGCCACCTGGGGTTCGTGGTGCTGGGCATCTTCGCCATGACCGAGGAGAGCGTGCAGGGGGGGATCCTCCAGATGGTCAATCACGGCCTCTCCACGGGGGCGCTCTTCCTCCTCGTCGGGATGATGTACGACCGGCGGCACACGCGCGAGATCGCGGAGTTCGGAGGAATCGCCAGGGTGATGCCGGTGTTCGCCGTGTTCTTCATGGTCGTGTCCCTGTCGTCGATCGGGCTCCCCGGACTGAACGGGTTCGTGGGTGAGTTCCTGATACTGATCGGGGCCTACTCCTCGCCGTTCCTGAGCGGCTGGTTCGCCATCGTCGCCTCGACCGGTGTGATCTTCGCGGCCGTCTACCTCCTCTGGATGTACCAGCGGGTGTTCCTGGGCGAAAACCTCAACCCGAAAAATTCATCGTTGAAAGATCTCACATCCAGGGAGGTGTTCGTCCTCGTGCCGGTCGTCCTTCTTCATCGTCTGGATCGGCGTGTTCCCCGGGACGTTCCTGAGGATCTCGGAGCGAAGCACGAAGGAACTCGTCAACACCTTCCGGCGCGCGACCTATGGTGTCAGCGGCGGAACGGTCCCGCCCCCCCCGGGGGACCGGCTCCCCGCGCCCTGAACCGGTCAGCCTCAGGATCCGGGTGGCGGGGACACCGCTCCGCGTCGAAGCACGCGGCCCCGCACCGGGGCTCACCGATTGTATCTGGTCGGGAAAATTCATAATTTCAGGCAATTATTCGGCTTCCAAAGGCGCAAACACCCGATATAACCCCGATCACCTCCATGCCTTTCGACTATACCGTTGCCATTCCCCTGATCTGGATCTGTTCGCTCGGCATCCTCGTGCTGATCGCTGAGTTTTCCTTCAGGAAGACGAAGGCCGTCGGCTACTGGGCGACCTTGGTCGGCCTCGCCGTCATCGGCATCCTCCTTTTTCCGGGAATCGACCCCGGCGTACGGAATCGCGGCGGCCGGCGGCCTCTCGCGGCTGTTCTGCTCGGTCTTCATCGCGGCAGGCATCCTGACCGTGGTGTTCTCCCGCGATTACCTTCGCCGCAACGGGGCTGAACACGGGGAATATTACCTGATGATCATCTTCTCGGTGGCGGGGATGATGCTTATGGCGCTGGCAACCGACCTCGTCATGCTCTTCCTCGGTCTCGAGATGATGTCGATCTCGCTCTATGTCCTCGCCGGGTATTTCCGGACGAGGATCTCCGGGAACGAAGCCTCCCTGAAGTATTTCCTGCTCGGGGCGTTCATCTCGGGGTTCGTCCTTTACGGCATCGCTCTGATTTACGGCTCCACCGGCAGCCTTTCGATCGACCTCCTCGTCCGCACCATGCAGACACCCGGCCAACCGGTGCTCTTCTGGACCGGGACCGTCCTCCTCCTCGGCGGGTTCGCGTTCAAGGTCGGGGCCTTCCCGTTCCACATGTGGATCCCCGACGTCTACCAGGGGGCTCCCACGCCGGTCACGGCCCTGATGGCCACGGGGGCCAAAACGGCCGCCTTTTCGGTCCTGGTCATGGTGTTCTCGAGAAGGGCGGGCATCGACGGGGATATGATCCGGGATATCGTGTCGTTCCTGGCGGCGGCCTCGATGATCGCGGGGAATGTCATGGCCCTCCGGCAGCAGAACGTGAAACGAATGCTGGCCTATTCGAGCATCGCCCACGCCGGGTACATGCTCGTCGGGATCGCGGCGGGCAATCCCACCGGGAGCGAAGGGGTGACGTTCTACCTCGTCTCCTATCTCTTCATGAACCTCGGTGCGCTCGGCGTCGTATCGATGCTCGAGGAGAAGGAGGAGAAGAACCTCTCCTACGACGATTACGCGGGCCTCTCCGTGAAGAACCCCGGCCTTGCCGCACTGATGGCGATCTTCCTCTTCTCGCTGGCGGGTCTGCCGCCGTTCGGCGGGTTTTTCGGGAAATATTTCGTCTTCGTCGCGGCGATCGAATCGGGCCTCACCTGGCTCGCCATCCTCGGCGTGCTCGCAAGCCTCGTCGGGGTGTATTATTACATCCGCCTCGTCATGGTCATGTACTTCCAGGAGAGCGAGCGGGCCGCGCCGTCCCCGGTGCCCGTCCTGGCCTTCGCCGCGCTGGTGCTGGCGGCCCTGATCAACCTGCAATTGGGCGTCCTACCCTCCTCGATCATTTCCATCATCCACAACCTCCGGTAGCCCCGTGGATATCGTCGTCACCTCCGCCGGAATGAAGGCCTGTGACCGATATGCCGTTGAACGGAACCGTATGCCTTCGTCGCTCCTGATGGAGAACGCCGGCCGGCGGGTGGCGGAAATCGCACACGAACGGTGGAAAGCGACGGGGCCGGGATGAGCATCGCCATTCTGTGCGGCGCCGGTAACAACGGGGGGGACGGGTTCGTGGCGGCCAGGCACCTCCTCGGGCCCGGAGTGAAAGTCCGCGTGGTGTTGATCGGACGGCGTTCCGGCCTGAAGGGAGATTCCCTGACAAATTTCAACGTGCTCCGGTCGTTGACGAAAGAGCGCGGGATAAAGGACCTCCTGGACATCGTCGTCGATCCGACCGGACGGAAGACTGCGGCCGGAAAATCACCCGCACTGATCGTGGACGCGATCTTCGGCACCGGTTTTCACGGAAAACTCACCGGAGGGTACCGCACGGCCGTGGAATGGATCAACCGGCAGCCGGCTCCCGTCGTCTCCGTGGACATACCCTCCGGACTCGACGCGGACAACGGGGCGGTGGCCGATCTCTGCGTCCGGGCGGACGTCACCGTTACGATGGGTTTCCTTAAGTCCGGTCTTCTGACAGGTCGCGGACCCGCGGTGTGCGGAGAGATCGTGACGGCCGGACTCGGTCTCCCCCTCCGATCGCCCGCGGTCGGGGGAGGAGGGATGTTTCTCGTGCGGGGTGAAGACGTGCGGTCCGCCATCCCGCGACGGCCGTTCGATGCGCACAAACATTCGACGGGGAAAATACTGGTCTTCGCGGGCTCGATCGGTTACACCGGGGCGGCCGCGCTCACGGCGATGTCCGCCCTGAGATCCGGGGCGGGGTCCGTCGTCCTTGCGACTCCGGCCTCCGTCTATCCGATCCTCGCCAGGAAACTCTCCGAAGTCATGGTGAAACCGGTCAAGGACACGCCGGATGGGGCGTTCTGCGCAGAATCCCTCGGTTCGGTCGCACGGGAGCTCGAATGGGCGGACGTTATTATCGCGGGTCCGGGCATCGGATTATCACCCGGGACGGCGGATTTCATCAATAAACTCCTGAAGACGACCGGAAAACGTTTTTTATTCGACGCGGATGGATTGACCCAGATAGCCCGGAATGACAGCGCCCGGGGCAACCTGCGCAGGAATAGCTGTATCCTGACACCTCATGCGGGAGAATTCTCACGTTTGACCGGGTCAGGCGTGACGGAGATGTCGATGAAAATAGGATTGAAATGGCAAGGGATTATGCGAAACACAACAAAATCACGCTCATTCTGAAAGGCGCCCCGACTGTAACGGCCCGGCGTGACGGGCAGGTGTATATTAATGCGACGGGCAACCGGGGGATGGCGACCGCAGGGATGGGGGACGTTCTTGCCGGCATCGTGGGCGCCCTCTGGGCGGAATCCGGCGATGAAGTGAGCGCCGCCTACGCCGGCGTCTATCTCCACGGCGAGGCAGGGGATATGGTCTCATCGCGGGTGGGGTATCGCTCCGTTACAGCGGGAGATGTCTTGAATCAAATACCTGAAGTTCTTAAAATATATACAGATATCTGATTTTGATTGATGGATCGCTACAAAACATTTTTTCGATACCAGATGCCTGCCATCGTTTGGGCGCTGTGCATCTATGTCGCGTCGTCCGTTCCGTCGGGCAGGGTCCAGTGGTGGATCCTTCACAGGTGGGATAAGGCCGTCCATCTCATCATTTTCTTTCATCTTCGGTCTCCTCGTCTACCGGGCGTTGCATCGGGGGGAACAATCCTCCCAGTTTTCATATAAACGCGTGTTTATCATGCTCCTCATCGTCCTGGGGTATGGCCTCTTCGATGAATTGCACCAGGCGAGCACTCCCGGTAGAAGCGTGGATGTCAGGGATTTCCTCGCGGACCTCATCGGAGGAATCATGGCCGGCTGTGTCGCCGTTGTGACCCACATCGTCAACAACCGTCGGGCACGGGAAACGGGACGCTGAATCCCCATCCCTCGTATTGTTTCTCGTCGCGCATTTCGTTATTTTTAATGGATTTTAAAGTCGAATATACCTGTTCCGACGCCAGGGCCGGAACCATCAGAACGGACCATGGCCGGATCGGGACCCCCGTTTTCATGCCGGTCGGCACCCAGGGAGCGGTCAAAGCCGTAACACCGAGGGACCTGAAAGACATCGGCGTGGAGATTATACTGGGAAACACGTACCACCTCTACCTTCGTCCGGGTACGGAAATTCTGTCGGCCGGGGGAGGGCTTCACCGGTTCTCCGGTTGGGATCTGCCGATCCTCACCGACAGCGGGGGATTCCAGGTCTACAGTCTGGCGAAACTCAGGAAGGTGGATGAGGACGGGGTGACGTTCCAGTCCCACCTCGACGGCTCGTCACACCGGTTCACACCGGAGAACGTTGTCCGGACGCAGCGGGTGATCGGATCCGACATCATGATGGTCCTCGACGAGTGCCCGCCGTTTCCCTGCGACGAGCGGTTCGCGACCGAGTCGAATGGCAGGACGCTCGACTGGGCGTCCCGGTGCCTCGGCGAGTTCAGGTCCGGGGCGGGGTTGTACGGCCACGATCAGGCGATCTTCGGTATCGCGCAGGGTGCGACGTTCCGTCCGGTCCGGGAACGTTCGATCCGGGAGCTTGTGGAGATGGATTTTGACGGCTACGCCATCGGTGGTCTGGCCGTCGGCGAGCCCGCGGCGGTGATGTATGAGATGGTCGAGGTGTGCGTCGGGCACATCCCGGCCGACAAACCGAGGTATCTCATGGGGGTCGGGACCCCGGTGAATCTCCTCGAGGCGATCGAACGGGGCGTCGATATGTTCGATTGTGTGCTTCCGACCCGGAACGGCCGCAACGCAATGGCGTTCACAAGGAACGGACCGGTGACCATTACGAACGCGCGCTACGCGAACGATTTTACGCCGCTGGACTCCGGGTGCGGATGCTACGCCTGCCTGAATTTTACGAAGGCCTACATCCGGCACCTGTTCATGGTCCGGGAGATCCTGGGGCTGACGCTCGCGACGATCCACAACATCTGGTTCTACCGGTGGTTGATGGCGACGGCGAGGGAAAAGATCGTCGGGGGGAGTTTCGGACCGTGGAAATCCGATTTCATCAGGGACCGTCACCGGGGGACCGGCTTAATACACAGAACACAACATCAACAATACGGAGGTTTCATTGATCGATACCTATTTCCTTCTGATGGCGCCGCAGGGCGGCGACGGCGGCGGAAGCATGGTCAGCACGCTGGTCATGTTCTCGCTCATCATCCTGATTTTCTACTTCATGATCCTCCGTCCGCAGCAGAAGCGGCAGAAGGAGCGGCAGAAACTGCTGGAGGGCGTGAAGAAGGGTGATAAAATCACCACGATCGGCGGAATTCACGCGACCGTGCTCGGGATCGAGGACAAGGTCGTCCTCATCCAGATCGCGGATAACGTCAAGGTGAAAATCGACAAGTCGGCCATCGCCAACGTCACGCGACAGGCGGAAGGGGAGACCGCCTGAGGCGGCGGTGATCTCCATGGATTTCACGTCGATCACGGACGCCCTCGAGGAGATACGGAAGGGGAGCATCGTTATCGTCGTCGACGACGAGGACAGGGAGAACGAGGGGGACCTCTTCATCGCGGCCGAGAAGTGCACTCCGGAGAGCGTGAATTTCATGAGCCTCCATGGCCGGGGGATCATCTGCGCGGCGCTGACCGCCGAGACGGGCCGACGCGCTTTCACTCGGACTGATGGTGGAAAGCAATACCTCCCTCCACGAAACTTCGTTTACCGTGTCGGTGGATTACATCCATGGAACGACCACGGGCGTGTCCGCGTCGGACCGCGCGGCCACCGTGCGGGCGTTGATCTCGCCTGAGACGAAACCGAGCGACCTGGCCCGGCCCGGGCACATCTTCCCGCTCCGGGCGATGGAGGGAGGCGTGCTTCGCAGGGCCGGCCACACCGAGGCCGTCGTCGATCTCTGCCGGATCGCCGGCCTCTATCCGTCGGGCGTGATCTGTGAAATCATGGATGACCGCGGCGACATGGCCCGGCTTCCGGACCTGAAGAAACTCGCCGCCCGTTTTCACCTGAAGATCGTCTCCGTCAAGGACATCATCGAACACCGGATGCAGCGTGAAAAACTGGTCCAGAAGATGGCCATGACCAAACTGCCGACCAAGTACGGGACCTTCCATATCCACCTGTACAAGAGCGAGACGGATCGGAAGGAGCACGTCGCGATCGTCGCCGGTGAGATCACGCCGCAGGACCCGGTCCTCGTCCGCGTGCATTCGGAGTGTCTCACCGGGGACGTCTTCGGATCTCTGCGGTGCGATTGCAGCGACCAGCTTCAGGCCGCGCTGAAGATGATCTCCACGGAAGGCCGGGGGATCGTCCTCTATATGCGGCAGGAAGGCCGTGGGATCGGTCTTGCGAACAAACTCAAGGCGTATCAGCTCCAGGAAGAGGGGCTCGACACCGTGGAGGCGAACGAAAAACTCGGCTTCCGCCCGGACCTGAGGGATTACGGTATTGGCGCCCAGATCCTCAGGGACCTGGGGGTGGGGAAGATCAAACTGATGACCAACAATCCGAAAAAGGTCGTCGGACTCCACGGCTATGGCCTCGAAATCGTGGAGAGGGTCCCCCTCGAGACCGAATCGAACGAACTGAACGAAAAATACCTCAGGACGAAGCGGGATAAAATGGGCCATTTGCTCTTATTCGACAAAAAAGGGGGCGAACATTCCACTTGATTTTTAAAAATGTATCCTCTACATTAAAAAGAGGATGAACCTTGTTCAGCCACCACCCTGAAGGGTGATGGCTTTTCTTTTTAACGCAGGTCAAATTCAACTATTTTCAGGAAGCGGCGAACACATGTCGGATGCGGGTAAAACGAACGGTATCGTTTACCTTACGAGGGAGCGGATCGTCGAACTCGAGCATGAGCTCCGTAACCTGAAGGTCGGCGGCCGCGCCGAAATGGCGGCGAAGATCGGGGAAGCCCGCAGCCATGGTGACCTGTCGGAGAACGCGGAGTATGACGCCGCGAAAGAAGCTCAACAACATCTCGAACTTCGCATAGCCAAGCTCGAGCAAACACTGGCCCGTGCCCGGATCATCGAAAGCAAGGAACTACCGAATGATAAAGTATATATCCTCTCGAAAATCAAGCTCCAGGACCTGAAGACCAGGGAGATCGTGGACTACATTCTGGTCTCCCCTGAAGAAGCCGATTTCGAAAAAAACAAGATCTCTGTAACGTCACCCCTCGGGAAGGGGTTGATGGGTCGAACACAGGGCGAAAAGGTGAAAATCAGTGTTCCCGCGGGCACACTCGAATATAAAATACTCGAGATCACCCGGTAACGTCGACATCCATCCCGTTCTGCCCCCCAGCGATGCGATTGAATCACCCCAGGTATACCTGTCCCATGGGGCGGACGAATGACTGCAGGGACCGCCGGGTGATGAAGATTGTGCCTAGGATCCTGAGACCACATTTCGATAACTCGTTCAATATAAAACTCTTCAATCGTTTGATTTGAAGTAATTACTCGCACCCGGTAATTAAGAAGTGTCCCTGGTCACGGTTGAGCACGGTGAATAATCTGTAAATTCTTGCGGGATTCTAATTTATTTACTATATTCAGCATCACGTTCGCGGGAATAGCTCAGCTGGTAGAGCGTCACCTTGCCAAGGTGAATGTCGCGGGTTCGAATCCCGTTTCCCGCTCGAGACGCCCCGAAAGGGGATCCCGGGTCCCGATTTTGGGATCTTTTTTTCTGCACTGATCTGCTGCTCCGCCGTCCCCGATATATCGGGCGGCGGGGCTTTATTTTGTTTTACAGCGGCGCCGTACCCAAGTGGTAAGGGAGAGGTCTGCAAAACCTTTATGCGGCGGTTCGAATCCGCCCGGCGCCTCATCGTGCTGGAGGGATGGCGTGAACGAGAGGGATGGAGCGGGTATCACCCGCCGGGGTGGCGAAACTGGTAGACGCACAGGACTTAAAATCCTGTTCTCCGCAAGGGGAGTGCCGGTTCGATTCCGGCTCCCGGCACGTCGGTGTGTTCACCGAGGGCTCTTAGCTCAGTTGGTTAGAGCGCTACCTTGACATGGTAGAGGTCATAGGTTCGAGTCCTATAGAGCCCACGAACTCAAACACGATATTGATGACGCCCGAAAATCGGACGCGGTCCGATTTTTTTTATCCATGAACGACACTCAAATCGACATACGGTTCCCTGACGGGTCGGTAAAGCAGTTCCGCTCCGGAGCCACGGGGATGGAGATCGCCCAGGGGATCAGCCCGAGGCTGGCGAAGGTCGCGCTCGCGGTCGAGGTCGACGGAGAAATCCGAGACCTCGCGAGGCCGATCACGGCCAGCGCTGCCGTGAGGATCCTCAAGTGGGAGGACGACGGCGGGAAGTACGCGTACTGGCACAGTTCCGCCCATCTGATGGCCGAGGCCGTCGAAGCGCTCTTCCCGGGCACGAAGTTCGGGATCGGTCCGCCGATCGAGAACGGGTTTTATTACGACATCGACATGGGCGAGCACCGGCTCTCGCCTGCCGACCTCGAAGCGATCGAAAAACGGATGGGGGAGCTTGCGTCCCGTGACGTGCCGTATACGAGGACGTGAGGTGCCGTGGGAGGACGCGGTCGCCTATTTCCGTGAGAAGTCGGACCCCTACAAGATCGACCTGCTCGAGGGACTGAAGGGGCAGACCATCTCGTTCTACCACCAGGGGAACTTCACCGACCTCTGCTACGGTCCGCACATCCCGTCGACCGGCAGGATCAAGGCCATCAAACTGCTCAGCGTGGCGGGGGCCTACTGGCGCGGCGACGAGAAGAACAAGATGCTCCAGAGGATCTACGGGATCACGTTTCCCGCGGACGCCGAACTCGCCGGCTACCTCCACCGGCTCGAGGAGGCGAAAAGGCGGGACCACAGGAAAATCGGCAGGGAGCTCGACCTGTTTGTTTTCCACGACGTGGCCCCGGGAGCCCCGTTCTGGCTGCCCGAAGGGGATGATCCTGTTCCGGGAACTCGAGAAATATCTCCGTTCCGAACTCGATAAACGGGGATACGAGGAGATCAACACCCCGATCCTGGTCAAGAAGGACCTCTGGGAGCAGTCGGGACACTGGGACCATTACCGGGAAAACATGTTCTGCGTCGAGGCCGACGACACCGTCTACAGCCTGAAACCGATGAACTGTCCAGAGAGCACGTATGTCTACCGTCACAAGCTCAGGAGCTACAAGGACCTCCCGCTGAGGTTCTCGGAGATCGGCCGGCTCCACCGGAACGAAGTCTCGGGGGCCCTCGGGGGCATGTTCAGGGTCCGGCAGATCACGATGGATGACGCGCACATCTATTGCCGCCCGGACCAGATCCTCTCGGAGATTTCGCAGCTCATCGACCTGGTCGCCGAATTTTACCGGGTCTTCGGGCTCGAGCCGAAGTACCAGCTCGCGACCCGGCCGGACAACGCCATGGGGGAGCAGCGCTTGTGGGACGTGGCCGAGGAAAGCCTGAAGAACGGCCTCGAGTCGAGGTCGCTCGAAGTACACGGTGAAACCGAAGGACGGCGCATTCTACGGGCCGAAAATCGACATCCAGATCGAGGACGCGCTCGGACGCTCGTGGCAGGTTGCGACCATCCAGCTCGATTTCGTGATGCTGCCGGAACGGTTCGACCTCGAGTACGTCGCCGAGGACGGCTCGCGCCGGCGGCCGGTCGCCATCCACCGCGCGATCTTCGGATCGTTCGAGCGTTTCATCGGGATCATCACCGAACACTTCGCCGGCGATTACCCGCTCTGGCTCGCCCCGGTCCAGTCGGCGATCCTGCCGATCACCGACGCCCAGCACGACTACGCGGCGGAAATCCACGCAAAATTCAGGGAGGCCGGGATCCGGACTGATATCGACGCCCGGAACGAGAAAATCGGCTTTAAAATCCGAGAGTGGGAATTGAAAAAGGTCCCCTTTATGGTTATCATTGGGGACAAGGAACGTTCATCCGGGACGATCTCCGTCAGGCAGCGAAAGAAGGGGGACCTCGGCGCGATCGGCGTCGACGCGTTCCTGTCGCGCCTCGTGTCGGACATCGCCAATAAAACATTAACGATACAGGAGAACTGATATCAAAGGTAACGAGCGCATCCACATCAATGAGCAGATTCGTTCGCTCAGGGTCAGGGTCATCGACGAAAGCGGGCAGGTGGGGGTCATGAGCGCGGCAGAGGCGCTGAAGATCGCGCAGCAGCGCGGTCTCGACCTGATCGAGATCGTCCCGAACAGCACGCCGCCGGTCTGCAAGATCATGGACTTCGGGAAGTTCAAGTACGAACAGACCAAGAAGGACAAGATCCAGAGAAAGAATCAGCACGTGAGCCTGCTGAAAGAACTCCGGTTCCACCCGAACACGGACGTTCACGACTTCGAGTTCAAGACGCGGCACGCGAAGAAATTTCTCGAAGAGGGGCACAAGGTGAAAGCGACCGTCGTCTTCAAGGGGCGCGAAATCACCTACAAGGAACACGGGAAAGAGGTGCTCCAGAGGCTCGCGGAACAGCTCGTGGAATTTGCGAAGGTGGACCAGGAACCGAAACTCGAAGGCCGGATGATGGTCATGATCTTCGCGCCCGACAGGACAGGGAAGAAGAAAGCCGCTCCGAAAGAAAAATCAGAGGAATAACAGAAAAGGAATTCCGTATGCCGAAAATGAAATCCACGTCGGGCGCGAAGAAACGCTTCAAGAAAACGGCGTCAGGCGAGTTCAAGAGGAGGAAGGCGTTCCGCAGCCATATCCTCTCCTCCAAGTCGAGGAAACGCAAACGTCATCTCCGGAAACCAGGCCTTGTGGATGTGACGGAAAAGAAGAAAATGGTCCAGCTGATCCAGTCGTAACCGGATCGGCGGGTCGTCGCAACCACACGATGTAACGTCAACCATCACCACGGGGAAATACCACAATGCCAAGATCACAGAACAAGGTCGCCTCCCACCGCCGGAGAAAACGGATTCTCGCCCGGGCAAAAGGGTACTGGGGAGCGCGCAGCAAAGTCCTGACCGTCGCCAAGCACCACATCGACAAGGCGGGCCAGCACGCGTATCGCGACCGGAGACTGAAGAAACGGAGCTACCGGCAACTCTGGATCGCGCGCATCAACGCCGCGGCCAGGATGCACGGGATGACGTATTCCGCATTGATTTCCGCCCTCTCCAAGAAAGAGGTCGTCATCAACAGGAAAGTCCTCGCCGATCTCGCCGCGAGGAGCCCCGAAGCATTCTCCGAAGTCGTCACTTTCGCAAAAAGCTGATACCCTCTTCCGGCGGAGGAATGACCTCCGCCGGAAGACATTTCCACCCTGCGCATGACACTCCTCGATCAACGCATCGATGATGTTCGGGCTACGGCCCTGCGGGATATCGACGGTGCGAAGGACGGCCCGTCCCTCGACCAGGCACGCGTCCGGTACCTGGCGCGAAAGGGCCTGATCGCCGGGCTCTTCGAGCAACTCGCCGGACTTCCCCCGGAAGACCGGCCGGCCTACGGCAAGAGACTCAACGAACTTCGTCAGTCGGTGCAGGCCGCCTTCGATGCGCGAACAGCCGCCCTGGCCACGCCATCCTCCCTCGGCGCGTCGCCGGTCGACCTGACGCTTCCAGGCCGGGAAAAATGGTCAGGGTCGAAACACCCGTTGACGCAGACCCTCGATGAGATCCGGAGGATATTCCAGGGGATGGGATTCGCGATCGCCACGGGCCCGGAGATCGAGGACGATTACCACAACTTCGAAGCGCTCAATTTTCCACCCGACCACCCGGCCCGCGACATGCAGGACACCTTCTTCATCTCCCGGAAGGTGCTTCTCCGCACCCACACTTCCCCCGTCCAGATCAGGATCATGGAGACGACCCCTCCGCCGGTCAGGGTGATCATCCCCGGGAGGGTCTACAGGAACGAAGCGATCAGCGCCCGGAGCTATTGTCTCTTCCACCAGGTCGAAGGGCTGTACGTCGACACGGGGGTCACATTCGCGGAGTTGAAGGGGACGCTGGTGGCCTTCGCAAAACAGTTTTACGGATCGGACCTGAAATACAGGTTCCGGCCGAGCTATTTTCCGTTCACCGAACCGTCAGCGGAGATGGACATCACCTGCTTCCTCTGCAAGGGCAGGGGCTGCAGGGTATGTAAAAAAACCGGCTGGCTCGAGATCCTGGGCTGCGGAATGGTCGACCCGAATGTCTACGGTTTCGTCGGGTACGACCCCGCGAAGTATTCCGGGTACGCCTTCGGCATGGGCATCGAGCGGATCACCATGCTGAGGTACGGTCTGGACGACATCCGGATACTGTTCGAAAATGATGTGCGTTTTCTCAGGCAATTTCCCTAAGTCCTGCAACCATGAAGGTTTCAAAGCGCTGGCTCCAAAATTACGTCGATATTGATCTGCCGGATCATGAACTCGCCGAACGGTTGACGATGGCGGGGCTCGAAGTCGAGGCGATCGACGCCCAGGCCGAGAGCCTTACCGGCATCATCGTCGGTGAAGTGCGCTCCGTCGTGAAACATCCCAACGCCGTGAAGCTCACCGTCTGCCGGGTATTCGACGGAAAAATGGAAATCCAGGTCGTTTGCGGGGCCCCGAATGTCGCCGCGGGACAGAAAGTCGCTCTTGCGCCGGAAGGGTCGACCGTGCCGCGAAACCAGCATGACCCCGAAGGGGGTGGCCTGACGATCGGAAGAGTGTCGCTGCGCGGGAGTGGAATCTGCCGGTATGATCTGTTCCGGGTACGAGCTCGGGATATCGGATGATCGTGACGGCATCCTGGTCCTCGACAAGCATGCCCGGCCCGGAGTTCCCCTGTCTCGACAGCTGGGACTGGAGGATACGATCTTCGAAATCGGGGTGACCGCCAATCGCCCCGACCTCCTCTCCCACGTGGGTGTGGCCCGGGAAATCAGCGCCAACACGGGGGATCCATTGAAACTTCCACGGGTCAGGTTGACCGGGGGGAAGAAACCCGTTGGCGGCGCACTGTCCGTCCGGGTCGATGACCCGGTCAACTGTCCCCGATACTCGGCGAGAATCGTCGAGGGGGTCCGGATCGGGCCCTCACCCGACTGGCTTCGCGATGCGCTCTCATCCGTGGGTATTCGACCGATCAATAATGTGGTCGATGTAACCAATTATGTTCTAATGGAATCCGGTCAACCCCTTCATGCATTTGATTACGACAGGATTGCCGGGCACACGATCATCGTTCGTGGAGGGAACAACGGCACCATGTTCGTGACTCTCGACGGCAAAGTGAGGGAGGTGCGCTCTGACACTCTCCTCATCTGCGATGGGGAAGGCCCTGTGGCGATAGCGGGGGTCATGGGCGGGCGGAATTCCGAGATCTCCGACGGGACGAGGAATGTCATCCTCGAATCTGCGTATTTCAACCCCGTCAGCATCCGCCGCACATCGAAGCGGCTCGGCTTGTCGACCGAGGCCTCGCAACGCTTCGAGCGGGGGGCAGATCCGGACATCACCGTCCGGGCCCTGGATCGAGCGGCGCAACTCCTCGGCGAAACGGCCGGCGGGTCCACTCTCCGGGGCCGTATCGACGTCTATCCCCGCAAGATCAAACAGGCGAAAGTTCCATACAACATCGAGAAAACCAATCAATTACTCGGTGTAATCATCAAGCCTGCAACCATTTCGACCCTGTTCAACAGGATTGGCATTAAGAAAATCGGAAACCGTACAAAGGGCTCCGTTGTCTACTCGGTCCCGACATGGAGACCCGACATCACCAGGGAGGTGGACCTCATCGAGGAGGCCGCCCGACTCTACGGGTACCAGAATATCGGGACAGCCGGTCAGATCAGGTTGAACCTCAACCAACAGGCCCCGACTATCGGTCTCTCCGACCAGATACGTGACTACCTCTCGTCATCGGGATACCGTGAGATCGTCACAAACAGCATGTGTGACCGGGAGACCGCCTCACTCTCCGGTATGACGCCCGTGCTCCTTTCGAACCCGATCAGCCTTGATATGGCCGCCCTGAGAACAAACCTCTTACAGGGGCTTCTAACTACGGTCAAACATAACCTATTCCATGGAGTAGAGTCATCCAGATTCTATGAGATAGGAAACATTTTCCGAAGGGAGAATTCAGTCGATCCTGAGTCTCTCGAAGGATATGTTGAGGAGGAACACCTCTGCCTGGCCCTCAACGGCCTCGAATCCCCGATCCATTGGCAGGATCCTTCCAAGAAAGTCACCATTTTCACTTTAAAAGGAGAGGCTAACGCGTTGTTCCGCAAGATTTCCCTTGACAATCCAAGTTATATTCCTTATCCTACTCCGACTGCTTTAAGTGAGCGTTCTATCTTCATTGAAATAAAAGGGGAACGGGTCGGCAGCCTCGGAATGGTGTCGGCAGAGCTTCTGAAGCGGAATGAAATCGAGAGCGATGTGCTGTACCTCGATCTCTCGCTCGACAGTTTGCGCCGGTTATCGGGACCGCACCACCGCTTCGTGCCATTCTCCCGCTTCCCGCTCGTCCGCCGCGATCTCGCGGTGATCGTCGATGAATCAGTGAGCATCGGTCAGATCGAGGATGCCATCAGGGCCGTCGCCGGGCCGATGCTGCGGGAAATCGTCCTGTTCGACATTTACCGCGGAGAACAGGCGGGCGCGGGGAAAAAGAGTTGCGCGTTTTCGCTCGAGTTCGTCCCCGAAAGCCGGACATTGGAGCAGCAGGAAATTCTCGATCTGATCGGCAGGGTAACGGAGACGCTGAAATCGTCCCTGGGCGCAGCGCTGAGACAATAGGAGACCGCGTTTTGAATTCGAACCAGAGTACCGAGATCGTCGATACCCCCGCCCGAGGACGTCACCCGGATCGAGACGCTGTTGCGCGATCTGTGGGAGCGTCTGAGGGCTTCCGCCCAGCACATCCATGACCTTCGCGAGGAGAAGAAGATGCTCCTCGACAAGATCGCCTACCTTGAACAGGACCTGGAAACGCACAAGGTCGGGCTCCAGAAGAAGGATAACGAAGCCAGGCTGCTCAGGGCGGAACACCTGCAGCTGGTGAATTCCAGCGGGAAGAATTCGCTCACGGACGAGGAAAAGGAATACCTCAAGAGCAGGATCCGGGATTTGATTGTTAAAATAAACTCGTATCTTTAGTACGGAAGTCCTTTAATACGTTTGACCGGAAGAAATGTGAACCTGCTCGATAAATCGGACGACTGAAATTCATGGCGATTGACGGAAAAAGCATCAAGGTTAAAATCTTTGGGTCGGAATATCCTCTTCGCGGCGAAAGCGAGGAGCTGACCAAAAAGGTGGCGAACTATGTCGACCAGATGATCAACTCCATCCATACGAAGATACCCGAGCAGCCACCGCTGACGGTGGCGGTCCTCTCCGCGTTGAACATCACCGAGGACCTCTTCAAAGAGCGCGAAAAAATGAAGTCGCTGGCGGGTCTCGTTGAATCGGAGATCGGCAGGATGAACGATTTCCTGGACCAGAACATCAATCCCGGTTCGTAGACATTTCTTTCTGTTCTTTTCCATACGCGGCGCGTGACGGTATGAGAGACATCTCTACCGCACCGTCAGCCTTGTCCGGGGAGTGATCCCCGGGCGTGTGAGTCAAACTATTAAAGAATCTGACAAGTTACTTTAATTGGGAACTCGACTCATGGGTGTCGTATTACAGGCCTCATCCCTCTAACGGGGGATTTTTCCGCCGGTCCATCGGCGGGAAGACAGTGGACGTAAGAAACATTCAGGGGAGTACCCACCGTGTCTTGAAAGAGATTCTTCAATACACTCGACTCACGGGCTGGGTGCGGTTTTTTTATTGCTTGACGATCCGGAGGTTCTATGCAGTTGGATTTGCTGACGGTCGCCCTGATCATTTTCGCGGCGGTCGTGACGGGCTTCGCGGCCGGCTGGTTTCTGCACGCGCGGAAGGGAAAACACAGCATACTCAAGGCCGAGGAGCGGGTGAAGGAGATCGTCGCACGGGGTGAGGCCGCCGCGGCCGCGTTGTCGAAGGAAAAGCTCGCCGAGGTCCGGGAGGAGTGGGAACGGAAGAAACAGGATTTCGAGAAGGACGCGGGCTCGAAACGGAACAAGCTCCAGTCGTTCGAGCAGCAACTTTCGACGAGGGAGGAGAACCTCGAGCGCAAAGTCGAAATGATCAACCGCAAGGACAAGGACCTTACCCAGGCCAGGAGGGATCTCGACGAGAAGATCCGGCAAACCAACGAAAAGCACGAAAAAGTTTCACACCTCCTCAGGGAGGAGAACCAGCGGCTGGAACGGATCGCCGGGTTGACATCCGAGGACGCGAAGAAGATGCTGGTGGAAAACCTGGTGCAGGACGCCAAATCGGACGCCGCGCAGCTCCTGAAGGAGATCAGGGACACCGCGAAAACGGATGCCCGGAAGGAAGCCCAGAAAATCATCGTCCAGGCGATCCAGCGGACGGCGGCGGACCATTGCGTGGAGACCACGGTCTCCGTCCTCCACATCGAGAACGAGGAAATGAAAGGGGAGGATCATCGGCAAGGAAGGCAGGAACATCCGCGCCTTCGAGGCCGCCACCGGGATCGACGTCATCGTCGACGATACGCCCGAAGCGGTGATCATCTCGGCGCCCCGAAGGGCGTGGCCACCGTGACGGCCTTGCCCTTGTGCTCCCCGCAGAGGGCGTCGCCCAGCCCGCTGCCGCCGATGATGCCGACCTTCGCCCTTGCCTCTTTCCTTGCCTTCGTCCCGGCCATCAACAGGCATCCTTCCCTGGCCTGCGCCGTCACCCGCGGCCCAACGTCAAGCATTATCGCGGCGGCGATCTGCAGAAGCAACAGGTACACCGTGGCGGCGAAGGCTCTTCGCCGCCCGTGTGCCCAGTGTGGTTTGCCCCGGTCGTCGCGGCGGTCAGCCACGTTTCATGGTAAGATGAGGGCGATGACGCGGTGGTGCCCTTATCGCCCCGGTTGGTGGGCTGCATGAGCGGTATCGTGGAGCAAGTAGGGTGCTGGGCCGACAACCCCGCTGGGCTGTTCGGCCTGTTATTCCTTCTCCTCCGTCGCCAACGTCTTCTTTCCGCCGGTGCCGGTGGAGACGGCCGCCATATTCGCCGGCTACCTTGCCGGGACTGGGCACGGTTCGCTGGCCATCCTGCTGGCCGCCACCACGTCGGGAATGTTCGTGGGCAGCATGGGACTATTCCTCCACAAGGCGGTACGGCGAGGGCTTCTTGCGAAAGACGCCCCTCCGCGCGCTGAGCGTACCAAGTACCGACGGACGGAGCGGTTCTTCCAGCGGTACGGCGCGTGGA
>CAVRTZ010000010.1:0-141427 GCA_963724215.1 uncultured Ignavibacteria bacterium
ACGGGTGGTACATCGACGACATCCGGATCACCGGGTACCGGGAGACGATACCCGGAAGCGCCCTCGGCGTCACCACGGCGTCGCTCTCCGGGGGCGATCTCTACTTCGGCGAGTGGCCGGGCGCGACCGGCGGGATCGACTCGTGGCTCGGCGAGACGGAACTCGGTCCTCCGCCCCCGCCCGGCACGTTCGACGCCAGGTGGGACATCGCCGGGACCAACGGCGCTCTCATCGATGTCCGCGACACCCTCGGATCCCCGACCGATACCAATATTTTCACGCTCCGGTTCCGGTCAGGCGCGTCGGACTACCCGCTCGTGATACGGTGGGACCGCGACAACCTGGCTCCCGGCGCCTGGACGATCATGGACACTCTCCCCGGCGCGGGGCCGCCGGATGCCGACATGTGGCTGACCGGCGAGACCACCATCGCGGACACCTCCGTGAAAACGGTGAACATCGTCCACGCGGCCGCCGGCTCGCTCTCCATCGGCATCGCGGACAAATGGAGCCTCGTTTCGCTCCCGGTCACACCGGCCGACAGCTCGGTCATCGTGTTGTTCCCCGACGCGCTGCCCCACGCGTTCTCCTTCGGCACGGAATACGTGGAGGAAGAATTTCTCACCGCGGGTTCGGGGTATCGGGTGAAAAACGACGGCGCGGGCCTGATCGACCTTACCGGCGTCCCGTTCCGCAGAAACGTTGTCACGAACGGCGGGGGCGCCTGGCTCCTCCTGGGGTCGGTGTATTGTCCGATCCCCCGGTCGGCGGCCTGCCCGTCGTGCCTGGCGCCCCCGGTCATCTACGGGTACCGGAACGGCTATTACATACCGGACACCCTCTTCCCGGGCGAAGCATACTGGTACCGCGGGATGAACACTCTGGATCTCGATTGCAGTCTCGCCGGGCAGGCGGCCGCGCAGGGCTCCGGGGCGAGCCCGGCGCTCCCGCCCCACCGGCTGGAAATCTCCGACGCGACCGGAGCGCGGACCATCCTCCGTTTCGGCCTGACGCCGCCGGCCGGAGTCACCGCAGACCTCTACCGGCTTCCGCCCGTCCCGCCGGGACTGTCGTTTGACGCCAGGTTTGAAACTGAAAATTCGGTTGAGTATTTTGAAGGGATGGTGGACGCAGACCGGCCCGCCATCGGCATCCGGGTCGCCAACGGTGGCGGCGGCACCTTCATCCGGTATGCCGGGGATCAGCCGGCACCGGACCGTTTTTCGCTCGAGCTCACGGAATCGTCGGGCCGGGTCCGGCGCCACCCGCTCCGCCGAGACTTGTCCGTCGACGCGGTGCCCGGGACGACCATCCGTCTCCTGATGACAGGAACTGGAGCGACGCCCGGGACGTTCCGGGTGTACGGCAACTATCCCAATCCGTTCAACCCCAGGACGACCATCAGGTACGATCTGCCGGCGCCGGCCCGCATTTCACTGCGGATCAGGAACATCGCCGGCCAGGAGGTTGACGTTCCGACCCCGGACGCCGGGATGCCCGCAGGCAGCCATGTTCTGGAGTACGACGCCGGGGGCCTCGCGTCCGGCGTGTACTTTTACACACTCACGGCCATGGCGGAGGACCCTCTCCTGTCCGGCCGGTATACAGGGAAATTCATCGTCGTAAAGTAGTCGTCATTATCCCCGGGCCGAATCATGAAAAATATTTGTTTGTTCGTTCTTTCCTCGATCCTGGTCAGCGCGACCGTCACGGGGCAAACGTCGTGGCAGTGGGTCAACCCGCTGCCGCAGGGCAACCTGCTCAACGGCGTCACCTCGGTGAGCGCGGACACGGTGTTCGCCGTCGGCGACTACGGCACGGTCATCAAGACGACCAACGGGGGCACGACATGGCTCGTCACACCGACCGCCGGCGGCATGACGGAAGCCCTCTTCGACGTCGATTTCACCAGCAGCGAGACGGGCTGGGCGGTAGGGGTGACGGGACAGGCGGTCCGCACGACGAACGGCGGGCACACGTGGCAGTACGAACAGCTCTCGACCATCCGCGACCTCCTCGCCGTGCAGTTCCATTCACACAACATCGGCTGGATCAGCGGCAGCAATGGCTCGATGTTCTCGACCCTCAACGCCGGCTCGACGTGGCACGCCGAGACGACGAACGTCACGACAAACCTCTACGACGTATTTTTCATCGATTCGCTGAGCGGATGGTCGGTCGGCGCAACCGGAACGATCATTCATACCACGGACGGCGGCAACAGCTGGTCGCCCCAGGGCAGCGGCACCACGCAGCCGCTCTATTCGGTGATATTCGTCTCCCCGACGGTCGGGTACGCCGCCGGCGCCTTCGGCAAAGTCCTGAAGACCCTGAACGGCGGCGACACGTGGACCCCGATGCCGACCGACGCGATCTACAGCCTGTTCAAGATCCACTTCACCTCCGCGCTCAACGGGTGGGCGATGGGCGCATTCGGGTCGATCATCAAGACCACGAACGGCGGCCTCTCCTGGTTCGAACAATCGAGCAACACCTATAACGACATCTACGCGGTCAATATCCTCTCCCCCACGCTCGGCTACGCCGTCGGCGATTACGGGACCATCCTGAAGACGACCGACGGAGGGGCCACCTGGGACGTCCTCTCGACGGGCACCAAGAACATCCTCTATGGTGTGCACTTCCCGAACCAGACCAACGGATTCGCCGTGGGCGAAGAGGGGACGTTCGCCAAGTCGACCGACGGCGGGTATAACTGGAACGAATTGTTCACCGGCATCTTCCAGACCTACTACGGCGTCTGGTTCAACGACAACAACACGGGCTGGATCGTCGGGGACAGCGCGGTGATCCTCAAGACCACCAACGGGGGCGCGACCTGGAACGACCAGAACAGCCGCTCCGAGGAGACCCTCAACTCGGTCTACTTCCTGAACGCGAGCCGGGGATGGGCGGTCGGCGATTTCGGGACCATTCTCGCCACGACCAACGGCGGCTCGACCTGGGCCCCCCAGACGATCGCGTCCGTCACGTCGTTCCTCAAGATCCGCTTCGTGAACGACCAGGTGGGATGGGTCGCCGGGTACGGCGGCGAAATCTTCAAGACCACCAACGGCGGCACGACCTGGGTCGAGCAGTTCAGCGGAAGCACGCAGGCGATCTACGCCCTGGAGATCATCGACGCGAACACGGTCTACGCGGCGGGTGATTTCGGGATGCTGCTGAAAACGACCGACGGCGGGGAAAACTGGAACACACTCCCCGGCGATTTCTTCGAGAGTTTCTACGGGATGGCGTTCAGCAGCCCCTCCACGGGATGGGCGGTCGGCGACGACGGCACCATCGTGCTGACGACGAACGGCGGCGCATCCTGGACCAGGATGGCGAGCGGCAGCACCCAGACCCTCTTCGACGTCCAGCTCGTCCGCCTCACCACCGGCGGCCTCCTCTTCGCCGCGGGCGAGGGCGGGACGATCATCTGTTCGGGCGTGACCCCGCTCCCGCTGCGCACCTGGACCGGGGCCGTCGATTCCCTCTGGACGTTCCCCGGCAACTGGTCCCCGTCCGGCATCCCCGGTAAGACGGACAGCGTGTCGATCCCCCTGACCGCCCGTAACCCGGTGATCCGGTCGACCGTCCAGCAGATCAACATCGGCGCGATGCGCATCGGTCCCGGCGCGAAGCTCACCATGAGGAACGGTGTGGCGGAATTCGTCGTCAAGGGCAACATCAATGTCGAGGGCACGCTGGAGATGGACGCGGTGGCGAAAACGAACTTCGTGCTCGGGCGGGATTTCGTGGTGGGGGGAAACGGGCAGTTCATCCACGGGTCCTCGACGGTGATCTTCACCGGGAACGGCCTGGTCCGTGGGAGGTTCCACAACGTCATCGTCCGCGACAGCGTCCAACTGCAGAGCGTGGGAAACGTGGTCATCCAGAATTCCCTCCTTATCCTCTACCGGCTGACGCTCAGGTCGGTGGACACGCTGGTGATCCTGAACGGCGACCCGGCGGCCTTCCAGGGCACCGGCTCGACGGGCCCCGGGACGATCCGCCGGACGATCGCGCCGGGCACCCTCGACCCCTACCGGTTCGAGAGCCCAGTGACCTTCATCCGGTTCGAGCCTGTCGGGGCGCCCCCCGACACCGTGACGATGACGGCCAACCCCGGCGCCGTGCCGCCCGGCCAGGGCGACTCGGTCTTCGTCAGGCGCTGGTACAACCTCACGGCCAGCGGCGGCAGCAACTACATGGCGACCGTGTCGCTCCGGTATGACACGGCGGAAACGACCATCCCCATCGAGGACCTCGTCCTGTTCAGGGACTCCGCGAATATCGTGGTCAACATGGGCCAGACCGACTACCTCGACAGCGACCTCGTCGCTATTTCGCTCGATTCGGTGAGGAATTTCTCCCGCTGGTACCTCGGGAGGTACGACTTCCTCCCGAAGAACCAGTTCCAGTTTATCGACAGCCTCATTCTCACCGACAACGGCGGCCTCAGGGACACCCTGCGCTACGGAGCGTTTCCGGGGGCGACGATCGGGATCGACAGTTCGCTCGCCGAGGTCGAGCTCCCGGTGGCCCCGGGCCCCGGGACGTTCGATACCCGGTGGCTGATCCCCCCGACCGAGGGCTCCACCACCGATTTCAGGGACATCCTGACGATCCTCCACGTCCGGAACACTTATTCCGTCAGGCTCCAGGCGGGGCCGGGCGGCTTCCCGTTCACCGTGCGGTGGAATAACGCGAACTTCCCCCCGGGGAAATTCACGCTGCGCGACAAAGCGACGGCCGGCACCCTCTTCTCCATCAACATGAAGAACCAGAACACCTATACGGTCACGAACGCGGCGATCACCCAGGTGGAGATCGTCCATGACGGGCCCGAGTTCTTCCTGTTCAACAACGGATGGAACATCGTCTCGCTCCCGCTCAAACCGACGGGGACCAGGGACAAGAGCCTGATCTTCCCTTCCGCGGTTTCGAAGGCCTTCTATTTCAGCAACGGGTACCAGGCCGACGACACGCTCGACAACGGCGTGGCCTACTGGCTGAAATTCACCAACAACCAGAACATCGGCATCGACGGCGACACCGTCGAATCGGACACGATACCGGTTGCCGCCGGATGGAACATGATCGGCGCGGTCACCAGCCCGGTCGCCACGGCGGGGATCGTCCAGCAGCCGTCGAATAACGTCGTCAGTTCGTATTTCGGGTTCGGCGTGAGCTACACGCCGACGTCCACCCTCGAACCGGCCCGCGGCTACTGGGTCAAGACCAGCGCCCCCGGCACCCTCGTCCTCTCCTCCGCGGCGGCCGTACCGAAGAACGCCGCCGTCCCGCCGGAATGGGAGGCGCTTTCCTCGATGCACGGCGTCACCATCACGGACCGGCACGGCTCGCGGCAAACTCTCAGGTTCGGCAGCCGCTGGCCGGACGGGGCCAGCCCGCTCCTGTACGAGCTGCCGCCGCCCCCGCCGGACGGCGTCTTCGACGCGCGGTTCGCCTCGGACCGCGCCGCCGAAGTGTTCGCGGAGGACGGCTCGATATCGCGGCCGATCGTCCTGCGCGGCGCGCGGTACCCCGTGACGATCGAGCTGTCCGCCGGTGAATCCGGCGGCCAGCCTTCTGTCGATCTCATCGACGCGGCCACGGGCGCCGTGGTCGCGCTGAACGTCGGTCCCGGGAAACCGTTCGTCCTTCGAGACGTCGCTGTGACATCGCTTCTCGTCCGCGCCGGTACGGGCGTGGAGATCCCGGGGACGTTCGCGCTCCACCAGAATTACCCCAACCCCTTCAACCCGGTGACGACGATCGCGTTCGACCTCGCGACCGGACGCGACGGTGTCGGTGAGCGTGTTCAACGTCCTGGGGCAGACGGTCGCACGCCTCGTCGAGGATGGGGAGTTTCGCCGCGGGTGGTCACAGGGTCGATTTCAGGGCCGATGCGTTCGGCTCGGGCATCTATTTCTGCCGGATGGACGCGACCGGCGTCGACGGCGTACGGCGCACATTTTCAACGAAAATGCTCCTCCTGAAATGATCGTTCCGGCGCCCGGGCGGCCGTTTTTCGCGGCCGCCCGCCGTGCCGGCGCGGGGGATCCCCTCCGGATGTTGCAATAGATCCCGAAATTCCCTATATTAATCGCTCCAGACTCTGCGGGAAGCCTCTTTTGGGACGCATTCCGGCAATTTTTCCTTGAAATACACATCCGGATGTACGTTTTTTGAATGTCTGAGTTGAAGATATTTGCGGGTCGCTCGAACAGGGCGCTCGCCGAAAACATCGCGTTGAACCTGGGAGTCCCGCTCGGCAATTGCGTGCTGAAGAACTTCAGCGACGGCGAGATCTGGGTAAAATTCAGCGAGAACGTCAGGGGTACGGACGTCTTCATCATCCAGTCGACGAATCCGCCGGCCGAGAACCTGATGGAGCTCCTGATCATGATCGATGCCGCGAAACGCGCTTCCGCGAGGAAGGTGACGGCGGTGATCCCGTACTTCGGGTACGCCAGACAGGACAGGAAGGACCAGCCGAGGGTCTCGATCACGGCCAAACTCGTGTCGAACCTCATCACCGAAGCCGGGGCCGACAGGGTGATCACGATGGACCTGCACGCGCCGCAGATCCAGGGCTTCTTCGACATCCCGGTGGATCACCTCTATTCGTCGACGCTCTACTCGGGATTCTTCACGAGGAACAGGATCCCGAACCTCGCGGTCGTCTCTCCGGACGTCGGCGGGATCAAGATGGCGAGGGCGTTCGCCAAGCGGCTCGACGCGGACCTCATCCTGATCGACAAGCGGCGCCCCACGCCGAACCTCGCGGAGGTGATGAACGTGATCGGGAACGTGGAGGGGCGGAACATCCTGATCGTGGACGACCTGATCGACACCGGCGGGACGTTCTGCGGGGCCGCCGACGCGCTCAGGGCCAAGGGGGCGCTGGAAATTTTCGGGGCCTGCACGCACCCGATCCTCTCCGGCAACGCGCTGGAAAGGATACAGAACTCGGCCGTTTCGAAGATGTACGTCACCGACTCGATCCCGATCACGGCGCCGGCCGCCCAGACGGAAAAAATTGAGGTCCTCACCGTGGCCGACATCTTCGGTGAGGCGATACGACGGGGTTTTTCAAACCAGTCGATCAGTTCGCTGTTCGACGTGGATAAAAGTTAACGCGAGGAGATCACATCATGCACGAAATCACGATCCAGGCAGAAACCAGGAACCGTCCGGGGCACGGCGGACGAGCCCTCCGCCGCGAAGGAAAGGTCCCGGGGATCTACTACATCCACGGGGAATCGAACATTCCCTTCACGGTGACGGGGAAGAGCCTCCAGCCCCTGATCTTCACCACCGAGTCGCACATCATCAACCTGAAGTTCGCCGACGGCGGGGAGAAGAAGTGCATCCTGCGTGACGTCCAGTTCGACCCGGTCACCGACCTGCCGGTCCACGTCGACCTCCAGGGCCTTCGCGAGAACGAGGAGATCACCCTCGAGATTCCGGTCGTCGTCACCGGCGGCACTCCGGCGGGCGTGAAGGACGGCGGCGTCCTGCAGCAGTCGATCCGCAGGCTGAGGATCTCCTGCCTCCCGAAGAACATACCGAACCACATCGAGGTGAACGCGTCGGAGCTGAAGATGAACCAGTTCGTCCACGTCAGGGACGTCAAACTCCCGGACGTGACCATCCTCGCGCACGAGGACGACACGATCCTGGGCGTCATCCCGCCGACGGTCGAGAAGGAAGCGACGCCGGAAGCCGCGGTGGAAGGCGCCGTCGCCGCCGAGCCGGAAGTGATCGCGAAGGGCAAGAAGCCGGAAGAGGGCGCGGAAGCGCCGGCCGGCGAGGCCAAGGCCGATTCCACGACGAAGCCGGGCGCGAAACCCGGAGCGGCACCCGCGAAGCCCGGTGCGGCCCCGGCGAAGGCCCCCGCGAAAGAGGAAAAGAAGAAATAACCGGCGCCGGCGTTTGGCGGACCGATGCATCTCATCGTCGGGCTGGGAAACCCGGGATCGGAATACGACGGCACGCGGCACAACATCGGTTTCGACGTCGCGCAGAGGATCGCCCGGGAGCTCGGCATCCGGTTTCACTCGCACCGGCTCTATACGGGGGCCTCGGGACGGAAACACGGATCCGACATCATCCTGGCACAGCCGCGCACGTTCATGAATAACTCGGGCGAGGCGGTCCGGGCGCTCCTCTCGGAGTACGGCCTCCCGCCCGATCGGCTGATCGTCTGCTGCGACGACCTCCACCTGCCCCTGGGGGTGATCAGGCTGAGGAAGAAAGGCGGGGACGGCGGTCACAACGGCCTGCTGTCGGTCATCCGGGAGACGGGGGGTGTCGAATTCCCACGGCTCCGTTGCGGCGTCCGCGGACCGACGGCCCCGGGACCCGGGGAACCGACGGCGGATTACGTGCTCTCGGCGTTTGAACCGGCGGAGACTTTCGGCCGCCCGCGAGATGGCCGCCCGCGCCGCGGAAACGGTCCTGCTGGTCGTCAGGGACGGCCTTGATCGGGCGATGAACATCGTCAACAAAAAGTAAAACACCATAACCCTGTTCCCGGGTTCGACCGGCGGTGTCCGGTCGTTTCGCCGGGGATCTTGTTCAACAGTCCAGAGGGATACCATGTCATCGGAAAAAAGAAACTACGAAACCACCTACATCATCAACGCCTCGCTCGAAGATTCCCAGATCGAGGCGGCGGTCACCCACGTCGCGGAGGTCATCGAGCGGAACGGCGGCGCCATCACGGCCACCAATCGCTGGGGGCGGAAACGGCTGGCGTACCCGATCGAGAAGAAGAACAACGGTTTTTACGTCAACATTGAATTCAACGGCCCGGGCCAGCTGATCGGGCAGCTCGAGCGCGCCTATCTCCTCGACGAGAACATCCTCCGCTTCCTGACCATCCAGCTCGACAAGCACGCGATCGCCGCGAAAGCGAAATCCGCGGCCGAAATGGCGGCGCCCGAAGTCGTCGAAGCGCCGAAACCCCCGGTACAGGCTCCGCAGGCTCAACCGGCTCAACAGGCTCAAAAAGAGCCGGAGACACGCGCCCCCCTCTTCACCGAGGAAAACTGAACCTCCGCGCGCGACTGACCGCCGGGCAATCGCCACTCTCAACCACCAACAGGAATCGCAAGGAACGCCAATGGCCAAACAGGAACAGCAGCTGAAGAAACGCAGATCGTGCCGGTTCTGCGACAACGACGAAACCTACATCGATTACAAGGACGAACGCCGCCTCTCGCGCTTCGTTTCCGAGCAGGGGAAGATCATCCCGAAGCGGATCACCGGCAACTGCGCGAAACACCAGCGCCAGCTCGTCCAGGCGATCAAGAGGGCGCGGCACCTCGCCCTGATCCCCTTCGTCTCGGAATCGATCCGCTGACCACCAGACCGGCAAACGACACAGGAGCATTGTCATGAAAATCATTCTTCGTCAGGACCACCAGAAACTGGGAAAGATCGGCGACGTCGTGGACGTCAAGGACGGATTCGCGCGGAACTTCCTGATCCCGAGGGACATCGGGTACCAGGCGACCGCCGGGAACATCCGCGCGCTCGAGGAAGAGAAACAGCAGCAATCGCGACGGCAGGGGAAGGAATCCACCCGCGCAAAAAAACTCGCGGTGGAACTCGAAAAAACCTCCATTACGCTCAAAATGAAGGTCGGCGAGGACGAACGGCTGTTCGGCACGGTGACGTCCCAGATGATCGCGGACGCGCTCGCAGAGAAGGGCTTCACGGTCGACAAGCGCATCATCGAGACCGAGGAGCCGATCAAGGCGCTCGGCATCTACTCCGTGAGCCTGAAACTGCACCCGGAAGTGGAGACGAAAGTCAAGGTGTGGGTCGTCAAGGAGTAAACGACGCGCGGTGCTCTCTCTCCCCCGCCCGGGGCCGGGGTGAGCGACCGCATTCTTTGAACACAAGGCGGAATTTGGTATGTTGGAAGAACAGGTACCTTCTGAAATGAGGTGGTAGGTTTTGGAAAACGTCACCATTCTTCTCGCATTCGCCGCCGGTTTCGCGTCCTTCATTTCCCCCTGCGTCCTCCCCATCGTCCCGGGGTACCTCTCGTTCATCTCGGGCGTGACCTTCGAGGAGATGACGACCTCGTCCGCCCGGTCGGAAGTCCGCCGCCGGATCTTCCTCAATTCCCTCTTCTTCGTCGCCGGATTCTCCCTGGTGTTCATCTCCCTCGGGGCCTCCGCCACGTTCATCGGCCAGCTACTCCGCGACCAGCTCCACCTGATCACGAAGATCGCCGGCGGGGTCATCGTCGTGTTCGGCCTCCACATGACGGGGTTGATCAGGATCCCGTTCCTCAATTATGAAAAACGCTTCCACGCCAGGGGGCAGCCGCTGGGGGCGTCAGGCGCATTCCTGGTCGGCCTCGCCTTCGCCTTCGGCTGGACCCCGTGCATCGGCCCGATCCTCGCGTCGATCCTCGCCGTGGCCAGTCAGCAGGAGAGCGTGACCGAGGGGATCGTCCTCCTCTCTTCCTATTCCGCGGGGCTGGGACTTCCCTTCGTCCTCGCGGGCCTGAGCATCACCGTCTTCTACGGGCCGTTCAACCGGATGAAACGCCACCTTCCGAAGATCGAAATGGTGAGCGGCATCCTGCTGGTGATCGTGGGTCTCCTGATCATGACCAACTACCTTACGGTCATCTCGGCCTGGCTGTCGCAGTGGTTCCCCTTTTTAAACGAACTCGGATAACGAAAGGACCTACCCCGGAACGCCTATGAGCAAGACAACGAAAAACCTCGATAAAGTCACGATCCGGTTCGCCGGCGATTCCGGCGACGGGATGCAGTTGACGGGGACGCAGTTCACCAACACCACCGCCCTCCTCGGCAACGACCTCAGCACGTTCCCCGACTATCCCGCGGAGATCAGGGCCCCAGCCGGGACCCTCTTCGGGGTCAGCGGCTTCCAGATCCATTTCGGGTCGACGGAGATCAACACGCCGGGCGACATCTGCGACGTGCTCGTCGCCATGAACCCGGCCGCCCTCAAGGTGAACCTCCGGAACCTCCGCGACGGGGGCATCATCATCGCGAACAGCGACGGTTTCTCGGAGAAGAACCTGAAGCTCGCGGGCTACGAGAAGAACCCGCTCGACCGACGAGTCCCTGAAGAAATTCCAGCTGCACTCGGTCGGCCATCACCACCCTCACGCAGAACGTCCTGGTCGACATGGGGCTCTCGAACAAACTGGTGGACCGCTGCAAGAACTTCTTCGCCCTCGGGATGATGTACTGGATGTTCTCGAGGCCGATGGACCTGAGCCTGAACTGGATCCAGGAAAAATTCGGCAAGACGCCGGAGATCGCCGACGCCAACGTCCGGGTCCTCAAGGCGGGATACGCCTTCGGCGAGACCACGGAGATCTTCGCGGCAAGGTACGAGGTCAAGCCGGCCTCCCTCAGGAAGGGAAAATACCGGAGCATCACGGGGAACGAGGCCGCGGCCTGGGGCATGATCGCCGCGAGCGTGAAGTCCCGGCTCGAGCTCTTCCTGGGCAGCTACCCGATCACTCCGGCGAGCGACATCCTCCACGAGCTGTCGCGCCATAAGAACTTCAGGGTGAAAACGTTCCAGGCCGAGGACGAAATCGCCGGCATCACGTCCGCGATCGGCGCGGCCTACGGCGGCGCCCTGGCGCTCACGACCACCAGCGGGCCCGGGATGGCCCTCAAGAGCGAGGCGATGGGCCTCGCCGTCATGGTGGAGCTCCCCCTGGTGATCATCGACGTCCAGCGGGGCGGTCCGAGCACCGGGCTCCCCACCAAGACCGAGCAGGCGGACCTGCTGCAGGCGGTCTACGGCCGCAACAGCGAGGCGCCGATCCCGGTGATCGCCCCGACCACGCCCGCGGACTGTTTCCACACGGCCTTCGAGGCGTCGAGGATCGCGCTGAAGTACATGACGCCGGTGATCATGCTCTCCGACGGCTACCTCGCCAACGGGGCGGAACCCTGGATGATCCCCCCGGTGGATTCGCCTCCCCGACATCCGGCCGTCGTTCCGGACCGACCCGGCGGATTTCCATCCCTACAGCAGGGACGAAAAGACCCTCGCGCGCCCGTGGGCCATCCCCGGCACCCCGGGACTCGAACACCGCATCGGCGGCCTGGAGAAACAGCATATCACGGGCAACGTGAGCTACGACCCGGAGAACCACGAGTTCATGGTCCGGATGCGGCAGGCGAAGATCGACGGCATCGCCAACGATCCTTCCTCCCGCGGTCGTGGACGGTGACCCGAAGGGCGACCTCCTCGTCGTGGGATGGGGCGGGACCTACGGCGCCATCCGCACGGCCGTCGAAGCGCGGCGCGCGGCGGGGAAATCGGTCTCCCACCTCCACCTGAAATACATCCACCCGTTCCAGAAGAACGTCGGGGAGATCCTCTACAGCTACAAGCAGGTCCTGGTGCCCGAACTGAACCTCGGCCAGTTGTCGAAGATCCTTCGGAGCAAGTTCCTGATCCCGGCCATCTCCATGAACAAAGTCCAGGGACTCCCCTTCCGGGCGTCCGACATCGAAAACAAGATCGACGAACTTTTATCATAACGGAGCGACCACGATGCGACTCGTAGAAGAAATCCTGAAGGATGCGCCGGCCACGCCGGAAACGAAACTGACGGGCAAGGACTTCCAGTCGGACCAGGACGTCCGGTGGTGCCCCGGCTGCGGGGACTATTCGATCCTCGCCCAGGTCCAGCGCGTGATGCCGGACCTCAACCTGCCGAGGCACCGTATCGCCTTCGTCTCCGGCATCGGCTGTTCGAGCCGGTTCCCGTATTACATGAACACCTACGGGTTCCATTCGATCCACGGGAGGGCGACCGCCATCGCGTCCGGCCTGAAGATCGCCCGGCCCGACCTGATGGTCTGGGTCGCGACCGGCGACGGCGACGGGCTGAGCATCGGCGGGAACCACTTCATCCACCTCTGCCGGAGGAACATCGACATCAAGATCCTCCTCTTCAACAACCAGATCTACGGCCTGACGAAGGGGCAGTATTCGCCCACGTCGGAGTTCGGCAAGGTGACCAAGTCGACGCCCTACGGTTCGGTCGACCATCCGTTCAACCCGGCCCTCGCTCGCCCTCGGCGCCGAGGCCTCCTTCGTCGCCAGGACGCTCGACCGCGACCCGAAGCACCTCCAGCTGGTCATCAAGCGCGCCGCCGAGCACCGCGGCACGTCGTTCGTCGAGGTCTACCAGAACTGCAACGTCTTCAACGACGGGGCCTTCTTCACCTTCACCGAGAAGGACACCAAGGACGACAGCGTGTCTGGCGGTCGAGCACGGCAAGCCGATGATCTTCGGGAAGGCGAAGGACAAGGGGATCAGGCTCGACGGCTTCACGCCGACGGTCGTTTCCCTGGCCGACGGCAAGTACTCCGCCGCCGACCTGATCGTGCACAACGAGAAGGACACCATGCTCTCCTTCATCCTGGCCAGGATGTCGGACCTCCCCGGCCTCCCCCGCCCGGTCGGCGTGATCTACGCCGTCGACCGGCCGCTCTACGAAGCGGAGGTGACCCGCCAGATCGAGACGGCGGTGCAGAAGCAGGGAGAAGGCGAGCTCGAAAAACTGCTGAACTCCGGCGACACCTGGATGATCAATTAACGTACCCGCCCGTGCGGGCGCGACGTGAGAGGCGGGACCGGTGGTCCCGCCTTTTTTATTTTTCCGGAAATAACGCTACCTTGAGCATCGATCCGATGACACAGTCCGAACTGCATACGATGCGGGACCTCATCCGGCGACAGGACCGCTTCGTCCTGACGACGCACGTCAACCCCGACGGAGACGGACTGGGATCCGAACTGGCCCTCCGGGCCGGCCTCGTCGCAGCTCGGGAAGAGCGTCTCGATCGTGAACCACAGCCCCACCCCGGAGCACTACCGCTGGCTCGACCCGGCGGGGATCATCGCCCGGTTCGAACCCGGCGACGCACGGGCCGGCCATCGCGGCGGCCGGCGCCATCCTCATCCTCGATACCAACCAGCCGGACAGGCTCAGGAGCCTCGAGGAGCCGGTGAGGACATCCCCGGCCCGGAAGGCCGTCATCGACCACCACCAGGACCCCCATCCCTTCGCGGACGCGTACTACGTCGACCCCGACGCCACGTCGACGGGGGAAATGATCTTCCGGCTCCTGGAGTCGTTCGGGGGCGACGTGGACGATCGCCGGGGAGATCGCCGTGGCGCTCTATACGGCGATCATGACGGACACGGGGTCGTTCCGGTACCCGCGGACGGATGCCGGCACTCACCGCATCGTCTCCAGGCTGATCGAGTGCGGCGCGGACCCCCCGTCCATCTTCAGCCGGGTCTACGAGACGTGGACCCCCGGGCGCATGAGGCTCCTCGGCGAGGCCCTCGACACCCTCTCCCTGTCCGGCGGCGGCGCCATCGCCACGATGCTGACCACCAGGGAGATGTTCGCGCGGACCGGCACGACGGAGGTCGAGACCGACACTTTTTCGACCTACCCGATGAACATCCGGGGGGTGAGGATCGGCATTCTCTTCACGGAGCTGGCCGACGGCGTGAAGATCAGCTTCCGGTCGAAGGGGGCGATCCCGGTCAACGCCCTCGCGAAGGAATTCGGGGGCAACGGACACATCAACGCGTCCGGCGCGCGCCTCCACGACGTGAAACTCGAGGCCGTCGTCCGGGATGTCCTCCTCGCGGCCGGGAAATATCTCGATCATCCGACACCTGACACCACATCGACGAGGATACCATGAACATCGTCTACCGGAAAGGCACGTTGAAGAGCACCCGGACCGACGCCCTGGTCCTGTTCGCGTCCGAGGGCAGCGGCGGCGCTGAACGCCTCCCTCGCGCCGCTGCGGAAAATCTTCGGCAACCGCCTGTCCCGGATCCTGGAGCACGAGGATTTCACCGGCAAGCAGGGCACCCTCTGCTCGTTCCTCTCCGATGGCAGGCTGGGCGCCGCCCGCGTCTTCCTCGCCGGGACCGGCGCCCCGGACAAGCTCACCGCCGAGAAGATCCGCCGGGCCGCATCGCTCGCCGCCTCGGGAGCCCGGTCGAAAAAATCCGGCAGCGTCACCTTCCTTCTCCCCGGCGGGGCTCCCCGGCGGCAGCGGATCGCTGAGCCCCGTGGACGCGGCGAAGGCGCTCGCCGAGGGTGTGATCCTCGGGACCGTACCGGTATGACCGGTATATCACCGATCGTGCGAAGAAGACGACGCCCCCTCACGAAGGTGCACATCATCGGGGAGGGCGACGCCGGGACAGCCGACCGTCCGGAAAGCCCTTCGCGAGGCCGTGATGGTCTGCGACGCGGTGAAACTCGCGCGCGATCTCGAGAACGCCCCGCCCAACGAACTGTACCCGGAGACCCTCGCCGAGGCCGCGCGGATTTCGGGCGCGAAACACGGCTACCGTGTCACGGTCTGGGACGAAAAAAGAATCCGCCAGAACGGGTTCGGCGGACTGCTCGCCGTCAGCGCCGGGAGCTCGAGGCCCCCGCGATTCGTGATCATGGAGATGAACGCCGCGAGGCACGGGTCTCGAGACGATCGTCCTCGTCGGGAAGGGCGTGACCTTCGACGCGGGCGGCATCTCGATCAAACCCGCCGCCGGGATGGCGGACATGAAGATGGACATGTCGGGCGCGGCGGCGGTCATCGGCACGATGGAAGCGGCGAGCAGGCTCGGAGATACCGGTCCACCTGGTGGGCCTGGTGCCCGCGACGGAAAACCTCCTCGGCGGCGCCGCGATGCGCCCCGGGGACATCATCACCCACTACGGACGGAACGACGTCGGAGGTGGACAACACCGACGCCGAGGGCAGGCTGATCCTCGCCGACGCCCTCGCCTACGCCCCGACGTATAAACCGGCGGCGGTCATCGACCTGGCCACCCTGACGGGCGCCTGCGTCGTGGCGCTCGGCGTCCATGCGACCGGGATGATGGGCAACGACGAAGTCCTGATGGCGGAGCTGAAGGCCGCCGGCGAGAAGACGTTCGAGCGGGTCTGGCCCCTCCCGTTGTTCGAGGAATATGAAACACAGATCAAGAGCGACGTGGCCGACGTGAAGAACGTCGGCGGCCGCTGGGCGGGGGCGATCACCGCGGGCCTGTTCCTGAAAAGGTTCATCGGGAACCACCCGTGGGTCCACCTCGACATCGCCGGCACCGCCATGCTCGAGGAGTCGATTGCCGTATGCGCCGAAGGGCGGTTCGGGCGTCGGGGTCCGCCTCCTGGTGGAATTCCTGAAAACCCGCAGCGCGTCCGGGGCGTGAGCGCCGATCGGACACTCCGCCCTCCCGTCGTGGGTCTGACGGCCGGGGATCCGAACGGCATCGGGCCCGAGGTCGTCCTCCGCGCGCTCCTCGACCCGCGGGTCCGGAGGGTGTGCCGTCCGCTGCTGGTCGGTGATGCCGGCGTCTTCGCGTACTATCTCAGGAAATTCAGGATCCCCCTCACCCTCCTTCCGGTCCCGGAGCCGCCGCTCTCCTGGGGCCGCGACATCGTCCCCGTGATCGGACCTCCCGGCCGCACCCGTTCTCGGCCAGGCCGGGAACGCCGTCACGCTCCGGCCGGCTTCCTCGCCGGGACGTCGCTCGAACACGCCGCGGCGCTCTGGAAACGCGGGATGATCGACGGTATCGTCACCGGACCGCTCGCGAAGGATACGTTCAACGCGGCCGGTTTCCGGTATCCCGGCCAGACCGAAATGCTCGCGAAGGCGGCCGGTTCGCACGACGCGCTCATGCTGATGCTCAGCGGACGGCTGCGGATCGCGCTCGCCACCATCCATATGCCGCTCCGCCGGGTCGCCCGCCGCCCTGACGGAGAGCGGCTGGCCCGGGTCTTCAGGCTGTTCACGGCGTCGCTCCGCGCCGATTTCGGTTTCCGCCGGCCCCGCATCGCCGTCCTTGGGCTCAATCCCCACGCCGGCGAGGGCGGGCTCCTCGGGACCGAGGAGCGGGACGTCATCATCCCCGCCATCAGGGCGGCCCGCCGCGGCGCGCGCCGTCATTTCCGGGCCGTTCCCCGCGGACGGCTTCTTCGGGAGCGGTTCGTACGAACGGTACGACGGCATACTCGCGATGTACCACGACCAGGGGCTCATTCCGTTGAAGATGGGCGGATTTGCCGCGGCGGTGAATTTTACCGCGGGCCTTCCCCTGGTGAGGACCTCACCCGGCCACGGCACAGCCTTTGACATCGCGGGGAAGGGCGTCGCGGACCCGGCCAGCACGGTGGCCGCCATCCTCACCGCGGCGGAGATCATCGCCCGCAGGCGTGCGTCCGGGGGCGGGCGCCGATGATCAGCCTGAAGAATGTCTCCGTCCGGTTCGGCAACGTGCCGGTCCTCGAGAACGTGTCGCTCCACATCGGACCCGGGGAATTCGTCTGCCTCGTCGGGAGGACCGGGTCGGGGAAAACCACCCTCCTGCGGCTGCTCTATTTCGACCTTTCGCCGGTGACGGGGGAGGTCACCGTCGACGAAACGTCCTCGACGTCCGCGCGACGGAAGGACATCCCGATCCTCCGCCGGAAACTCGGGATCGTCTTCCAGGACTTCAAGCTCCTCGAGGAGCGGAATGTCTACGATAACGTGGCGTTCGCGTTGCGGGTGACGGGGGCCCCGTCGGCGGAGATCGGGAAAAAGGTGCTGCGGGTGCTGGCCGACGTCGGGCTCAGCCACAAGCGGAACAGCATGCCGGAGGAACTTTCGGGAGGGGAACAGCAGAGGGTGGTCATCGCGAGGGCGCTGGTGAACAACCCCGTCGTCCTCCTCGCCGACGAACCGACCGGCAACCTGGACGGGGCGACGTCGCTCGAAATCCTCCAGATCCTGAAGGACATCAACGCGAAGGGGACGGCCGTCCTGCTCGCCACCCACAACGAGGAGATGGTCCGGCAGTCGCCGGGAGCGCATCCTGAGACTCTCGGAGGGCAGGCTGGAGGAAACGCGGGGGACCTGAACGGCCGGTTACGGAACCGATTCGACGCGCCGGATTTCGGGCGCGTGCCGCATCACGACGCGTTCCACCCCCGCGCGCAGGGTCATTTTCGAGAGCGAACAGAGCGCGCACTCCCCGGTGAAACGCAATTCGGCGATCGCGTCGTCGGTGACCCGCACGAGTTCGATCCCCCCGCGGTCGGCCTCGAGGAACGGTCTGCAGACCTCGAGCGCCGCCCTCACCTTCGTTTCGATCGTTTCCCGCGTGTCAGCCATCGAGCCTGATCTCGATCTCCGGCGTCGCGAGGTCCGAGAACTGCCGGATGCTGATCTGCGCCGCGAGGTTGCGGGCGATCCCGCGGAGGATCCCCGATTGTGCGCTCCCCGGCTCCATCACCACGATCGGCCGGCCGGTGTCCGAGCCGACCCTGATCGGGGTGTAGATCGGGATCTCGCCGAGCAGCGGGACGCCGAGCTCGGTCGAGGCCTTCGCCCCGCCGCCCGCGTCGAAGATATTCTCCCTGTGGCCGCACTGACCGCAGATGTGGTAGCTCATGTTCTCGATCAGGCCGAAGACCGGGACGTTGACCTTCTGGAACATCGTGAAGGCCTTCCTCGCGTCGGCCAGCGAGATGTCCTGCGGGGTGGTCACGACGACCGCGCCCGAGAGCGGGATCGACTGCGCGAGCGTGAGGTGGATGTCCCCGGTCCCGGGGGGAGGTCGAAGAGGAGGTAATCCAGCTCCCCCCACTCGACGTCCGACATGAACTGTTTGAGCGCCCCGCTCACCATCGGGCCGCGCCAGATCACGGCCTGGTTCGGATCGATCAGGAACCCGATCGACATGACCTTCACGCCGTGGGCCTCCAGCGGACGCAGCTTGCCGCCGACCACGGACGGCTTGCGGTCGATCCCCATCATCAGGGGAATGCTCGGTCCGTAGATGTCGGCGTCGATCAGCCCGACCCGCGCGCCGTCGAGCGCGAGGGACACGGCGAGGTTCACGGCGACGGTGGATTTCCCGACTCCGCCCTTCCCGCTCGCCACGGCGATCGTGTTCTTCACCCCGGGCAGGAGGTTCACCCTCCCGATCCCCTGGCGTCGTCCGGACGTTCGATGTCATCGTGACGGCGAGCTCGCCCACCCCCGCGACCCCCTTCCGGACCGCCTCTTCCGCCTGATGCTTGAGTTCGTCGCGCACGGGGCAGGAGGGCGTCGTGAGTTCGATCTCGAACGACACCGAACTCCCGTCGATCCTCAGGTTCTTGATGAAATTCAGCGACACGATGTCCCGCTGGAGGTCGGGGTCTTTGACGCTCCGGAGGGCGTTGAGGATCGCGTCTTCGGCCGGTGCAATCTGCTTGTTCATGATTTTCCTAGTGAATAATCCCATGTTTTTTTCCGACCCGTTGAAATGCCTCGATCGCCTTGTCGAGTTGCGCTCGCGTATGCGCCGCCGAGACCTGGACCCTGATCCGGTCCTTGCCCTGCGGGACGATCGGGTAGAAGAACCCGACGACGTAAATCCCTTCCTTGTACAGGTCGCGCGCCATCTGCTGGACCACCCGCGCGTTGTGGATCATGATCGGGACGATGGGATGGAATCCCTCGGGGATATCGAACCCCGCCGCCCTCATGTTCCGGCGGAAATACCGGGCGTTGGCGTCGAGCGTGTCCCTCAAGCGCGGTCGACGCGCCGATGAGTTCCAGCGCCTTGATGGTGCCGGCGACGACGACCGGGCTCAGCGTGTTGGAGAACAGATAGGGCCGCGAACGCTGGCGCAGGGTATCGATGAAGATCCTGCCGCCGGACACGCAGCCGCCCGATGCGCCCCCGAGCGCCTTCCCGAACGTGGTCGTGATGATGTCCACCCTGTCCCGGACATTGAAATGTTCCGGTGTCCCCCTGCCGGTCGCCCCGATGAAACCCGTCGCGTGCGAATCGTCCACCATGACGAGGGCGTCATATTTCTCCGGCGAGATCGCAGATCTCCACGAGCCTGGCCAGTTCGCCGTCCATCGAGAAGACGCCGTCGGTGGCGATGAGGCGGAACCGCGCGGACCCGGATTCCCTGAGCAGGCGCTCCAGGTCGCCCATGTCATTGTGTTTGTACCGGTGCCGGTGGGCTTTGCACAGCCGGATCCCGTCGATGATGGAGGCGTGGTTCAGCTCGTCGGACACGATGACGTCCTCCTCTCCGAGAAGGCCCTCGAACACCCCGCCGTTGGCGTCGAAGCAGGAGGTGTACAGGATCGTGTCCTCCGTGCCGAGGAATGTGGAAACCTTTTCCTCCAACCGCTTATGGATGTCCTGCGTGCCGCAGATGAACCTGACGGACGACAGGCCGTACCCCCATTCCTTCAGCGCCAGATGCGCCGCCTCCAGGAGCGCGGGGTGGTCCGACAGGCCGAGGTAATTGTTTGCGCAGAAATTGAGGACCGTTTTTCGCGGAAACGCATGGGGGTACTCGACCGAGATCTCGGCCGACTGGGGTGAGTGGATGACCCGCTCGTCCTTGTAGAGTTCGTTCCTCCTCAGCTCGTCGAGCTGCCGGCTGAAATGTTCCCGTAGATTCGTGCTCTGCGCCATAAAGAACGGTTGTCTGTGATGGAGGGGCGTCGTCCGACCGCCCCGGCCGCCGGGCCGGGGCGTCGACGGTGATGATGTCTACATCCCGAACATCGCGATGATCTCATCGCGTTTTTTCCCGAGGATGCCGTATTTCGCGCCGATTTTCGCGAAGGCGTTCACCGCCTGGTCGATGTGGGCGGTCTCGTGGTCCGCCGAGATCTGGACGCGGATCCGGGCCTGGCCCTGCGGGACGACGGGGAAAAAGAAGCCGACCACGTAAATGCCCTCGGCGTAGAGGTCGCGCGCCACGTCCTGCGCGAGCTTCGCGTTGTAGAGCATCACGGGGACGATCGGATGGGTCCCTTCCCTGATGTCGAGGCCGGCCTTCGTGATGTTCTCCCGGAAGCGTTTCGTGTTCCGTTCGAGCTTGTCCCGGCGATCGGTCGATTCCGAGATGAGCTCCACGACCTTGATCGATGCAGCGACGACGACCGGCGGAACGGTGTTGGAGAACAGGTACGGCCTCGCCCGCTGGCGGCAGAGCCGGACGATCTCCTTGCGGCCGCTCACGCAACCGCCCGCGGCCCCGCCCATCGCCTTGCCGAGCGTGGTCGTGATCGCGTCGATCCGGCCCATCACGCCGCAGTGCTCGTGCGTCCCCCGGCCCGTCCGGCCGACGAACCCGGTCGCATGCGAGTCGTCGACCATCACCATCGCGTCGTATTTCTCCGCGAGATCGCAGATCTCGTCGAGTTTCGCGATGTCGCCGTCCATGGAGAAGACGCCGTCGGTGATGATCATCCGGAACCGGCAGCCCTGGGTCTCCTGGAGCTTCTCCTCCAGGTGCGCCATGTTCGAGTGCTTGTAGTTGAAGAGCTGCGCCTTGCAGAGCCGCATCCCGTCGACGATCGACGCGTGGACCAGCCGGTCGGAGATCATGGCGTCCTCCTTGTCGAGCACGACGTCGAACAAACCCGCGTTCGCCTCCATGCAGGAGGGGAAGAGGATGGTGTCTTCCGTCCCCAGGAATTCGGTCAGTTTCCGTTCGAGCTCGTCGTGGATGTCCTGGGTCCCGCAGATGAAGCGGACCGACGACATGCCGAACCCCCTCTTCTCGAGGCCGTCGTGGGCCGCTTTGAGGACCGCGGGATGGCTGGAGAGCCCGAGGTAGTTGTTCGCGCAGAAATTGATCACATCCTTCGGCGGCGCCCCGACGGGGTATCCGACCATGATGTGCGCCGCCTGGGGTGATTCGATGAAGCGCTCTTCCTTGAAGAGCCCCTTCTCCCGGATTCCCGTCAGCTCGCCTTCGAAGAAGACCCGGGCCTTGTCGCTGTATGCCATGGGTCCTCCTACGCCTTCGTAAATTCGTTGAGCAGCCTGATGATGTTGTTGACGGAGTCGAACGCCTCCGGCGTCGCCCTGTCGTCGGGGATCTTGATCTGGAATTTCTTCTCGAGGAACATCTTGAGCGACACCATCGAGAAGGAATCCACGATGCCGCTCGAGATCAGCCTTGTCTCTTCGGTGACTTCCAGCGTCGAATCCTCTTCAAGATACTCTTTTTTTATGTAATCGATGATGGTCTTTTTGATGTCGTCAGCCATGGTACCTCCGGGGATTGTCTGTGCATCCCGCTATTCGTTTTCCAGCGTTGAGGTGTCGCCAATCTCTTCCCCCCACTCCTGCGCCCGGAGCATCCGGCGCATGATCTTGCCGCTCCTGGTTTTCGGGAGGGACGCCACGAAGGCGATCTCCTGCGGCATCGCGAGCGGGGAGAGTTTCTTCCGCACGAAGTTCATGATGTCGAGCTCGAGGTCGCCGCTCGGCGTGTAGCCTGGTTTGAGCGCGACGAACGCCTTCACGACTTCCATGTTGATGGGGTCCGGTTTGCCGACGGCCGCCGATTCTGCGACGGCCTCGTGTTCGAGCAGCGCCGATTCGATCTCGAACGGCCCGACCAGGTGGCCCGCCGTGTTGATCACGTCATCGTCCCGTCCGACGAACCAGAAATACCCTTCGGCGTCGACGCTGGCACGGTCTCCGCAGACGTACCACCCGTTCCTGAACTTGGTTTCGTACATCGCGGCGTTGTTCCGGTAGGTCCGCATCATCGACGGCCAGCCCGGTTTCAGCGCGATCAGTCCCACCGTCCCGGGCGTCGTCAGGGGCTCGTACGTCTTCGCGTCCAGGACGGTCGCCACGATGCCGGGGAAGGCCTTCCCCATCGATCCCGGTTTGATCTTCATGCCGGGGACGTTGGTGATCACGATCGAACCCGTCTCGGTCTGCCAGTAGGTATCCAGGAACGGTTTCCCGAAGGCCTTCTGTGACCAGATGACGGCCTCGGCGTTCAGCGGCTCGCCGACGCTGCAGAGGTGCCGCAGCGATGAGAGGTCGTGCTTCCGGACGGCCTCCATCCCCTCCTTCATGAGGAGCCGTATGGCCGTCGGGGCCGAGTACCACATCGTGATGCGGTGCTTCTGGATGAAGCTGTACCACTTGTCGGTGCCGAACCCGGCGTCGAGGACCGCCTGGGTGACCCCGTTCGCCCAGGGCCCGATGATTCCGTACGAGGTGCCCGTCACCCACCCGGGGTCGGCGGTGCACCAGTAGACGTCGTCCGGGCGGACGTCGAGGACCCACTTCGTCGTGATGTACTGGGCCACGATCGACGAATGAACGTGCTGGGCCCCCTTGGGCCTGCCCGTTGTCCCGGAGGTGTAATGGAGCACGGACGGCGTCTCGGGGCCGGCCCTGACGATATCGAAGGATTCCACGCGCTTCGCGGCGGCCATCGAGAAATGCGCTTCGCCCGCTGACGGCGTCCCGTCATCGGCGTCGACCAGGACGAGGTGCGCGAGCCCGGGGAGCTTCGCCCTGATCCGGCGGATTTTCCCCGCGTGCTTCTTCGTCGTCAGGATCGCCCTGGTTCCCGCGTCCTCGAGCCGCGTATGGAGCGCTTCCTCGCCGAAGGCTGAGAAAAGCGGCTGGGCGATCCCGCCCATTTTCAGTATGCCGAGGAATCCGATGTACAGCTCGGGGATCTTGTCCATGAAGAGACAGACGCGGTCCCCGGGCCCGATCCCGAGGGTCTTCAGGTAGGCGGCGAAGGTGTTGCTGAGGACCCGTACGTCGTCATACGTGTAGCGCTTCGTCCGCCCGTCGAATCCCTCCCAGATGAGGGCGGTCTTCTTTCCCAGGCCCAGGGCGCAGGGCCGATCGCTGCAGTAATACGCGATGTTGAACATCCCGTCGCAACCGTACCCGAGCTCATCCGCGGCCTGTTTCCATTCAAACGTCCGGTACCGCTCCTCGTAGGAACCGATATTGTTCATTGTGCGATCCTCGTTTTATCCGTTGAGAAGAACGAGGGCGACAGCGTGATCCTTGAATGATGAGAGTGAAACATTGATGGCCGAAACCGACCGGTCCGCCGCGAGCGCTTTGAGATGGCCGGTCAGTTCGACCCGCAGGTCCGCCGAAATCTCGATGTCGTGCCAGCGCCAGCCGTCCGTCGTCCCGCAACCGAGCGCTTTCACCAGCGCCTCTTTCGCCGAGAACAGCAGCGCGGCCTTCCCGGGGTCGATGCCGTTCCTGGTCACCCGTTCGATCTCCCGGGGCGTCAGGACCTGGTCGAGCAGACCCCGGATGTCGGCTGCGGTCCTGAATCTGCCGATGTCCGCGATATCGACGCCGATGCCGCGGATCATGGCGGGGTCGGCGGGGGAACCGGGACGCAGACCGGGGTTCCGCAGGAACACAGCATCATCGTATGGGAAACAACGGGGTTGGACGCTGATATGCGCCCGAATATATCAATTTTCCAGATGAAATGACACATGTTCATCATTCGACCCGCGGGTTCAGGGCCGCAGGAGCACCTTCAGGGCGTCCCCGTCGTCGATCGCCTCGAAACCCTTGCGGTAGTCTGCGAGCGGGAACTCGTGGCTCACGAATCCCGCCTCCTGGAACCTGCGGGCGAGCCCGTTCCGAAGCAGGTCCGTCATCATGTCCCAGGTGGACCAGACCCGGCGGCCGATGATCCCGTGGATCGTGACGCCGGGAAAAATGACGTTCTTCGAGAAATCGAGCGGCATCGTCCCGGAGGTGAGCCCGAGCAGCGACAGCTCCCCCCCCATCCTCAGGACGCGGAAGGCGTCCTCGTAGGCGCGGTAGGATCCGGACATTTCAAGCACCGCGTCCACGCCAGCCCCGTGGTTTTGCGATTTTGCCGCCCGGTAGAACTGCTCCTTGCCGGCCGTCAGCGACACATCGAAGCATTCGTCGGCGCCGAGGGCCCGGGCCACCTTGAACCGGCGCCTGACCAGCTTCTCGTGCGTGTTTTTCCCGTGGGACGCGTCGGTCACGAAAATCGTCTTCGCTCCAGCCCCCTTCGCGATCGCGACGGACATCAGCCCGATCACCCCTGCGCCGAGGACGGCGACCGATTTCCCCTTCACCGACCTGAGCGACTGCACCGTATGCGTCGCGTTTCCGATCGCGTCCATGAACGCGACGATCTCTTCGGGGATCTCCCCCTTGCGGACGAGGACGATGTTCTCCGCCGGGAGCGCCACGTAAGGGGCGAAGGCGCCGTCCTGGTGCAGTCCCCGGATGACGGTGTTGGTGCAGACGTGGTACTCGCCGATCCTGCACTGCGCGCAGGTGCCGCAGGTGACGTGCATCTCCGCGGTGACGATGAACTCCCCGGCCAGGAATTCGATGAACCCCCCGCCGCGGGCGAGCGCCGCCGGGGTTTTCCTGCCGAGGTATTTTTTCAGTTTCCGGTCGGAGGAGTATTTCCTCAGGACCTGTTTCGCGAGGATCGCCGCCGCGCGCGGCCCCGCGTCCTCGATTTTCCCGCAGAACTCGTGCCCGGTGATGACCCCCTCCCCGCCGATCCGGGCCATGCTGGTCCGGAGCGAGTCCTTGGAATGGTAGATCCCGACGTCGGTGCCGCAGATGCCGCCGGCGGTGACGTTGACGAGAACGTCGGTCGGGGAGTCCAGTAGGGGGACGGGACGCTCGGCGAGGGTGAGTCCTTCCGGCCAGATCCCGGATTCGGGCGGTTTCGATTTAACGAGGGCTTTCATGTCCGTTCATTCGGTTTGTTTGCGTAATCGTGCGGCGAAGGACCCGTCGACGTGGTGGCGGTGGGGAAATGTCTCGACGAAACCTTCGGGTGTGACCACCGCCTTCGCGACGAACGCCCCGGCGTCCTCGACCGTGAAGCCGGGATGCCGTCCCAGGAAGGCCCTGACCTGGGCCTGGTTTTCTTCCGGTTCCGTCGTGCAGGTGCTGTAGACGAGCACGCCGCCCGGCTTCAGGAGCGTCGCGGCGTTGTCGAGGATTTCACGCTGCAGCCCGGCGAGATTCACGATATCCTCGGGCTGGCGTTTCCATTTGATGTCTGGCTTTTTCCGGAGCGTCCCCAGGCCGGAGCACGGGGCGTCCACCAGGATCCTGTCCGCCGGCTCCGACGCGTACGACCGGGCGTCGGCCACCGCGAAGCTCACGTCGGTGATCCCGAGTCTGTCGCAGCCCTTCCGGATGAAATCGAGCTTGTTTTCGTACCGATCGACCGCCACCACCGTTCCCCGGTTCGCCGTGAGCTCGGCGATGTACGTGGTTTTCCCGCCGGGGGCCGCGCAGAGGTCCAGGATCCTCTCTCCCGGGCGGGGGTCGAGGAGCAGGACCGGGAAAGCGGCGCTCTCGTCCTGTATGGAGAAGAGCCCGTCCTGAAAAATCTTCATCCGGGCGATGTGGCCGAGGCTCTTCACCTTGACGAAGTAGTCGATCAATGTCGATCCCTGGTAGGGCACCTGGTTGACGTCGAGGATGGCCAGGAACTCCGGCGGGGTGATCTTCAGCTTGTTGACCCGGAGGGTGAGGCCCGGGATCTCGTTGTTCGCCGTGAGGAATTTCACGAGTTCGTCGGCCGCAAAGCGCTCCGACCACCGCCGGACCATCCATGACGGGTGGGAGTGATAGACCGAGATGTATTGCAGCGGATCGTTTTCCGCGTTCGGGTAGTGGATGCCGTCGAGGGTCCTCAGGATCGTCCGGAGGACGGCGTTCACCATGTTCCCCGTCTTATCACCCCGGATCCGCTTTACGAATTCGACCGCCTCGTTGACGGCCGCGTAGTGCGGGACCTGCGTCAGGAAAAAGATCTGGTAGAGCCCGACGCGCATGGCGTTTTTGATGTTCACGTCGGACTTTGTGAAATTTCCGTGGGTGAAGCCGTTCAGCACCCAGTCGAGCCGTCCCTGCCACCGCATCACACCGTGAACGATCTCCGAGAGGAGGCCCTTGTCGGGGTCGGAAAGGTCGGTCGAGCGCAATTCCGCGTCGAGGAGCTTGTCCAGGTAGGCGTCCGTGCGCTCGACCCTGTTCAGGATCTTGATCGCCGTGCCCCTCGGCCCGCCGTAGAGGACGCCCGGCGCCGCGACACCTGTCGTTCCGGCGTCGGTCATTCAGCGGATGCCCGCGATTTCGCGGTCGGCCGCCGTCCGGTCGAACAGTTCCATGACGGTCTTCGCGTATTCTTCACCGGGGCGCACGTTGCGCCGCGCCATGACGGTCTTCATCACCTCGAACCCCTTTCCCGGATCGTAGGCGGTCCATGTCCCGGCGCCGCCCCAGCTGAACGAGGGGATTTCCTTCGGCGGCAGCCCCGCCCCGAAGACGTTGCAGCAGACCCCGACCACGGTCCCGGTATCGAACATTACGTTGATGCCGCTCTTGGAGTGATCGCCCATGGCGAGCCCCAGGAACTGCATCCCGGTGGCGATCTTCTTTCCACGCCTGACGATCGAAACGGGGCCGTAGGTGTTCTTCAGATCGCTCGTGTTCGTGTCAGCCCCGATGTTCACCCAGCTCGCCAGGTAGGAGTGCCCGAGGAATCCTTCGTGCTGTTTGTTCGAAAACGGGAGCATCACCGAGGCCTCGACCTCCCCACCGGCCTTGCAGCGCTCGCCGATCGTCGTGCCGCCGTAGATTTTGGCGCCGATCTTGATCGTGGCACCGTTCCCGATCACCGCGGGGCCCAGGATGACGGCGTTCGGCATGACCGTGACGTCGGCGCCGATGATGACGGGCCCGTCCTCCGCGTCGATGACCACCCCCGGCTTGATGACCGTCCGCTTGCCCGTGTAGATCCCCGCACCCTTCACAAAATGCGCACCGGGGTGGTTTTTCGGTTTCACTCGGCGCAGCTCTTTAATAAGCAGGTCGCGGTCGGCCGCGATCTCGGCCCCGTTCATCCGGAGCAGGTCCCAGAATCCGGATACGGCGCGTCCCGGGACTTCCTCTCTCGGAACGCCGGACAGGAGGGAAAAATCGGGGAGGCCGGCGCCGCGGTCGGGGAACGCAATCGAGAGTTCGCCCGCGCGCAGGTACGCGGCGACCACGACATCGCCGGAGACGAGCATTTTCGGAGACCGGGGTTCTTTCCGGAGGAGCCGGCGGAGTTCCGGGTCGGGGAAAAACCGGCCGTTGATCAGCCAGGCGCCGCCGGTGGCTTCGGGCCCGCGGAGCGTCAGGCGTTCTGGCCGGGCGCGGAATTCGTGGAGTTCGTCGCGCACGACGAACCTGAGCGGCTTCGTCGGAACGGCCCTCTCCCATTTTTGCCTGAGGGTGAGGACGCCGCACGTGAGGTCGAAAACCGGCCTCAGGTGAACGAGGGGTTGAAAGTCGGTAACGTTATCTTCGAAGAGGCAATGGACCATGGTCGTGGGATGGAAAAAAAACGGAATCCCGTGTCAGCGAGATTCCGTTTCAATGCTCAGCGAGAACGGTCGACCGTTCCGGTGATTCAGGAGGCGACTTCCGCTTCCTTCGGCTTTTTAGCGTACTTCTTCTGGAATCGCTCCACCCTGCCGGCCGAGTCGACCAGCTTTTGCTTGCCGGTGAAAAAGGGATGGCAGCGGGAACAGATTTCCACCTTCAGGTCACCCATCGTGGAACGGGTCTCGAAGGAATTGCCGCAGATGCAGGTAATGGTCGTCCGCTTATACGTGGGGTGGATGCCTTTTTTCATCGAAAATCTCCAAAAAATCGGGTACTGGGATGAACAATATAAGAAGAAAAGCCCTGTTTCGCAATCTATTTCAGAGTTCCACCCGCCCGATGTAGTATCCCTCTTCGAACGCCTGCCGGAGCTTTTCCGCCTCCGCGCGCGCGAGCGCAACAGTCTGGTACCGGCCCAGTGCGACCCTGTACCACCCGGAGGAATGCTGCACGAAGGCCGGGTAACCGGCCCTCTCCCACCGGCCGGCCAGCTCTTCAGCGTCAGCCGCCGCATGGAACGCGCTGATGAAAATGGTGTAATCACCTTCGACGGTGGTGAGCCTCTCCCGCCGGTCCCCTGACGATGCTTTTTCTTTTCCCGGCGCCGGCGCGGGCGGGACGGGGACGGAGACCTGCGCTTTCGGGGGCTCGACAGTTTTCGCGGGTACGGCGGCGGTGTCACCGTCTCCGCCGGATATGATGCCGAACTGGAAGAGGAGGAAAAATGCGGAGACCAGGGCCACGACGAGGAAAACCCACAGGAGGATGTTCTTGAGGCTCCATGCCTTTTCCATGTCGGGCGGGGCGATGATGACCGGCGGGCGCTCGGGCTTGCCCGGCGCCGGAATCTTGTTTTCTTCGGAGTCCTGGATGTTCAGCGGCATCGGTTTCTCCCGTTAATGGCGTTCATGGGTATAATGTACGACAACGCCGATAGGATGTCAAGAATCCCGCCTGACTCAGTCCGGTTTCCGGATTTTCAGGGAATCGAGGAGCGAATCAGGCATGGCCTGGGTCGAATCGACGGAGGCCGTATCCTTCACCGCGACCGAATCGAGCCGGATGGCGGTTTCGGGAACACTGCTTTCGATCATCATCGGGCGCCCCGGGGTCGTTTTCCCCATTTTCATCCTCTCAACCGATGAGGGTTCGCGCCGACTCCCGTCGGGCGGGGTGGTCGGCTTATCGGCGGAACGGCCATCGGGGCCCGCCTGGCTCCCTTCATCCGCCGGGGCCGGTACGGTGACCGCGGCATCCCCCGATTCCGGACGGTCCGGTACGGATGCGCCGCGCGGAGCGGTCAGCGTATCTTTCTGCGGAATCATCTCGTCCACCGGAGTCCTGAATTGGGTGAGGTACAGTACATACGATAACGCGCCCACCAGGAGGAGCGCGAGGCCGGGGATGGCGAAGGCCCGCAGACGGGCGTGGCGGGCATCAGGGTGGGTCTTCGGCTGCCCCAACCGCCTCATCAGGTGCTCTTCGAAATTCCCCGGGGCCTCCGCCCGCGGGAGTTTGGAAAAAAGTTTTCTGAGCCGGTTGTCCCGGCCGTCATTCTGATTCATCGGACTCCATCACGGGTCTCAACACCCGTTCGAGCATGGCCCGCGCCCGGCTGAGCCGGGATTTAAGCGTCCCCATCCGGACGCCAAGGATCTCACAGATCTCTTCGTAACTCATGTCTTCCATGTAAAAGAGCACCACCGGTTCCCTGAACGCCGGGGGGAGCGACTTCAGGGCGCCCTCGATCTGTTCGACGGCGATGGCCCTGCCGGCGCGGTCGTCGGGCAGTTCTCCGGGGTCGGCGATATCGCGTTCCGGGACGGCGGGGTCGGCATCCCTCCTCCTGCCGGGAAATCCCCACTTCCTTCTGCGCAGTTCCGACCTGGCGAGGTTCGAGGCGATGGTGTAGAGCCAGGTCGAGAACTTCGCCACGGGCTTGTACGTGCCGGCCTTGGCGTGCAGGCGGACGAACGTATCCTGGACCACGTCGAGCGCCCCATCGTATTCCCCGAGGATCCGCCACACATAATTGACGAGCTGGTTTTTATATTTCCCCACCAGGATCGTGAAAGCCTCCTGGGAACCGCCCACGAAGGCCGCCACGAGCTCCTCGTCAGACATCCTGTTGGTGACCGTCGGACGGGGGGTCATATCCCTCCGGTTATACCCGCGACGGGTGAGGTTTGTTCCACGGCGTTGATGGGGCGATCGCGGTCCGGGACCGCGTCGGGGGCCCCGCGGGGGTCCCCCCGCTCAGCGATAATGGCGCGCATCTTCGGGTTCCGGGGTATTCCTCGTGATGGAATGGACGAGCAGGGTCATGATCTGGCGCGGGGTGCCGCCGGAGGATTTCAACGCGAGGTCGGCCTCCCTGAGCGCGAGGAAGCAGTCGTCCAGGCGCGTGGCGGTGAATTTCCTCCTGGCCGCGAGGTACTCGCGCACGAAGAAGGGCTTGATGCCGAGCATCGCGGCCGCCGTCTCCTGGTTCAGCGCGGAGTCCGGGAGGAGCCAGAGTTTTTCGAAATATTTCGTGAGCTGGGCGATGCATTTGGTCATGTTCTCGCCTCCGTCGATCATCCTCCCGAGCACGCCGAGGGCGGCGCGGGTGTTCATTTCCCCGAGCGCCCGCTGCAGGTCGAACACGGAAAATTGTCTCGAGACGCCGACGACCGCCGCGACATCCCCCGCCGTGATCTCCTTCCGGTCTCCCGCGAACGTGTAGAGCTTCTCGAGCTCGTTGGAGAGTTCCGCCAGCGAGCCGCCCACCGAGAGCTGCAGCAGTTCGACCCCTTCCGCCTCCATCGATTTGCCGACGCCGCGGACTTCCGCCTCGATCCAGGCCCCGATCCGGTCGTCATAGGGCGTCCTGCACTCGACGAGCACGGCCTTCTCCTTCAGCGCCTGGAACAGCTTCTGCCGGAAGTCGGGCTTCGGTGAAAGCAGGACGAGCACCGTCGTGGGGCTCGGGTTCCGAACGTAATCCTCGAGTGCTCCGGTCTCGCCGAGTTTCTCGACGTCCTTCACGATCACGAGGCGTTTCGTCCCCAGCATCGGGTAGGCGGAGGCGGCCAGGCGCGATCTCCCGCGCGTCCGACTCCTCCCCCGGAAAAACCTGCCGGTTCAGCCCCGGGGGATCGGCGACGGCGGCGACGCGCCCGATCATCTCCGTCGCGCGGTCGATCAGGAGCGGTTCGTTTCCGTGGATGAGGTAGACCGGGGCCGGATCGCCCGCGTCGAGCGACCGTCGCAGGAGCGAGAAGGAATCCTCCGCCCGCCGGTATGGAGCCTGCGTCGTCATGGCGTCAAAACGTGAAACCCGGGGGCGAAACGCTCCGAGCGTCCCGCCTCCGGATTTCCCGCGGCCTCCCGAAAATCCAGGAGGATTCCGACTATTTCTTTTTCTCTTCGGCGGCCTTCTTCGCCCCCTTGAGATAGACGCTGGTCATGACCACGTCCTTCAGCGGCTTGTTGGCCCCCGGCTTGTTGCTCGACGGCGTCGCCGGGACCTTGCCGATCGCGTAGACGACGTCCATCCCGGACACGACTTCGCCGAAGATCGTATGCTTGCCGGTGAGCCAGTCCGTCGCAATGGTCGTGATGAAAAACTGGCTGCCGTTGGATTTACCGCCGCCCGAATTCGCCATCGCGAGGAGGCCCGGCTTGTCGAATTTATGGTTGGGGCTGATCTCATCCTCGAACGGCGCCCCGTAAATGCTCTCACCGCCGGTCCCGTTCCCTTTCGGATCGCCGCCCTGGATCATGAACTTGTCGATGACCCGATGGAAGATCAGGCCGTCGTAGTAACCCTTCTGGGCGAGCTTGACGAAGTTTTCGACAGCCTTCGGGGCGTCGGCCCTGAACAACGCGACCTCGATGGTCCCCATCGAGGTTTCGATCACGACGATTTCTTTCTGGTTCTTGCTCGTATCGGTCATCGGTTTGTCCGTTCCTTTCGGTTTGTCCTGGGCGTTAAGGGTATTCAGCGCGAAAACGAGTGTGATGAAAGCGGCGAAAATCGCGGAATGGCGTCGCATGGTGACTCCTGTGATAGTGAAGTGGTGACGTGAATTGTCAAAGGTAAAAAATATCGGATAGAGTTCCTAACCGTTCGGCCCGGCCCCCGCGGTCGGGGTCGCCGGCGCCTCCGGCTTCAGCACGTCGGACATATGCAGCCTGTCCCGGAAAAAATAGTACATCCCGATGGCGGTCACGCCGACGTATCCGATCGCGTGCGTGAGGGCAGCGTAGCTCGCCGCGAGCTCGGCGCTGACGCCGTAGAGCTTCGTGAGCGTCTGGATCGTGAAATAGTGATAGGGCCCGGTCGCGCCGGGGGTCGGCATGATGTAGCCGATGCTGGAGATCGCCTGGAGGACCACGGCGCTCCCGAGGTCAAGGCCGTAGAGCGCCGGAAGGTCGAAGGCGTAGAACGGGAGGTACACCATCAGGATGTACAGCCCCCAGATCACGACGCTCAGGACCCCGATCATCAGGTAATGGCGCGGCTCCTTCAGGAACAGAAAGCCGTCGAGGAACGAATGCGCGACGTGTTCGACCAGCCCCGCCCGCCTCGCCGTGAGCCTCCGCGTGAGCATCCCGAGCATCCGCACGACAAGGTCCCTCCGGATCATGAGGAAGGAAAAAACGGCGAGCATGGTCAGGGTGGCGGCCGTGAGCCAGATCCCCGTGCTCTCGAGCCAGGGGAACGCCTGGGTCAGGGGGCTGGTGGTGAGGACCGGGATGACCGCGATGACGAGCAGGAATGAAAAAATGTCGAAGATCCGTTCGATGAAGACGGTCCCGAACGCGGTGCTCCGGGAGATCCCTTCCAGTTTGTTGATGGCGTACGGCCTGACGAGCTCCCCGGCCCGCGGGAGGATGTTGTTCATCATGTACCCAACCATCATCGCGGAAAAAAGGTTTCTGAAACTGATGACGGCCTTGACCGGGCGCAGGAGATACCGCCACCGGAGTGCCCGCGCGGCGTGGCTCAGGAGGAGGACCGGCAGCATGGACAAGGCCCAGCCGTAGTGGGCCCTCGAGAGGACATCGATCAGGCCTCCGAAATCGGTGTCCTTGAACGCCAGCCAGAGGAATAGGGCGGACAACCCGAGGCTGAGCGCCGGACGGAGGATTTTTTTCAACATCGCTGGCATGAGGAGTCGGCGCGGTGTGTCAGCGGAGGTCGAGAACTTCGGCCCCCGGCGGGAGCGTGAACCGGAACGTCGAATCGGGCAGACCCCGGTTCATGGCGATCCCGCTCAGTTCGTACGTGATTTCGTTCTCGCCGATGTCGAGCAGCTGCAGCTTCAGGATGGTGAGGTCGTCCTCGTCGACCCAGATTTTGAACCACCGGACCGATTTGCCGGCGACCGAGGGGGTCAGCTTCAGGACGGTCGTCTCCTCCTTCCCGACCTTCTCCTCCCCGAGAATCGCCGCTGTGTATTCCGTCGGGAGCTTCACCAGGAGGCGCTCGGGGGTGAGGCTGTTCGGATCGTCCCGGAAGTGGTCGACGATCACCTGGGCGTTGGATTTCGACCACGACCAGACGGTTTTCCCGTCGGAGACGATGACGCGCTCATCGGTGGTGATCCGGTAGCGGTTGTCCTTCGCGAGCGAGAGGCCGCCGCCCGACGACTGCCGGGCCTTCGAGACGGCGAAGACGGTGGTCTGCGTGAAGTCGAGCGAGAGGTCGTCGACGCGGTCGTATTTTTTCCTCAGCTTCGAGACGAGGTCGGCGGCGTCATCGCCGGAAAGCGCGGCCGCGGAGGACAGGAGCGTCCATCCGAACAGGGCGAGGAGAGCGGGGCGTTGCGGCGCATCGTCAGAGGTCCATGGTCCTGAGGAGGGCGTCGAGCTGTTCGTCCGACTCCAGGAGCACTTCCCGCGCCTTGCTCCCGTCGTACGGCCCGACGATTCCGGCGGACTCGAGTTCGTCGACGAGCCGCGCGGCGCGCGAATAACCGACTTTCAGCCTGCGCTGCAGCAGCGACACCGAGCCCTGCTGGTGCCGGACGATGAGCCGCGCGGCCTCCTCGAAGAATTCGTCGCGCTGCCCGGTCCCCCCCTTCATGCCGGCTTTCTTCCGTTCGAGCACGGAGGGGAGCATGTACGGCTGGGAGAAGCCCTGCTGCGCGGCGATGTAGTCGGTGAGGCGGTCGATCTCCTCGGTCGAGATGAACGCGTTCTGGATGCGGGACGGTTTCGGGCTCCCGGCCGGGAGGTAGAGCATGTCGCCGCTCCCGAGGAGCTGGTCGGCGCCGTTCATGTCGAGGATCGTGCGGGAATCGGTTTTCGACGAGACCTGGAACGCGATGCGCGCGGGGAAGTTCGCCTTGATCACGCCGGTGATGACGTCGACGGAGGGCCGCTGGGTGGCGAGGACGAGGTGGATGCCGACGGCGCGGGCGAGCTGGGCGAGCCGGGCGATCGGCTCCTCCACCTCCTTCGCCGCCGTGAGCATCAGGTCGGCGAGCTCGTCGATGACCACCACCAGGTACGGGATTTTCCGGTGCACGATCTTCTCGGTGTTGCGCAGCTTCCCGCCCTTCAGCTTTTCGTTGTAGTCCTGGATGCTCCTCACGCCCGCCGCGGCGAGGTGGTCGTACCGCTTCTCCATCTCCAGCTCCACGCTCCGCAGGACGCCGACGGCGTCGTCGGGGGTGGTGATGATCTCCTTCTGGATGTCGGGCGAAACGGCCAGGTAGTGGTACTTGAGTTTCGCGTACTGCGTCAGCTCGATCTTCTTCGGGTCGATGATGACGAACTTGACGTCCGAGGGATGAAGCCGGAAGAGGAGGCTGGCCATGAGCGTGTTGATGCCGACGCTCTTCCCCGATCCGGTGGCCCCCGCGATCAGCAGGTGGGGCATCTTCGAGAGGTCGTCCACGATGACGTCGCCGGCGATGCCCTTCCCGAGGGCGATCGGGAGGAACCCCTTGCTCTCGCGGAATTTCGACGAGTTGAGGACGGAACGCAGCGAGACCATCGAGGGGTTCCGGTTGGGGATCTCGACGCCCACCGCGCTCTTCCCCGGGATCGGGGCCATGATCCTGATCCCCTTCGCGGCGAGCGCCAGGGCCAGGTCGTCGGCGAGGCTGACGATCCGGCTGATCTTGACGCCCGACGCGGGGACAAGTTCGTAGAGCGTGATGACCGGTCCGGGCGTGACGCTCACGCTCTCGATTTCGACGCCGAAGCGGGCGAGTTTCGCCTGCACGAGGCCGGCGTTGGCTTCCAGTTCCTCCTTGTCGACGTTGTCGCTCTGGCGGGGCTGGTCGAGGAGATCGACCGACGGAAAGACGTAGTCGATTTCCTCGGGTTCGGCCTCTCCCGCGCGGGCCGATCCGCGCGCCGGCGCGCCGGCGGGCGGGGCGACCGGCCCGTCCTCCGCCTCTTCGTCCGTGTTTTCGGGCCGGCTCTGGATGTCGATCCGCAACGGGGCCCCGGAGATGTCCGTCCCGGCGGCCTGATCGACGGATTCGTCTCCCGGGTATTCCACCGGGAGGTCGTCATCGTCGGTCGCGACGGGTTCCTCGTCGCCGGCGTCGCGGTCCTCCGGCGCGGCCTGCTCTTCGCCGCTGCGGATGAAGGTGGTGTTCCGGAATCCCCCGTTGGACGGCGCAATGGCCGGCCTGCCCGCCGCGGGCGGGGATGCCGACTCCGTCGCGGCGCGGGCCTTCCAGCGCGCGAGGAGGGCGCGGCAGAACGTGATGAACTGTTCCAGCGACGCCCCGAGGTCGACGTTCAACAGGTAGACGGCGGCGGCCGCGATCGCGGCGATCAAAAAAATGAGCGCGCCGATCGAGCCGAGGAGCCCGACCAGGATGTCGGCCGTGAACGCCCCGACGAGCCCGTACCAGGCCTTCGCCACCGAATCGACGGAATACCGGAGCGCGCCGATCGAGGCGGAGAAGAGGAGCATGAAGAGGAGCGCGTAGTTGGTCGCCAGCACCGGCTTTTCCTTCCCGCGGCCGGTGAGCAGGACGCCGCACCACATGACCAAAAGGAGCGGGAGCACGATGGAAAAATAGCCGAAGGTGAGGTCGACGAAAAAGTGCGCGGTGAAGGCGCCGAACAGCCCGAGCCCGTTCTGCAACCCTGAAACCAGGGACTTGACGCCGTCGTCGAACGGGAGGCGAAAGGCGTCGAGGAGCGAGAGGTCGTCGAGGATGACTTCGTCGGAGGGGGAGTAGAAGAGGATGCTGACGAGGAAGAAGGCCCCGGCCAGGATCCCTCCCGAATAGGCGAGGATCCGGTTACGGCCGCCCGTCCCACCCGCCGTTTTTTTCCGCGGAGGCGCCTTCGGAACGTTTTTCACAGGCTCAGCCGGCTTCACGGCCTCCTCCTGCGGCTTCGCCGGTTTAGCCACCGGCGTGGAGCTTGAGGACCGTCCCCGTCAGCCTGGGAAGAACGGGGAACGAATCGATCCCCGCGCAGATCTTCAGGTCTTCCCCGAGCCCGATCGATTGGAGGAACCGGCCGTGTTCTGTGTTCCTGAGCATTTTCAGGATCGCCTTGCCAAAACTCTTATCGAGCGTCATCGCGGCGACGGCGCTGTCATTCAGCTCGAGCTTCCCGGGGAAGGCCCCGGTGAACTGGTTCAGGATCCGGCCGGCGCAAACGGCGTCCTCCATCGAGAACGCGTTTTCCTTCCCGGCGCAGAGGAGGACGAAGTCCGACCTGAGGTCCGCCAGGAATTCGACGATCCGCGAGAGGTTCACGAACCCCCCCATGACCAGGTTGAGGGCGTGCTTCCCCTTGACGACGGCGCTCGTACCGTTCGTGGTCAGGAAGACGATCGACTTCCCTTTCACTGTCGCGGGCGTGAACTCGCGGGGCGAGTTCCCGAGGTGGAAGCCCTCGATCATCCGGGCATTCCGTTCGCCCGCCATGAGGGTGACCTCGGAGGAGAGCCCTCCGGAGAGCTTCATGGCGCTCTCGATGTTGTTGACCGGGATGATCTGCTTGGCGCCGCCGTGCAGTGCGGCGGCGATCGAGGTCCCCGCCCTGAGCACGTCCAGGACGACGATGTTCCGGTCCTTGAGCTGGAGTTCGTCCAGCCGCAGGGCGGTGAAATACACGTCAGCCCGTATGCCCGCGGTCTCTTTCATACGTTCGATTTCACGAAGGGGAGCGTGACGGTGGTCGCCGGAGCCGACGCGCCCCGGATCGTCACCGAGACCGGGGTGCCGGGCGCGGACAGTCCGACCGGGAGATACCCCATCCCGATGCCGCGGTCGATCGTCGGGGAAAGCGTACCGCTCGTCACCTCGCCGACCTCGCGGCCGTCCGCCCCGAGGGGGTAGTGCTGCCGCGGGACCGCCCTCGGCCGGTCGAGGGTGAAGCCGGTCAGTTTCCTGGCGGGGCCCGCCTCCTTCGCCTTCAGGAGGGCGTCGCGCCCGATGAAATCCCCCTTGCCGAGCTTCGTGATCCATCCCAGCCCCGCCTCGAGCGGGTTGGTCGTTTCGTCGATGTCGTTTCCGTAGAGGCAATATCCCATCTCGAGCCGGAGGGTGTCGCGGGCCCCGAGGCCGACCGGCTGGATGCCGTGGGGCTTCCCCGCGTCCATGATGCCGTTCCAGAGCGTCCGCGCGGACGCCGCGGACGAGTCGAAATAGAGTTCATACCCCGCCTCCCCCGTGTATCCGGTCCTGGAGACGATGGCGTTCACGCCGAGGACGCTCGCTTCGGTCCAGGTGTAATACGCCATCGCGGAGAAGTCGCGCCCCGCGACCGCCGCGAGGATGTCGTGGGAACGCGGCCCCTGGAGGGCGAGGAGCGACGTGTCGTCGCTCCTGTCGCGCACGTCGACGGACATCCCCGCGGCCGCCGCCCGGATCCACGCGAGGTCCTTGGAGAGGTTCGAGGCGTTGACGACGAGCATGAAGGAGTCGCCTTTATGGTAGACGAGGAGGTCGTCGACGATGCCCCCGCCGGGCCTGCACATCGCCGAGTACTGCACCTTCCCCTTCGCGATGCGGGTGACGTCGTTGGTCGTGACTTTCTGGACGAGGGCGGCGGCGTCCGGGCCGGTGATTTCGAATTCGCCCATGTGCGAGACGTCGAAGAGCCCCGCGCGGTTGCGGACCGCCCGGTGCTCCTCGATGATGCCGGCGTACGACACCGGCATCATGTACCCGGCGAACTCGACGATTTTCGCGCCGAGGTCACGGTGCATGGCGATGAACGCGGTTTCTTTCATGGCTCAGTGCGCGGCTTTTTTCCAGTCGGCGAGGAACCGTTCGAGGCCGATGTCGGTCAGCGGGTGCTTCAGGAGCCCGGCGAGCACCTTGTACGGCATGGTGGCGATGTGCGCGCCCATCGTGGCGGATTCGACCACGTGCATCGGGTGGCGGATGCTCGCCACCAGCACCTGGGTCTCGAACTGGTAGTTCCAGTAGATCGTCAGGATCTGCTGGATCAGGTCCATGCCGTTGGTGCTGATGTCGTCGAGGCGGCCCACGAAGGGGCTGATGATGTAGGCGCCGGCCTTCGCGGCCAGGAGCGCCTGGTTCGGGGAAAAACAGAGGGTGACGTTGGTCCGGATACCCTCGGCCTTGAACGTCTTGACCGCCCGGAGCCCGTCCTCCGTGAGCGGCACCTTCACCACGATGTTGTCGTGGATCTTCGCCAGCTCCCTCCCCTCCTTCAGCATGCCGGCGACGTCGGTCGCGATGACCTCCGCGCTGATGTCGCCCTGGACGATGGCGCAGATCTCCCTCAGGAGTTCGCGGAATTCCCGTCCTTCCTTCGCGACGAGGCTCGGGTTGGTGGTGACGCCGTCGAGGATGCCCATCGACGCGGCGCTCCTGATTTCATCGAGGTTTGCGGTGTCAACGAATATTTTCATCGGTGTGCGGGGGTTATCCTTTGAATTCCTGCGTGATGTCCTTGTCCTGCTTCGGCGAGTAGAATTTGAATTCCGACGCCGGGCATTTCGGGTCGGGCTCGATCGTGAGCAGGATCCTGTATTTCACCATCATCTTCCTCAGCCGGCTGAACCTGCCCTCGCGGAGGTAGTCGGCGAGCGTGGGGTGGACGGTGATCTGGAGCCTGAACTCGCCCGTCTCCGCCTTGAACCGCTTCACGCCCCGTTCGATCGAATTGACGACGCTCGAGCGGGTGGCCACGAGCCCGCCGCCGCCGCAGACCGGGCACGCCTCGCTGAAGCTGTGCAGGACGCTCTGTCGGATGCGCTGCCGCGTGACCTGCACGAGGCCGATTTCCGTCATCGGGAGCACGGTGACCTTCGCGCGGTCCTTCCGGAATTCCTTCCGGAGCTCGTCGTAGACCTTCTTCCTGTTCCGTTCGTCCTCGAGGTCGATGAAATCGGCGACGATGATGCCGCCGAGGTCCCGCAGGCGGAGCTGACGGCAGAGCTCCCGCGCCGCCTCGAGGTTGGTGCGGAGCGAGTTGAGCTCCTGCTCCCGTTTTGCGGCGTAGCGCCCGCTGTTCACGTCGACGACGACCATCGCCTCGGTCTGTTCGATGATCAGGTAGCCGCCGCTCTTCATCCACACCTTCGGGCTCAGGCAGACCGCGATCTCCTTCTCGATCCCGTAGGCGTCGAAGATGGGTTCGCGTTCCCGGTAGAGTTCGATCTTGTCGGTCAGGCCGGGAGACGTGGAGTCGAGGTAGTCGCGGATGTCCTTGTGCACCTTCTTCGAATCGACGACCACCCGCTCGACGGAATCGGTGAACAGGTCGCGGATCACGGTGGAGGTGGTGGCCATGTCTTTGTAGAGGAGGGCCGGCGCCTGGCTCGACTTGAGCTTCACCTGGATCTCCTTCCACGTCTCGAGGAGCGACTCCAGGTCCTGTCGAAGGGTCGCCTCGTCCTGGTCGTGCGCGACGGTCCTGACGATCACGCCGAAACCGGGGGGGAGGATGCCGCGCAGGATGTGCCGGAGGCGCCGCTTCTCCTTGAAGTTGTTCATCTTCTTGGAGATGCCGATTTTTCCGTCGAAGGGAAGGAGGACGAGGAACCTCCCGGGGAGGGAGATTTCGGAGGTGACCCTCACCCCCTTGTGGGCGACCGGTTCCTTGGTCACCTGGACGATGATGTCCTGGCCCTTCTGGATGTCGGGGATCGGGAAATGCCCGCGGCCGTTGTCCCTGCCGCCGCGCCGCTGCTGGTCGCGTTGCTGGTCCCGCTGGGGCGGCGCCGCGACGGGCCTCGCGGCCTGCGCCGGCGCAGACTGGCCGCCCTGCGGCCCGTCATCGTCCTCGTCGGATCCTTCGTCGGTATCGACGTCGGAATCCTCGCCGAGGAGGGAGGAATATTCGTTCAGGGAGTCTCCGATGTCGGAGAAGTGGAGGAATGCGTCCTGCTTCAGTCCAAGGTCGACGAACGCGGCCCGGATGCCGGGCATGACCTTGGCGACTTTCCCGAGGTAGATGTCCCCGACCAGTCGTTCTTTTTCGGGGGTTTCGACGTAGAGCTCAGCGAGCCTTCTGTCTTCGGTGATCGCAATCCTTATTTCGTTTGCGGTGGCATTGATGATGATTTCTTTTCTCATAGGTCGCTCTTCGTTCGCTGTGGTCCCGCGGGAGTCCCGCCATGTCGTGAGGCGATGGAGATGCCGCGAGGGCCGCCGTCGTATTGCAACGTTGCCCGCGTGCTGATGTCGGGGCAAGGAACCGGAACGAAGTGGGCATTTCACCCGCGAGGGGAGAAACAATCTTCATGCAGAGATAACCCAGTATCGTTGACCAGGGACCTGTTGCCGGCGCAGTGAACATTAGTGTGATGGAATGTGGGTGATTTTAGAGGGTTACTTGAAACAACTCACCGAAATGTAAGTATTTTTTCAGTTCCCCGCAACGGGGCGGAAGATCGTCCGGGATCCCCCACCGGCGGAAAAGCGGCCTGAAACAGGGAAAGTGCGCGGAATCGGGCGGGAAAAAAATAAAGGCCAAGCTACCCCGTGTCACACAAACATGACATCCTACCGTTGCTTCCTTCCGGACCTGGCGGGGTTCGGAGGCAGTTTATTGCACGGGACTTGGCCTTTTGTCCAGTATACGTATCCGCCGGCAGAAAATCAACACGCCGGGTTCCGGCGGCCGGGGCCCCTCCGGCCGGCGCCCGGGGGTCAGGTGGAGCTGACCCTCCGGATCGCGCTGAAGAGGTCCTCGGTGTCGAACGGCTTGGTGAGGTAGTCGCTCGCCCCGAGCCTGACCGATTCCATCGCGATGGTGAGGTCGTCGACGGCGGTCAGCATGATGACGCGGGCCTTGATCCCGCTCTCGCCGATGTGCCTCAGCACGTCGATCCCCCCACCTTCGGCATCCTGATATCGAGAAGGACGACGTCGAAGGCCGACGCCCCGAGCTTCCCGATCGCCACGTCGCCGTCTTCCGCGATGTCCACGTCGTACCCCTCCTGCTCGAGCTGGCTCTGCAGGAGCGTGCGGATCGCGTGTTCGTCGTCGACACAGAGAATGCGTACTTTTGAGGTCATGGTGTCTCCTGCCCTTTCGCTGGTGCGTGGATTCAGTGATGGTGGACGTGCGTCGGAAACGTGTGCGCCGTTTTCTCCCACTTCAGGTCTTTTTTCCTGACCAACGCCCTGAAGAAGATGAAGAGGGCCCTGCCGGTCGCTGTAAAATTGATGACGTTCGAAATCGGGAGCCGGAAGACGCTCAGGATGCCGGGCCAGAGGCCGTAGACCCGACGCACAGAGACGAAGCGGTGGAAGATCCTCCAGAGCATGATCAGGCTGTCGATCACGACGAGGTTCCAGAGCATCGTCCCCTTCACCACGATCGGGGGGAGCTGCTGGTACGCCTCGAAACCGAACCGGATCGCCTCGTAGGCCATCAGGTAGAGCACGACGATGTAGGCGAAGAAGTTGATGGTGTTCGCCATGATGGCCTTGCGGTCGCGGTAGAGGATGAACCTGAACCTCGCGTCGCCCTTCCAGCCGATCGTCTTCCACGCCTGGAGGCAGATCCCCATGATCCACCGGCTCTTCTGGCGGATGGACGCCTTCATCGTGTGGGGGAAATATCCCCGCGTGCCGCAGTCGATGCCGAACGGCTTGTAGGCGAACAGGAGGCTCGCCTTCCCGAGGGCCAGGCGCAGCGCGAGGTCGTAGTCCTCCGTGAGCGACTTCGCCCGGAAAATGTTCCTGGCGTACGAGGTGCCGATGAATTCGATGATCCACCGGTTGAACGCCGTCCCCACCCCCGCCGACGGGACGAACCCGCTGAAGTACTGGCGGACGAGGACGTCCTTGGTGTGGTGTTCCGCGAACTCGTCCGAATACGTCCAGTGGACCAGGTGGGCATGGCTCGTGTGCAGCGGGTAGACGGGCATCTGCACCATGTCGTACTGCGGGATGAAGACGTTGTTGATCTTGAGCGAGAGCGGATGGATCACGTCTTCCGCGTCGTGCATCACGATGATGTCGTACCGGATGCCGGTCTTGTTCTCCCACCGGAGCATCCCCGCGTGGATCTGGTTCAGGTTGTCCGCCTTCGTCGTCGGCCCGGGGCGGTCGGAGATGACCGCGTGCACGTTCGGGAACCGCTTGCTGACCTCCTCGACCCGGTGGATCGTCTCCGGGTCGTTCGGGTAGACGCCGACGAAGACGTCGTAGTTCTTGTACTGGATCGTGCTGACCGCGTGCGTCAGCATCTGCTCGATGACGTCGTGCTCGTGCCAGGCGGGGATGAAGATCGCCGTCGGTTTCTCGGGCACCTGGTTGAGCCGTTCGGGGCTCTCGTCCTGGTACTTGTTGAACTTCTTCCGCGCGAAGAAATGATGGAACCAGTAGTAGACGTCGATGAAGATGTCGTCGATGCCGCTCACGAAGAGGAACATCGCGACGAGCAGCGTCGCGAGGTAGAGCTCGTCGTAGGAGGACCTGAAGAAGTCGATCACCCAGTCGATCATGGTCAGAACTCCCGGTCGAGGACGAGGATGAACCGGACGGCGTCGTACTGCGCCGGATAGTAGAGCGCCCTGGCCTCGCGCATCGCGTCGGTATAGTCGGCGTAGAACCCGCGGCGGTATTCGACCATCACGAAGAGGCCCCACTCGGGATCGGGCGTGAAGCGGAGCCCGGGTCCGATCTCGAAGAGGTTATTGTAGAATTCACCGTCGGAGTCGAAGACCGCGTCACCCCGGAGGTAGAGGTCCATGAACATCCGGGATATCTCGGCGACCCTCAGGCCGAGCCTGCCCTGGAGGTACGTGATCATGTTCTCGTACCGGGAGTAGTACCCCGACGAGCCGAAACAGTCCACCATCAGCGTCAGGGGGGCCTGGATGTCGTCGTGGACCCGAAATTCGGGATAGATCCCCGTGCCCCCGGTCGCCACGAGCCTGAAATCATTGCTCGCCGTGCTCTTCGCCGTTCCGCTCGATCAGGTCGATGGCGACGCCCTCCTGCGCATCGATCCAGAAAAATTGCGACGGCCGGTACCGCAGGCCGACCCCGAGGACGAGGACGTTGTCGGAGATGATCGTCGGGGCGGGGCCCGCTCCCGTCGACCGGGTGTCCGCCGGTCAGCCACCCGATGCCGTAGAGGCTGAGGAGGCGGTTCGGTTTGAGGTCGTACCCCTGCTGCAGAAAGGATTGAATGAACCAGCCGTCCCACCGCGTGTCAAAGAGCCCCGCGCCATAGAACCGGGTCCACCAGGGCGAGGGCGTCGCCGCCGCTTCCTCCTGGGGAAGGGCCGGGCTGTCGCTCAGGGGAAGGGCTCCGGGAGTTTTCGGCGTCTGAAGACCGGCCGGGACCCGGGGGTCACCTCCACCCGCTTGCGCCATCCCCACACTCAGTAGAGCGAGGAGGGCAACACGTCGATATTCCCTGAAATGCGCTCTTTCGAGTATGGACATGTATGGCTGTTGAGTGGGCGACTATATAAGGTTGTCAAAATATAAAAAATGTGGCCTGTAAACAAATGACGCAGATCACGCCTGCATCGCGCGATGCAGGTGCCAAAAAGCGAATTTTCAGGCCTCAAACCCCCGGGGTCGGGACCCTGGAAGGGTCTGGAATCCCGCCGATGGATTTTCTATATCATTCTTCCCCGCGCTGCCGTCGATCCCTCCGCAGACGCGCCGGGACCAGGCTTACGATACGACGAATACCGATGACATCCAAGGAATTCCGGTACAATCCGATCAACCACCGAGACCGCCCCCTCCCGCCGTTACGTCGGGCGAGGGTGTGCCTTCGGCGCATCCTCCCGGCGCTGTTTGTGCCGGTCGCGATCTTCCCGGCTCTCCTCCTCTCACAGACGGCCGCGCACCCCTTCGCGAGCGATTCGACTCTTCACCGTCCCCCGCCCTGCCGCACGGGTTGGAGTTCTTCATCTTCACGCGACCCCGAAGGGGATTTTACGCTCTCGACGTCCGGGGCCTTTTCGCCGCCCGGGTGCGCCCTGGGCTCGAACGCGGTTCTCCGGCAGTCACTGACGACTCCCTCTCTCGACCTGGATGGATGGAGCGGATGCTCCCTTGGCTGGATGGAACGCAGGTCGTCGACGCACGACGCTTCGATCACCGTCGAGGCGTCCACCGACGGCGGCGCCATCTTTATACCGGTGGAAGGCGGCGTGCTCCCGCCGCCCGCGGTCACGACATACGTGGAACGCCGGGTCACCCTGCCGCAATGGCTGGAAGGACGATCGGCGGTCCGGCTCCGCTGGACCGTCGCCGGCGACGGGACGGGGGCGACCGGGACCATCCGGCTGGACGACGTCTCGCTGGCCGGGCGGCCGCGACACGACCTCTATCTCCCGGGGCTCTCCGTCTCGCCCCCGGCGCCCGCTGCCGGACGAGGAGGTCCGTTGTTCGGGATTCGTGGTGAACTACGGGCTACCGCCGACGCCACCGATGCGCGGCTCTCGTGGGCGTATCGACCTCGACGGCGACGGCACGGCCGATGAGTCGGAGGTCCGGGGGTCGATCGATCCCGGATCCATCCCCGCCGGAGATTCCGCGGCGTATGAATTCAGCTTCTCCGCGACGGGGTCCGGCCCGCTCACGATCTTCGTGATCGTCGGCTCCGACTCCGACATGGTGAGCGCGAACGACACCGCGCGGGTCCGCCTCGGCGCGGCGGTCGCGCCGTACAGCGTGGTGGTCAATGAGATCATGTACGACCCCCTCCCGGAGAGGGCAGAATACGTGGAACTCTTCAATCGCTCGACCGATACGATCAACCTGGCAGGCTGGCGGCTCGTCGACGACGAGGACGACTCCACCGGCGGGGATGCTTGGCGCCGGCGTCATCGCCCTCGAGCCGGGCGGTTACCTCCTCTGCTCCCCCGACACGACCATGCGGGCGGACTACCCCGACATCCCGGCCGGCGTGGAGGTAATCGGGAGGTTGCGCAGCTTCTCGCTCAATAATTCGGGGGACCTTCTCATCCTCTCAGGCCCGGCGGGGGAGATGATCGATCGCGTGGAGTACCTCCCGCAGTGGCACACACCCGCGCTCGACGTCACCCAGGGACGCTCGCTCGAACGCATCGACGCGGGGACAGGCGGCGAACCGGCATGGAACTGGGGGACGTCGGCGGGCGGGGGCGGGGGAACGCCCGGCTACCGGAACAGCCTGAACGCGGAGCAGGCCGCGGGAGACGACGGGTTGAACTGCAGCCCGAATCCCTTCTCACCCGATGGCGACGGGTTCGAAGACGTCACGCTCATCAATTACCGCCTGGAAACCGGCCCGGTGATCGCGAGGGTCAGGATATACGATCGGGAGGGCCGCACGGTCCGTACGCTCACGGCCGGCGAATACGTCACGGGGACGGGTTCGTTCGCCTGGAACGGGTACGATGACCACGGCCGGAAGGCGCCGATCGGGGTGTACATTGTGCTGCTGGATGCGGTGGATGCCTCCGGATCGGAGGCGGTGAGCGCCAGGGGCGTGGTGGTCCTCGCGGGGAGGTTGTGACACTCTTTCGATCAGGAGGAGGAGAACCGTGGCCGGACAGTCCGGTCCGCCGGTCGCCCAGCGCGGTCTGACGCGATCTGACGCGCCGCTACGCCTTATCGGTTGATGGCCGGTCCTTCGACGGCTTCCCCTTCTCCTTTTTTCCCGCGGGCGCGGGCGCCGGGTCGGCGGGCGTGTCCGTCGATGGCTTCTTTTCCTGTGACGAACCCGCGATGGAACTCCCCTGCTTCTTGTAATCGGTCAGGTAGAAACCGCTCCCCTTGAAGACGAGGCCGGAACCGGAGATGACCCGGACGAGTTTCTTTTTTCCGCACACGGGGCATTTCGAGAGGGAATCGTCCGCCATGCTCTGGAACTCCTCGAACTCGTGGCCGCAGGCCTTGCATTTGTAATGATAGGTGGGCATCGTCTCATCTCCTCCGGCTCAATCCTATCAAGCCGATCAACCGGATCATGCGTTCAATAATTTCTTCAGCGCCGACTCCATCCGGTCGGCGGCCTCGGTGATGTCGTTCATCGAGCAGGCGTACGACAGCCTGAGGTGGTTCGCCGCGCCGAACGCCGACCCGGGCACCACCGCGACCTTCGCTTCCTCCATCAGGTACGCCGCGAGGTCCATGTCCGACGCGATCGGGCCGTCCTTGTACCGGGCGCCGACGCACCCGCTGAAATCCGGAAAGAGATAGAAGGCCCCCGGCGGCGTCTCGATCCGGACGCCCGGGGTGGCCCTGAGGCGGCCGGTAAAATAATCCCTCCGTCGTTTGAATTCCTCCACCATCCGCTTCACCTCGTCGTCGGGACCGGTCAGCGCCGCGAGGGCGGCCCGCTGGGCGATCGAGTTCGCGTTCGAGGTCGCCTGGCTCTGGACCTTCGCCGCCGCCTGGATGACGTCCTTCGGCCCGCCCATGTAGCCGATCCGCCATCCCGTCATCGCGTAGGCCTTCGACACCCCGTTGACGGTGACGACCCGGTCGCGGACGCCGTCGACGTTGCCGATGCTTTCGTGACGCGCGCCGTCGTACAGTATCTTTTCGTAGATCTCGTCGGAAATCACGTAGAGCCCCGAGGAGGCGATGACCCCGGCGAGTCCTTCGAGCTCCGCCTTCGAATACACCGAGCCGGTCGGATTCGACGGTGAGTTCAGGATCAGGACCTTCGACCGGGGGGTGAGCGCCTCCCGGAGCGCGTCGGGGGTGAGCTTGTAGCCGGCTTCGCGCGACGTTTGGATGATGACCGGCGTGGCGTCCGCAATTTTGACCATCTCGGGGTAGCTCACCCAGTAGGGCGCCGGCACGATCACCTCGTCGCCGGGGTTGCAGATCGCGAGCAGGGCGTTGAAGATGGAATGCTTCGCCCCGCTCGAGACGAGGAGTTGCGATGTCTCGAATTTCAGCCCGTTCTCCCTCTCGAATTTATCCCGCACCGCGGTCACGAGCTCCGGGATCCCGGCGTTCGCGGTGTAATGGGTGAAGTTGCCGCGGATGGCCGCGATGGCGGCCTCCTTCACGTGGTCGGGGGTGGGGAAATCGGGTTCACCCGCGGTCATGCTGACCACGTTGATCCCCTGGGCCTTCATCTGGTTCGCCATCCGGGTAAGGGCGAGCGTCTGCGACTCCTCGACCGCGGCGATCTTCCGGGAGAGCGTCATCGCCGTTTCCTCCCGGGTGCGGGATTTTTCGACGCGAGCATCCGCCGGACGTGGGGAGGGACGAACTGCGAGATGTTCCCTCCGAGCCGCGCGATCTCGCGGACGATGCTGGAGTTCAGGTACGTGTACCGCTCGTGGGGCATCAGGAACACCGTGGTGATCTCGTTCGCCAGTTTCCTGTTCGTGAGGGCCATCTGGAACTCGAATTCGAAGTCGGACACGGCGCGCAAGCCCCGGACGATCGTCTTCGCCCCGGCCTTCCTCGCATAGGCGACCAGGAGCCCGTCGAACATGTCCACGCGGACGTTTTTGAGCCCGCGGATGGACTGCCGCACCATCGCGACCCTCTCCTCGCCGGTGAAGAGGGGCTGCTTCTGCGAGTTGGTCGCCACCAGGACGACGACGCGGTCGAAGATGTCCGCCGCGCGCTCGATCACGTCGAGGTGTCCGAACGTCACCGGGTCGAACGTCCCCGGGTAGAGGGCTGTTCTCATGGGTTGCTCGATTCTTCTGGTTGATGGAAAAAGGACACTTCCGTGCTGCCGAAGACGCGGCTGAAACGCGGCATCGCGGCCGGGTCGCCGGTGAACGTCGTACCCCGCCGGTGCTCCACGATCAGGTATCCTCCCGCCGCGAGATGCCCCGCGGCGAAGACCAACCCGGGGAGGTCGGCGGTCCTGCCGAAGGCGTAGGGCGGATCGGCGAAGATCAGGCTGAACGTACCGTTCCCGCGCGATAGAAACCCGAGCGCGTCGCCCTGCTGGATTTCGCAGGCGTCGTCGCAACCGAGGACGGAGGCGTTCTGGCGGATGACCCTGACCGCCGCGCGGTCGTCGTCGACGAATGTGACATTCCCCGCCCCCCGGCTGATCGCCTCGAAACCGAGGCTGCCGGTCCCGGCGAAGAGGTCGAGGACCTCGATGCCGTTCAGGTCGAGGCGGTTCTGGAGGATGTTGAAGATGGCGCCCCTCACCTTGTCCGTGGCGGGCCTCACCCCCGGACCGACCGGACCGGGAAGGACCCGGCCGCGGTACCTTCCCGCGATAATCCTCATTGCCGCCGGAGGGCCACACCGATCACCGAGGCGAACCGGTGCTCGAGGCCGGCAAACTCATTTTTCCCGTCGAAACGGCGTTTGAGCTTCAGCACCCTCACCGGGTTGAGCATTTCCACCGGGATCCCCATCTTGCTCCTGGCCGCCATCACGAGGGCGTGCGTGGCCCCTGCGCCGCTGAAGTACACCTCGTCCGCCTTCCCCGCGGCGGCGCCCCCGCGGATGAACGCGATGAGAGAATCCTGGCCCTGCACCTGCGTGCAGAAATGGCGCTCCAGTTTCCCCTTGTTCAGGATCCCCGCGTCCACCCTCTCGTCCTCGATCATGACGACGACGACCCTCTTCATCTGGGCCTCGGGGTAGTTCACGCCGAGGGCGTACGTCGCGCCGAAGAAATTGGTCTCGATCACCTGGAGCCCGAGCTTTTTCCCCTGGACGAGCGACTGGATGTTCTGGACGAACGAGCGGTTCGCCGCCACCACCAGCAGCCCCGTCGCCTTCCCCGCCGCTTCGGGGACGAGGACGTGGACGTCCTTGATGAATTCGGAGCCGACGTAATCGGCGATGTAGTGGGAGAGCTCCCAGTCGATCAATTCGTCGCGCTCCGCGCGCGCGAGCGACTGGGCGGCGGGGAATGAATGGTAGAACACCGACGAGTTGTCGATGCCGACCGAGACGGCCGAGACCTTCCTGAAGAGCGGGATCCTGGGCTGGAGGACGTCCCGCAGGAACCAGGCGCCGTCCAGGTCGGTCACTTTCTCCTCCGACAGGTGACAGAGGATCGGGCCACCCGTCTTCAATTGAAGGACCGCGGTCCTGAGGACATCCCCCGAGTAGCTCAATCCAGCGACGTATTTACCGAACATCGTTATTTCTCCACGAAACAATGAGGGGCGATCTGTTCAAGCTTTTTCCTGCCGATCCCTTTCACCTTCATCAGGTCCGCGACCGCGGCGAACCCGCCGTGCTCTTCCCGGTAGAGCAGGATCCGTTCCGCGATCACCTCGCCCACCCCCGGCAATCCCATGAGGTCGCGCTTCGAGGCGCGGTTGAGGTCGACGCGGACAATCGCCGGGGCCTTCTTCCCCGGGGCTCCCGGCGCGCGAGCGGCGGCCGGCGCAGTGACGGTGTCGGCCGTCCGGGCCGGCGCCGGGGTGAGTGCGCGGGCCGTGCTCCGCGCCGCAAACTCCGCGTCGCTCGCCGAATAGTCGAAGCGGGGGGAGCCGGTCGGGTCCTGCCGGAAGAGCCGGATCCCGAGACCGATGATGAACGCGCCGACGAGGGTCAGGACCACGACCCGCTCGGTGGACGTGAAATTCAGTTTCCCGATGAAACTCTTAAGCCTCGCCATCATGAGTCACCGGTGGCATGGTGGACCCGGGCCGCGGGGAAGCTCCCCCGGCCGCTACGTGAATAGGTTCTTGATCGCCGAGAAAAAACTTTTCTCGGAATGCGCCGACTTGTCGCCCGGCTTGGGGGAAAAATTCTCGCCCTTGGCGAGATCCTGCAGCCGCGATTTTTCCTCCCGTGTGAGTTTGGTCGGCACCCACACGTTGACCCTGACGAGCTGATCGCCCGCGCTCCTTCCGTTCAGGGACGGGATCCCCTTCTCCCGCATCCGGAGGATGCGGCCGGACTGGGTCCCGGGATCGATCTTGAGTCTCGCCTTGCCGGTGAGGGTGGGTATTTCCACCTCCGCGCCGAGCGCAGCGTCCGGGAAGGCCACCAGGAGGTCGAGCATGACGTCCTCCCCGTGCCGGGTGAACACCGGGTGCGGCTCCTCCTCGATGATGACCAGGAGGTCTCCCGCCGGTCCTCCCCTCGGCCCCACGTTCCCCTGCCCGCGCAGGGGAATGTAGTTGCCCTCGGCGACGCCGGCCGGAACGGCGACCTTGATCGTGCTCTCTCCCTGCACGCGGCCCTCGCCGGCGCAGGCCGGGCAGTGGTCCCTGACGATCTTCCCCTCGCCGTTGCAGGCGGAACAGGTCGCGATGCTCACGAACTGGCCGAAGACCGACCGGGAGACGTGGCGCACTTCCCCGCTGCCGTTGCACGTCGTGCAGGCGGTCTTCGAGGTCCCGTGTTTCGCGCCGCTCCCCGAACACACATCGCAGGGCTTCCACCGTTTGATCTTGATCTTCTTCTCGACGCCGGAGGCGATCTCCTCGAGCGTGAGCTTGAGGCGGATCTTGAGGTCCGAGCCCGGGGCGCCCTGTCCCGTCCGCTGCCGGTGACGCCCCCCGCGTCCGCCGCCCCCAAAGACGTCGTCGAAGATCCCCCCGCCCAGACCACTCCCGAAGATGTCGCTGAAACTGGAGAAAATATCGTTGATGTCAGAGTACCCGTGGTAATCGGCGCCCGCGCGCATCCCTGCGTGGCCGTACTGGTCGTAGCGGCGGCGCTTGTCCGGGTCGGCGAGGACTTCGTACGCCTCGGCGGCCTCCTTGAATTTCTCCTCGGCCTCCTTGTTGTTCGGGTTCCTGTCGGGATGGAACTTGAGCGCCGCCTTCCGGTACGCCTTCTTCAGGTCGTCCGGATTCGCGTCCCTGGCAATCTCGAGTATCTCGTAATAATCGCGCTTCGACATAGGTTTTCTTATTGATCTCCCGCGTCACTCTTCGATGAGACGATCACGCGCGCGTGCCGCACGACCTTCTCGTGCAGCTGGTATCCCTTCTCGATCTCCTCCACCACGGTGTGGTGGGGCATGTCTTCCCGCGGGACCTGCAGGAGCGCGTCGTGCAGAGCGGGATCGAACGGCCGGCCGGCCGATTCGAACTCTTTCAAGCCGACCTGCTCCAGAATCTTCTTCAGTTTTCCGCGGATCAGTTCCACGCCGCTGATGAAGGAGGTCTCCTTCCTCTGCGCGTCTTGCGGCGAGGCCGGGGCGTCGTCGCCGGTTCCGGGGTTGGCGCTGCCCTCGAGCGCCTTGAACGAGCGCTCGAGGTCGTCGACGACCGGCAGGAGTTTCAGAAGGAGGTCCTCGTTGGCGAACCGGATGACCGAGATCGTCTCGGCCTCCATTCGTTTCTTATAGTTGTCGAACTCGGCCGCCTTTCGCAGGAGCTGGTCCTTCAGCTGGGCGACCGCCTGCTCCAATTCCTCGGTTTTTTTCCTGAGTTCAGCGATTTCGGGTGTTCCCGTCGCATCCACCGATGGGGCCTCGCCCATCGTCGCGGAATCGTCCACCCGCTCCGTTTGCCCGTTATCCTCGTCGGCCATCACTATCCGCCACTCATCGCCTGGTATGGAAAATCGATCATATCATTAAATATTATGAATTTTCAGCACCTTTGTCAAGGAGGCGTAATCCTCCCGTCCACCGCCCGATTCCAAGGGCGCATGATTCGATGATTTTTTGGATTCCTGTCGGCTCTTTTGTAAATTGGTTTCTCGATTCCGGTCTACCCCCCCGCCCGTCGCTGTATCCCCCCGCGGGCGGATGACCATTCCCTTGGGGCTGTAGCTCAGCTGGGAGAGCGCCTCGTTCGCAACGAGGAGGCCGTCGGTTCGATCCCGATCAGCTCCACACACTACGCCGGCGCCGTTTCCGCCGCCGGCGGATAACCGGTCCGTCGGGCCGGTACGATCGTGCGTCAGGCTCTTCTCACAATCATCACGTTCACCGTTCTCTTCACCCGCGGGTGCACCATGTCCGATCCCCCGAACAAGCGTCCCCCGGCCGGCATCGACGCCTCCATCGCCGAAAAGCTGAAAGCCGGCGAACGCCCGAACCGCCTCATCCACGAAAAAAGCCCCTACCTCCTCCAGCACGCGTTCAATCCCGTCGACTGGTTCCCGTGGGGGCCCGAGGCCTTCGAAAAGGCGAAGCGCGAAAACAAGATCATCTTCCTCTCCGTCGGGTATTCCACCTGTTACTGGTGCCACGTCATGGAACGCGAGGTCTTCGAGGACACGGCCATCGCGGCCCTGATGAACGAACTGGTGGTCTGCGTGAAGGTGGACCGCGAGGAGCGCCCCGACGTGGACCGCATTTATATGGCGGCCGTGCAGGCCATGACCGGATCGGGCGGCTGGCCGATGTCGGTATTCCTGACACCGGATCTCGAACCGTTCTACGGCGCGACATACATCCCGCCGGTCCCGGCCCACGGCCGTCCAGGATTTCCCGGACTCCTGGGGCAGATCGTGGACCTCTGGAAAAACGACCCCGCCCGGATCGTCGAATCGGGGGCCCGTCTGATTGAGTTCATGAAATCGGCGGAGCGTCAGACCGGGGACAGTCTCCCCGCCGCGACACTTGCCGACGGGGCCTTCGCGACGATCAGCGCCGCGTACGATTCCACGTACGGCGGATTCGGGTCCGGGCCGAAATTTCCCCGGCCCGCGATCCTGGAATTTCTCTTCTCGTACCATCACCGCCGCGGGGCGCCCGCGGCCACGGGGATGGCCCTGAACACCCTTCGGAGTATGGCCGCCGGCGGGATGTACGATCACGTGGGGGGCGGATTCCACCGGTATTCGGTCGACGGAGAGTGGCGCGTGCCCCACTTCGAGAAAATGCTCTACGACCAGGCCCAGCTCGCGGTTTCGTACATCGAGGCGTTCCAGATCACCGGCGATCCGTTCTTCCGGGACGTGGCGACGGGACGTCCTTCAGTACGTGCTCTCAGAAATGCGCGACACCGGAGGAGGTTTCTATTCCGCCGAAGACGCGGAGAGTTATATCTCTCCCGACGGCAAGAAGAAGGAGGAAGGCGCGTTCTACGTCTGGTCACTGGGGGAAATTCTCGAGGCCCTGGGAGATGAACGCGGCAGGGCGTTCGCGTTCCGATACGGCGCGGCCGATTCCGGGAACGCGTTGCACGACCCGATGAAGGTGTTCACCGGGAAGAACATCCTCTACGCCGCACGCACGATCGACGAAACCGCGACGGTGTTCGGCCTGCCGCCGGAGCGGATCGCTCTGATGCTGGATGAGTCGCGCTCCATCCTGAAGAATGCGCGAGACCGCAGGCCCCGCCCCCACCTCGACGACAAGATCATCTCCGGATGGAACGGACTGATGATCTCCGCATTCGCGAAGGGGTACCAGGCGTTCGGCGATCCCGCGTACCTTGCGGCGGCATCGGCGGCGTCCGGATTTATCGCCGGGAAAATGACCGATCCGTCGTCCGGAAGACTGTTCCGGCGATACCGGGCCGGTGAGGCGAGGTTCGACGGTGGACTCCAGGATTACGCCTTCGTGGTGCAGGGCCTCATCGATCTCTATGAAGCGAATTTCGATGAGTCGATCCTCTCACGGGCGATCCGGCTCACCGATGTGCAAATGGGCCTCTTCCGGGACGCTACCGACGGCGGCTGTTACGACACACCCGAAGGCGATTCGACGCTGCTCGTCCGGCTCAGGGAGGAGTACGACGGGGCGGAACCCTCGGGGAATTCGGTCACGGCGATGAACCTGTTCAGGCTGGCGCGGCTGACCGACAACGCGAAGTGGCGGGAGTACGCCGACGGGATCGTCCGTTCGGTTTCATCGAGAATCGGACGCAGGCCCGACAGCGCTCCATATCTGTTGGCCGCGTCCTTCTGGGCGGAGGCCGATCCGATGGAGATCGTTATTTCCGGGGGGACGGATTCTCCGGGGGTCCGGGCGTTGCTCGCGGAGATCCGCAGGCGGTACTTGCCGTTCAAGGTGGAGATCGGCCGTGGCGAGAAATTACCGGGCGATTCCCTCCTGCCGGATTTCGTGCGGACACTGGAATATGACCCGAGGAAGCCGCTCGTCTACGTCTGTCGGAACTACGCTTGCCAGCTCCCGACGGGCGATCCAGCTACTCTGGGCTCTCTCCTCGACCAGGGGGTCTCCGGCCTAGTAGCACCTCCGACGGGGCATTGAACCCCTGAGGATGCGTTGCCAAACTACGGGTGGCCCTATCCTAAATGGGAAACACCCGAAATCGGCAAAATACCCACCGTACCTTCAAACGATCGGCGACCACCTTCGAATGAGGAGACTGGAGTTAGAATTGCTTCAACAGCAGGTCGCCTGGTTTTTGGGGGTGGATAATGTCACGATCGTGAATTGGGAAAAAGGGCATACAACACCCGCAATTCGATATATACCAAAAATCATCGAGTTTTTAGGGTATTCTCCTCTCGGGCAAGAACCAAAGACACTCGGTGAGAAATTATTGATATACAGACGAATCCGGGGCATCAAGCAGAAAGAATTAGCGCAACGGATCGGGATCGATCCGACAACCCTCTGCCGTATTGAGCGGGGCCGAGGTTGTAGCGTGTCAGATCCTTCCTTGATGGTCCAATATACGAGTTTGATATTGGACCGCTAGAAGGGGGTCAGGTCAACCTCCTTGAGGGTTCGTTAAACGGTATGGTCGAAGGGAGGATGCGAACCGACTTAATACCTCGGCATCGTCGGGTCGATCCGCCCGGCCCATGCGGCTATGCCGCCAGCCAGGTTCCGGAGTTTGGTGAAGCCCATCGTTTTGAGGAGCGCGATCGCCCGGTCGCTGCGGACCCCCGTCTTGCAATAGACGACGATCTCCTTCGTCGGGTCCAGCTCTCTCCACCGCTGCGTGAGATCACCGGCCGGGATCAGAATCCCTCCGAGGTTGCAGATCGCGTACTCCCCCGGTTCCCGCACGTCGAGAAGGAAGACCTTTTCTCCCCGGTCAAGACGGGATTTCAACTCTTCCACGCTGATCTCACCCTCCCCCGCCGCGGATTCCGTATCCGCGCGGGCCACACCGCAAAAATCCTCGTAATCGATGAGCGCGCGGATCGTCGGATTCTCCCCGCAGATCGGACATTCCGGATTTTTTCGGATTGTGAGCTCGCGGAATTTCATCGCGAGGCCGTCGAAGAGGAGGAGCCTCCCGATGAGCGACTCTTTCTGCCCGGTGATAAGATTGATCGCCGAGAGCGCCTGGAGCGATCCGACGATCCCGGGAAGGACGCCGAGCACCCCGCCTTCGGCGCAGCTGGGCACCAGTCCGGGCGGAGGCGGTGAAGGATAGAGGCACCGGTAGCAGGGTCCGCCCAGTTTCGGATGAAAAACGCCCGCCTGCCCCTCGAACCGGAACACGCTCCCGTACACGTTCGGCTTCCCGAGGAGGACACAGGCGTCGTTCAGGAGATAGCGTGTCGGGAAATTGTCCGTCCCGTCGAGGATGACGTCGAACCCGGAAAGGATTTCGAGCGCGTTTCCGGAATGCAATCTCGTTTGGAATGTCTGCACTGCGACGTGAGGGTTGATTTCCCCGATTGTCTCCCTCGCGGAATCCGTCTTCGACCTGCCGATGTCGGCGGTCGCGTGGAGAAGCTGGCGTTGCAAATTTGACAGATCGACGGCGTCCGGGTCGGCGATCCCGATCCTTCCCACCCCCGCCGCGGCCAGGTACATCGCCGCCGGGGAACCGAGCCCACCTGCACCGACGATGAGCACCGACGCCGCCTTCAGGGCCGATTGTCCCTCCGGCCCGATCTCCGGGATCAGCAGGTGCCGGCTGTACCGTTCGATTTCCTCGTTCGAAAACCGCGCTTCAACCACCGGCGATCGCCCCGATGACGAGGAACGGTTCTTTTCCGGTGACGATCGCTTCGGGGAGCGGCTCGTCGGGCGGGGCGAGCGAGACGTCCTCGCCGCAGACGAAAAACCGGAGGAACGGCCGGCGCGCCAGCGTATCGTGGTCCCGGATCGTCCCTCTGAGCATGGGGTAGGATTTCTCGAGGGCGTCGAGCACCGCGCGCTGCGTGACCGGGCCTTCGACGCGCACCGTGACCTCCGGTCCGCTCCGGGCCAGCGTCCTCAGGTGGTACGGGAGCGCGACCCTGATCACGGTATGACCTGCACCTCGACCGAAAGCACCGCCGGGAGGTCGCGGACGAGCGGCGCCCACGTGTCCCCGGAGTCGGCGGAGCCGTACACCTGTCCGCCGGTCGTGCCGAAGTAGATGCCGCACTCGTCGAGCGTGTCGACGGCCATCGCGTCGCGCAGCACGTTGACGTAGCAGTCCTTCTGCGGCAGGCCGTTGGTGAGCGGCCTCCCACTCGTTCCCCCCTTTGCGGCTGCGGTAGACGCGGAGTTTTCCGTCGGGCGGATAGTGCAGGGAGTCGCTCGTGATCGGCACGACGTAAAGGGTTTCAGGCTCGTGCGCGTGGACGTCGATCACGAACCCGAAGTCGGTGGGCAGGTTCCCGCTGACTTCATGCCACGAGTCCCCGGCGTCGTCGGTCCGCATGACGTCCCAGTGTTTTTGCATGAAGAGGACGTCGGGCCGGGAGGGATGCAGCGCGATGCGGTGGACGCAGTGCCCGATTTCCGCGTTCGGGTCGGGGATGTACTGTGATCTCAGACCCTGGTTGATCGCCCGCCACGTGCCTCCGCCGTCGTCGGTGCGGAATGCGCCGGCCGCGGAGATGGCGACGTACATCCGCTTCGGATTTTTCCTGTCGAGGAGGATCGTGTGGAGGCCCATCCCGCCCGCTCCCGGCATCCATTGCGGCCCCGTTCCGTGACCGCGCATCCCGGCGAGTTCGTGCCACGATCGCCCGCCGTCGGTCGTCCGGAAGAGCGCGGCGTCTTCGACGCCGGCGTAGACGGTGTCAGGATCGGTGATCGACGGCTCCAGGTGCCAGACCCGCTTGAACTCCCACGGGTGCTGCGTGCCGTCGTACCACTGGTGGGTCGTGAGGGGTTTTCCGGTCCCGGGGGAGGTGTCGTACACGAACCTGTTGCTCTCTCCGACCGGCATGCCGTCGGGGGTCGTCGTCGGCTCGCCCGGTTTGAGGCCGGGCTGCTCCCACGTCCTGCCGCCGTCGCTGGAGCGCTGGATGATCTGCCCGAACCAGCCGCTCGTCTGCGACGCGTAGATCCGGTCGGGGTCCGCGGGTGACCCTTTCAGGTGGTACATCTCCCAACCCCCGAAGTGGGGGCCGTCGACCTTCCATTGTTTTCGTCGCGCGTCGGAGGTCAGAATGAACGCTCCCTTGCGCGTGCCGACAAGAACGCGAACTGTGCTCATGATGGATGCTCCGTGATTGAGTTCAACCGATGTCCCAAAGATTATAAATTATTGTCGCGAAATCAAGCGTCCCGCCACCAGTCCGGGCGAGGGAACCGATAAAAAAAGCGGCCCTTTCAGGGGCCGCCTTCACGTGCATCGAATGAGGGGAAAAAATGGTTTTAGGTCCCCTCGCTGTAGTCTTCGTTGTACGCCTTCTGCTCGGGCGTGAGCTTGTCGATCTTCATGCCCATCGTGGCGAGTTTCACGCCCGCGATCTCCTGGTCCTGTTCGACCGGGATGTCGTGCACGGTGTTCTCGAGCCGCACCCCCTTCTTGTGCAGCTCGGCGAGGCGGAGCTGCGACATGAACTGGTTGGCGAACGACATGTCCATCACTTCCGAGGGATGTCCTTCGGCCGCGGCAAGGTTCACCAGCCGTCCCTGCGCGAGGACATAGATCTGCCGCCCGTTCTTCGAGCGTGTATTCTTCGTTGTTCGGCCCGGATCTCCCGCTTCGACTTTTCGTCACTTTCGCGAGGTCGTTCAGATTGATCTCGCAGTCGTAGTGCCCGGTGTTGCAGACGATCGCGCCCTCCTTCATCGACTGGAAATGCCGCTTCACGATGACGTCCTTCACGCCGGTGGCGGTGATGAAGACGTCGCCGACCTTCGCCGCCTCGTCCATCTTCATCACGCGGAAGCCTTCGAGCGTCGCCTTCAGCGCCGCGGTCGGCTTCACCTCGGTGACGATGACGTTCGCGCCGAGCCCCTTTGCGCGCGATGCGCGACGCCCCTGCCGCAGTGGCCGAAGCCGGCCACGACGACGTTCTTGCCGGCGAGCAGGACGCTCGTCGCGCGCAGGATGCCGTCGAGCGTCGACTGGCCCGTCCCGTAGACGTTGTCGAAGTCCCACTTCGTTTCGGCGTCGTTCACGGCGATGACCGGATACTTGCAGCGCGCCGTCGGCCGCCATCGCGCGCAGGCGGTGGACGCCGGTCGTGGTCTCTTCGGTCCCGCCGATGACGTACTTCTCGGCGAACTCGGGATGCTTCTTGTGGATCGTGAAGATGAGGTCGGCACCGTCGTCGAGCGTCAGGTTCGGCTGGAATCTTCAGGGTCTCCTCGATGCACCAGTAGAACTCCTTCACGTTCATGCCGTGCCAGGCGAAGATCGAGACGCCTGTCGGCGGCCAGCGCCGCCGCGACGGCATCGTTGCGTCGAGAGCGGGTTGCAGCCGCTCCAGCTCACCTCGGCGCCCGCGTCGACGAAGGTCTTCACCAGCACGGCGGTTTCCTTCGTGACGTGGAGGCATCCGGCGATCCGGTATCCCTTGAACGGTTTCGTCTTCCTGTACTTCTCCCGCAGCGCCATCAGCACCGGCATGCGCGATTCGGCCCATTCGATCGAGCTTGTCGCCCTTCCGCCGCGAGCTGAGAGGTCCGCGACTTTGTACTGTCCCTGCTTTCTGAATTCATGCGTTCCTCTGATTGATGTGATGATGGTCGTGTACGTGACGTTCAGCTGTTGATCGCCTTGCAGGAGCGTGTCCACGAGGTCGAGTTTCTCCCAGGTGAAGTCCTTGTCGTTCCTTCCGAAGTGTCCGTACGCCGCGGTCTTCCGGTAGATCGGCCGGCGCAGATCGAGCCGCTTGATGATGCCGCGCGGCGTCATGTCGATCTCCTTCAGTGATCGACTCTTCTCGAGCTCCATGTCCGGGATGCGCCCGGTGCCGAAGGTGTTGCACGTGGATCGAGACCGGTTCCGCGACGCCGATCGCATACGCGACCTGGATCAGGCACTCGTCGGCGAGCCCCGAGGCGACGATGTTCTTGGCGAGATGCCGGGTGGCGTACGCGGCGCTCCGGTCCACCTTGGTCGGGTCCTTCCCGGAGAACGCGCCGCCGCCGTGCGGCGCGCGGCCGCCGTAGGTGTCCACGATGATCTTCCGCCCGGTCAGCCCGCGTGTCGCCGTGCGGCCCGCCGATCTCGAACCGGCCGGTCGGATTGACATGAATGACCGTGTCTTCTTGTCGAGCAGTTCCGCCGGGATGACCTTCTTGATCGACGTGCTGGATGACGTCCTCGCGGATCTTTTTCTGGTCGACGTCGGCGTCGTGCTGCGTCGAGATGACGACCGTGTGGACGCGGACCGGGCTTTCGGCCGTGGTACTCGATCGGTCACCTGCGATTTCGCGTCGGGCCGGAGGTACGGCATCAGTTTCGGCTGCTTCTTGCGGATGTCGGCGAGGCGCTTCACGAGCTTGTGCGCGTACATGATCGGCATCGGCATGTACTCCGGGCGTCTCGTTGCAGTCGCGTAGCCGAACATCATCCCCTGGTCGCCCGGCGCCGCCGGTATCGACGCCCGTGCGATGTCGGGCGACTGCGAATGGATGCGCGGAGATGACCGAGCAGGAATCGGCGTCGAACCCGATACTCGGCTTTCGTGTAGCCGATCTCGCGGATGACCTTCCGGACGATGTCCTGGACTTCGATGTAGCCGTTCGTGGTGATTTCGCCCCCCACGAGGGCCAGGCCGGTGGTGACGAAGGATTCGCACGCGACGCGCGAGATGCTTGTCCTGCGGCGAGGATGGCATCGAGCACCGCGTCGGAGATCTGGTCGCAGACTTTGTCGGGATGCCCTTCGGACACCGATTCCGAGGTGAACAGATATTTCATGGGGTCCTTTCGTGATGTAATGGAAGTCGATTTCGGAGGAATCTCCGATGTTGATTCGCTTGAACGAGCCGGTCACGAACGCATTGCTCCCGACGATGGAATTTTCGAGGAGGGCCTGCCGGACCCTGGGCCTCCTCGCCGACGATCGAGTTCCGGATGATCGAATCGGCGACCTGGCACGCCGTCGGCGATGGTCGCGTACGGCCCGATCACGGAGTCGGTGATCTTCGCACTCGGCGCGATGAACACCGGCGGCACGATCACCACTCCCGGCGAGCTGGTAGGTCGCCCGGCCGCCGTCCAGCAGGTGCCTGTTCGTGGACAGCAGCGTCTCGGGTTTGCCGCAGTCGTACCAGCCCTCCACCGGGAACGTCGTGATCTTCTCCCCCGCGGCGCGCATCAACTGGAGGGCGTCGGTGAGCTGGTACTCTCCCTTTGTCTTGATATCCTTCTGCATGATCGTGTCGATGGCCACCAGCAGTTTCGCCGGATTCGCGATCCAGTAGAGGCCGACGATGGCGAGGTTGCTCGTGGGGTGCTCCGGCTTCTCCACGAGCCGCGTCACCGTGCCTTCTTTATTTCCGCGATGCCGAACCTGCCGCGGGTCCTCCACGTGCTTGACGCCGATCGACGTCGTCCGGCCCGCGATGACCGGCTTCAGGTCGACGTCGAAGATCGTATCGCCCAGGATGATCAGCAGAGGATCGCCGGAAATGGTATGCCGGGCGATGTGGATCGCGTGGGCGAGGCCCTTGCGCTCCTCCTGCTCCACGAAATCGACGCGGATGTCATAATTCGACCGCACGTACTCGCGCACCTGGTCGCCGAAATACCCCACGATGAGCGTGGCCTCGGTGAAACCGTCCCGGATGATCTTGTCCAGGATGTGCCCGAGGATCGGTTTCCCCGCGACATTGAGGAGCACCTTCGGCAACGTGTACGTATGTGGCCGCAGCCGGCTTCCGAATCCGGCCACGGGGATGATCGCACGCATCGGTAAAATAACGAAAAGGTCAGGAAATATAAGACAATTCCGGTTCCTAAACAAGGATTTTAGGAGGTGGTTGGGGCGGAATCCCGGCGATGGCCGGGGAACGGATTAACCTTGGTCGGCCCAGGACCCCGGCGGAGGATTGGGCTCATCCCTGGCTGGGACGGACACGGAGCGGTTGGCGTTCGGCGTCCGCCCCAATACCCAGCTTCTCCCCCTCGACCCGAACAGCCTGATATGGAGCCCGACGAACATGATCCTCGCCCCGATTTTTTCCTTCAAGCGGATCGCCGGGTAATTGAAGCGTTCTGTGTAGCTGAACAGCACCTCCCTGCCCTCGGCGAAAAGCAGGTCGCTCATCATCGATCTGAGGCAGGGCGCGAGACCGTGGCCGCGGTATGGGTAGAGGGTCTCCGTCCGATAGATGTACGCCTCGTGACAACCGAGGTCCCTCCGGCAGGGAGGGAAGTGAATCTCACGCGTATCGCACCACGAGGCTGTGACGATTTTTCCGTCAAGCCGGATCGCGAAACAGCGCCGGCCGAGGCCGAACTCCCTCCGGATCGACGCCCGGGTGCCGGTCCTCGGGTTGAGGCCGGCGATGCCCTCGATCTGCTCTGCGCCGGCTTCCAGGAATTCGTATCCCTCGAAACGTATGCCAGCGTTGAATTTCGGACGGTTGGAGAGGATTTCCCGGTAAAAATAATAGGGCTGGATCAGGATCCCCATAGACTCCAGGAGCTGGAGACCCTTATGGAGAACCAGGCCATGCGAGATGGATCTGCAATATCGTCCTATGCGCCCCATCGCTCGCCGACACGGCTGTCAATGTTGCGGTGGTTCAATGTCCTGTCATGTGAACCGGGTCCCGCAATAAGACTTTATGCCACCTTAGACGTCACGGCCGGGGAAAGGTTTAATGGTTCAATCTCCCGTCAACCGCACAACATCAGCCTCGCGCGCACCTCATCCATCAGGTCCTCCGGATACGCTCCCCCCAGTTCGCTCAGGAGCTCGCCGCCGTCGGCGAGGGTCAGACCGGCGTCCGGCCCCGCAACCATCGCCTGGATCCTGTCAATCTCGCTGACAATCCACGGCTTGACCTCGGCGCCTCGCAAAAGGTGGAGGGCCTTTTCCGGGTGTACGTCGGGGCGGACCCGGATCCACCAATCCCGCCGGGTCCCGCCGGTGGAAAGCACGGTCCCGCCGATGGGCGAGAGGACCCGGTAACCCCTGCCGTTTTTCAGGAGTTCGCACGCCGGGCCGCTCTGATACAGTCGGAGACCCGGGTCCGGGAGCTGGAGCGTGTCAGGCTCGCCGAGGACCCTGTCGAGGAAGGCGTCGGGCCCGATCGTGCAGGATCCGTCCCGCTCCACCCTCGCCCAGGTGTGCGCCCGGTGATAGAACCTGTCGAGCGGCATCCGGACGCCGCCGACGGTGACGGCGTTCCCGGGAGGGGGCGGGAGCGCGGCACGCTTCGCCTCCAGGACCGGATGGAGCTGGCACTCCCCGCACGCGAAGGCGTTGGGGCAGACGCGTTCGTGAAGTTCGCCCGTCAGCTCGTGGCGGCATCGCTTCGCGTCCTGAGGCAGATCAGTGAAATCGGCGTGCCAGCGGATCGCCTCGATCCGTCCCCCGCTCAGGATGTTGGCGGCTTTCTTCAGGGTCCGGGTGACCGTCAGCGCGATCAGGATGACGACGGAGAAAAACGCGCCCAGGAAAATGAGATGTCCGGCGCTCCAGTGAAATCCATCGACCCAGGGAAACATGGCATTTCTCCTTCAATGAGAATTGAGATCCCTCTCCCGCGGGAAGAGGACGGTGTATCGAAACGTCAATGAGTACAGGATCACCCCGTAGGCGACGACGGCCAGGAAGGTGGCGACCTCCTCCCAGCTCGGAACGTACGAGAGGAACGGATCGAACGGGAGCGTCGGCAGGGCGAGCGTCTGGATCGTCATCACGTAGCGGTTCAGCATCACGCCGGCGCAGACCGCCCCGGCCGCAAGCAGGAGCACGGCCGGCTTCTCGCGGAGCCGTCGCCTCAGGAGGACGAGCGCCGGGAGCATGCCGAGCAGGACGATTTCCGCGAAGAGGATCCACGTCCCGAACGACGTCCGTTCATAGAATTCGAACACCGAGAATCCCGCCGAGGGCGTCGTGGAGTTCATCCAGACGAGCGTGTCCACCGATTTTAACAGAACGTAGAAGACCAGCAGGATGCCCGAAATTTTACCGAGCAACCGGAGCACATCAGGCCTGACGAGTGTCTTCTTCGAAACGGCCTCCACGAGCCTCGTCGACAGGATGATGAAGCTTGGACCGGCCGCCATCGCCGACAGGACGAACAGGAAAAACGTCGAAGGAAAGATCCCGATCTCCTCCCGGAACGCGAACGGCCGCCCGCGGAGCACGCCGTAGAGCCCGCCGAGCGAGCCCTGGTGGAAAAACGAGAGGAAGGTGCCGACCCCCGCCAGGAGGGGCATGATCTTGTGCGCCTCGAATTCGAACGCGAGGAGCCGCGGGACCTGCCTGAGCTGCCGGTTTTTCAAGAGAATCGGCGCGTATTCGACCGCCAGGACGGTCAGGTAACAGGTGAGGCAGAACGTCACCTCGGTGAGCATCGAGTGGGTGTTCGGATGCCAGAACGTGAACCAGGCCCGCAGCGGTTGTCCCACGTCCACCATCAGCACCCCGACGGCGCCGCTGTAACAGATCAGCCCGAGCACCACCGCGCTGTTGATGACCTCGGCCATCTCCTCGCGCCGCAGGACATAGAGGAGAAAACCGGTGAAGAACGCTCCCGCGCCCAGCGCGATGACGGTCAGGTCGAGATAGATCCAGAGCCCGAACGCGAAACGGTTGTCCATGTTCGTGTGGAAGAGGCCCTCGGCCAGGCAGAGATAGATCGCGAAGAGCCCCACGCCGAGGAGCGCGACCCAGGGGGCGAGGAGCGTGAGGAAACGCCGCAACGCCATTCTCGTGACGCCGCGTGGAAGGAACGCCTTCTCTCCCAACCGCTCCGTCGCGGGTATTCCGGGTGTGGATACCGCCGGATCGGCGGCGGCGATCGGGTCAACTTCCATGGGACGCCATCCTTTCACGTGTCGCGCTCTTTTCCGCCATGGTCCGCACCCACGGCCTGTCGGACCGGTAGAAGACCTTGGGTTCGGTGCCGAGCCGGGAAAGGAACCTGAACGCCGTTTCGTCACCGGCGGCCTTCGACACCTCGGCCCCCTCGTCGTTCAGGTCGCCGAACACGATCGCCCGTGAGGGGCACGCCTCGACGCATGCCGGCACGTAATCCTCCGGCGATATCCCGTCCCTCCCGTCCGCAGCAGCCTTCTGCATCGCGGTGTGGAGCCTGCCGTGGCAGAAATTGCATTTCTCGACGACCCCCCGCATTCTCGGTGAAACGTCGGGGTTGAGCAGCTTCTCCGTCCCTTTCTCCCAGCCCGGGTCCCACCAGTTGAAGTACCGCGCGTGGTACGGACAGGCCGTCATGCAGTAGCGGCACCCGAGGCATCGCTGGGGCACCTGGCCGACGATGCCCGTGGAAGGGTCGACCTCCACGGCGTTTTGCGGACAGACCGACACGCAGGGAGTTTCGTTCTCGCACTGCTGGCACATCATCGGCACGTGGACGGCGTCGCCGCCCGGGTAGGCGCCGCCGTCGGCGACCGTCCACACCCGGAGCCACGTCACGCCCGTGTTCGTCGTCGCCTCCGCGGGCGCCGGAGACACGTTGTTTTCAACCGCGCAGGCCATCACGCAGGCCCCGCACCCGGAGCAGCGGTCGAGGTCGATCACCATGCCGTAACGGCTTTTTTTCATGCAACCTCCAGTGAGGCGGACGTTGTTCTCCACGACCCGTCGGGCCCCGTCTCGCAGAGGGAAAGCGGGTCGGCCGCCGTCCCTGACCCGGCCGCAACGGGGCCGCACTCGAGGGCTATCACCCCCGGCATCACGGCTTCGTCGCAGTGGATCTTCACCTCGACCGATCCGTTTCGGGTCACGATACGCGCCCTCGCGCCGTCACGAAGACCCGCGGAGACGGCCGTCGCCGGATTGAGCGCCGCGTGCCCGCCCGGATATCGCAGTTCGGACTCACGGAAGATTTTACTCGCCACGGGCGGGATCGCCATGCTCCCGACCGCCCCCCGCCATCCGTTCGGCACCAATGTCAGCGCGTGCCCATCGTCGGCGGGGACCGGGGTCGACGCGATCGCCCTCGTCGACTCCTGCCCTGGAAGGATCCTGGAGAGCGTATGGCGACCCGGTTCCGGGTCGGCCGAGATCCACCAGGCTCCGCCGGTCATCGCCGAGCGAAGCTCCTCCGGCGAAGAAAGTTTTTCGGTAGCGGCCTCTCCCCCGGTCACTGGTCGCGCAACCGAACCGCGCCCCGCGTCGCAGAGCGTCCCGAGCCGGCGGTCGATGATCGACGCCGTGCGGGGGAGCGGCTCCCACCGGTCGCCGGAGAGGGCCCCGATCCGATCGAGCATCGATTCCACCACGCCCCCCATGATCCTCGGCGCGAGGAGGGGCGCGGCCAGGCCGATGGCGGCGCGCGGATCGGTCGCGGGCGAGACGGCCTCGGTGAGCGATTCGTACGGCGCAGGGACGGGGATGACGACGTCCGCCGCGAGGGCGGCGCCGGCCAGGTAGGGGCTGAACGCGATGATGACACCCGATTCCGGGTCGACGATTCTCCTGATCGCCGATTCGGGAAGGGCGAGCCCGGATTCCGCGTCGTCGATGATCAGGAGGCCGAGGGAACCGTCCGGCACATCGCAAAGTTCGGCCTCGTCAAGGTGTTCGGCGACACCGTCCGCGTGGATGTTCCGGGGAAGGATACCCCCCTGCCTGTTGACGCTGCCCGCCAGGATGTTGAGGGCGACGATCGCGTCCCGCGTGCGCCTGTCGGGTGGCCCGCCCGCCGGGTCGGACCCGTCGATGACGACGGCCGGCCCCGGTCCGCCGATGCGTCGTGCGATGATCGCGACGAGAGCGGGGTCGATGCCGGTCCTTGAAGCCACCAGTTCCGGCGTGTGCTCGCGGACCATCCGTCGATAGGCTTCGATGTCCGGGACCGATTGAAGCACGCCGGGCCTGCAGAGGTTTTCCTCGATGAGAAGCCTCCCGATGCCCGCCGCAAGGTCGGCTTCCGTCCCCGGACGGACCGGGACACGGAGATCGGCCCTGGAGGCGGTACCCGATAATCGGGAACCGACGTGGATGAGCGACGGCGCCGCGCCGTTGCGATCGAAAATCTTCCGCATCCTCCCGGGAGCCCCCCAGCCGTCCAGGAGCGGGGCGCCGAAGCTGAGGACCACCGCCGCGCGCTCGAGATCATAACCGAGCGGACCGGGATCGGGGCTGATGCGTCGGCGCACTTCCCCCAGCATGCCCTCCTCGCGGTGATGGGAAAGGATGTACTTCCCCCCTCCCGACCTTCGGAGGAATTCCCCGTACACGAGCGAGGCGCAGCGGCCGGGCCTCCGGTCGAGCACGCCGAACGGCTTTCCCGTTCCGCCGTTCCTGCGATGCCGCGCGATCTCGTCGAGGACCTCCTGTTCGAGCGAGGGACGCCACGTGTACCCGCCCTCCCCCCTCACCCTCATCCACGGCCGGAAGATCCGGTCGGGATGAAAGGCCATGTGGTGACCGGCGAGGCCGATCGGGCAGAGGAACCCGTCGCCCACGGGGTGGCCCGCGACGCCCGTCAACGAGACCGGCAGGCCACCGATGCAGCGGGCCTTCACCGGACAACCGCCGGGACAGAGCGTGCACGCGCTGAACCTCCAGCTCTCCGGACCCCTCGGGAGGGGCGGGATCAACGACCAGTTCTGAGTCCAGATCGCGGAGTCGTCCAGGAGTTTCCAGGGCAGGGGCGTCATCAGGACGCCGAGGGCGGAACCTCCCGCCAGTTTCAGGAGATCTCTTCGTGTAAACGGTTTCGGCATTGGGTTTTCCCGGCGGCTGACGTTATTTATGACATTCGATACAGCCGGATTCCACACCCCTCTCCCGGTGGCACCCGGTACACCTGTCCATCTTCATCCCCACGGATTCCCTGCCGATCATCCCGGCAAGGCTGATCCGGTCCACGTCCTGCGGATAACCGGAGAGCCTGTTGACGGCGCGGTCATCGAGGCCGGCGGACGATCCGTGGGCCCCGTGACAATCGGAGCACGCGATCCCGGCCTTCTTCGTATGGACGGCGTGCGGGAACCACGCGTTGTCCGGCTGTCGCCAGTACGATTTCCACGGGATTTCCTCACCCGGCGTCACGTACCGTTCGACGAGGACCCTTTCGGCATCGGATTCCCCGATCGGGGAGGAATGACATTCGGCGCAGACCGACACGCCGGGAATGCCCTCGAACCGCCCGTCGTCCGACAGCCGGTGACAGGCGTCGCAGGTCATACCGGCGCTCTCGCCGGTGTGGGCCAGGTGGTTGAACGTCATCGGCTGGGCCTCTTCGGCGTAGAAAATCCTGGGATATCCGAGCCATCCCCCGGCGAACGCCAGCAGGAAACCGGCGGCGGTCCACGCAACTCCGCGGGTGGTCATCGTCTGTCCTCCTTCCGGACGTCGGCCCGGAAGAACCGATCGAACAGGTCCCTCCGTTGTCCGGCGTCCAGCAACGTGAAGAGTTTTTTCTGGTAGTGTCCGCCGTCGGCCATGGTGACGAGCCCCTCCCGCGCACTGAGAAGGTCATGCACGAAGCCGGTCAGCCGTTCGGATTCCGTCCGGACCCAGGGCCCGGACTCCCTGCCCGGGATCAATCCGTCAGCGAGCGGGGACCTCAGGGGGGCCGGCGCCTCCTCGAGGTCGAGCCCCCGGAAGAGCCATCCCGCGCCGTACGGGTCGGAGAGCATGCGCGATGGGTTCGTCCGGAGGAACGTGTTCACGCCGGTGATCATCACCCGCCTGGGGAAGACCATCCTCAATTCCGTTCCCGCGGTCGTGAAGTCGACCTCGGGGAGACAATGTCCCCGTTTCGTCACGAACCCGATCGCGTCGATCGATCCGAACAGTTCGGTAAAAAAGGCGTCCACCCCCACGCGGCAGCTGTGATCGGCGCCGATGCCGATCCACATGTGGTTTTTCGTGTACCAGAGATGATCGGGCAGGTGGGCCAGCGGCGTGGAATCGGTTCCCTCGGGGGCCGATGCGGCCGTACCGTTTCCGGGGCCGGCCATCGCGCCATACAGTTCGCAGTAGACGTGCGACCCCGTGCCGCAGCGCGAGAGTGACGCCTCGGAGTACGGGATGTATTTGACGACCGGGGCCGCGGCGCAATACTGGACCAGCGATTCCTGGAGAAAGGGGCAATGCGCGCGGTCCTGCTGGTCGGACCGGTATTGCTTCGCCGAGGGGCACTGTTCATACCCTGGGGACGAGCAGCGCTCGGTCGCGGCCTGATCGGGCTGGCGCAGGATCAGCTTCCTGACATCGGAAGCCATGCAGGATTTCACCTGCGCCTCCCGGAGGAACGGACATCTCCTGGCGGTTTCCACGGGGCATCGTGCCGGAGCGCGGCGTCAGTTGTCGGATCGGACGATGTTCGGCTCGTCGGCGGCGCCGGCGTCCTGGCCGCCACGTCGCCTGGCCGCGATCGCCTGTTCGTCGATTTCAACGCCGCCGTCGGCCATCGTCACGCCGAGGTCCGAGAGGACGAGTTCATGGGCGTTTCGGGCGACCGTTTCCTTCACGCGGTTGCGGACGAGATCCGCGACCTCCATGAAGATTTCCCTGCCGAAGGCGAGCAGGCAGACGAACGTCACCGCGCCGAGCGCGATGTTGGTGAGGTTGAGCCAGAGGGTTTCGGGGTCGGACATGGCCATCATCTCCTGTATGGTGTCGTCGATCATCAGACCGTTTGGTCTTCCACACCCGTCCATGCAATCATCATGCCCGATGCGGGACGGTTCCCGTAACGGTCGGCAGTGTACGGGTTTCCGCCCAACTGGAAATTCCGGACCCCTGCGGCCATGTCGTATTCATGTGGGAATTTCCCCCACGACGTGCCGGGAATTCCCACATGCCTCAATACTCCTCCGTTCGATGCCGGCGGGTCGGGAAACAGGCGTGACGAGCCGGTTTCGCTGACGCGGCAGACGTCGTTCGTCTGAGATGTCGATTTTTTCGACAGGCTCATCTGCGTCCGCCATTCCCTCCCAGTCTCAGGCTGCACCCCAACCCTCATATATATTCCTGAGTTACGGGTATGTCCGGAATTCCCTCAACAGGAGAGCCCGCTGGCATGAATCGTGCAGTTGTATTCCACATGTGGGTATCGCCGACGAGACAACCATCCGCCAGGGTCGAATGAAACCATGACCATCTTCCCGAGAAAACTCCCGCACAAGCTCATCGTCTCCATGACCATCATCGTCATCGTGGTGGGTTCGGCCGCCACGTATATCCACGTCGGGACGCAGGAGCGGCAGTTGCTCGAATCGATGGTCATGGGCGCGGACCAGCTCTCGGGCAGCATCACCAGCGCCACCTGGCACGCGATGCTCGACGATCACCGCACGGTGGCCTACGAGATCATGCAGACGATCGCGCGGAAACAGGGCATCAGCAGGATCCGGATCTTCAACAAGGAGGGAAAGGTGATGTTCTCCACCGTCCCCGGGGACGATGCCCAGGTGGACAAGGACGCCGAGGCCTGCTCGATGTGCCACAGCGCCGGCCGGCCCCTCGTGAGGGTCGATGTCCCCTCCCGCTCGCGCATCTTCCGGGGCGACGACGGCGTCCGGAAGCTCGCGATGATCACGCCGATCTACAACGAGGCGTCCTGCAGCGACGCCGAGTGCCATGCGCACCCCGCGACCCAGAACGTCCTCGGCGTACTCGACGTCTCGTTCGACCTGGGGCTGGTCGACGAGCCAGATCGCCGACGTGCGTGAACGGGTGATGTTGATCACCCTCGCGATCCTCGTCATCACCGGCGTCTTCATCGTCTGGTTCACGCGGCGTTTCGTCGGCCTGCCGGTCCGCAGGCTCATCGAGGGCACGCGGGCCATCAGCGAGATGAACCTTGACCGGCCGATCACCGAACATTCGAGCGTCGAGCTCGAGGAACTGGCGCGCTCCTTCGAGGTCATGCGGTTGCGGTTGAGGGAGTCGGTCGACGAGGTCAACACGTTCACCCGGAGCCTGGAGTCGAAGGTCGCGGAGAGGACGGCCATGCTGAAGACCGCGCAGAGGAGGCTGATGCAGAGCGACAGGCTCGCGAGCCTGGGGCAGCTCTCGGCGACCGTGGCGCATGAAATCAACAACCCCGTCTCCGGGGTCCTGAACCTGGGGATGCTGATGCAGCGCATCCTCACCGACGACGGCGTCCCGCCGGACCGGATCGAAGAGTTCAGGCGGTACCTCGCCCAGATCGTCACCGAGACCGGGAGGGTCGGCAGGATCGTCCAGGACCTCCTCGCGTTTTCGAGGCGGTCGAAACCCCAGCGCGCGACGGCCAACCTGAACACGATCATCGCCTCCACGATCAACCTGATCGACCACAAACTGATGCTGATGAAAATCCGCGTCGAGCTCGCCCTCGATCCGGCCCTCCCGCCGGTCAGGTGCGACGCGTCGCTCATCCAGCAGGTCATGCTCAACCTGATCATCAACGGCGCGGAGGCCGCGCAGGGCAGGAACCCCGGCACGGTCCGCGTCGACACCCGCGTGAACCCCGGGGGAGAACGGCGTGGAGATTCGCGTCATCGACAACGGCGAAGGGATCCCGCGGGAGCATCTCGAGAAGATTTTCGACCCCTTCTTCACGACCAAGGGGGAGGGAAAGGGCACGGGTCTCGGGCTGGCGGTCGTGTACGGGATCGTCGAGGAGCACAACGGCGAGATCGACGTCGACAGCACCCCCGGCGAGGGAACGACCTTCACCATCCTGCTCCCCTTCACCGAGACCCGCGGCGCGGGCCGCGGGATGACCGGGGCGTGGAATGGTGCGCGATGAACGTCATCTACATCGTTTCGCTCGGCCCCATCGACGAGGAGATCGTCACGGCGGCGGAGCAGGCCGTCTGGAGGGTGTTCGGGACCGAGACGCGGCGCCTGGTGCTCGGCGACGGCGTCGGATATGCCTTCGACGCGGCGCGGGAGCAGTACAATTCCGTCCTCATACTCCGGGACGTCCACCGGAACGCGCCCGGCGACGCCATGAAGGTGCTCGCCCTCACCGACAGGGACCTGTTCATCCCGATGTTGAGCTTCGTCTTCGGGCAGGCGCAGCTCGGGGGCACCGTGGCGATCGTCTCGGTGGCGAGGCTCCGGCAGGAGTTCTACGGGCTGCCGGCGAACCCCGCCCTCACGCTCGCCCGCACCGTCAAGGAGACGATCCACGAAGTGGGGCATACCTTCGGCCTGATCCACTGTCACGATCCGTCCTGCCCGATGTCGCTCGCCAACAGCGTGGTGCACGCGGACAGGAAGGGCGAGCATCTCTGCGCCGCCTGCACGGCGACGCTCTCGACAAGTTTGATGGCAACTTCGAAAAGTTCATGACGACCACGAAATGGAGGTTCCGACAATGAAAGCATACTGGCACATTCTGGTGGTGGACGACGAGGAGATCATGCGGGAATCGCTCGCCGCCTGGCTGAGGGAGGACGGTTACTCGGTCGACACGGTCGTCTCGGGGAGGGACGCGATCAGGAAGGCGCTCGAGCGCGATTACGCCATCTACTTCATCGACCTGAAGATGCCGAACGGCATCGACGGGATCGAGACGCTGATGGAGATCCGGAAGGTGCACCCCGACGCCTCGATCATCATCGTCACGGCCTATGCGACCGTGGACACGGCGATCACCGCGATGAAGGAGGGCGCCCAGGAGTACATCGTCAAGCCGTGCAACCCCCAGGAAATCTCCCTCCTCGTCGACCGGATCATCAGGGTGAAGAACCTCCAGCGGGAGAACGTCATCCTCAGGAAGAAGCTGACCCGCCAGTACAGCTTCCACGACATCATCAGCAAGAACCCGAAGATGCTCGAGATCTTCCAGCTCATCCGGGAGGTGGGGAACCTGCGCAGCACCGTGCTGATCCAGGGCGAGAGCGGCACCGGCAAGGAGCTCGTCGCCCGGGCGATCCACAATTCCGGGGACCGGTCGGGCCGGCCGTTCGTGGGCGTCCCCTGCAGCGCACTCGCCGAAACGCTCCTGGAGTCGGAGATGTTCGGCCACGAGAAGGGCGCGTTCACCGGGGCGACGGCCCAGGGCACCGGGAAATTCGAGCTTGCGGACGGGGGGACGATCTTCCTCGACGAGATCGGGGACATCTCGGCGAAGCTCCAGATGGACCTGCTGCGGGTCCTGCAGGAGAAAAAATTCTTCCGCGTGGGGGGGACGCAGGAGCTCGGCATCGACGCGAGGGTCATCGCGGCGACGAACGTCAACCTCAAACAGGCCGTGCAGGAGGGAAAATTCCGGGAGGACCTCTTCTACCGTCTCAACGTCATCGGCATCCAGATCCCCCCCCTGCGCGAACGGCGCGAGGACATCCCGCTCCTGGCGCGGTACTTCATGGAGCGGATTTCACGGGAACTCCACAAGGAGGTCGAGGAGATCTCGGACGACGCGCTGAAAGTCCTGATCGACCACGCGTGGCCGGGGAACGTGAGGGAGCTGGAGAACGCGGTCGAGAGGGCGATCGTGACGACGCGCTCGCACGCCCTGACGCAGGAGGATTTCCGTTTCCTGACGGCGGGCGGCGTGCCGGAGCCCTGGAGCGCTCCCGCCGACATGACCCTGCAGGACGTGGAGAACCGGATGATCTCGGCGACGCTCGAACGCACGCACGGGAACATCCGCGAGGCCGCGTCGATCCTCGGGATCGACCGGTCGACGCTCTACGACAGGATCAAGCGGTACGGATTGCCGAGGGCCGGGAAGGCCCAGGCGTGATGCGGTACAGGAGTGCCCCCAACCGGATTCGAACCGGTGTTACAAGCTTGAAAAGCTCGTGTCCTAGGCCTCTAGACGATGGGGGCCTGCGAAACGACCGGTAAAATCCATTGATCGGACCGGGCCGGGGAGTCGCGTTGACGTATGAGAAAGATGAAACCGTGCCGCCGGAGACGAGTCTGTTTCCCCATCTGCCGGCGTACGGCCGGGGGGTGTCCAGTGGGACTTGAACCCACGACCTCCAGGGCCACAACCTGGCGTTCTAACCAGCTGAACTATGGACACCAGGAAAATGCAGTTCAGAAGATACCAAAAATCTCCGGGATAATCAAGGGTTCCCGTGAGAGGAGGGCCCCGGAGACGATCGGGGATGTGTCTGGAAGTGACCCCGCCGCGAATCGAACGCGGAACCTACAGCTTAGAAGGCTGTTGCTCTGTCCAATTGAGCTACGGGGTCGTCGTGCCCTGAATCCGTTGAAACGGAGTCGAAATATAGAGATTTTCCTGTTCTGAACAAGGAGCGCGTGACCGGCGCCACGCCCGGTGTCCTGCGTCAATCCGCGGTTTGCAAATCCCTCGCTTTCCCCCTATATTCTGTCGCAATTTTTCCCCAACGAGTGCAGGAAACCGATGGCAAAGAAAATACTCATCGTCGACGACGAAGACACGATCAGGACGCTCGTGCGGCACGAGCTCGAACACAATGGTTTCGAGATCCATGACGTTCCGAGCGGCCCCGCAGCGCTGAGTTACCTGGCCGACAACGAAGTCGACCTGGTCATCCTCGACATCAAGATGCCGGACATGGGCGGTCTCGACGTCCTCCAGAGGATCCGCGAGGACGACCTGGCGAGGAAGGTCATCATGCTGACCGGCGTCGGCGAGCTGAAAATCGCCCGCGAGAGTCTCGAACTCGGGGCGAGCGATTTCATGTCGAAACCGTTCGAGATGAGCAACCTGCTCGCCTGCATCAACCGCGTGCTGATGGAATAGACGCCGCCCGGTACCCCGCCCCGGTCCCCCTCCCCCCCCCCCCGGGCGGGTGATCACGCCCCTCCACGGGATTTTTAAAGTTCCCGCGAATCACGTATATTGTTGCCTGTTAATTCATTAAGCCGGTTTGAACGGCGGCCGGAATCCAGCCCGGGCGCCCGGATTTTACCGCTTCAACATCCGGGTAGATGGCGAAACTGGCAGACGCGTTGGATTTAGGATCCAATGGAGAAATCCATGGGGGTTCGACTCCCCCTCTACCCACTGACGCGAGACACCGCCGCCGGCCCGGACGGACCCACACTCTCAGGAATCGAACAAGATGAACGTGTCCATCACCGACGTCACCGACGTCGATAAAGAAGTTGAAATCTCGACGAGCAACGACGAGCTCGCCCCCCACTTCGAGGAGGCGTACAGGAAATACCAGCAGACGGCGTCCCTCAAGGGATTCCGGAAAGGCAAGGCCCCGCTGTCGATGATCCGGCAGGTCTACGGCGAGAGCATCCGGTACACGTCGCTCGACAACATCGCCAACGACCTCTACCGCCGGGCCATGGAGGAGCGTGACATCCGGCCGATCGGCGACCCGGTCCTCACCACCATCGACTACAAACCGGAGACCGGCCTGAACTTCAGGATACGCTACGAGGTCCTCCCCGACTTCGCGCTCGGAAGTTACCGGGGCGTGAAGGTCGAGAAACCGGTCCACGAGATCACCGACGCCGAACTGCAGGACGAACTGAACAGGATCAGGAGGTCGAACAGCACGCTCTGCGGACGCGCCGAAGGTGCTCGACGAGCAGACGCTCGTCACCGTGGACATCCAGGAACTCGATGACACGGGGACGCCGCTCATCGGGCGGAAGACGACCGACGCGAGGCTCTACCTCGCCGACGATTCGATTTTCCGGGAGATCAGGGAGAAGCTGATCGGCGCGGAAACGGGCGCCGCGGTGCGGATGACCGTCGAACCGCGCGAGGGCGAGCAGGGCGAAAAGCGCAACCTCGAGGTGCAGGTGAAGCAGATCAAGGCGGTGACGCTCCCCGATGTGACCGACGAATTCGTCTCGACGATCACGAAGGGGAAGACGACCACCGCCGCGGCCTTCACCGCGGAACTCCGTGAGAGCATCCGGAAGTACTGGGACGACCGGAGCCGGCGCAGGACGCTCGACGCCGTCATCACCGACATCGTCGCCCGCCACGAGTTCGTCGTCCCCGAGTCGCTCGTCCGGGCCTACACCGACTCGCTCGTCGAAGAAGCGAAGCACCGCGCTCCCGGACCACAAGCTCCCCCCCGATTTCAACGAGGAGGAGTTCCGGGAGAAGAACCGCGTCCCGGTGGCCTTCCAGGCCAAGTGGCACCTGATCCGGGACCGGATCATCGCCGACGCGGAAATGGAACTGACGGCCGACGATTACGCGCGGTTCGCCGAACGGGACGCCGCGGTCATCGGCGTGGACAAGGAACGGCTCGATCGGCATGTACCAGGCCTCCGCCTCCACCCGGGAGCGGCTGCTCACCGAAAAACTGAACGACTACCTTCTCGCGAACGCCGAGGTGACCGAGAAGAGCACGACGGAATTTTTCTAACCCCGGCCACAACCATCACAGGCATAATCGGAAAGGTCATCCCCTCAATGAGACAGCACATCAGCAACCAGCTCGTCCCGATGGTCGTCGAACAGACCGGCCGCGGCGAACGCGCGTACGACATCTATTCGAGACTTCTCAAGGAACGGATCGTCTTCCTCGGCACGCCGGTCGACGACACGGTGGCGAGCCTCATCATCGCCCAGCTGCTGTTCCTGGAATCGGAAGACCCCGAGAAGGACATCTACCTGTATATCAACAGCCCGGGCGGCGGGGTCTACGCGGGCATGGCCATCTACGACACGATGCAGTACATCCGGCCCGCGGTGGCCACGATCTGCATCGGGATGTCGGCGAGCATCGCCGCGCTCCTCCTGGCCGGCGGCACCAAGGGAAAGCGGACGGCCCTCCCCAACTCGCGGATCATGATCCACCAGCCGTGGGGCGGGACCCAGGGGACGGCCTCGGACATCCACATCCAGGCCGAGGAGATCCTCAAGATCAAGAAGCAGATCAACGGCATCCTCGCGGGCCACACCGGCAAGACGGTCAACCAGATCGAGAGCGACACCGACAGGGACCGGTACATGTCCGCCGACGAGGCGAAGGAGTACGGCATCATCGACAACATCCTCGTCAAGAAAACGAAGATCGAACCGAAGAAATAACGCGATGGCCAACAGAGTCAAACCTGACGACCTGGTGAAATGCTCCTTCTGCGGGAAGCCCGCGGACCAGGTGCAGAGCATCATCGCGGGGCCCGACGCCTACATCTGCGACGCGTGCGTCGCGAGCTCGGTCGAGATGCTCAGGAACACGCGGGCCACCCAGGCCAAAACGCAGGCGAAGGGGCTCCTGCTCCCCCCCATGGAGATCAAGAAGGCGCTCGACGACTACGTGGTGGGCCAGGAGCAGGCCAAGAAAACGCTCTCGGTGGCGGTGTACAACCACTACAAGCGGATCGAGGCGATCGACCACCACGCGCCCGGCGAACCGGTCGAAATCGAGAAGAGCAACATCCTGCTCATCGGCCCCACCGGCACCGGGAAGACGCTCCTCGCGCAGACCCTGGCGAGGATCCTGTCGGTGCCCTTCGCGATCGCCGACGCCACGACCCTGACCGAGGCCGGTTACGTCGGCGACGACGTGGAGACCGTGCTCGTGCACCTGCTGCAGAATTCCGACTACAACGTCGACCGGGCGGAGCGGGGCATCGTCTACATCGACGAGGTGGACAAGATCGCCCGGAAGAGCGATTCGGCCTCGATCACCCGCGACGTCTCGGGGGAAGGGGTCCAGCAGGCGCTCCTGAAGATCCTCGAAGGGACGGTCGCGGGCGTCCCGCCGAAGGGCGGGCGGAAGCACCCCGAGCAGAGCCTCATCAACGTCAATACGAAGAACATCCTCTTCATCTGCGGCGGCGCGTTCGAGGGGATCGAGAAGGTGATCGCGAGGCGGGTGGAGAGCAACACGATGGGGTTCGGGGCGCGGATCAAGAGCCGGCGCAAAGTGAACGCCGACGAGTACCTCCCCCTCATCGAGCCGGACGACCTGCTCAAGTTCGGACTGATCCCGGAGTTCATCGGGAGGCTTCCCGGTGATCTCGTCGCTCCACTCGCTCGACGAACGGGCCCTGATGAGCATCCTCACGATGCCCCGCAACGCCCTCGTCAAGCAGTACAAGCGCCTCTTCCAGATGGAGGGGGTCGAGCTGGAGTTCAAAAAGGACGCGCTCGAGGCGGTCGTGCGCAAGGCGATGGACCGGGGCACCGGCGCCAGGGCCCTCCGGTCGATCATGGAGCAGACGATGCTCGACATCATGTACCACCTCCCGTCTAAACGGGACGTCGTCCGCTGCACGATCGCCAGGGCCACCGTCGAAGAGGGCAAGCCCCCCCAGTACCAGACGCGGGAGCGGAAGATCCCGGCGTGACCCGGGCCCCCGGGCAGGATCAACCCCGCGCGATTACTGCGCGAACCCCCGCGTGCTCCCCTGCTTGGTCAGTTTCAGGTCGGAGAGCTGGGACGCCTTGACGCGGATCTCGAAGCGGTACTGCTTGTACTCACCGGTCGGCACCCAGTAGAAATTCATGAACCAGCAGTGGAGGTCCCGGGAGATCATGATCTCGGGCGCCACGACCTCGGCGTTGATCACGTCGTACCCCCCGTTCGCGCTCACCTTCCATTTTTCCGTCAGGCTGAACTCGAGCCCGCCCCTGAAACTCGAGGCCCGGCTGGTGTTCGGCTGGACCTTGTTCTCGCTGAACGAAAACGAGAGCGACAGGCTCCAGGGAATGCTGAAGTCGGGTTCGAATTCGGCGGTGTTGCCGGGATAGCCGGGGGCGGGGGGAAGGCCGGCGCCCGCGGGCACACCCGCGCCCCCGCCCGACACGTCGCCGCCGGCGGAAATCCTCGTCGACAGGCTGAAGTGGAAGGTCGTCAGCCGGGCGATCCGCCCCTCCTCGGCCAGCAGGAACTGGTTCACCCTGGTGTACCTGCCCGGAGAAGTCTCGACCAGCCGGTAGAAATCGTACGACGCACCGCCGTCCACGTCCACGACGTCCCTGATCCCCGTCCTGAAGGAGAGCGACAGCGGCGCCAGCCGGAGGCTGTCGGCGCTGAAATTGTACGACGACCCGGCGTTCAGGTTCAGGAGCTGGGTCTTGGTCGGTTCCCCGGAATCCGGCACCGTCCCCTTCATCTCGAAAATGTTGCTCAGGCCGAAATTCGCCGACATGGTCTCCTTCCCCCGGTTCTCGCCGATGACCGGGTTCGCGTAGGAGAACCCCAGGTTGGGCGTCACGGTGTGCCGGAAGGCCGAGATTCCCAGGATCCCCGGCTGGGCCATACCGTAGAACTTCGTGCTGGCGGAGAGCGACGCGGTCACCACCCCCGATTTGCCCGTCGACGTCACCTTGGAGACGAGGAGCGTGCTGTCGGCGGGGTTCAGGCCGGGGACGTCGTTCTCGATGAAGGTGCGGTTGTCCTGGTAGCTGACCGACGGTGCGACGGTCACGTGCCCGAGCCTGGGCGCGAAGTTCAGCGAGAGCGACTGCGAAAGGGTCCGGGTCCGGTCCCTCTCGCGGGAGGTGACGGTGTCGAACACGACCACTCCGGCGCTGTCCTGCCTGACGCCGGTGATGTTTTTGTCGTACGCGGAGAGCCGGTTGCTGAAGTTCGCGCCGTACCCGAGGCCCAGGTCCTCGTACCAGCTCTTCGAGCTCCCCCCGTCCTCCGATCCGGACCCCCCGGAGCGGAAGGGGAAACTCTGGCTGTGGTTGAAGTACACCGACGGCAGGACCTCCGTGATGTTGCCGTTGCGCAGGTCCTGGGTGCGGTTGACGTTGACCGAAAAACTGTTGGGCGTCCCCTCCCAGCCGTGGGAGAACGTCGCGTTCGACACGATGTTCTGGTTCAGGGCCTCGGCGAGGCTGAGCGTGTTGACCAGGGAGTTGGCGCTGGTAAACGTGAAATTGACGCCGAGTTTCGTCGTCGGGGCGAACTGCTGCGCGTGCGTCAGGTTCAACCGGTAGGAGTTCTCCTCGGTCCGGTTCGGGTCGGTCGACTCACCCGTGAAGAGGTGCTTGTAATCGCCGTTCAACGACCCGGTGAAGAGGTACCGGAGCGCGTAGCGGTAGTCGCCGTAGAGGGCGTATCCCCCCTTCGTGTAGATGTCGCTGCGCAGCGCGAGGTCCATGTAGTCAGAGGTCGCCCAGTAGAACCCGAGATGGCTCAGGAACTTTCCACGCTTCGCGTCCTCGCCGAACGCCGGGGCGATGATGCCCGACCGCCTGCCGGCGCGGTTCGGCAGGACGGCGAAGGGGAGGCCGAAGACGGGGACGTCCTCGACGTAGAGATAGATCGGCTCGGCGACGATCTTGTCCTTCAGGCTCACCTTCATCCGGGGGCTGCCGAAGAAATAATGCGGTTCGGCCAGGTCGCAGGTGGTGTAGCGGCCGTCGCGGACGAAGAGGTCGCCGTCGACGGTCTTCTTGATCGTTTCGCCGTGGTAGAACCCGTCCTCGATCTTCGTGTCCCCCAGGTCGATCTTCCCCCGCTTCGTCCGGAAATTGTAGCTCAGCTCGTGGCCGTCGAACTTCTCGCCCCCCTCCATCATGACGGGCGTTCCGGAGAATCCCTTCCCGGAGGTGTCGGCCGAATCGGGGATGCCCTGCGCCCGGAGCGTCGCGGTCCGCCAGTCGATCTGCACCCTCTCGGACTCGAGCGCCATGTCCTCGTAACTGAGCTTGGACCGGGAATAGAGCGACATGGTCCGCAACCGGAGGACGAAGACGATGGAATCTGCCGCGGAATACTCCACGACGGTGTCGATCCCGGCCCCCGCGGCGGTGTCGACGGGGAATCGGGTCGCGTCGGCGCGGAGGCCGGCGGTGTCGCCGGGGAGGCCGGTCACGGCGGGTGTCAACGCCGGGTCGGTCGCCGGGAGGGGGACGGAAATCGAGTCGGGTTCCTGGGCACGCGAGGGCGCGCCCGGGGAAAGGAGCAGCGCTGCGATAACGAGCCACCCGCGCCCGCAGCGAGACGGTAGACGGCGCGCGGGCGCGTGAGGGGGCGCCGGTTCAGAGGACGAGAGACGCCGCACCGACGATCCCCGCCTGGTTGCCGAGTAACGCGCGTTCCACGACGATGGATTCCCGGTGCGGCCGCAGGACCCTCGACCGCATCTCATCGGCCGCGGCAAGGAGAACGAAGTCGGGGACCGCCGAAATCCCGCCGCCGACGATCGCGGTGGTGATATCCATGATGTTGACGACGGTGGAGAGCGCGACGCCGAGCATGGAGCCGGCCTCGCGGAGGATGTCGCAGGCGATCCGGTCCCCCGCTTCCGCGGCCCGCGAGATGGTCTCCGGCTCGATCTTCGCGGGGTCGCCGCCCGCCAGGTCGAGGATGGCCGAGCGGCGGCCCGATGAGCGTTCACGCTCGAGGATTCCCGCCGCCCGCGCCGACAGGTATCGCTGGCCGATGTAGCTCTCGACGCAACCGCGGTTGCCGCATTTGCACAGGGGGCCGTTCCGGTCGATCGAAATGTGGCCGATCTCACCAGCCCCGCCCCCCGGGCCCCGGAAGATGCGGCCGTCGATGATGATCCCCCCTCCCACACCCGTCCCCCAGATGACGAAGATGAAATTGGCGTGCCGGACGCCGGCGCCGAAGCGCGCCTCGGCCAGCGCGGCGCAATTGGCGTCGTTCTCGGTCACCACCTTCAGCCCGGTCTTCCCCCGCAGGAATCCCGTCACATCGACATCACCCCAGCGAGCGAAATTCGGCGGATACCGGACGAGTCCGTCCGCCGTCGAGACGATGCCGGGGATGCCGACGCCGATCCCGGCGCATGGTTCCGCGCCGCTCCCGTCCGCGACCCCGTCGACCGCCGTCGCGGCCTGCGCGAGGACGGCCTCCGGTCCCCGGTCCGCGAGCGTCGGGAGGACGACCTGGCGCGTGACCTCACCGCCGCCGGCGACACGGCCGGCCTTGATGCTCGTGCCGCCGATGTCGATGCCGATCGCGTACGCGGGTGTCCGGCTCATGTTGATTTGCTCCTCCAGAGTTCGTCGAGACGCCTGCCGATTTCCGATTCCTTCCCGCTCCCGGAAGGCAGGTAGTACCGTTTCCCGGTCAACTCCTCCGGCATGTACTGCTGACGGATGAAATGCCCCGGCGCGTCGTGAGGATATTGATATCCCGTCCCGTAGTCGAGCCCCTTCATCAGCGCCGTCGGGGCGTTGCGGAGGTGAAGAGGGACCGCGGCCGGCGCCAGGTTCCGCACATCGTCGAGAGCCGCGTCGATGGCCCGGATCGCGGCATTGCTCTTCGGCGCCGCCGAGAGATACGCGGCCGTCTGCGCCAGCACGATCCGGGATTCCGGCATCCCGATGAAATCGACGGCCGAAAAACAGGCGGCGGCGATGGCGAGCGCGCCGGGATCGGCGTTGCCGACGTCCTCCGAGGCGAGGACGATCATCCTCCTGGCGATGAATTTCGGGTCTTCCCCCGAGGCGATCATCCGGGCGAGCCAGTAGATCGCGGCGTCGGGGTCTGAGCCCCGCACGCTCTTGATGAACGCCGAAATGATGTTGTAATGTTCCTCGCCCGACTTGTCGTAACGGAGCGCGCGGGTCTGGAACGCCTCACGCAGAGTATCCGCGCCGATTTCGACCGGGGCGTCGGACGGGGCGGGTCCGAGCGACACCGCGGCCTCGAGCCCGTTCAGCATCTGCCGGGCGTCCCCCGACGCGAGGACGAAGAGGAGTTTGCGCTCGGCGCCGGCGATCCGGACCGCTCTCCCCCCGAGGAGGTCGGGATCGGCGAGCACGGCGTCCAGGATGCCCCCGAGTTCTGTTTCGCTGAGCGGTTCGAGCGTGAACACCCTGCAGCGGGAGAGGAGCGGGGAGATGACCTCGAAGGAGGGGTTTTCCGTCGTGGCGCCGATCAGCGTGAGCGTCCCGTCCTCGACGCTGTGCAGGAGCGCGTCCTGCTGCGCCTTGTTGAAGCGGTGGATTTCGTCGATGAAGAGGACGGTGGCCCGTCGCATTTTTTTCGCGAGGGTCGCCCGCTCGATCACCCTGCGGAGGTCCTGCACGCCGGAGGAGACGGCGTTGAGCTGGTGGAAGTCGGCGTGGAGCTTCGCGCTGATCAGCCTGGCGAGTGTGGTTTTTCCGCATCCGGGCGGGCCCCAGAAGATCATCGACGGTATCGTGCCGCGTTCGAGGAACACCCTGAGCGCCTTCCCCTCGCCGAGAAGGTGGCGCTGGCCGGCGAAGCGATCGATGGTCGCGGGACGGGCCCGTTCGGCGAGGGGCGCCCGGCCCATGCCGGTCACGGAGGGCGGATCGTGCGGCAGATCCCCGAAGAGTTCCATGACGGTCAGCCCCCGCTCCGCGGGACGGCCCCTCGCGGAGCGCCCGGGCCGGGTGACGGCTGGTTGTCAGACTCGATGCACACCGGGATGCGGGGGGTCACCCGGATATCACTGGTCTCTTTTCACTTTATACACGGTTTCGCCGCGCATGATCATCCCGTGCTTCTCGCGCGCGTATTTTTCGATGACGGCGAGGTCGTGGTCGAGCGCGCGGGATTCCTTCTGCAGCCGGGCCTGCTCGGCTTCGGCGACGGCGACAGCGGCCGTCAGCTCGGCCTTCCTCGATTCGAGGCTGATCCGCTTCAGGAGGCCCCTGGGGCTGAAGGTGATGAACGAGATCACGGGAATGCCCACCAGGAGGAACACGACGAGGGATTTGTTGCCGAGAAGTTTTTTGGGCGAGAACTTCAGGGTGGGACGGTATTTTCTGAGATACTGGGTGTCCATCGGTGCAAATGTAAGAGATTTCCGTCGATTTTCAAACTCCCCGTTCCCGGCGATACCACTCCTTCCGGGGGGTATAGGAGGTCAGGAGCTTCCCCTTCCGGGAATGCCGTTCCAGGGCCAGGTCGATCAACCGCTCCAGGAGGCGGCCGTACGGGAGGCCGGAGGCCTCCCAGAGCTTCGGATACATGCTGATCGGGGTGAAACCGGGGATCGTGTTCACCTCGCTGAGCCAGAGCCTGAGCGTGCGGGGGTGAAGGAGAAAATCCACCCTGGCCATACCCTCGCAGCCGATGGCGGAGTAGGCCCGCGCCGCGACCTTCCTGATGGTCGCCAGGACCCGCGGCGGAAGGGGGGCCGGGATGTGGGACGCCGACTTGCCGTCGACGTATTTCGCGTCGTAATCATAGAAGTCGTTCGAGGGGACGATCTCGCCCGGAACCGACGTCTCCGGGGTTTCGTTGCCGAGGACGGCCACCTCGATCTCCCTCGCCCGGTCGATCCCCCGTTCGATGAGGATGCGCGCATCGTACCTGAACGCGAGGTCGGCCGCCCGGCGGAGTCCTGCCGCGTCCCTCGCCTTGCTGATGCCGATGCTCGAACCGGAGTTCGCGGGTTTCACGAAACAGGGAAACCCGATCGCGCGCGCTGCGGCCGCGAGCGCCCTCCCCTTCCCCGCGGCGTACTCGCGGCGCCCGAGCGCGACGAACGGGAGCGTGGGGAGCCCGGCCTCCTTCCAGATGAGTTTCGTGACGATCTTGTCCATCGCGACCGCCGAGCCGATCACGCCCGCGCCGACGTAGGGGACGCCGGCCATCTCGAAGAGTCCCTGGATCGTCCCGTCCTCGCCGTACGATCCGTGGAGCACGGGGAACATCACGTCCGGCCTGCGCGCGCCCCGTCCACCGTTCCGCTCGAGGCGGAGCGCCGTGGGATCGGGCAGGAGGGCCGCTCCCGGAAGGCCGGCCCCCTCCGCGCGGGACTGGAGGAATTTCACGACGTCCCGTCCGGTGACCCATTTCCCTTCCGGCGTGATGCCGATCGGGACGACATCGAACCGCCGGCGGTCGAGCGCGTCCATCACCGATTTCGCCGATACGACCGACACGTCGTGCTCGACCGACCGGCCGCCGAACACAACGCCGACCCTGAGTTTCTTCCCCGGCCCCTTGCCGCCGCGCGATCTCATGCCCTGCTCACCTTTTTCTTCGTTGTGCGATCGTGTTCAGTTCGCGGAGGTCCCGGATCGCGAGTCGCCGTTCCCCCCCGAGCAGCCTCGAGAGGAGGACGATCCGCGCGGCGTGCTCCGCCCGCTCCACCTTTTCGAGCGCCCCGTCGATGTCGCGGCCGCAGGCGACCACGCCGTGGTTCGCCAGGAGGAAGAAGTCGCCCCGGGAGACGAAGGGTTCGATCGCCTTCGAGAGCTTCCCGGTGGAGGGAACGGCGAACGGGACGAGGGGGATCGTTCCGAATTCGACGACCACCTCGGGGATGGAGTCCACCGTGAGCGGTTTCCGGGCGACGGCGAACGCGGTGGAATAGGGCGGGTGGGCGTGGACGATCGCCTGCACGTCCTTCCGTTTCGAGTAGATGAACTGATGGAGGCGCGCCTCGGACGACGGTTCGCGGGAGCCGGACCGTTTCCGTCCGCCGGGGGAGAGCCTCACGATGTCCGCCGCGGTGATCGTCCGCTTGGTGACCCGCGTCCCGGTGATGAGGATGTCGCCCGATGCGAGCCGCACGCTGACGTTCCCCTCCGTCGCGACGACGAAGCCCAGGGCGGCCAGCCGGCGGCAGGTCGCGACGATCGAGGCGATGGCGCTCTTCGCGGTCGGCATGGGGTTACAGGACGCTGAGGAGATCGTCGATGATGTGGTATTTCTGGAACGGGGGCATCAGGTAGAGCCCGGACACCGCGTCTTTCGCCTCCCGGATGAAGTCCATCGAGATGCGGACCCCCGCCTTCGCGGCGGAATCGCCCGCGCCCCGCATCGTTTCCCTGATTTTCTCCGGTATCCTCATGCCGGGGACCTCGTTGTGGAGGAAGTCGGCGTGCCGGTGGCTGCGCAGCGGGATGATGCCGACCATCACCCCGGTGTTCAGGTGCCGGATGCGTTTCAGGAACAGCTCGAGCGTCTGCATCTCGAAGACCGGCTGGGTGAAGAAGATGTCGGCGCCGGCCTCGACCTTGCGCTCGAGCTTCGCCACCTCGCGGTCCATGTCGTCGGCGGACGGGTTCGCCGCGCAGGCGATGTAGAACGACGTGGGCTCCCCGATCGGGTTCCCCATCACGTCGGTCCCGTTGTTCATGGCCTTCACGGCGCGGATCAGCCCGATCGAATCAACGTCGTAGACCGACGTCGCGTGGGGATAGTCCCCGATGCCCGCGGGGTCGCCCGTGATGCAGAGGATGTTCCTGAGCCCGAGGGCGTGGGCCCCGAGGATTTCGGCCTGGATGCCGATCAGGTTGTGGTCGCGCGCCGTCCGGTGGGTCATGGTCTCGATGCCGACCCGCTGTTCGATCTGCGCCGAGATGGCGATCGAACTCATCCGCAGCCGCGCCCGGGCCCCCTCGGTGATGTTCACGGCGTCGATCTTCCGTTCGTAACAAAACTGCGCCCCCTCGAGGACGGCGCTGATGTCCAGGCCCCTGGGGATGTCCAGCTCGACGGTGGTGAGGACCTTCTTGCCCGCGTTCCTGGCGAATTTCGACCACCGCGAATCGCCGCTGAAATATTTCCGTTCCGGCCCGGACCGGATTTCGATCTGTTGTTTCGGTTCCGCCGGTGGTGCGGGTTTTCCCACCTTCATCCCGCGCACGGCCTCGGCGATCGCGCGGATGTGGGCCGGGGTCGACCCGCAGCAGGCGCCGACGATGGTCACGCCCGAGCCGACGAGTTCCTTCGCGTACGCCGCGAGGTACTGGGGGGTGGTATGGTAGATCGACCGGCCGTCCATGAGGGTCGGGATGCCGGCGGCCGGTTGCGCGACGAGCACGACGCCGTCCTTGTGGAGGTTCCGGATGATGCCGAACATCCGCTGGGGCCCCACCGTGCAGTTCGCCCCCACGATATCGGCCCCCTGTTCGATGAGGTGCTCGATCACCTGGACGGGATAGGAGCCGTTCAGGATCGCCCCGTCCTCGGCGAAGGCCTTCTGCGCCACGATCGGCAGGTCGGTGAGGCTCCGGGCGGCCTGGAGCGCCTCGTCGAGCTCCTGGACGCTGACGAACGTCTCGAGCATCAGCAGGTCGACGCCCGCTTCGAGGAGGATTTCAATCTGCTCCCTGAAGGCGTCCCGCGCCTGGTCCCGCTTCACCTTGCCGATCGGCTCCAGGAGCATGCCGGTCGGTCCCACCGAGCCGGCCACGTACACGACGTCGCCCGCGGCGCGGCGCGCGATCTCGACGCCCGCGCGGTTGATCTCGCGGGTCTTGTCCTCGATGTGGAACTGGGCGAGCCGAAGGCGGTTGGCCGCGAAGGTGTTCGTCTCGATGATCCCGGAGCCCGCTTCGATGTACTCCCGGTGGATCCCCTCGACGACCGAAGGGTTCCTGAGGTTCTCCATCTCGTGCGGGACCGCCGTGAAGCCGTGGAGTTCCAGGACGGTGCCCATCGCGCCGTCGCAGACGATCGGGCCCTCCAGGAGCCTCACTCGGAAATCCTTTTTCATGCGTTGTCCGTTGTCAGTCTCGGTGCGGGAGGAGGCCGTCGATTTCCTTCTTCAGCTGGTCGTACGACCGTTCGCCGACGAGCGTCCTCGAGGCCCCGGAACCGCGCTTCGAGAGCAGCGTCGCCGGGAGGGCGCCGGACCACCCGGGGTCGAGCGTCCGGATGAGCGCGTCCTGGTCCCCGTCTCCCATGATGTACGTCGGGAAGTCCACCCCGGCCCCGGCGAGGAACGGGACGACGGCGGTATCCAGGTCGGAGAGATCGTCCGCGGAGAGGAGGATGACTTCGAGGTCCTCCCCGGAATACTCCTTCCGGATCTTCACGATCCCCGGCATCTCGTCCCGGCAGGGCTGGCACCAGGTCGCCCAGACGTTCAGCAGGACGACCTTCGCCGGGGACGAGCGGCGGAGCGAATCGACCCGCGTCGCGCGTGACCGGTTCGACGGCCGGCGCCCCCGCGGCGCATCCCGCAAACGCCAGCATGCCGGCGACGGCGGTCGGCCCGGCCAGCCATCCGATGAGCGCGGCGCGGCGATGCATCCGGAGGCTATTCCCCCAACCGCTTGATCGTGCAGCCGAAGGCCTTCGGCTGGTCCTTCGAGACCTCTTTGCCGGCCAGGAGGGCGGTCAGGGCGTCGGCAAGGTCCTTCTTCGTGACCTCGTCCTCTTTACGGCTGTCGTCGATGCGGCCGTGGTAGACGACCTTCATGTCCTTGCCCACCACGAATATTTCGGGGGTCACCATCGCGCCGTAGGCGTCGGCGACGACGTTGTTGGAGTCTTTCACGACCGGGAACCCGAACTTGTGTTCCTTCGCGTGGTCGCGGATTTCGTCGACGGGCTCGCTTTTGTTCGAGTTGATCGCGATGAACCCGATCTTCTTCCCGGAGAAGCCGGCCGCGAGGTCGGCCATCCGGGTGTTGTAGGCGTTCGAAACCGGGCATCGCGTGGCGATGAACATGACGACGGCGTACCGGTTCTCCTTCAGGACCCCCTCGAGGGTCACGTCCTTCCCGTCGTAATTTTTCAACGCGAACGCGGGGACGGCGTCCCCCGCCTTGAGCGGTTTGAGCTCGCCCGCGGGCGAGAGGGTGACGGCCAGGAGCAGTGCTGCGAAGAGTGTTTTCATGGAGCGGTCCTTCTCTGATGTGATGGTTGATGGTCTGATGCGTGATGCTCTGCCGCGGGCTGCCGGGAGATCCAGCACTCCGCGATCTGGACGGCATTCGTGGCCGCCCCCTTCCTGAGGTTGTCGGAGACGATCCAGAGGTTCAGCCCGTTCGGGACGGTCGGATCGCGGCGGATCCGCCCGACGAAGACGTCGTCGCGGTCGTCCGACCAGATCGGCATCGGGTAGAGCTCCCTGCCGGGGTCGTCCTGTACCGTGATGCCGGGAGAGTGCGCGAGCAGCGCCGTGACGTCCCCCACCTCGAAGGGTCGCTCGAACTCGACGTTGACCGACTCGCTGTGCCCCCCCGTGGCGGGGATCCGGACGCAGGTGGCGGTGAGGAGGATCGTATCGTCCCCCATGATCTTCCTTGTTTCGTTCGTCATTTTCAATTCTTCGCGGGTCTGGCCGCCTTCGAGGAAGACGTCCACCTGCGGCAGGGCGTTGTAGGCGATCCGGTGCGGAAATTTCTTCTCGACGTCGTCCCGCCCCGACAGCTCGCCCTCCAGCTGGGTCACCGCGCGCTTCCCGGCCCCCGTCACCGACTGGTACGTCGAGACCACCACCCTCCTGATCTTCCACCGGTCGTTGAGCGGCTTGAGAACGACCACGAGCTGGATGGTGGAGCAATTCGGATTGGCGATGATGCCCCGGTACCCCTCGAGGACGCCCGCGTTCACCTCGGGGACCACCAGCGGGACCCCCTGATCCATCCTGAACGCGCTGCTGTTGTCGATCACGAGCGCCCCTGATTCGACCGCGACGGGCGCGAACTCCCTGCTGACCGCCGCCCCCGCCGAAAAGAGGGCGATGTCGACCCCCGCGAAACTCCCGCGGGTCAGTTCGGCGACCCGGAGCTCATTCCCGGCGAACTGCACGGTCGATCCGGCGGAACGGTGCGACGCCAGCGCGCTCACCGAGGCGGCCGGGAAATTGCGTTCGGCGAGGACCTGGAGCATTTTCCTGCCGACGAGTCCGGTGGCGCCGACGACGGCCACGTTCCATGCGCGTTTCATGTCATCCGCTCAGGCGAGGTCTTCCATCGTTTCGCGCGGCCTGAAGACCTCGAAGCGGTCGGCGTCCACGATCACCTCGGCCGGCCGCAGCCGCATGTTGTAATTGGACGACAGGACGGAACCGTACGCGCCGGCGCACAGGAGCGCAAGAAGGTCGCCGCGCCGCAGGCCGGGGAGGATCCTCCCCTCGCCGAGCGTGTCCGCGGTTTCACACAAGGGTCCCACGACGTCGGCCGGCTCGAAATCAGCGTCCAGCCCCGCCGCCCGCCCGACGTTCTCCGCACCCCTCCGACCGAGGCGGAGTGGGACAATCTGGTGCCAGGAGCGGTAGAGGCTCGGCCTCAACATGTCATTCATCCCCGCGTCGACCACGACGAATTTTTTCTCATTGCGCTTCATATATAACACTTTTGAGAGTAAAATGCCAGAATGCGCGACGATGGAGCGGCCCGGCTGGAGCAGGACGGGGACGCCGGCGGCCCGCAGGTCCGGCAGGAGCTCCGCGATGATGCCCGCGGTGGTCACGCCCGTGTCCCCGGCGTCGGGGTCCGGCGGCAGGAGCGGGTGCGTCACGTAGTTCCGGTACTGTACGCCGAATCCGCCCCCGATGTTGATCATCTCCAGCCCGGCCCCGCGCGCGTTCAGATTCCTCAGGAACGCCACGAGCGAGCGGGCGGCGGCCCCGAACGATCCCGGGGTAACGATCTGCGAGCCGATATGAGAGTGGAGACCCGCGAAGTGAATGTGCCGGTAGCGAGCGCGCGCGCCGACGATTTCGGTGATCTCCCCCTCCCCCATCCCGAACTTCGTCGCCCCGCCCCCGGTGGCGATGTGGGGATGGGTCGGGGCGTCGATCCCCGGGTTGACCCGCAGCAGCACCCGCGCCCTCACGCCCAGCCGCCCCGAGACGGCGTCGACCACCTCCAGCTCCTGCGCCGATTCGACGTTGAGGGAATGGATCCCGGCTCCGAGCGCGGTTTCGATCTCGTCGTCCCGCTTGCCGACGCCGCTGAACGTGACGGCCGCCGGGTCGAACCCCGCGCGCAACGCGAGGTGGAGCTCACCGGACGAGCCGACGTCCGCTCCGAGTCCCGCCGCGGCGATCTCCCGCAGGAGGGGCGCCCCGGCGTTCGCCTTCACGGCGTAACAGGAGAGATGCGGGATAGGTTTCAGCGCGTCCTCGAACCACGCGCAATGGCGGCGCACCGACGCGCGGCTGTAGACATAGACTGGGGTTCCCACCCCCGCCGCGATATCGGCGACGCGGACCTCTTCGCACCAGAGTTCGTCGTCCCTGAAGGTGAATGATTCCATCGGGTCTGTCGGGGTCGTTGTTGGAGTGCGGCGCCGGATGGCCGGTCAGATGAAGGCGTTGATGAGGGCCTCGAACGGGTACATCAGCGCGTCGACGAGCGAATAGAACGACCGCAGGAACGGCCCGAACTGCATCGCGAGAATCAGCAGGAAAACGCCGAAGAAACCGATCCTGCGGAACCGTTCGCCGGCGGCCGCGGGCAGGAGCGACGCGACCACGTGCGACCCGTCGAGCGGGGGCACCGGGATGAGGTTGAAGAGGCCCAGGATGATGTTCAGCACGATCCCCCCGTGAAACATCCGGAGGAGGAACCGGAGCGCCTCGTCGGCGACGTCGCCGTCCACGGTGAGGAGCGAAAGCTTCGCGATGCCGATGAACATGACCGTCGAGAAGAGCGCCAGCGCGAGGTTCGAGAACGGGCCGACCAGCGCGACGAGGATGTCGTCCCGCTTCGGCCTGGAAAAGTTGGCGGGATTCACCGGGACCGGCCTGGCCCACGCGATGAACACTCTGCCGGCGGTCGCCAGCGAGATCAGGGGGACGATGATCGACCCGACCGGGTCGATGTGGGGGACGGGATTGAGGGTGAGCCGCCCCATGTCGCGGGCCGTCGTGTCCCCCAGCCTGAGCGCCATCCACCCGTGCGAGAGTTCGTGGACGACCACCGAGAAGAGGAGGATCGGGAGTATGTACAGTTCCTGGAGCATGCTCGGCGGCGGGGATGCCGGTCGCGTCAGGCGCGCGGGTGATAGGTCTTGTGCACTTCCCGCAGATATTCCCTGTCGATGTGGGTGTAGATCTGCGTCGTGGAGATGTTGACGTGCCCGAGCATTTCCTGGACGGAACGGAGGTCGGCGCCGCCTTCGAGGAGGTGCGTCGCGAACGAATGACGGAACGTGTGCGGATGGACTTCCCTCCCGATCCCCGATTTCAGCGTGCACGCCCGGACGATCGTCCAGACGGCCATCCGCGAAATCGGCGTCCCCCTGGCGTTCAGGAAGAGCACGTCGGAAGCGCCGCGGGAGCGGGCGAGGCCGGCCCTTGTCCGCGACTGGTACTGCGCGATCCACCCGAGGGCGGACCGGCCGATCGGCACGATCCTCTCCTTCGACCCCTTTCCGGTCACGCGGACGAACCGGTCGTCGTGGAAAACATTCGCCTGGGTCAGTGAGACGAGTTCGGAGACCCTGATGCCTGTCGCGTAGAGCGTTTCGAGGATCGCCCGGTCCCTGATGCCGAGCGGCGCCCTTACGTCCGGCTGCCGGAGGATCGACTCGATCTCCGCCGGGTTCAGCACGTCGGGGAGGGTCTTCGAGAGCTTCGGCAGGTCGAGGTTCTGGGTCGGGTCGGCCGTGACCTCCTTCTCGGCGACGAGGAAGCGGTAGAACATCTTGATCGCCGTGACGTTGCGGGAGACCGAACGGGGCGAGAGCCCGAGTTCGCCGAGGAGCTTGACGAACCGGGCCACCTTCTCTTCCCCTGCTTCACCCGGCGTGACGACCCCGGCGTCCCCGAGGTAGGAGAGAAATCGTTCGATGTCCCGCCGGTAGGAGTCCACCGTATTCGCCGAGGAATTTTTTTCGAGCCGGAGGAAATGCAGGTAGCTGCGCAGGGCGGCGTTCATTTTCCCCCCTGTCCGGCGCCCTGCGGTGCGGCCGGTGGCGCGGCGGCGTCGCCGGTGCCCTCGCCGTGGGTGCGAGCGGCGGCGGGCTGTCCGCCGTCCGCCTCCGTCACCGCATCCCGTCCGCCCGCGGTGGGCGCTTCCGGCTGCAGTTCCGGCGGGCCGGCCGTCTGGGGGGCGGCACGCCTGGCGGTCTCGCGCGTTTTCCTGGGTGCGGCGTCGGTCGCCGCGGCAGCCTGCGCCGTCACGGCCGCCTCGGACGGGGCCGGGGCCCCCGGCTCGCCGGGGGGTTCGGGCTCGTCGGGGTACCTGATGCGCTGGTGATGGATGCCGACGAGGATCTTCAGGAACGCCTCCCGGATCTTCGAGAGGTCCCGGAGCGTGAGCTCGCATTCGTCCAGCTGTCCCTCGAGGAACCGCTGGCGGATCATCTCCTCGATGTGCTCTTCCATCTTCGGCGGGGTGAGGTATTCCACCGAACGGATCGAGGCCTCGACCGAATCCGCGAGCATGACGATCCCCGCTTCCTTCGATTGCGGCTTCGGGCCGGGATACCGGAAATCCTCCTCGCGGATGGAATCTGCGTCCTGTTTCCTCGCCGCCTGTTTCACCGCCTTTTCGTAGAAGAACGAGATCCGGTTGGTGCCGTGGTGCTGGTAGATGAAGTCCACGATTTTCTCCGGAAGCCGGTGCTGCCTCCCCAGCTCCGCGCCTTCCTTGACGTGCGAGGCGATGATCAATGCACTCATCCTCGGCCTGAGGCGCGTGTGCTTGCTGTGGGCGCCGATCTGGTTCTCGACGAAGTATTCCGGCTTGAGCGTCTTGCCCACGTCGTGGAAATACGCGCCGACGCGCGACAGGATCGGGTTCGCCCCGATCGCCTCCGCGGCCGATTCCGAGAGGTTGCCGAGGACCATGCTGTGGTGGAACGTGCCGGGCGCCTTTTCGGAGAGCTCCCGCAGGAGCGGGTGGTTGATGTCGGAGAGCTCGAGCAGGGTCAGGTCGGTGGTCACCCGGAACGCCTTTTCGAAAAAGATCAGGAGTCCGTACGTGACGACCGGCGAGAAGACGGAGTTCGCCAGGGCGAAGGAGAGCTGGGTGGCGATCGAGCCGAACGATTCGAACTGCTCGAAGCCGAGCGCCAGGATCGAGAGCGCGTACCCGAGGAAGATGAAGATCAGCGAGCGGAAGATCTGGGTCCGGTGCCGGATGTCGCGGACGGTGTACGCCGCGAACCCGCCGGCGATGAGCGACGAGAGGGCGATCGCGTAATCGTTCCCGCGGACGCTGGCGACGAGGAACGCGATGACGACGGTGCCGAAAAAACCTATCCGGGAATCGAAGATGATGGTCAGCAGCATCGAGCCCGCCGGGACAAGGATCAGGTACTGCATCGGCTGGGGGACCTCCAGCCTCACGGTGATCCAGGCGAACATCGCCTCCAGCAGGATGATGAGGGCGATCAGGATCAGTTTGCCGTTGTCGCGGTAGATCCCCCTCCGGAACAGCACGAGGTAGATCCCGAAGATCGACAGGATCACCGCCACGTGCAGTGCGCTGCCGGCCCAGTACCGCCAGGCGCCGGAATCGATCGCCCGTTCCGCCTTCGCCTTCAGGAAGGAATCGAGCTTGAGCTTCGCCTCGGGTGTGATCTTTTCGTGTTTCCCGACGATCCGTTCGTTCTCCTGGACGTACCCGACGGTCCGCGGGACGTTGTCTCTTGCCGACTGGACGAGCGCGGCGCTCTCGCCGGCGTCGAAGACGAGGTTGGGGCGGAACACGGCGAGCGTCCCCTTCAGGAGCACGGACGAGGCCGCTCCTCCGCGCGCCGCGGTGATCCTGGCGCCGATGACACTCTGCGCCTCGGCCGGCTCATAGACGCGCCCGACGGTCACGATCTCCTCGCGGTTCCCGAGCCGGAGCGCGATCACGGGATGATGCTGTTTGATCCGGCCGGTGTCGAGGACACCGGCGGCGTAGATCTCCTTCAGGATCCCGAGGAGCTCATCGGTGGAGGTCGAGAGGAACGACCTGATTCCCCCCCGCGTCGAGCGGTCGATGCCCGCGAGGGCCTCCCACTCCCCGGCGGAGAGCCGGAGGGGCTCCAGCCGCCCCGCGACCGCCCGCGACGCGGTGTCCCCCGCGCCGGGCGCGGCGGCGTTCCGCCTCCTGACCTCGATGGCCAGGTCGGCCCAGATCCTCCCGAGCGAATCGGCCGATTCCGTGAAGGCCTGCTCCCTCCGCCTGAACACGGGCGGAACGGCCTTCTCGGCCGCCGCAAGCTCCTCGGCGTATCGTTTGGGATCCTTGACGACGGGAAACGGGAACGGCGAGACCAGGTCGGTGTCGACCCAGACGTTCCCGACGGTGTAGGAGATTTCCACGAGTTCCCCGTGGGGCGTGAGCAGGGTGAGAAGACCCGTCAGCGCGAGGAAAATCAGGACTTTCGAGACGGGATAGTTTCCGCTCCGTAGGTTACGCCTGAGCCTCGCTAGCGCCGCCCTGAGTGAACTTTTTTCAAAGGAACCGCTCTTCATCCGTCGAAATATGGGAAGAAGCGGGTTGAGAAGCAAAAACGGAGAGATTTCCGCCGAAATCCGTACATTGGTACCTCAAGAAACTACCTCCACGAATGACACACGACCTGAACAACGACGCCCCGGAGAACGGGACTCCACCGGGAGGGGACCGGAACTCGATTGCGGACCGCTTCAAATGGGACCTCGCCGACCTCTATCCGGACGATGACGCGTGGCGGGCGGCGCGGGACCGGCTGACGGCCCGCCTCCCGGCGCTGGAGAGGTACCGGAACGCGCTCGGAACGGCGGCGCGGACGCTGCTCGAGTGCCTCGAGACCGCCGACGACATCGGCAAGGAGTACATGCGGCTCGTCGCGTACGCGGGGATGAGCTCGGACCAGGACACGAGGAATTCGACCTACCTCGGGATGCAGGCGGAGATCGGGCAGCTCGGCTCGGCGTTCGCCTCGGCGGCGTCGTTCATCGAACCCGAAATCCTCGGCGTCGACCCGGGGACGATCGCCGCGTTCGCGGCCAGCGAACAGGGACTGGCCGTCTACCGGCATTATTTGTCCGACATCATCCGGAGGAGGGACCACACCGGGACCCCGGGCGAGGAACGGATCATCGCCGAGGCGGGCCTCCTCGCCGACGGTCCGGGCGACATCTACGGGATCTTCTCCAACGCGGACTTCCCCTACCCCTCCCTGAAACTCTCCGGGGGGGAGAGCGTCACGCTGAACCCGGCCGCGTTCGCCGTCCACCGGGCCTCGACGGTACGCGCGGACCGCGAAAAGGTGTTTTCGTCATTTTTTTCGAAACTGCACGACTATCGCCGCACCTTCGGGACGCAGCTGAACGCGCAGGTCCGGAAAGACCTGTTCTTCGCCAGGGCCCGCCGGTACCCTTCCTGCCTCGACGCGGCCCTCCACGGCAACAACATCCCGGCCGGGGTCTACCGGAACCTCATCTCCGCCATCCGCCGCAACCTCCCGACGTTTCACCGGTACCTGGACCTGCGGCGCCGGATCCTCGGCCTCGACCGGCTGCACTATTACGACCTGTACACCCCCCTGGTGAAGGCGGTCGACCGCGCCTACCCCTTCGAGGAGGCGCGCGGATCGATCCTGGCGTCGCTGGCGCCCCTCGGGGAGGAATACACGCGGGTCTCCGCGCGCGCCTTCGACGAGCGCTGGATGGACGTGTACCCGACCGGCGGGAAACGCTCCGGCGCCTATTCGAACGGTGTCGCCTACGACGTGCACCCCTACATCCTCCTCAATTATAACGGCAGGTACGACGACGTCAGCACCGTCACCCACGAGCTCGGCCACACGATGCACAGCTGGTTCTCCAACACGCGCCAGCCCCACGCGACGGCGCACTACTCGATCTTCGTGGCGGAGGTGGCCTCGACGTTCAACGAGGCGCTGCTCTTCGACCACACGCTCCGGAACACCCACGACGCGCCGGGCCGGCTGAGCCTCCTCGGCCACCACCTGGAGCACGTCAAGGCCACGGTGTTCCGGCAGACGCAGTTCGCGGAATTCGAACTCCTGATCCACGAGGCGGTCGAGAAGGGCGAGGCCCTCACCGGCGATGCGCTGGACGAGCTCTACCTCCGGCTCGCGAGGGAGTATTACGGGCACGACGCAGGCGTCTGCGTGGTGGACGAGAACATCCGGTCGGAGTGGTCGTACATCCCCCACTTCTATTATAACTTTTACGTCTTCCAGTACGCCACCTCCTTCTGCGCCTCCTCGGCGATCTGCGAGCGGGTGCTGGGCGGGGACGGCGACGCGGTGCGGCGCTACATGGAACTCCTCTCGGCGGGGGGGTCCGACTATCCGATCGAACTCCTGAAAAAGGCGGGGGTGGACATGGGCACGACGGGGCCGGTCGAAACGGCGATCCGGAAGATGGACGCCATCATGGACGAAATGGAGGCGCTCATCGGGAAGTGAGCGGTTGGGACATGCCGTGAGGCACCCCCCCGCGACGGGCGGTCAGGACTCTTTCGCGTCCCAGCCGTATTTCATGATGTGGATGTAGATGAGCGTGCCGGCCGCGGCGCCCACCGCGAGGTAGACAAACCCCTCCCCCGCCGAACCGAGGAGGAGTTTCCCGATCCCGAAGAGCACGGCGTAGACCAGCACCACGCCGGCCAGCCAGTCCACGACCAGCCTGCCGTAGCCGCTGTCCGGCCGGACGCCCGGGAGCGACCGGCTGACCGGGTCCCACCATCCGCCGGGATGCACCCGTGTGTAAAATGCGCGGAGCGTCTCCATCGCCGACGGTTTCGTCAGCACGGTCACCGCGACCCAGACGATCGTCGTCACCGAAACGATGAAAAAGAGCGACACCGGGAATTCGAGCGTGGTCGAGGTTTTGACGTACGCGAAGGTGAGGATCGGCGTGACCATCGCCGCGATTTCCGACCAGGCGTTCACCCTCCACCAGAACCACCGGGCGATCAGCACCAGGCCGAGGCCCGCGCCGGCCTCGATGATGAACGCCCACGCGCCCGATATCGTGTCCATCAGGAGGGTGACGCCGAACGCCGCCGCCATCACGAGGATCGTCATCACCCTCGAGACCGCGACGTAATGTCGTTCTCCTTTCGAGCGCGCGAGAAACCTCCGGTAGAAGTCGTTCACCAGGTACGACGTCCCCCAGTTGAGCTGGGTGGCGATCGTGGACATGTACGCCGCGAAGAAGGCGGCGACCAGCATCCCGCGGAGTCCCACCGGGAGGTAATCCCTCATCGCGTAGACGTACCCGAGCCGCTTCTCGTCGGGTCCGAGTTCGGGATATAGGATCAGCGAGGCGAGCCCCACGAGGATCCAGGGCCAGGGACGGATGCAGTAGTGCGCGATCGTGAACCAGAGCGTCGCCAGCAGCGAATGTTTTTCGTCCTTCGCCGACATCATCCGCTGGGCGATATACCCGCCGCCGCCCGGCTCGGCGCCGGGGTACCACGCCGCCCACCACTGCACGCCCACGTAGGCAAGAAAGGCGAGGCTGCTCAGGGCGAGCGTCGAGCCGGCCACGAGGCCGTCGGTCGTCCCGCCGATCGCCGGGAGAAACCGGAGCGACCACTCGGGGAGTTTTTCGACGAGGCCTGCGAGGCCGCCGACCGCCGGTTGGCCGACGACGAGGACGGCGAGCACGATGCAGCCGGCCATGGCGAACGCGAACTGGAAGACGTCGGTGACCGCCACGCCCCAGAGTCCCGCCACCGCGGAGTAGATCGCCGTCAGGAGCATCGCAGCGGCGACGTAGATCATCGCCTGGCCCGCTCCAGGCCGAACATCCCCTGCAGGATCGCGGCCATCGCGAGGTTGACCCACCCGATGATGACGGAGTTCATGAAGAGCCCGAGGTAGAGCGAGCGGAAGGCGCGCAGGAAGGCGGCCGGCCGGCCGGAGTAGCGCAGTTCGACGAATTCGACATCGGTCAGGACTCCCGCCCGGCGCCAGAGCCGCGCGAAGAAGAAGACCGTGAGCATCCCGCCGAGCACGAAATTCCACCAGAGCCAGTTGCCGGCGATGCCGTTCCGGGCGACGAGCTCCGTCACCGCCAGCGGCGTGTCCGCCGCGAAGGTGGTCGCGACCATCGACGTCCCCGCCAGCCACCACGGGAGGTTGCGCCCCGAAAGGAAGAATTCCCCGGTGGACTCCCCCGCCCTGCGGGAGTATTTCAACCCGAAATAGATGGTGGCGGTGAAGTACGCGCCGATCACGATCCAGTCAGCGAACTGCATGGTCTCCCTCCTGCGGTTGATGCCGGTCCGGCCCGGGGGTGAGGAACTTTCCCATGAGCAGTCCGGTGACGATGGTGGCGCTCCCGCCGATGATGGTGAACCAGGTCCACCCCACCGCGCCGGAATTCACGACGACGATCATCACCGCGATGCCGGTGAAAAACGCGACGATCGCGCCCCTGTCGTCGACGCGCCGGCTCAATCTCCCGAGGAGGAAGAGCCCCAGGAGCCCGCCGTAGGTGAACGATGCGACGCCGAGGGCGATCTCCACGAGCACCTTCGACCCGGCGTAGATGAAAAAGATCGCGACGACCACCAGGACCGCCGACCAGCCGAGCGTGAAACGGCGGGAGAGGGAGACCTGCCGCTCCGGTGAAACGGCGTCGGCCGACCGGGGCAGGTAGACGTCGATGAGCGTGACCTGGGCGAGCGAATTCACCGACCCTGAGAGCGTCGACATCGCCGCGGCCAGGAGCCCCGCGATGATCAGGCCCGAGAGCCCCGACGGCATCCGCTCGATGATGAATTTCGGGAAAATTTCGTCGGCCTTCAGCACGCCGAGCTCGGCGAGCGAGGCGCCGCCGTAGTACGCGAAGAGCAGCAGGCCGACGAAGAGGAAGATCGCGAATTGGATGATCACGATGACCCCGCTCCAGATCAGCGCCCGCTGCGCCCCCGCCAGATTTTTTACCGTCAGCAGCCGCTGGACGATCAGCTGATCGGTGCCGTGCGACGCCATCGAGAGGGTCAGCCCGCCCGCGAGCCCGGCGGCGAGGGTGTAGGGGTCTGAGAAAAATCCCCCGGCGCGCCCGATGAGCCCGTTGCAATAGAGGCGCCCGTCCGGAACAGTTCCAGTTTCCCCAGCGGCGCGACGATCGCGGCGGCGCCGTCCCACCCTCCGGGGACCAGGTCGAGCAGGAAGATCCCGGCGGCGACAGCCGCCCCGAGGTAGATGACCATCTGGACCACGTCGGTCCAGATGACCGCCCGGATGCCGCCGATGGTCGTGTACGCGAACGTGAGCCCGGCCATGACCAGGATCGACGTGATGTAGATGCCTTCCGGCGACCACGACGCCCACGCGGGCGACGCGCGCAGGAGGATCGCCAGGGGGATCGCCGTCGCGAAGAGCCGGACGCCGTCGCCGAGGACCCTGGTGAACATGAAGGTGAGGCTCGCCACCCGCCGCACGCGCGGTCCGAACCGTTCGCCGAGGAACTGGTAGGCGGTGGAGAGCTCGCCCCTGAAATACGCGGGAAGGAAGAGGAAACTCACGAGGATGCGGCCCGCGAGGTACCCCAGCGCCACCTGCAGGAAATTGAGGTTCGTGAGGTACGCCAGACCGGGGATGCTGATGAAGGTGAGGGTGCTGGTCTCAGTGGCGACGATCGCGAAGCAGGCCGCCCACCAGGGGATGTCCCTGCCGCCGAGAAAATAATCAGAGGAGCTTTTCTGCCTGCCGCCGGCGAGGAAGCCGAGGAGGGTGACCGCCGCGAGGTACCCGACGACGATGAAGTAGTCGAGCGTTCCGAATCCCATCAGGGTTTCCGCGGGGGATGAGTTCGGGGGGTCAGCGTCAGGGGCTCAGGATTTGAGCGCGTCCGCCAGCTTTTTCTCGATGGTGAAGACCCGATCCAGCTGCGAGATGCTCATGAGGTCCATCACCTTTTTGTGGACGTGCACCAGGGTGACGGAACCCCCGTGCTCCCTCATGGTCCGGTCGGCGATCAGGAGGGCGCTCAGGCCGCTCGAGTCGCAGAATTCCACCATCTCCAGGTCGACGATCAATCTGAGCGTCACCGCGGGTTTGCAGAGGATCAGGAATTCCGCCTTGAGTTCGGGGGTGACCGTGGAGTCGAGCTTCTTCACCCCGAGCTTGAGGATCGTGTTCTTGCCGTTCTTGGTGACCTTGAATTTCATTGTTCGGTTCCGGCCGGGGGTTTTCGTGTTAAAACATCATCAGACAGGCGGCGAAATGTTCGTACACCGACTGCGGAGCACGCCGTTCCGCCAGTTCGACCCTCACGTTGAAGAAGAGGTCCGACAGCGGGTTCCGCTGGAACCCGACGCGGACTTTCGCGCGCGAAGCCTTGCAAATATACGCACTGTGCAGAACGAAGTCAAGGTTCAGGTCGAGGGCGACGTCGTACTCCCGCGTGAAGACGCGCTGCATGAGCGCCTTCGTCGGGAGCGAGAACCTGTTGATGTCCTGCGGGAGTGATCCTGATGATCTGCGAATGGAGGAAACTGCTGAGCGTCGTCTCGCGGGTGCCGGTGTGGATGATCGTGAGATGAAGGTGGCCCAGCTCTTCGCGGTACTTGTGCAGGGCGTTCCCCGCGTGCACCGCGTTGTCGTAGCCGCGCGGCATGGCGACCAGCACGTTCTTCGCGCCGGTGAAGAAGTTCGTCAGGTCCTGGGGCGTGTCGAAATCGCTCCTGAACTGGAACTTCGCGAACTGCAGGCCCACGAGAGACAACGTCCTATCGAGCATCGCCGCGATGAGAGCCTATGGTCCGGTTTTCCTGGTGAATGTCTCCGCGTCCCAGACTTCCAGGCCGAGGGAACGCGCCTTCTCGAGTTTCGACCCCGGGTCCGACCCCGCGATCACCACGCTGACCTTCGCCGAGACCGCCGCGGCCACCCGGCCGCCGAGCGCTTCGATGGTCGCGCGCGCCTCGTCGCGCGACATCCCGGGCAGCGTCCCGGTGATCACGAAGGTCATCCCGCTGAATATACCATTTTTTTTCAATTCCGTCGCGGACGGAGCGGAAATTGAGCCCCGCCTTCCGCAATCGACCCAGGAGCCGGCGGTTTTCGGCGCTCGAGAAGAACTCCACGAGGCTCTCTGCGATCCTGGGCCCGACCTGCTGAACGGAGGAGAGCTCCTCCGGCCGACGCCGCCGCGAGGCTGTCGATCGACCCGTAGGCGTCCGCCAGGAGTCCCGCGCCACGCCTGCGCCCACGTGCCTGATGCCGAGCGCGTAGAGGACCCTCCGGTAGGGCCGGCCGACGCTCGCGTCGATGCCGAGCAGGAGGTTGTCCACGCTTTTCTCCCCCCATCGGTCGAGCGCGACGAGGGCGTCGCGGTGGGTGCGCAGGGCGTACAGGTCCGCGACGTCGTGCACGAAGCCCCCGTTCACCAGCCGCGCGACGTTCGATTCCCCCAGCCCGGCGATGTCCATCGCGGTGCGCGAGGCCCAGTGTTCGATCCTGCCCGTCACCTGGTCGGGGCACCGGTTGTTGACGCAGTAATGGTTGACCTCCCCCGTCGGACGGGACAGGCGCTCGCCGCACGAGGGGCACGCCTCGGAAACCTGTAACGCTTTCCCGTCCGCGGCCCGCCTCCTTCGACGACCGCGGTGATTTTCGGGATCACGTCGCCCCCGCGCTCCACGACGACCCTGTCGCCGATCCTGATGTCCAGCTCGCGGATGTAATCGGCGTTGTACAGCGACGCGCGCGTGATCGTCGTGCCGCCCGAGAAAGACCGGTTCGAGCACGGCCACCGGGGTCACCGTGCCCATCCGCCCGACCTGGGGAACGATGTCCCGCAGGGTCGTCTCGCCCTTCCGCGCGCGGAACTTGCAGGCGATCGCCCACCGGGGGCTCTTCGCGATCGCGCCGAGGGCCGACTGCTGCGCCAGGGAATCGACCTTCACCACCACGCCGTCCACGTCGAACGGGAGGCTGCCGCGTTCCGATTCCCATCGCCTCCAGCAGGCGATGACCTCGTCGATGGATCCGGAGCGGAGCGCGTGGCTGTCCACCCTGAAACCGAGGTCGCGCAGGAGCTGGAGGTTGCCGTAATGACCCGGGCGCGAATCCACGCCGTGGAACGCGTAGGCGTAGAATTGAAGCGGCCGGGCGGAGACGAGCTTCGGGTCCTGGAGCTTGAGGGTCCCCGCCGTGGAGTTCCGGGGGTTGACGAACGGCTTCTCCCCGGCGCGGATCCTCTCCTCGTTCATCGCACTGAAGTCCGCCCTGTTCATCAGGACCTCCCCCCGCACCTCGCAGCGCCCCGACCGGATGACGCCCTCCGCCAGTCTCAGCGGGACGGTGCGGATGGTCCTGGCGTTGCCCGTGACGTCGTCGCCCCTGGTCCCGTCGCCGCGCGTCACCGCGCGCGTCGAGGACGCCGTCCTCGTACCGGAGGCTCAGGGAGACACCGTCGAACTTCAGTTCGCAGGTGTAGCGACGGTTTCTCCTCCCCCAGCAACGACCTGACCCTCGTGTCGAACTCGCGGATCTCCTCCTCGGAATAGGTGTTGGCCAGGCTCAGCATCGGGATGCGGTGTTCGACGGCGGGAAACTCCCGGACGGGGGCGCCGCCGACGCGCCGGGTGGGGGAATCGGGGGTGACGAGGCCGGGGTGGCGTTCCTCGAGGTCCTGGAGTTCCCGCATCAGGTGGTCGTATTCCTCGTCCGATATCTCCGGCGTGGCGAGGATGTAGTACAGGCGGTCGTGGCGGTGGATCGCCTCGCGCAGCGCGCGGACCCTCCGGGAGGCCTCTCTCGGTATGACGCTCACGCGGGACCCACCATCCTCATCCGCGGGGCCTCAGTCGGCAAGGGATTTTCTCGAGAGGAAGATGTTCTTCCGGGGACGGTTCCCGCCCCCGAGCACGTCCAGCTTCCGTCCGTTCAGCGATATCGAAAGGCCGGCGGGATTTCCGACCGCGAGGAGGAAGTTGTCCCTGGCCCTGAGGGTGAGCGAATACATCGGGGGAAGGGTGATACTCCACCGTCGAGTCGTTGTCGATGACCACGTGCACCCAGACGCTCTCGACGGTCGTCGCCTGGAGCATGAGGCTGTCCGCCGCCCCGATCCTCCCCGCCTTCAGGGCGCCGGCGCTGTCACGGGCGAGCGCCGGGAGGCCCCCGGCGCCGCGCAGGGAATCGCCGTTCTGTGACGGCATCGGTGATGCGCCCGGCCCGCCCTCACCCGAGCCGAGCCATTTCACCGACATGACCAGGGCGGTCACCAGGAGCACGACGACGACGATCATCGTCCGGATCTGCGTTTTTTCCGCGAAAGGGTTCCTGGAAACCGGGGTGGCGACCCCCATCTCGACCGGCGGCACGTCCGGAAGGTCGGCGAGCACCGATCGGCGCGGCGTTTCAGCTGCGACCGGGGGAGCGGGGGGCTCATCCGCCGGGAGGTCGTCGGGATCGAGGCCGAGCGCCCTGGCGTAGGTCCTCAGGAAGGTCTTCCTGTAGATCGGCGTCAGGGAAAACCCGGCGCCTTCCTCGAGCTCCGTCAGGAATTTGATATGGATGCGCGTTTCGCGGGCGAGATCCTCGAGCGTCCGTCCCGCCTTCACTCGGGCGTCTTTCAACATCGCTCCGGTATCGGCGGCGGCGCCCACGCCCTAGGCCCCCTTCTTCCCCGCGTCGAGAATGCCGCGGATCCTCTCCGCGATCTCGGCGATCTCGTACGGCTTCTGGAGGTAGCCGTCCACCATCGACGCGAATTTCCCGTCGTCGAGCATCGAGGCGTGGTAACCGCTGCAGACCAGGATCTTCTGGTCCGGGAACATCTCCCTGACGTGGAGGAAGGTCTCACGTCCCCCCATCCTCGGCATGTTCATGTCCAGGATGATCAGGTCGAACGGCTTCGGGGCCTCGGCGATTTTCCGGATGGCCTCCCTCCCGTTGCCCGCCGTTTCGATGGTGTATCCGAGCTCCGTCAGCATCTCGGACCCCACCTCGCCGATCGAGATTTCGTCCTCCACCAGGAGGATCCGTTCGGTCCCGCCGACCACGTCGCGCTGCGCGGCCGCGGAATTCCGCGGGAGACGCCCGTGCAAGACGCGCGGGAGATAGATCGTGAAAATGGTGCCGCTGTTCACTTCGCTGTTGACCGTGATATGCCCGTTGTGCGACCGGATGACGCCGTACACCACCGAGAGGCCCAGGCCCGTCCCCTTCCCCGGCTCCTTCGTCGTGAAGAACGGCTCATAGATGCGTCCCAGCGTCTCCTGCGGTATGCCGACCCCGGAGTCGGCGACCGAAATCATCACGTATTCGCCCGGCGCCGCGTCGGGGAACTGCTTCGCCCGTTCAGGATCGACGACGACCGGGCGGGACGTGATGACGAGGATCCCCCCGTTCGGCATCGCGTCCCTCGCGTTGAGGCAGAGGTTCAGGATCGCCTGCTGCAGCTGTCCCTCGTCGGCGTTGACGACCACCGGCTCGGCGCAGAGCGCCGTCTTGACGTGGAGCGACTTCGGCGTCGTGGCCTCGAAGAGGCGCAGCGTCTGTTCGATGACGGCGTTGACGTCGGCCGGGTGGACGTGGGGGTTGGTTTTCCGGGCGAAGGTGAGGAGCTGCCGGGTGATCGCCGCGCCGCGCCGCGACGTCGTCTCGATCAGGTCCACGTACTTGAGCCACCGCGGGTCGTCCTTCACCTTTCGTTTCATGATGGAGGCGGACCCGAGGATCGCCGTGAGGATGTTGTTGAAGTCGTGGGCGATCCCCCCGGCAAGGTTCCCGATGCTGTCGATCTTCTGGACCTGAAGGAGCTTCGCCTCCATCCTCTTCTTCTCGGTGATGTCGCGCAGGACGATCCTCGCCAGCGCGGGCTTCCCCTCGGAATCGCGCACGATCGAGGAGCTCACGCTCACGTCGATGAGCGAGCCGTCGTGCCGCTGGAGGCGTTCCTCGACGCCCTGGAGCTCCTGTCCCCGCTCGAAGATCTTCTTCAGGTTCGCCCGGAGCTGGTCGTGCTGGTCCGGCGGGTAGAGCTCGAGCGCGGGCTGGCCGACGATCTGGCTCTTCGGGATCCCGAGCATCTGGCTCTCCTTCAGGTTGCAGCTGACGATGATCCCGATGCAGTTGACCGTGTGGTACATGTCCGGGGAGTGTTCGTACAGGTCGGCGTACTCGCGTTCCGATTTCTTCACCTGCTCGTAGAGCGAGGCGTTGTTGAGGGCTGCGCTCACCTGGTTCCCGAACGCCTGCAGGAGCGCGATCTTCTTCTCGGCCGCGAGGCCGACCTCGGTGCTGGCGATGAGCAGGACGCCGGCGACACTCCCCTGCCTCAGCAGCGGGATGGAGACGACGACGCGGTACCCCTCCGCCCGGAGCGCGTCGGACGCGCTGTCGCGCAGCCGCCCGTCGCCCACGTTCAGGATGACGGGGTTCTCCATCCAGAGGGGCACTTCCTTCTTCAGCAGGAACGAGGGGTTGAAGAATTCGACCGTGGTCCCGTGGTAATGCTTGAGGGTGAGGGCCTGGTTCTCGGTGAGGTAGATCCATCCGCTCTCGGCGCGGAGGAGTTCCATCGCCCTGATGAGGGCGGACTGGAGCACGTATTCCAGCTCCACCGAGTGGTTCACGGCCTCGGCGATGGCGTTGAGTTCCATCAGTTCCTTGCGCTGTTCTTCGAGCATCCTCCCGTATTTCAGCGTGAAGAACACGCTCATGAACCCGAGGACGCCGACGGTGACGACGCTCATGAAGCCGAAGACGCCCACCTGCGCTCCGGTGGCGAAATAGACCATCATGATCGTCCCCATCGCGACGACCACCGCGGTGGAGGCGACCACCTGGGACTGTTCGACGAGTCCCATGGTGGCGAAGAAATTTTTGACCCGCGTGAGCAGCTGCCTCATACCGGTGAAAAATGTACTAAGAAACCCCCTGACATTCAAGGAATCGGGCTCTGGCATATGACACCCGATACGGGTTATATTGGACTTCGATGAAGAATCCGCCACAATCGCCCGACCGCGGTCGGGGAGCGCCCCGCGCGGCCCGGACCGGCCTGCTCGTCGTCGCCCTCATCGCGGTGATGACGTGCGCCGTCCGCTACCGGCTGATCGACATTCCCCTCGAGCGCGACGAAGGCGGGTTCGCGTACATGGGGCGGCTGATCCTCGACGGGGTCCCGCCCTACACGCAGGCGTACGATTACAAACCGCCGGGCCTCTACCTGACGTACGCGGCCTCCATCGCCCTGTTCGGAGGCGGAGCGTCGGGAATCCACGCCGCCCTCCTGCTGGCGAGCCTCGGCAGCATGGCGCTCCTCTATTATCTCGTGCGGTGGTGGTCGGACGCGACCGGGGCGGCCGTTTCGGCCTTCCTCCTCTCGGTCCTGCTCGTTTCGCCGTCCCTGCTCGGTTTCGCCGCGCACGCGACGCACTTCGTTGTGTTCTGGGCCCTCCTCGGGTGCCTCCTCCTCGAATGGCACATCCGCGCCGGGGGCGCGTGGCGGGCGCTCGCCGCCGGTGCGGCGTTCTGCTGCTCCGCGCTCATGAAACAGCCGGGCGTGTTCTTCCTCCTGTTCGGGCTGGCCCTCCCGTTCGCCACACGCCGCGATCGCGGCGCGCGCCTGCGGGAGCCGATCGTCACCGCCGGGCTCCTCACCGGCGGGTTCCTCGTTCCGCTCGCGGGGACGGTCGCGTGGCTCGGCGCGAGCGGCGCTCTCGACGGATTCCTCTACTGGAATTTCACCTACCCCTCGATGGTCGCCGGGGGAGCCTCCGCCACCGGGCTGCTCCCGAGGGTCTTCCGGGTCGGGGTCCTGGCGATGGGAAATTTTCTGCCTGTCTGGGTCGCCGCGGTGGCGGGCTTCATGTATATGATGAGCGTCCGGGGCAACGCCGGCGCCCGGACCAGGATCGCCCTCCTCGGCGCATGTTCGGTCGCCGCGCTGTTCGCCGGATACGAGACGCGTTCGCACTACTTCGTCCTGGTGCTACCGGCGATCGCCGCCTCGGCCGGCCTCGCGGTCTCATCGCTCGCGGGGCTCCTCAGGCCGCCAACGTTCCGAGGGCTGGTTGTCGCCGTTCCCTGCCTGCTCGCTGGCATCGGCGTCGTCGGCGACCGTCAGTACTTTTTCATTGAGGATCCCGCGACCATCTCCCGGTCGATCTACCGTCCGAACCAGTTCGCCGACGCGGAGCGGGTTGCGGCGTTCATCCGGGCCGGGACCTCCGACACCGACCGCGTCGCCATCCTCGGTTCCGAGCCGGAAATACTGTTCCTCGCCGGCCGCAGGTCGGCCACGCGGCACATCTTCGCGAATTTCCTCAACGAGCGGCACGGTCTGAAGGAGCGGATGGAAGCGGAGATGATCAGGGAGATCGATTCGGTCGGACCGGCGATGATCGTGCTGATGAACCAGCCCTTTTCGTGGGGGGCCCTCCCGGGTGACGACTGGTCGATCATCCGATGGGCGAAAGAGTATCTGGCGCGGCACTACGTCCTGGCCGGCACGGTGACGCCTGACTCACCGCAGTCGTCGAAGTTTCGCTGGGAGGAGGAGGCGCGGGGGGACACCGGCGCGCTCAGGGCGCCGATGATGATCTACCGGAGGGCCGGTGGAATCGCGGGTCCGAAGGCGCCCGGTCCCTGAAGCGGCGGGCGGGAGGGTACGGCCGCCTACCGCGGCGCGGGTTCGACCTGACGCAACGCCGCGGCGGCTTCGGCGAATTCCGGCTCGAGCCGCAGCGCTTCCCTGAAATGCTGCGCAGCCCCGGCGCGGTCCCGCCCCGCGGCGAGGATCTTCCCGAGGAGGTAGTGCGCGTCGGCCCGCGATGGCGCGGCCTTGAGCACCGCCGTGTAGTGGGCGGCCGCCCTGTCGCCTTTCCCCTGGATCGTATAAAGACGCGCGAGGTTCATCCTCGCTTCGATCGCAGGCGGCAGTAATTCCACGCACCTGACCCACTCCCGTTCAGCGCCGGCCAGATCGCCCGCCACCGCGTACGACTGCCCGAGGTTCAGGTGCGCGTTCATGTCCCTCGGATTGACCCTGACGGCCTTTTCATAGAGGGCCCTGCTCTCCGCCTCCCGTCCCGTTTTTCCCATCAGGATCGCGAGGTCGATATACCCCTGGGCGTTCATCGAATCCGCCGCGATCGCCTTCAGGAATTCCTCCTCGGATTCAGCGATCCGGTTCTCCCTCCCGGCAACGATCCCGAGCATCTGGTGTCCTTTCGCGCTCCCCGGCTCGAGGCGGAACACCCGTTCCACGCTCTCACGCGCAGGGCCGAACTCCGACCTGCCGGAGAAGATGTCGGCCATCCCGAGGTGGGCCTCGACCATCGTGGAATCCAGGCCGACCGCCATCCGGTAATATGCCAGCGCGCTGTCCGGCTCCCCGAGCCCGGTGAAGACGTCCCCCACCCTGAGATAGAGGAGCGGGGCGCGCGGGCCGTTTGCGAGGATCGTCCGGTAGATCCGGAGCGCGGCGTCGAACTCCCCCACGGCGCCGAGGGAACGGGCGAGGTTCGAAAGGTTTTTGTAGTTTTTCGGCCAGAGCCGGAGCGCTTCGCGGAAATGGGGGATCGCCTCCGCGTCCCTCCCCGAGTCAGCCAGCGTCACCCCGAGGTTGGTGTGGGCGATGTGGTTTCCCTCCGTCACCGCGAGTGCGTGGACGTAGAGCGATTCGCTGTCTCTCCAGACCGTTGTCTGCCGCCAGGTCAGCGCGCCCATGGCCGCGGCCGTCAGGGCGAACACCGCAACGAGGACGACTCCGCGGGACCGCACCGCCGCGGGTATTCCCCACGCCGTCATCACGCCCAGGCCGATGATCGGGAGGTACATGTACCGGTCCGCCATCGCCTGGAGACCCACCTGGACGAGGCCGATCACGGGGACGAGCATCCCGAGATAGAGCAGCCACCCCGTGACCAGGAAGGGATGCGAGTTCCTCAATTTCCACACCCAGGCTGTGACGAGGCCGAGGATCACCAGGGAGACCCCGATCTCCGACGCTGCGATGGATTCCAGCCTGTGGGGATAGAAGCACGCCAGATCCGACGGCACGACCGCCTTGACGACGTACGCGAGATAGGAGATGACCGCGTTGCCGGCCCTGTCTGCGAACGGCAGCGGCCCGATTTCCGACATCGCCCCTCCCCCTTCCTGGGCGATGTACGTGACGGCGCTCGAGCAGGCCGCCAGGAGGAGGAAGGGGACCTTTTCGACCAGGAGTTTCCGGAGCGGCACGGCCGCGGTGCCGGCGTCACGCCGCCCCCGCCGGTGCGGGAACAGTCGCCCGAGCGGCCAGTAGTCGAGGACGAGGAGCACGAACGGGATCGTGACGAGCATCGGCTTGGAGAGGAGACCGAGGACGAACCACCCGATCGCCTTGAGGTAATCGCCCCGCTTCCCCGATCGCGCGTACGCGGAATACGCGAGGAGTGTCATCATCATGAAAAGGCCGCTCAGGACGTCCTTCCGCTCCGAGATCCAGGCCACCGACTCGACGTGCAGGGGGTGGATGCCGAAGGCGAGCGCGACGAACGCGGCCGGCCACCGGTCGCCGGTCATCCGCTCGAGCGCGACATAGAGGAGGATCGTGCTGATGAGGTGGAGGAGGAGGTTCATCCCGTGCTGGGCGGGCGCGCTGACGCCGAAGAGCGTGACGTCGAGCGCGAGCGACAGCCAGGTGAGCGGGTGCCAGTTCGATTCCTGGAAGCTCGTGAACGACCACGAGATCGTCTCCGGGGTCAGCCCCGAGCGGACATGGGGGTTTTCGACTGACGTAACCCGGGTCGTCGTAATTGACGAACCCGTTCTGAAAGACGGGGAGGAATGCGACGACGGTGCAGACCGCCAGCAGGGCGACGATGGGCCGCGATCGTCGGCGCCCGGGCGTGATGGCGGGCGCCTCCGGCGGGAGTTTCCCTCTTCACGACGGGGTCCCGGTCGCGGAGGGGGGATGTTCGGGTGCGCTGTCGTTGTCGGAACGGGCCGGAGCGGGCCGACCGTCGGTCCGCCGCGGATCAGGGCGAGAAACGCATCGTAATGAGGACGGCATGGTACTCGATGGTTTGATCGGCGCCGCTCTCATCCACGGTCTTCTGGCTCTTGTGCTCGCCCCTCCAACCGTACGCGTATCCGAAATCGAACTGCATCACGTCGCTGGAATTGATGCCGATGCCGGCGGTCAGGAATTTCCGCGCGAAGCGCGCCGGATCGTCCTTGTACTGCGAGGGCTGGTACATGAACCCGGCGCGCGCGCTCAGTCCCGTGAACGGCAGGCGGAATTCAGCGCCCATGTTCAGGTTCACGACGGCCCCCAGCTCGTCCTTGATCTGCTTGTTGATGGCCGTCCGGTCAGGAAGGTCCCCGGCGCCGGAGGTGAGTTTCATCTGCGAGTAATCGAGGTAGCGCAGCTCTGCCGTGCCGGTGAGGATCCAGAGGTTCACCATCGCGCCGACGGTGATCTCGCTCGGCGGCTGGAAGGAGAACGAGGAGACGGAAGTCGTCTCGGCGATCTCCAGGCTCGTGTTCCCGGCGAACTGGGTGCTGACCGTTGATGAACACCTCATCCTCGACGGTGTGCGGACCGGGCATTTTGAAGGAGGCGCTCAGCCCGATGAAGTTCTCGAGCTTGTAGAGGACGCCGAACCGGGCATCCCACCCCGTGTAGACCTTGCTCCGGACGATGCGGTAGTTCGTCCCGACGAACCCGTCGGTCCGGGGATCGCCGGGGATCGTCTGGACCCCCACCGGGAAGGCGTCGTTCGGGTCCGAGGCGTTGAGCTCGAGGTCGCTCGTCAGCCGGCCGATATTGTAGCTCCCGCTCACGCCGACGAAAATGTTCCGGACCGCCTGGACCGAAAGGCCGAAGGGAATGTAGTACATGCCGCCTTCGTCCAGCAGATACCCGCTCTCGTAGAGCCCGGTCCCCAGGATCGTCTTGTCCGCGAGGTAGTTTCCGGAGGAATCGTATGTCGCGTACGTGAGGCCGAGGTTCCTCGCGGCGGTGTTGCCGGTGTACGCGAGCGCGTTGAGGAACGACGCCGTGCCGCTGTTCAGTCCCTCGTACTTGAAGCCGAGATTGAAGTCCTTGCCCTGCGTATACCCCGCACCCAGCACGAGGCTCCGCACCGAATCGAGCCGGAATGGAATGGTGAGACCGGCCTGGCTCCCCGACGTGTTCGACGTCGTGAAGACGACGTCGCTCCCGTAATAGTTCGCAGTGCTCTTGAAGCCGTTGGCCGCGACGCTCATGGTATAGGTGCCCCGGTCGTTGACCGACATCGTCGCGGGATTGAAATGGAGGGCGGAAAAATCGTAGCCGATCGTGGAGTACGCGTTGCCCATGCCGAGGGCCCGCGCGTTGAAGTACAATCCCTGCTGCGTGACACGCAGGACGTCCGACATCTGCTGGGCGACGCCCGCGCCGGGGGCGAGCGCGATGATGAACGAGGACATCAGCGCCGGGAGGGCGACGGATATCACCCTTCGTTTCATGGTCTGGATCATTGGCATTCGTGTTCTGATTGTCATGATGCTCGTCCGGTCATGCGTATGGAGGCCGGTTTTCACGGCTTTATCGGGAGAAATTTACGGATTTTTTCAGGTCATTCCAAACATGCCGGGCCCGGTGGAGGTGTGCCGGGTGAAACTTCCGGGGGGTGCGGCGTTGGTGGGTTGGAGAGCGTTGAGATTCCGCCCTCCCGGCCCGAAAGCGGCGCCGGTGTTCGACGATTCCATCGACGGGCGGGAGCGACGTGCGATCTCTTCGTCGGAACGGCGGGATTTGAACCCGCGACCCCTTGCACCCCAAGCAAGTGCGCTAGCCGGGCTGCGCCACGTTCCGAGCTTGCTGTAAAAAATTCCCGGGCGGCCCTCAGGCCATCCGGACGAGGAGTTCTTCCAGGAATTTCTTGATTTCGATGATGTCCGTCCGGAGGCGGTTGTCCTGGGAACGGGACGCGGGCTCGGACGATGAGGGGGCCGACTCGCCCTCCTGGATCAGTTCGAGCTGTTCGCCGGTACCGGAGTCGGGGGTGTACGCGGCGATCACCTGCTTGGCGCCCTCGATCGTGTAGCGCTCGTCCCGGAGGAGTTTCTTGATGTACAGGATCAGCTTGATGTCCCGGTTGGTGTAGATCCTGTTGCCCGCCCGGTTCTTCGCCGGCTTCAGCTGCTCGAACTCGGACTCCCAGTACCGCAGGACATACTGCTCCAGCCCGGTGATTTTGCTCACCTCGCTGATCGAGTAGTAGAGTTTTTTGATCCCGATTTGTTTCATTCGATCCTCTCGCGGATGATGACACGGCCGGTAAGTGGTACCATTATAAGAAAAATCGCCTGAAAATGCTAGTGCCGTTCCACGATGGCCACGCCGATGACGACGGTATCGGAATGGGAGATGGAAATCTGGATGTTGGCCCCCTCGAGGAGGGTCTTCAGGGCCCCCCCCAGCACGACCGAGGGCTTCCCCTTCGCGTCGTTTTCGACCTCCACGTCCTTCCACCGGAAACCGCCCTGCCATCCGGTGGCGACCGCCTTCGCGACGGCCTCCTTGACCGCGAAACGGGCCGCGATGTGGTGGAGGCTGTTCTTCCGCGCGCGGGCGTAGGCGATTTCCCGGTCGGTGAAGACCTTCCTGAGGAAATGGTCTCCCCATCGGTCGACGATCCCCCGGACCCGGGCGATGTCGACGACGTCGACGCCGAGCCCCTCAACCATGCGGCGCCACCGTCCCGCCGCCGTTCTCCGAGGCGATGATCGTCAGGAGCTCCTTCACGTCGCCGATCTCGTAGTCGGCGTGCGTCTCGACGGTGCCGAAGGTGTCGCCGTACCGGGCGAAGACGGTCTTCATGCCGAGGTTCGCGGCCCCCACCATGTCCCTCTCGGCCCAGTCGCCGATCATGAGCGCGTCCGACGGGGGGATTTTCAGGAGCTCGAGCGCCTTCTGGAACGGCTCGGGGCGCGGCTTCCGGACCCCGGTGTCGTCGAACGTCACGACGGCGTGGAAAATGTGGTGAAACCCGAGCCCGCAGAGCCGCAGCCAGGCGGCGCGGGCCGGCGCGTCGGTGACCACGCCGAGCAGGAGGCCCTGCTTGAGCAGCGTCATCAGGGTCAGGTGGACGTGGGGATAGGGCACGAGCGCGGCTTCGCGCGCGCGCCGGTAGGCGATGATCCCGGCGGAGAGTATCTTGTAATCGACCTTGTTGAAGATGTCGTACAAGAGGCTGTCGAACACGGTCTGGTATTCGATCCCCTTCTCCTGGTAGATCTGGTCGATCCTGGCGCGGGCGTCGGCGGGGCTGAGGTTGAGCCCGGCGTCGATCATGGACTGGACCGCCGCGTCCACGGCCTTTCCCTTCATGGCCATGAAATCGACGAGGGTGTTATCCAGGTCGAAGATGACGGCTCTGATCATGGATCAGCGGCTTTTGAGGATTTTCGCGGCCTCGTCCTCGATGTACTGGCGGAGGGTGGGTTTGACGAATGTTTCGTCGATCCCGTATTGCGCGAGGCCGACCGCGACCGAGGAGGCCCTGCGCGCGTCGGTGAGCCGCTTGTTGACGACCAGGAGTTTCTGTTCGCGGAGGACGCAGAATCCCCCTTCGAAATCCCCCTTCTCGTACCTCAGCCTGACGCCGAGCTGTTCGGCGACGGTTTCGAGGTCCTGGATCAACTGCGAATAGTTCACTCTCCTGCCGGAAAAATGGAGGTCGTGTGGAGAATCGGTCAGATACGATAACATATTCCGGCCTGAAAATCAACCGCCTGACGCCCTCGACGGAGCGGGACCGGGCTATCGGGCGCTCAGCGCGACGAGGGAATCCGCCCTGGCGCGGACGGCGCTGTCGGCGGGCAGCGCGCTCGAGGTAATCGCGGTAGAGCGGGAGCGCCCGGCGGGGGTATCCAAGCCTGGCATAGAGGTCGGCGAGGAAGATGAGCGCCGCGGAGGAGGTGGAATCGTCGGCGAGGGCGGCCTCGGCTTCGTCGCACGATTCGTCGAAGAGCTCGATGTCCCTGTAGATCTGCGCCATCCGCAGCCGCAGCCCGCTCCGTCCGGCCGGGGCGCGGTCGAGCGGACCGCCCTCCGGAGGTCCATGAGGGCGTGGAAATTCCTGACGAGGCTGTTGACGCTGTCGATCCGGTCCAGTCGCCGGAGCGAGCGCCGGGCGGCCGCGGTGTCCCCGGTCTGGAAGTTGTAGTGGAAATCCCAGAGGTGGCCGGCGAAGAATGTCGAGTCATCGGACATCTCCGGTCCGAGCAGGCGTTTCGCGCGGTCGTAGTATCCCATCTCCCAGTAGGGCCGGCTCGCGTCGAGCGTCCGCATCGTGCGTTCCTCGCCGGCGGGGAGCGCGGAGAGGGTCCGGACGAGGTCTGCCAGCCGGAGATGGTTCCTCGCGGGGAAGATGTAGGATGCGACCTGCGGAAGCGCGATGAGCCGCCCGAACTGGTCCGCCGCGGAGGCCGAATCACCCGCGAGGGCCGCCGCCACCAGCGCTTCGTAGCGAACCTCGGGCCGCGACGGCGCCGAGAGCGACGCGGTGTCGAGGAGGAGCGATGCCCGGCGGTAATCGCCCCGCCTGATGAGCTCCCGGGCCCGCCTCAGCCGGGCCACGGCGCCGTCCGGGGCAGGCGATTCCACGGGTTCCGGGCGTTCGACCTCGAAGGGCCGGTAGCCGACCCGGTACAGATGGAGGTTCCCCTCGGCGCGGACTTCGGCGAAGGTGCAGCGCCCGGAGCCGGACATCTGCGGTTCATACACTTTCAGGTCGGCCCACCTCGACGGCGCCAGCAGGTACGTTACCCCGTTCGTCCGGAGGAGGCGGTCGAACACCGACTGCGCGACTCCCGGATCGAGTTCCAGCACCTTCCTTCCGCCGGCGACGACGGCGAGTTCCTTCGCGGGGGTCGCGAGGACGGCGTCCCCGGGCACATGTCCCTCCATCCAGGACCGGAGGAGTCCCCACGGTTGAGTGTAATAGTAGGGGTACGTTTCCTCACCGGCGAACGAGGCGTGGAGCGCCTGCGGGGAGCTCCTGTACCGTCCGTTCAGCGAGATCAGGCCGGTGAGCGCGGGAATGTTGGGGATGACGACCAGCGCGGCGCAGGCCGCGACCACGAATCCCCCCGCCCGTCCGGCCTTCGTCGCCGCGTGCGTCACCGCCCCGAGCAGCACGGCGATCATCAGCGGAAGGAGCGGCGCAAGAAACCTGGCGTCCCTGACAGGGTAGACCGCGGCTGCCATCAGGAGCGCCGCGCCGACGACGACCGGCAGCCGGCCGCCCGGCCCCGACCGGACCGCCCTCGCGACACCGTACGCCATCGGGCCGCCGAGGACGGCCAGGACGCCCCACCGGACCGCGTCCGGCACGTCGACGGGGGATTCGAGCAGGAGCATGTGCTGCGGGCCGTAGAGCGGGTAGAACGCCAACCCGCCGAGCGCGGTGACGTACGATGACAGGTTCGACCATGCACGGAGGACGATTTCCTTCACCAGCGAATCATCGGGGCCTGTGACGAAGTGCTGGAAGACGAGCGCGGCGTTGCCCCCGGGGGAACCCGGGGGCGCCCCCACGAGCACCGCGTTCCTCAGGTACCACGCGCCGGCGCAGACGGCGGCGCACGCGAGCACGGCGAGGGCCTTCCCCCTCTCCTCCCGCGACCAGAGTCCGAGCGCCACGCAGGCGGTCACGACGACGCCCACTTCGCGGAGCAGCCCGATCAGCGAGGACGCGGCCAGGAGCGTCCACCATTCAGGGCGCGAGAGTCCGCCCCGGTCCGCGGACCTCGCCATGATGAACAGCGCCAGGAGCAGGAAGGCGATGAACGGGGCTTCCGAGAGGATCTCGGTCGAATACACCAGGAATCCCGGGTTGAACGCCAGCATCGCCGCCCCCGCGATCGCCGCGCCGCGGCCGAAGAGGTGGTACAACCAGAGGTAGAGCAGGAGGAGCGCGAACAGTCCCCAGAGCAGGGTGTACGCCTTGACGGCCACGGGTTCGAGGGGGAACAGGAGTTCCACCGGCGCGATCAGGGCCGGGTAGAGCGGGGCGTGGACGACGTACCGGAGTTCCTCGGGCTGGGTGTCGTCCACGTAGCCGGCGCCGCGGGCGATGGAATTCCCCCAGATGAGGTAGCGTGCGCTGTCGGGCGTGTAGAGGAACAGGTCATTGACGCGGAGCGCCCCGGCCGCGAGGAAGAGCGCCGCCACGAGGAGGAACTCCGCGCGGACGGCGGGAACGTGCGCCCCGCCCCCCGTCACGGCGGCGTACCGGCTGCGGGCGGTTTCCTGAGCGGCCTGAAAATGACGACCGCGATCGCGGTGTAATACGAAAGGAGGGCGATCATCGGGACCCCGGAGAGCGCCGCGAGACGGTGGATGAAGAGCTTCCTGAATTCGACGAGGTCGTTCGAGCCCGGAGGCGTCGAGCATCCACATCCTGACGTCGAGGACCATGGTATACACCTCGACCGGTATGAAGGCGTAGAGGAGGATGACCGCCATCATCAGCCACCCCTCCTTTCTGAAATCCCACCGGGCGGTCCTGAGGTAGACGATCGAGGCCGCGATCAGCACGACGTACGCCACGTTGAGGATCAACGAGCTCTGCGCGACGAGGCTGAAGACCGCCCGCTCGATGCTGGGCTGGATGTTGGGCTGGAACTCGAGCGTGCCGAACTGCAGCAGCGAGAACCCGACCGCGGCGCGGACGTTGATCCCGCCGAGCCAGGTGACCGCCCCGATCACCACGAGGAGCAGGGCCGCATTGGCCGTTGCACGACGTCCGCCGGTCACCGGTCCGCCCCGGCGTGCAGCTCGTAGTTTTTCAGGAGCGCCAGGTCCGAGAGGAGCCCCCCGAGCCTCCCCAGCGATCCCGTGTCCATCGAAAAATATTTCGCCCGGAATTCCTCCGCGTCGTCCGGCGCGACGGCCCGGACCAGGGCGGTCAGCAGCGAGGAGATCCGCGACGTGGCGTCCGCGAGTTCGCCCGCGAGTTTTTGCACGTCCTGCGCGCCGGGCCCGGTGCGGCGGATGATCCCCATCGCGCGCTCCCAGAATTTCGCGAGGAACAGCGCCTGCCCGAAATCGGCCGCGAGGGCGGGGTCCGCGCCGGCCCTGAGCAGGAGGGCGACGTCGTCGCGGCAGGTGAGGGAACGGCCGGCGTGGCGTTCAGCCCTCGCGATGTAATCGTCGGAGCGGGAGTCCGCGGACCCGGTCATGGGGGGCCGGCGGTCATGGAACCGGGAGGATCACGGTGAAGGTCGATCCGACGCCCACCTCGCTTGCGACGCTCACGGACCCGCCGTGGGCCTCCGAGACGTGCTTGACGAGGGCGAGGCCGAGGCCGGACCCCTTTTCGTTCACGAGCGGGACGTTCTGCGCCTGGTAGAATTTGTTGAAGAGCTTTCCGAGGTCGTCCTTCGGGATCCCCACGCCGCTGTCCTCCACGTCCACCCGCACGCAGCCGCGGTTGGCCGCCGCGAGGCCGGGGCAGTCCGGCACGGTTTTCACGCTGACGCGGATCGTCCCCTGGTCCGGCGTGTACTTGAGCGCGTTGGAGAGGAGGTTGCTGAAGACCTGGCTGATCCTTTCGCGGTCCAGCCGGAGCGGCGGGGTCTCGGCGGCGAGGAACTCCAGGGAGATCTGCCTCGTCTGCGCGATGAGCTGCGCCTCCTGCACGAGGGGGTTGAGGACTTCGGTGAGGCTTCGCCGCCTCGAAACGGAACTTCATCAGGCCCGCCTCCATCTTGGCGATGTCGAGGAAGGAATTGACGAACTGATTGATCCTGTTGGTCGCCTGGTGGATCATCCCGACCGCGTCCCGCTGTTTCCCGGAGAGCGGCGTGACGTCCTTGGCGTGGATGATGGAATAGCACCCCGCCTTGATCACCTGGAGCGGGGTGCGCATCTCGTGGGAGATTTCGGACATCATCTGCATGCGCATCTCGTCGAGCTGCCGCAGCTTGTCGCTCATCAGGTTGAACGCGACGGTGAGCTCGGCCACTTCGTCGTTCGTCGTCACGGGGACGGTCTCGTACTGGCCCTCGCCGACCTTCTCGCTCCCCGCCTTGAGCGCCTGGATCGGCCGGGTCAGCGTTTTCGCGATCAGGATGCCGAGCGCGATGCCGATGACCAGGGAGAGCCCCAGGATGATGTAGGCGCCCGCGATCGAATTGGTCGTCTGCGTGTTCAGGGACTTCAGCGATTTGACCATCGTGCCGAGGTAGTATTCCCGCACCCGGCTGACGTCCAGCCGCACCGCGTCGGAGAGGAGCCGCCCCCTCGCCGCCGTTTCAGGGGCGACGACGCGCTGGCCCCCGCCCTCGGCCGCCGCGACGAGGTCGATGTAGGCGCGGGCGTCCAGGATCATCGAATCGAGCGTCGCCTTGATGTCGTGTTTGCCGCTGTCCACCAGCACCTTGAGCGTTTCGCTGTCCGTCGTGAACTTGTCCCCCAGGAGCAGGAACGTCTGGAGGTCCTTCGACTCGCCGGAGGCCAGGTACCGTCGCGCGCTTTCCTCGACCGCCCCGAACGTCCTGCCGATGTCCTGGGCGATCTCGGCGCCGCGAAAATCGGTTTTCCCTTCGACGAGCGGCCGGAGCTGGAGGAGGATGGTGAGCATGGACGCCACCATGAACAGGATGACCACGATGAACCCGGTGATCAGCTTCCCGAAGAGGGGAAAGCGCAGCTGGATGTGCGGACGGCCCTCGCGCGTCATACGGAGACTGCGGTGAGCTCCCGCGACGGATGCGGCGGGGCGGCCTCGTCCGGGGGAATGGCGGCCCGGGGACCTCCCGGCGGGAGGTCGACCGGGTTATGTCGCGTCTGCGATGTCGGCACGGCACAAAGATATTCCAGAAAGCCGAGAAAGTCAATCCCCCGCGTGTTCTGTTGCAATTCGGCCTTTCCCTCTTTATCTTGCCGGCGACGGATCCCGGTTTCCGGGCAGCATACATTTTCCGAAAGGTCAGCCATGCTCAGGTCCTCCACGATCGCCCTCCTGGTGACGCTGTGCGTCGCCACCGGGTTTCCGCTCCCGCGTTTCGCGCTCAGCGCCGGCGCCCGGTGTTCCTCCTGCCACGTCAACCCCGGCGGAGGGGGGATGCGCAACGGGCACGGGCTCACCTTCGGCATCGGCGCGTTGACGATGGCCGCGCACGACGATTCGACCGGCGAAGCGGAGGATTTCACCTTCGACCCGCGGATCAGCGAGACCATCACGATCGGCGCCGACGTCCGCACGCAATTTCTCTACGAGACCGGCGGAAGCACGACGACCTTTCACATGATGACCGCGTCCCTGTACGGGGACGTGCGGCTGGGGAAGGACGTCTCCTTCTTCATGAAATTCGACCTCGTCAACGCGGCGTACGGCGAGCGGAGCGGCCCCGAGGTGTTCCTCCTCGCGCGGGTCCTCCCGGGGCGCTGGTATCTCAAGGGGGGGGATTTCCTCCCGGCCTACGGGATCAGGGTCGACGACCATACCGTGTACACCCGGGGGGGCGACCTCGGCTCGGTCCCCGGGGCGGTCGCCCTGCCCGGCCTGATCTTCGTTCCGGACTACAAGGACATCGGCGTGGAGGTCGGGGGCGTCGCGGGGGGAATCGAGGTCGCCGCCGGTGTCTTCAACGGGACCGGGAACGCGGTGCGGCTCGACTTTAACGACAGCAAGGCGTTCGCCGCGAGGCTCGAGTACGGGTTCAGCGCCGGGGACGTCAACGCGATCGTCGGAAGTTCGGGATATGCGTTCGGCGACTACCTGATGGGGGGGTTCCACGCCGGCGTCGGCTCCGGCCCGTTCTCGCTCTACGGCGAGGCGGACTTCACGCAGAACCGGATCTCGCCGTCGGGGTTCGCCATCGACGATTCCGCCGACGTGATGGCGGCGTTCGCCGCCGCGGAATACCGGATCGCCCGCGGCGTCTGGCTCACCGGCAGGTACGACATCTTCGATCCGGCGCGCGGGGCGCCGTCCGACGAGTTCAACCGGATCACCGTCGGGCTCGAGCTCTTCCCCCTTCCCTTCATCGAACTGCGCCCCCAGTACAGGTTCGCCGCGGAGCACCCCGCCGTCGACAACGACCTCGCCCTGCTCCAGCTCCACGCCTGGTTCTGAAGCCGCGCGTGACCGGCGATACGCGGATCCCCGGGGGCCTTGACATTGTCCGCGCGGTCAGGTATTATTTTACCAGGAGCACAACGGATCCGATTGCACACAATCAGGAGCGATCGCATGTTCTCGAAAACCCGTTCTTCCCTCACGGCGACCGACCGCGAGTTCATCGCCCGGACGCTCGGCGATTCCCCCGCGGACCGGGAGGAGATCCTCGCGCTGTCCGCTGACCCGGCCGCCGTCACGCCCTACCTGCGGGACGGGAGGCTCTTCGAACGGTCGATGACGCCGCCCCCGCAGTTTCTCATCATTTCCCCCGGCCTCTTTTTCTATACGTTCGTCTACCGCGCTCTCGACCGGAGGGGGATCTCCGACGACGACGTCGTGGATTACGTGGCCGGCGTCTGCGTCGAATTCCGCTCGGCGGCCCCGCTGCTGCAGGTGGCGTCGCAGGACGGCGCCTTCTTCTATGTCACCGACATGCTGGGATTGATGGACGAGCTGGACGGTCCGAGGAGGCACCTGCTCAGGAAATACATCGGCGACGCGACGCTCTTCCTGACGGGGTTCTTTCCGGGTTTTTTCCTGCGGAGGACAGAGCGGAGGGGGGCGCCGGCGATCGGCTTCTACCAGGAGGTGGCGCGGAATCAGTACTCGGACGCGGCGCTCGATCCCGACGCCCGCGACGAGCAGACCGCGGACGTGCTGATGACGCTCTCCGACCGGTTCGACGGGGTGAGGACGGCCCTCAACGAGCTGTCGACGGAACACGGGTTGATCGCGGGGCGGCCGGGTCGGCCGGCCGGGACGCCGCGGCCCGCCTAGGGCGGCGCGGCGCCGGCGATGATCATCGTTTCGCCCTGAGGTATTCCCTGTTCATCCTCGCGATGGTGGAGACGGATATCCTCTTCGGGCATTCCGCCTCGCAGGCGTAGGTGTTGGAACAGCCGCCGAACCCTTCCTCGTCCATCCTGGCCACCATGTTGAGCACCCGTTCCTTCCGCTCGGGGAACCCCTGCGGCAGGAGCGCGAGGTGCGAGACCTTCGCGGCGACGAACAGCATCGCCGACGCGTTCTTGCAGGCCGCGACGCAGGCGCCGCAGCCGATGCAGGCGGCCGCGTCCATCGCTTCCTCGGCGTCGGGCTTGGGGATCGGGATGGCGTTCCCGTCGGGGACGCCGCCGGTGTTCACCGAAACGTAACCGCCGGCCTGGATGATCCGGTCGAGGGCGGTCCGGTCCACCACCAGGTCCTTGATCACCGGGAAGGCCTTCGCCCTCCACGGTTCCACGGTGATCGTGTCCCCGTCGCGGAAATGCCGCATCCGGAGCTCGCAGGTCGCGATGCCGCCGGCGGGTCCGTGCGCGCGCCCGTTGATGAAGAGCCCGCAGCTCCCGCAGATCCCCTCGCGGCAGTCGTGGTCGAAGGCGACCGGGTCCTGCCCCCCTTCACGAGGTTCTGGTTCAACACGTCGAGCATCTCCAGGAACGACATGTCCGGCGTGACGTCGCCGATGGTGTAGCTCTTCAGTGCGCCCGGTGCGTTCCTGCCCGGCTGTCTCCAGATTTTCAGTGTGAAATTCATCGATCGCCCGTTGAATATCGATTGAGTTACTTGTAACTGCGTTGACTCGGTTTGACGTACTCGAACGTGAGCGGTTCGGCGTGCATCGCCGGCGCGGCGCCGACCCCCTTGAACTCCCATGCCGCCACGTAGGCGAACTTCTCGTCGTTCCGTTTCGCCTCGCCGTCGTCCGTCTGGTATTCCTCCCGGAAATGGCCGCCGCACGACTCCTCGCGCTCGCAAGGGCGTCCCTGACCATCAGTTCGGCGAGCTCGAGGTAGTCCGCCACCCTGTGCGCGCGCTCCACCTCGCCGTTGAGGTCTTCGGCGCTCCCGGGGATGCTCACGTTCTTCCAGAAATCCTCGCGGAGTTTCGGGATCTCCGCGAGCGCCTTCTTCAGGCCCGCGGCGTTCCTGGCCATCCCGCACCGGTCCCACATCAGTCTTCCCGAGCTCCCGGTGGAACTCCTCGACCGTCTTCTTCCCCTTCGCCGCCAGTAGCCGCGCGGTGACGTCGGAGACGGCCTTCTCGGCGTCCCTGAAGGCGGCGTGGCCGGCGTCCGCCTTCGCGAACCCTCCGGCCGCGAGGTAGTCGCCGATCGTGTAGGGAATGATGAAGTAGCCGTCCGCCAGGCCCTGCATCAGCGCGCTGGCCCCGAGGCGGTTCGCGCCGTGGTCGGAGAAGTTGGCCTCGCCCAGGACGTAGAGTCCCGGGATCGTGCTCATCAGGTTGTAGTCCACCCAGAGGCCGCCCATCGTGTAGTGGACGGCGGGGTAGATCCGCATCGGGGTTTCGTAGGCGTTCTCCCCGGTGATCTCGTGGTACATGTCGAAGAGGTTGCCGTACTTCTCCTTCGACCCACGCGCTTGCCGTTGCGCTCGATGGCGTCGGCGAAGTCGAGGATAGACCGCGAGCTTCGTCGGGCCGACGCCGTGGCCCTTGTCGCACATCTCCTTGGCGCGGCGCGAGGCCACGTCGCGCGGCACGAGGTTGCCGAACGACGGGTACATCCGCTCGAGGTAGTAGTCGCGCTCCTCCTCGGGGATGTCCTTCGGCGGCCCGCGTGTCCCCTGCCTTCTTCGGCACCCAGATCCGGCCGTCGTTGCGGAGGCTCTCGCTCATGAGGGTGAGCTTCGACTGGTACCCGCTCGCGACCGGGATGCAGGTCGGGTGGATCTGCGTGAAGCAGGGATTGCCGAAAAGCGCCCCGCGCTTGTGCGCGCGCCAGATCGCGGTCGCGTTGCAGGCCTTCGCGTTGGTCGAGAGGTAGAACACGTTGCCGTACCCGCCGGTCGCCAGGATGACGGCGTCGCCCGTGTACGATTCGAGCTTCCCGTCCACCATGTTCCGCGCGACGACGCCGCGCGCGCGCCCGTCGATCAGCACCAGGTCGAGCATTTCGCGCCGCGGGAAGAACTTCACCCCGCCCCGCTCGATTTCCTTCGAGAGCGCCTGGTAGGCGCCGATCAGGAGCTGCTGGCCGGTCTGCCCCCGGGCGTAGAACGTGCGCGACACCTGCGCCCCGCCGAAGGAGCGGTTGTCGAGCAGCCCGCCGTACTCGCGGGCGAACGGGACGCCCTGCGCGACGCACTGGTCGATGATGTTGCCGCTCACCTGCGCGAGGCGGTAGACGTTCGACTCCCTGCGCCCGGTAGTCCCCGCCCTTCACCGTGTCGTAGAAAAGCCGCCAGATCTGAATCGCCGTCGTTCTTGTAGTTCTTCGGCGCGTTGATCCCGCCCTGGGCGGCGATGCTGTGCGCCCGCCGGGGGGATTCGTGGTAGGAGAGCACCGTGACCTTGTAGCCGAGCTCGGAGAGCGTCGCGGCCGCCGAGGCCCCGGCGAGCCCGGTGCCCACCACGAGGACGTGGTATTTCCGTTTGTTCGCGGGGTTGACCAGCTTGAGCGAGAAGCGGTGGTTGTCCCACCGTTTTTCGATCGGGCCTTCGGGTATTTTCGCGTTCAGGGTTGCGGACATGACGGCGTCAGGCGTTGAGAAGGAAAAAAATCGGGATGGTGGCGAAGCCGACCGGAATCAGGAGCCAGAACAGCATGCCCGCGATTTCGATGATGGCCGCGTATTTCATGTTCCTCAGGCCGAAGGTCTGGAGCACCGACTGGAAGCCGTGCCGGAGGTGGAACGCCAGGAGGACCATGGCCAGGACGTAGAAGGAACAGTAGACCGGGCTCGAGAAGGCGCCGACCACGATCGCGTACATCGAGAAATGCTCCCCGGCGGGGAACCTCGCCGGCACCCAGAACGTCTTCAGGTGAATGACGAGGAAGATGAAGACGATGCTCCCGGTCAGGAACATCATCCTGGAGAACGGGTCCGAAGTATCGTTCCTCCGGTTGACGGCGTACGCCTCGGGCCGCGCCTTGCGGTTCTTCCACATGAAGATGAAGCCGGTGAGGGCGTGGACGAGGAAGACCGCGAAGAGGACCCACTCGATCACGCGGATGATCGTCAGGCTCGGGAGAAACTCCGCGTAGGCGTCGAATGCGGCCCCGCCGTCGTCGCTGAACAGGAGCAGGTTGCCGGCGAGGTGGACGACGAGGAAGGCGCACAGGAGCACGCCCGTGAGGCCGACGGTGATCTTTTTTCCGATCGAGGATGCGTATAAACCAGTGAGCAGGCCCATGGGGTCAGCGGGGGGAGGAAATTGTTGAAAGCGTCGACATTGGTGCGGTGACGGACGATGTCGTGTGAATGTAGAAAAAGAAATGAACAACCGCAAGAACGTTCCGCGCGCCGGCGACGGCCGGCCGCGGCGGAGGTTATGACGAGATCGTGTCCCCGATGAATTTCCGGACGGCGATGAGGCTCCCCGCACCGCCGAGGACGATGCCCGTCCCGAGGACCATCAGGTAGAAGAATGGATCGACACGCACGAAGAGCGCGAGCTCGCCCGTGATGACGGTGGAGAGCCACGCCAGGAGGTAATGGAGGACGAGGCCCGCGAGGGAGGCGCCGAGCGCCCCCTGGATCAGGCCCTCGAGGATGAAGGGCGCGCGGACGAAGAGGCGGGAGGCCCCGACGAGCTTCATCGCCTGCACCGACTTCCTCCTCGCCGAGATCGCCAGCCTGATCGTGTTCGCGACCAGGAACAGGGCCGACAGCGCGACCAGCACGCCCACCGCCAGTCCGACCGCCCGGAGGGAGGCCGACTGCCGGTCGATGAAGTCGAGCATGTCCCTGCGGTAGGTGACGAAGTCGACGCCGTCGATCGCCTCCACGCGCGCGGAGACCGATTCGGCCGCCGCCGCCGATCGTCCCTCCTCCCGGAGGTAGATCCGGTAGGACGGCGGGAACGGGTTGAAATCGAGGATGTCGCCGACGTTCTCGCCGAATTCGTCGCGGAAAATCCCGGCGGCGCGCTCCTTCGAAATGAACTCCACCGCGGCGACGCCCGGGTCGGCCAGGAGCGCGCGCCCGACGTCGTCGCGCTTCGCGTCCCCGATCGGCTCGGTGAGGAACGCCTCCATGTCGATCCGGTCGCGGAGGATCGCGTCGATCCGGGCCGCGTCGTACCAGAGGAGGCCGAAGAGACTGAGCAGGAGCACGGCGACGGTAATGGTCAGCATCGAGCCGACCGTGGCGACCTTCGTCCGCTGGAAGCCCGAGATGCTCTCGCGCAGTATGTAGCCGAAACTCATCCGGTCCCCTCCCCTGTCCGTTCAGTAATTCGATTCATCCCGCCACCGCACGATCTTCCAGTCCTCACCCGAAGCCGCTCGCCCGAGCGTGAAGTTGGCGTATCCGTCCACCCGCGTGATGTCGCTCGGGTTGAAGGTCACCGTCAGGTTGAATCCGCGGACGACCCTCCAGAGCGTGTCGTCACCCTGGGAGGTGAGCAGGTCGTTCCACGTCAGCGTCAGCGACTGGGCGCTCTGGAAGAGGCCGTAGGTGGTGCGCATTTCATCGTCGCGCCCCCACGCGACGTCGACGGCCCGCTCGTAATCGGTGTAGACGAACGTGAAGGCGGGCGAAATGACCGCCCCGTACAGGGTCGTGTCCTTGAAGGCGTAGGCGTTCCGGAAGGCGCAGAAAACGTTTTCGATCGTCCTCAGGTCGGTGCAGATCTCCGACTCGGCGGCGTCTCCGAGGCGCGGCGCGAACGGGTTCAGGCACCCGGGGGAGGACGCGACGAAAAGGACGGCCAGCGCCAGCGGCACCCTCATGGACGGTTCCCCGTCCGGGCCGGGAGGCTCATCGGTTGAACCAGAACTTGAGATAACTCCATGTCGAATCGGGCAGCTGGGGAATCCGTATGTCCTCCCACCGGTCGATGGCCCAGCGCCCCTGCGGGTCGACGCCCAGGTGGAGGAGCATGCTCCCCTGCACGAACCGGGGGGCCTGGGGGTCCGAGTGGGGAAAATAGAGCGAGTACCGGACGGTGTACGTCGAGTCGGAAAAAAAATTCACGGTCTGGATCGTGTCGACCAGGACCGGCCGGCCGCTCAGGGTGGAGCCCATGCCGCGGAAATACCGGTTCTCCTCGGTGAGCGACCACTCCGGGAAGTTCGGACGGATGTCGGAGGACGGCACGAAGATGTACGGGCGGAGTGTCGTGTCGATGAAGCAGCGGAGGTAGTTGTCGGGGTTGTTCTCCCCGATCGCGCTGCGGAGGTTCCTCAGCACGGTCTCCGGCGTGACCGGCGGCTCGAAGGTCGAGGTCGTGGAGGAGGGGGGCTCGGGGTCCCTGGTGTCGAAGATGTTGCAGGAGCAGGCCCCCCCGCGAGGATCGCGATCAGGATTATCCGGGCGGACGCTCGGCTCACACGACGACCCGGCCTTCCATCGCCCGCGCCAGCGTGGCCTCATCGGTGAATTCCAGGTCTCCCCCCACCGGGATGCCGCGCGCCAGGCGCGTCACCCTGATGCCGAAGGGCTTGAGCAGTTTGGTGAGATAGATCGTGGTCGCCTCGCCCTCGATCGTCCCGCCGAGGGCGAGGATCACCTCCGCGACGTCGCCGCCCACCCTCGCGAGCAGCTCCCTCACCCTGATCTCCTCCGGGCCGACGCCTTCCAGGGGCGAAAGGGCGCCCCCCAGGACATGGTAGAACCCGCGGTATTCGCTGGTCCGTTCGATGGCCAGGACGTCGCTCGGCTCCTCGACGACGCAGATCATGCCCTGGTCCCGCCGGGGGCTTGAACAGATGACGCACGGATCGACCTCCGTGAAATTCCAGCAGACCGAGCAGTATTTCATCTTTTCCTTGACATCGATCAGCGCCCCCGCCATTTCACGCACCTCGCCCGCGGGCTGTTTCAGAATATAGAGTGCGAGCCGCTGGGCGGATTTCCGCCCGATGCCGGGGAGTTTGGTGAATTCTTCGATGAGCCGCTGGAGGGAGTCCTGGGAGCTGGGCATGGGAGGAAGTGGCGTGAAACGTCGTTTACAGGCCGGGGAAATTGAGTCCGGGGATCTGGGGGAGGACCCCCGCGGTGACCTTCTGCATCTCCTCCTGGGCCATGCGCTGGGACTCCTCGAGGCCCTTGTTGACCGCGGAGACGACGAGGTCCTCGAGCATCTCGATTTCCTCCGGGTTGACCACCTCTTTCTCGATCCGGATCGAGACCACCTGTTGCTTTCCGTTGACGGTCACCCTGATCATCCCCCCTCCCGCGTCCGCCGAGACCGTCTTCTGCTCCAGTTCCGCCTGGACCCGGGCCATGTTCTCCTGGAGTTTCTGGACCTGCTTCATCATTCCCTGCATATTCGGCATCGCCATGGCGTGGGACCCTTTCGGTCGCTTCGTGGAGTCGATTCGCTCTCCCCCGGGAGAGGCGGCAACGGGTGATTTCCGGCGGCAATATATTCTTTTTCGTCCGGAAAAACAACCGATTCGGTACTTTAAGAGATAATGGGAACTTCTTTATTCTTCAGTGCGTATGAATGGATGGACACGCGTCGTTACCTTGACTTTAGAATCAAAATACGTTACCTTTTACCACCAATAACCCAACTCCCTTGAAGTTTAAAGAGTCCCCTATTTTCCGCAGGCGTCCACCCGATCCTGCAGGGAAGCCGGATTCGGAGCGTCAGGCCGACATCCGCCGTCGCGGGAACATCCCGTGCCACATCGCGGTCATCATGGACGGAAACGGGCGCTGGGCGCAGAATCGCGGACTTCCGCGGATCGCCGGTCACAGCGAGGGTGTGGAGTCCGTCCGCGACACCGTCGAGGCGTGCGGCCAGGTGGGTGTGCGGTACCTGACTTTGTACGCCTTTTCGATAGAAAACTGGAAAAGACCGGATGAAGAGGTCTCGCTCCTCATGCGGCTGCTGATGAGGGCCCTCCGGGACGAGACCGACAAACTCCACCGGAACAACGTCCGTGTCAGCACCATCGGCGACACGGCGTCACTCCCCCGCGAAGTACGGGACGAGCTCGCCGACACGATCAGTCGCACCGCCACCAACACCGGCCTCAACCTCTGCCTCGCCCTCAGTTACAGCGGACGGTGGGACATCACCGGCGCGGCCCGGTCGATGATCGCCGCCGCTCAGAAAGGGGAGCTCGACCCGGCGAAGATCACCGAGGAGAGCGTCGCCGCGCATCTCTCGACGCACGACATGCCCGACCCCGACCTCCTCATCCGCACCAGCGGCGAACGCCGTATCAGCAATTTCCTCCTCTGGCAGACCGCGTACTCCGAGCTGTACATCAGCGACCTGTACTGGCCGGAATTCCGGCGGGACGAGCTCTACAAGGCGATCGAGGACTACCAGCACCGGGAGCGCCGGTTCGGCATGGTGAGCGAGCAGGTGAAACCGGGCCGCACGTCCCCCTCTCCCGAACGAATAGAACTCAAGAATGTCCCCGAGCTGTAACCGCGTCATTCTCGCGTTCTACTTCCTCCTGCTCCTCCTGCCACCGCCCGACCTTTCCGGCCAGGGCGCCGGGGTCGAGACCCTGAAGATCCTCGGGATCTCGGTGGAGACGAACAGGGCCGGGAGCGGCACGGAGACCGACGCGATCATCGCGAATGCCGGCATCACGGTCGGCGAGGAAATCCAGGTGCCCGGCGAGAGGATCCGGCAGGCCATGCAGCGGCTCTGGGCGCTGAAGATATTTTCCGACATCCGGATCTCCATCGAGCAGCGGGTCGAAAACGGCGTGTATCTCCTCATCACCGTGACCGAGTACCCACGCCTCGGGGCCCTCGTGTTCGAGGGGAACGACGAGCTCGACGAGGACGACCTCCGGAGCGCGGCGGGGGCCGTCAACGGCCAGGTCCTCACGCCGGACGACATGCGGCGGATGGCCCTGTCCGTCAAACAGAAGTACGAGAAAGAGGGAATGCTCCTGACGACCGTGGTCCCGGAGACGAGCTCCACGACCGGCGGGAAACCGAACGAGGTCACCCTCACGCTCAGGATCGACGAAGGCCCGAAGGTCTCGATCGACAGCATCACCGTGGCCGGGACGTCGGCCTTCCCGGCCGACGACATCGAGGCGGAGATGGAGGACACCGAGGAGGGGAGCTGGTGGTTCTTCTCCAACGCCGATTTCGACCCGGAGAAATACAGGAAGGACAAGGAGAAGATCATCGCATTCTACCGCCGGAACGGATACCTCGACGCCGAGATCGTCTCCGATTCGACCTGGTATTCCGCCGACCGGGAGAAGATCTCCCTGCTCCTCAACATCCACGAGGGGGAGCGGTATTTCCTCAGGAACGTCGTCTGGGAGGGGAACACCGTCTACGGCGCGCCGCTGCTGAATTCACGCCTGCAATTCGCCAGGGGCGACGTCTTCGACGCGGAGCGGTTCGAGTCGAACCTGCGCGGGAACGCGGAGCAGACCGACGTGGCCTCCCTCTACCTCGACAACGGGTACCTTACGTTCGGGCTCGATCCGGAGGTGCGGCGGGTGGGAGCCGACAGCGTCGACGTCATCATCCGGGTGTACGAGCGGAACCAGTACCGGATCGGCCGGGTGGACATCCGGGGGAACACGAAAACCGAGGACAAGGTGATCCGGCGCGAGCTGTTCACGCGGCCCGGCGATTACTTCAACCGCTCCAGGATCATCCGGAGCCTCCGGCAGCTCTCCCAGCTGAACTACTTCAACCCTGAGAACCTCAGGCCCGACTACAGGCTCAATGACGACAACGAATCGGTGAACCTGATCTACGACGTCGAGGAGAAATCGAGCGACAACGTGAACGCGTCGGTCGGCTACAGCGACGCGTTCGGCGTGACCGGCGCCCTCGGGTTCACGATCACCAATTTTTCCCTCTCGCGCCCCCTGCAGGGGGGGGCGGGGCAGATTTTCAACTTCGAGTGGCAGTTCGGCGAGGGGAGCCGGTACCGCACGCTGTCGCTCGGCTTCACCGAGCCGTGGCTCTACGGGTCCCCCACGACGTTCGGCCTCAACGTCTTCGACACCCGCCAGATCTACGTCTACGACCTGCGGCAGACCGGCGTGTCGGTCCGCTTCGGCCGCCGGCTCGACTGGCCCGACAACTATTTTCGCGTCGACTGGAACCTGCGCTTCCAGAACAACGACGTCCATGACAACGGCGGCAACATCCTGATCCAGACCGGGAAGACACAGCAGTTCAGCGTCCGCATGACGGTCTCCCGCAACAGCACCGACAGCCCCATCTTTCCCACCGAGGGATCGAATGTGGCGCTCTCGGCGGAAGTTTCCGGCGGCGCGCTGCTCCCCGGGAACGTCGATTACCACAAGTGGTCCTTCGGCGCCGACTGGTACACCCGGCTCTTCGGCATCGAACAGGTCTCGCTGGCGGCCTCAAGCATCCTCGGCTACCTCGACGGGCTGACCAAGGTCCCGAACATCCCCCCCATCGAGTATTACTACATGGGCGGGACGGGCGTCGGGTACGTTTCAACGACGCAGCTCCGCGGGTACGAGGACCGGAGCATCGGGCCGCGCGACCAGTACGGCCAGGTGATCGGCGGCCGGGTCATGGCCAAGTACGGCGTCGAACTGCGGTACGCGATCACCCTCAACCCGATCCCGATCTACGTGCTCAGCTTCGTGGAGGCCGGAAACGTCTGGATGAATTTCACGGACGCCGACCTCTTCGACCTGAAGCGCGGCTACGGCTTCGGGGCGCGCGTCCTCATCAACCCGCTCGGTATGGTCGGGGCCGATTACGCGTACGGCGCCGACGACGTCATGCCGCTCAACGGGCGGCCCGACGGATGGCGGTTCCATTTCCAGTTTGGCAAGGGTTTCTAACGTGGCTCACATCAATCACCAATCAACCGAGGTTACCGTGAAAACGATCGCATATTCTTTTATCACCCTCATCCTCTTCGCGCTGGCGGCCGGTGTTCCGGAGGCGTCGGCCCAGACGGCCGCGCCCAGGCTGGGGTTCGTCAACTCCAGCAAGGTGCTCCAGGAATTCCCCGAGGCGCTGGAGGTCAACAAGAAACTCGAGGGCATCACACGCCAGTGGCAGGGCGAGCTCGAGAAACTGGGCAAGGACCTCCAGACGAAGTACGAGGACTTCCAGAAGAAGGAACCCCTCCTGAAGGAGGACGAGAAGCAGGTGCGCCGGCAGGAGCTGATCGAGCTCGAGCAGCGCGGCGTCCAGTTCCGGCAGGAGAAATTCGGCTCCGACGGGCAGCTCGCCGTCCTCACCGATTCGCTCCTCACGCCGGTGAAGCAGAAGGTCATCAAGGTGATCGAGCAGGTCGCCAAGGACGAAAAACTCCAGTTCATCTTCGACCGGAACGACCAGATCATGGTCGTGCTCTACGGCGACCCGAAGTTCGATTTCACCAACCTGGTCATCGACAAGCTGAAACGCGGCCAGTAACGATTCCACCCCCCACAGCGAGGCCATTATGAAAACAGCATCAGCATTCCTCCTGGTCGCGGCCCTCTTCGCCCTGAACGTCCCCGCGGCCGCCCAGGCGAAGATCGGCTGGTTCAATTCCGCCGCGATCATGGAGAAACTCCCCGAAGCCCAGGACGCCCAGCACCAGATCGACGGACTGATCGCCGACTGGCAGGAAGAGCTCGCCAAAATGCAGAACGAATGGCAGAAGCGCTACGAGGAATACCAGACGAAGAAGCTGATCATGACCGATCAGCTCCGCGCACAGGAGGAAAAGGACCTCCAGGACATGGACAAGAAGATCATCGAGTACCGGAACAAGAAGTTCGGCCAGAGCGGCGAGCTGTTCGCCAAGCAGAACGAACTGATGAAGCCGGTGCAGAACAAGATCTTCAAGGTCATCGAGGACATCGCCAAGGAGGAGGAGTACGATTACGTCTTCGACAAGAGCGGCGACGTCCTCCTGATGTACACGAGCGAGAAATTCGACCTCACGTCGGCCATCTTCGAACGCATGATCACGTTCGGCAAATAGCCATGCGGCTCTCCGAAGTCGCAGCCTTCGTGAACGGCCGCCTCCTGGGCGACGCGTCCGCCGAGATCCGCGGCGTCGCGAAGATCGAGGATGCGGGACCGGGGCAGATCACCTTCCTGTCCAATCCGAAGTACCGGAAACACCTCGCCACGACCCGAGCGACGGCGGTCCTGGTCGCCGACTCCGCCGACCTCGACGGCGCGTCGCTCCCGGGCCCGGCCGCGTTCATCGCGGTCCCCGACCCGTACGCGGCCTTCATGGCGCTCCTCGACCGCTTTCATCCACCACCCGCGCGTCCCGCGCCCGGCGTCGATCCCTCGGCCAGGGTGTCGTCCTCGGCGACGCTCGGCGCGGACGTCGTCATCGGGGCCGGCGCGCACGTGGGCGACGGCTGCGTCATCGGCGACCGGGCGATCGTCTCGCACGGCGCAGTGCTCGAAACGGGCGTGACGGTCGGCGAGGATTCGCACCTGATGGAAAATGTCGTGGTGAAATGGTCCTGCCGGATCGGGCGGCGCGTCACCCTCCACCCCGGCGTCGTCGTCGGGAGCGACGGGTTCGGGTGGACCCCGACCAGCGACGGCAGATACGAGAAGATCCCCCAGCGCGGGATCGTCGTCCTCGAGGACGACGTGGATGTCGGCGCCAATACCACGATCGACCGCGCGACCGTCGGCGAGACCAGGATCTGCCGCGGCGTCAAGCTCGACAACCTCATCCAGATCGGGCACAACGTCGTGATCGGCGAGGACACGGTGGTCGTGGCGCAGACAGGGATCGCCGGGAGCACCCGGATCGGCGCTCATTGCGTCATCGCCGGGCAGGTCGGAATCATCGGGCACCTCACCATCGCGGACAACGTGACCGTCGCGGCGCAGAGCGGCGTCTCGAAGTCGATCACGCAACCGGGGTCGACCTGGTTCGGTTCACCGGTGAAAGAGCACCGCCGCGCCCTGCGGATCGAGGGCGCCATACGCCAGCTTCCGGAGCTGATCGAGGAGGTCCGTGCGCTCGCGCGGGATCCCGGGCCCCGTGAAGGGACCGGCGGGCCGTCCGCGCCCGGACCGCCATCATCGTCACACGGGAAATCGGAATGAACAAACACCAGCAAACGATCCAGAAACCGGTCTCCATCTCCGGCGTCGGACTCCACACGGGGGTCTCGACGAAACTGACCTTTTCACCCGCCGCGCCCAACACCGGCATCCGGTTCAGGAGGATCGACCTCCCGGGTTCCCCGGAAATTCCCGCGCTCGTGGACCACGTCGTGGAGGTCGCCCGCGGGACCACCATCGCCGTGGGCGACGCCCGCGTCCATACCGTGGAGCACGTGCTCGCCGCGCTGGTCGGGCTCCAGGTCGACAACATCGTGCTCGAACTCAACAACATCGAGCCGCCGATCTGCGACGGCAGCGCGAAGCCCTTCGTCGACGCGCTCCTGGAGGCCGGGCTCGAGAGCCAGGACGCCGAGCGGGAATACTTCGTGGTGGACCAGACGGTCCGGTACACCAACGAGGAGCTCGGCGTGGACATCGTCGCCCTCCCGACCGACGACTACCGCCTGACGGTCATGATCGATTACCAGAACCCGGTTCTCGGCAGCCAGCACACCGGGCTCTTCAACCTCGAGAAGGAGTTCATCGGCGACTTTTCCGACGCCCGGACGTTCTGTTTCCTGCACGAGGTGGAAACCCTCCACGCGGCGGGGCTCATCCGGGGCGGAAACCTGGACAACGCGATCGTGATCGTGGACCAGGACCTGCCGGCTGCCGAGGTGAAGCGGATCACGAAAAAGCTGGAGATCGAGGATTCCGTCGTGATGGTGAAGAACGGCATTCTCAACAACAAGCGGCTCCGGCACAAGAACGAGCCGGCCCGGCACAAGCTGCTCGACCTGATGGGTGACCTGGCCCTCGCGGGGGTCGCCCTCAAGGCCCAGGTGCTCGCCGCGCGCCCCGGCCACGCCAGCAACGTGGAGTTCGCCCGCAAGATCAGGAAGCTCCACCAGCAGCGGAAGCTCGTCCGCCGGTACCAGTCGGAGCAGAAGCAGGGTGTCGTCTTCGACATCAACGCCCTGCAGAGCATCCTCCCCCACCGTTACCCGTTCCTCCTGGTGGACAGGATCGTGGACTTCGTCATGGACGAGAAGATCACCGGCGTCAAGAGCGTCACGCAGAACGAGTGGTTCTTCCAGGGCCATTTCCCCGGCAGGCCCGTGATGCCGGGCGTCCTGATCATCGAGGCGATGGCGCAGACGGGGGGCGTCCTGCTCCTCAACGGTGTGGAGAACCCGGGCGAGAAGCTCGCCATGTTCACCAGCATCAATAACGCGAAGTTCCGCCGCCCCGTGGTGCCCGGGGACCAGCTCGTCATGGAGGTCACGATGCAGACGCGCAGGAGCCGGATCGCGCTGATGAACGCGAAGGCCTACGTCGACGGGGAGCTCGTGGCGGAGGCCGACCTCAGCGCCGCGATCGTGGACCGCCCGGCCGAGAACGGGAAGAGACGGGAGGCCGGAGCCGATGCGTCCTGACACGACCGAACACGAACCGAACGGATTGCCCATGAGCGTCACCATCGACAGCAGGGCCGCGGTCAGCCCGAAGGCCCAACTTGAATCCGGGGTGGTCGTCGGCCCCTTCGCGGTCATCGAGGACGACGTCACCATCGGGAGCGGCACGGTCGTCGGGTCGCACGCGCTGATCGCCTCCGGCGCCAGGATCGGCAGGGAATGCCGGATCCACCACGGGGCCGTCGTCGGCACCACCCCCCAGGACCTGAAATTCCGCGGGGAGCAGACCACGCTCGAGATCGGCAACCACACCACGATCAGGGAATACGTCACCCTCAACCGCGGAACGACCGACCGGGGCAAGACCACCATCGGCAGCCACTGCTTCATCATGGCCTACACCCACGTCGCCCACGACTGCTCGGTCGGGAACAACGTCATCCTCGCGAACTCGGTCAACATGGCGGGACACGTGGTGATCGAGGACCACGTCGTCATCGGCGGGCTCGTCCCGCTCCACCAGTTCGTGCACGTCGGCCGACACGCCATGATCGGGGGCGGCTTCAGGGTGCCGAAGGACGTCCCCCCCTACATCCTGGCGGGCCAGGAGCCGCTCGTCTTCCAGGGCCTGAACCTCGTCGGGCTGAAGCGGAGGAATTTTTCGAAGGAACTCCTCGACCTCCTGCGGCGGACCTACGCCATCCTCTACGAATCGAACCTGAACGTCACGCAGGCCCTCGAACGGATACACGCGGAAATCGCGCCCGCCGAGGAAGTCACCCACATCGTCGAATTCATCGAGAAGTCGAAGCGCGGGATCATCGGGAACCGGCGATGACCCTCCGCACCCTCAGGGAGGGAATGGCCCCCGGCGCGGCGAACATGGAGCGGGACCAGGAGCTCGCCCGGCGGCTGGAACATGGTGAGATAGGACCGACCGTCAGGATCTACGGGTGGGCGCCCCCTGCGGTGTCCATCGGGTACAATCAGGACGAGGGGGATTTCGACACTGCCGCGCTCGCTCGCGCGGGGATCGACCTGGTCCGCCGCCCGACCGGCGGCCGGGCCATCCTCCACGCCCACGAAGTCACGTACTGCGCCGTGATCCCCCTCTCGTTCGGTTCGCCGCGCTCGATCTACGCCATGATCAACGAGGCGCTCCTCGCCGGCATCCGCGCGATGGGCATCGCCGCGGAGCTGAACGACGCGGACCAGGACCTGAGGCGGGCGTACGCCGCACCCGGCGGCATCCCCTGTTTTTCCACCTCGGTCAGGTCGGAGATCCGGTCCGGGGGGAAGAAACTCGTCGGAAGCGCCCAGCGCCGGTTCGGCCCCGTCGTCCTCCAGCACGGCTCGTTCCTTCTCGGGCCGCAACACCGGGAGATCGCGCGCTTCGTCCGCGGCTCAGGCGGCGGCACGGAATCCGGGATCGCCGCGGACCTCGCGGCCAGGACGACCGAGGCCGAGACGATCCTCGGGCGGAGCGTCACGTTCGACGAGGCCTCCGGCGCGATCGCGTCGGGATTCGAACGCTTTCCCCTGCCGACGCCCGGACGGACCGGCCGGCCGGGCATGGAGCCGGCGTCCGCGGCGTCGCGGGCGTTCACCGGACGGGGTGGATGAAATCGACCGCGTCGAGAAAACGGAGCAACGGATGAAATCGAGGAGACCGATGGCCACGACGAAAGAGCAGGCGCCTCCCGCGAAGGCGAGGGTCGTCACGACCAAGACGCTGATGACCATGAAGAAATCGGGCGAGAAGATCGCGATGCTCACCGCCTACGACTACCTGGTGGCCCGGTACCTCGACCAGGTCGGAATGGACATCATCCTGGTGGGGGACTCCCTCGGAAACGTCGTGCACGGTTACGAGACAACGCTGCCGGTGACGGTCGACGACATGATCTACCACGCGAAGGCGGTCAAACGGGCCGTGAAGAACGCCCTGATCGTCGTGGACATGCCGTTCATGTCGTTCCAGTCGAACATCGACGACGCGGTGATGAACGCCGGGAGGATCATGAAGGAGGTCGGCGTGGGCGCGGTGAAGCTCGAGGGCGGGAGCTACATCGCCGACATCGTCCGGCACCTGGTCAGGATCGGCATCCCGGTGATGGGGCACCTGGGCCTCACGCCGCAGGCGATCAACAAGTTCGGCACCTACGAGGTGCGCGCGCAGGACCCGGCCGAGGCCAGGGAACTGCTCAGCGACGCGAAAGTGCTCGAGGAGGCGGGCGTGTTCGCGATCGTCCTCGAAAAAATCCCGTCGGACCTGGCGCGGAAGGTCACGAAGACCGTCTCCGTCCCGACGATCGGCATCGGCGCCGGCCCGCACTGCGACGGGCAGGTCCTCGTCGTCTACGACATGCTCGGCCTCACCGAGGAATTCCAGCCCCGGTTCGTCCGCCGCTACGAGGAGCTCGCCGGGACGATGCGGAAGGCGTTCCGCGCTTACATCGCCGACGTGAAACGGGGGAAATTCCCGTCGAAGGGGGAGAGCTATTGATCCCTCCCCCGCCGAAGAACAGCCGCAAGCCGTCGATCCTCGTCTCGAACGACGACGGGATCGACGCCCCCGGCCTGGCGGCGCTCGTCGCGGAACTGGTGAAGGTCGGCCACGTGACCGTCGTGGCCCCCGACAAACAGCGGAGCGCCGTCGGCCACGCCATCACGATGAACTACCCGCTCAGGGTGAAGAAATTCCACAAGGACGGACGCCTTTTCGGCTACGCCGTCGAGGGGACGCCGGCCGATTGCGTGAAACTCGCCATACGCTCGCTCATGGAAGTCCCGCCGGACCTTCTCGTCTCGGGCGTGAACCACGGGGCGAACACGGCGGTGAACATCATCTATTCCGGCACCGTGTCCGCGGCCACCGAGGGGACCCTCCTCGACGTGCCTTCCATCGCCGTTTCACTGACCACCTACGATGAGGCGGATTTCCGCCCCGCGGCGCGGTTCGCCCGGCGCCTCGCGCTCCACGTCCTGCAGGGCGGGCCTCCCCGCCGGGACGCTCCTGAACGTGAACGTCCCCCCCGTCCGAGCGTCGCAGATCAGGGGCGTCAGGATCACGCGGCAGGGGAATTCCCGGTGGGACGACACGTTCGACGTGCGGGTGGACCCGAACAACAACACCTACTACTGGCTGACGGGCAAACTCGACGTTCTCGACACCGCCGACGACACCGACGTCATCGCGGTGAAACGGAATTACATTTCCGTCACCCCGATCCAGTACGACCTCACCGATTACAAGGCGCTGAAGGCCATCCGCGCATGGAAGATCCCCCGGTCCTGATCCACCCAGGGTCCGGAACCGGACGCGGCGCGGGGAGTCAGAAGAGCAGGAAACTGAGGAGTGCCCCCGCGACCAGCAGCCGCACCCCGAGGGTCGTCGCCTTCGGCCAGTTCCGTTTCGCACCCCCCCACCACCTCCCGAACAGGTACATCCCGGCGATGAGCAGCAGTGTCAGCCCGGCGCACGCGGCATAGCCGGTCCCCGCGGGAATCATCCTGATGAAGCTCCAGCTGAAGTCCTTCCCGTAGACGATGATCAGATGGACGTAATAGACGGCGAGCGATTCGCGGCCGAAGGTTTGAAGGAAGCGCGAGCCCGTCCCTTCCCCTTTGCGCAGGAGGAACCAGAGCCCGCACATCACCAGGCCGACGGAACCGAGCCTGACCAGGAAATATTCCGCGCTCCAGTACCAGAAGTGCTCCGGCCCATACAGGGGCTTGGTTGCGGCGGAAAGCGCCGCGCCGCAGACCACCAGCACCGCCGACGCGACCGCGAGCAGCCGCATCAGGGATTCCTCCCGCCCCGATCCGGCCCGCGCAACGTACCAGGTCCCCGCCAGGAAGCCGGCCGTGAGGAACGCCGCCCAGGGGACGATCGTGAACAGCGGCGACAGACTCCGGGACACATAGGCGAGGATCCAGTGCGGCAGTCCCGCGACGGGGGCGCCGGGGGGATCCGAAACGAGATAACCCCATGAGAGGAACGCTCCGGTCAATGCCATGACCGAGGCGATCCTCGGCCGCGGGGAACGCACCAGGAGGACGGTGGCGAGAAGGAGCAGGAGCGTGACCCCGATGACCTGGAGGATGTCGACCTGCAGAAGCCCGGCCAGTGCGCCGGGACCCGCCGCGATCATCCCCCCGAGTGAAAACACCGGGACGTGGAGCGAATATCCCAGGAACACGATGAAGAGGCATTTTTTCAGGTACGAACGAAACCCGGCGCCGAAGGCGATGACGTCGTCGTTCTTCCGGCTCAGGAAGATCGCGAAACCGAGCCCGGCGCAGAAGAGGAACGCCGGCGCCACCAGCCCGTTGACGTAGGTCAGCGCCGTGAAGAAACTCCCGCGCCGGAGGGCCGGTTCGAGCAGGGCGTTGACGGTGTGTGTCTCGATCATGAACACGACCGCCAGCCCGCGGAGCGCATCGATGAACGGGAATCGCTGCGGCCGCGCGGCCGGCGCGCCCGGGTTAACGGCGGCCGGCACGAGGGGTCCTCCGGTCCGTGCCGTGCATTCGGCGTTCGATCATGGCTGCAAACTTAGAATAATTCCCCCCCTGATGCAAGCCGGGCGCAGGAATCCGAACTTGTGAAACAACGGGAGATTCGCTATACTGCCTCCGTCAGCCGGCACCAATCCCACACCGCCAGAACCCATATGACGATGAAAAACCGGATCGCGTGCCTCGGACTTCTCTTCTTCTCGGCCGCGGTCGGCCGCGGCACCGCACAGACCGCCTGCGACATCGGCTGGGGCGCGCCGGTACTCCTCTCATCCGATTCATCCGTTTCCACCCTCCCATCGATCGCGGTGGCCGGCACGTCGGTCCACCTCACCTGGTTCGGTCTCGACACAACATCGCTCGGCACGCTCTCACAGTCGGGCCTCCGGTACACGAGGAGCACCGACGGGGGGACCACCTTTTCCCCGCCCATCAGGCTCCTCTCCCCGTTCGAATCGCTCCCCGGGCAAATCGCCGCCGTCGGGAACCGTGTCTACATCACCGCCGGGGCGATCCTCGACACCTTTTTCGGGACGGTCCTGTTCACCAGCACCGACGAGGGGGGCACGTGGTCGGCGCCCGCGCCGGTGCTTTCGGCGGCCTACCCGGATCTGTTCTTCACCGCGGGGCAGGACCTCTACATCGGGTACCGCGAGGTCACATCGTCCGTTTTCGGAATCCTGAGGAGCCCCGACGGCGGCGGGACGTGGAGGACCGTCGCCCGGCGGATCGCCGAGATTTCCGACGTGGCCGTCTCGCGGGACCGCATCCACGGGGTCGGCCCGACACCCGGGGCGAGCCAGACCGAGGCGGGATATTCCGTGAGCCCCGATTCGGGGGCGACCTGGTTCGGGCCAGAGATCATCTCGCCCGAGGACCAGGTCCGGTCCTCCTACGCGCGCATCTCGGTGAACGAGCGGGGCAACCTGTTCTCGGCATGGATCGACACCGGTGCCGTGGTCTTCCGCCCGAGCGTGAACGAAGGGGTTTCCTGGGGTTCGTGGAACCGTCTCTCCGACGAACCCGGCAGCATCTCGGTCGAGCTCGATTCCGACAGCGAATTCGTGGTGGTCGCGTGGGACCGGGCGGTCGGGGACGCGCGGGGGATCCGGGTCCGCATGAGCAACGACAGGGGGGAAACTTCTGCCCGGCCGAGACGCCCGCGGACGGGTCCGCGGCCCGCGAGCCCGCCCTGGCGGTGCGGGGCCCGACGGCGCACCTGGCCTGGATCGATGAAACCGGCAGCGGGTCGGGCGTCTTCTACCGGAGGGGGGACCTGCCGCGCAACGCGTCGGGGGGAAACGTGCCGGCCTCGTTCGCCCTGGGGCAGTCGTATCCCAATCCCACCAACGGTTTCGCGTTCATCGGCCTGGACGTCCCCGTGGCGTCAACGGCGGCGATCGCCTTCTACAACGTCCTGGGTGAGCTGGTGCTGACGGTCGGCCCGAAATCGTACGAGCCCGGAAGGTACCTGGAACCGGTCGACGTGGGCGCCCTCGCGAGCGGCGTCTATTTCTACCGCTTCACGGCGCCCGGGTTCGAATCGGCCAGGAAGATGGTGGTCCTGCGGTAGAACCGCCCCCCCTACTTCATCTTTTCGATCGTGTTGATCTCCCGCAGGAGGTCCTTCTTCGTGAACCTCGATTTGCTCATGATGGTGGAGATGAACCCCTGCATCTGCTCCCTCGTCTCCTCGTCGATCTCCATCGAGGTCAGGATGATGATGGGGGTGTTCCGTGACGCCGCCTGCTGCTTGAGCTGGTAGGCGACGTTGAACCCGGAGATGTCCGGCATGATCAGGTCGAGGATGATCAGGTCGGGCGACTCGCTCGCCGCCAGCCTCACCCCGTCCTTGCCGTTGATGGTCTTGATGACCTCGTACCCCTCGGCCTCCAGGATCACCTGGATCAGCTCCGAGGCCGTCCGGTCGTCGTCGATGATCAGCACCTTCGGCTGCGTCTTGTTTTTCTGTCGCCGCAGCGGGACCTTCCTGAGGGCCCCGAGCAATTCCTCCTTGTTGACCGGCTTCACGAAATATCCGACGGCCCCCATGCTGAACCCGAGCTTCTTCTCGTCGGTGATCGAAATGATGATGATCGGAATGTCCTTGCAGATCG
>CAVRTZ010000011.1:0-37426 GCA_963724215.1 uncultured Ignavibacteria bacterium
GGCGCAGTCCCTGAGCCCTGCGATGTCCCGTTACCTCGTCGACAGGATCGGGGCGGCCCCCAACATCGACGTCCGGAACAGGGTGGAGGTGTCCTCGGTCTGCGGGGACGGCCGACTCGACTACGTCATCGCGCGGAACATCGACGAGGGCTCCGAGGAGCAGATCGATTCGGCGGCGATGTTCATCTTCATCGGCACGGCGCCGTACACGGGGATGGTCCAGGGGCACGCTCGAACTCGACGAGAAGGGATTCATCCTCACCGGCCCCGACCTTCCGCGGACCGTTCGCGGCATCCGCGGCTGGAACCTCGACCGCGACCCCTACATGTTCGAGACGAACGTTCCCGGCGTGTTCGCGGCTGGAGACGTACGGTCCGGCGCAAACAGGCGTGTCGCCGCCGCGGTCGGTGAGGGCTCCGCCGCGATCCACTCCGTCCTCCGTTACCTCCAGACAGTCTGAGAAGGCTGTTTCCCCCGCGAGAACCGTTTCGTAACCTCAGCTCGAACGCTCCTGCCTTTCGGTGACCTTTTAATCTGCCGGGGGGTACTGCGTGTTCCACCACCGCCCATCGCCCCCTTCCAGGCATCCATGCTCTCTCCGGTTCCCCTCCACGCGGTGAGTCTGACCGCCGCCGCGGCGGGGATTGCTACTCAGGCGGGGATGGGGTATATTCCCGACCGATGAAATCTTCTCGCGATACTCAGAAGAACCCGGATGTGCCGGGTCCGATCAGCGGCCACGCCATCGGAACGTTCACGACGGCGTACGCGCTCGTCTTTATCGGAGTCCTCACATATTCCATGTTTTCCCCGGGCGCGTACAATTGGGGAACCCATCATCTCGCGTTCCTGCCTCTCGTCGCGCGCGCTCTGCGTTTTGGGAATCATGGGGGCGGTTTTACTGCATCCGGTCAGAGATAGAATACTAAAAACGCTCGATGAAATTCTCGCCGGGATCAGGAAGAAATCACCGCGCATCAGGGGGATGTTGTGGTTGATGGTGATATCCGTGTCGATACTCCTCTTCTGGCTTGCCCGGGAAAGAGTCTTCCTGCTGGGGGATGGAAACCTTGTGGCCCGGACGCTGCCGGTCATTCACACTCCCGAGGGTATCCCGCCATCATCCTTTCGGAATGCGCCCTTCGCGACATACGTCACCTGGTCCATATACAATGTATTCAAGGGACTCGGGATCGCTGAGCCAAATGTGCGCGCATTCCAGTGGATGAGCATTCTCTTTGGGGCCGGGTCGGTGCTGGTCGTCATAAAGCTTGCCGGCCTGCTGTCCACGGACGCCCTGGAACGAATGCTGATTGCCATCGGGATTATCGGGTCGGCCGGGGTGCAACTGTTCTTTGGTTACGTTGAAAGTTACGCGATCGTATACTTCGGTTGCCTGCTGTTCTTCACGCTGGCCCTCGGGAACATCAGAAACAACATCTCCCCGGTATTTCCCTCGCTGGCCTTCGGGGCGCTGTTGGCCACGCACCTGGGCGCCGTCAGCATGCTTCCCCTCTTTCTCTACCTGTTGATCGTATGCTATCGTCGGAATGGATTTCATGCCGTCGTGGTTTCGATGGCGGCATCCCTGATCACCACGGTATTTTTGTTATGGCTCAGCGGATACCGGGCACCCACGGCCGCACTCATCGTTGCCGGTGGCGGTGACCACCTGTTGCCGATGTTTGGCGCCGCCACAAACATGCACGCGTACACAATCTTCTCTCCCTGGCATTTTGTCGATATCGCGAATCTGATGGCCCTGCTTTCGCCGTTTTCGCTGCCGGCCTGCATGCTGATGGCGGTCGCCCTCTTCTCGAAAGGCATGAAGTGGGATCCCACATGGAAGTTTCTCATCCTCGCGATTATCTGCAGCATCGTCTTTACGTTCAGTCTGAATTCCGCCCTGGGCATGAGCAGGGATTGGGATTTGCTGGCGTCGTTCAACCTCAGTCTTGTCATCGTCTTCCCGATATTATGCTCACGATGGATCAGGGATATCGCGGAACGGAGGAGGGCCCTGATCGTCGTGAGTGCCGTGGCGTTGTTGAGTACGTGCCCCTGGATCGCGGTGAATGCCGGAGAAGACACATCCCTCGCCCGCTTTGAGAATCTTCCCAACGCAAACCTGTGGAGCACAACGGCGCTTCTGAACGCTTACGACGAATTGTCCGCATTGCATCGGGATAAAAAAGATTATGGAAAATCACTTGACTACGGCATGAAATACCTCACAATCGATTCAGGCAATGCGAGAATCCATGGAAAAATTGCGGATATTTACGGTCTGATGGGGGATGAGGATCATCAATTGACATACTATCAGAACTCTATCCGGCACGGATTTAAAAATTGGGGATTATTCATCAAGGTCGGGGTCATGCTGGCGGACCGCCAGCGGTACGATGAAGCGATTGACATCACGAAGAAAAGCCTCGAACTCAATCCCTTGTCGGCGGTCGCATGGAATAATCTCGGGCACTTTTATGTCGGTGGTTCCTCCGATTTTACCTCGGCGCTCTCGTGTTTCCGAAGGGCCCTGGAAATTGATTCGACGAATGTCCGGGGATATGTCGATGCCGGTCGATGTTGTTATTACCTGGGGGATGATGCCGGGATGCGAGTGTATTTCGAACGATATGCAAGGATGACCGCCCATCCGCTGGATGCGGAAGAAATCAAGAAACTCATCGGACCCACCCCTCCCCCGAAGAAACGCTAGACGACGCCGTGCGTTAACCGCCCCGTTGGGGGCGGGTCAGACCGCTGATCCCCCCCCGTACTTGATATTCAGCCGAATCCTTCGTACATTCGCAAATCACAGTCAGCCGCCCGTTCTTATCCCGGGAAGAGATTCACGGCATTGGTCCCTGGGGTAAGGAAGCGCCATCGACTTCCGAGCACGGATCGAGCGATCGCCGATCTCCCGACCGTCACCCCCCCCGCGCCCTCCATTCCGCGATCTCCCCCCTGAAACGATCCAGACGGTAGTTAGGTCCGTCAAGAATGGTGAAGCCCCGTGTATAACTCGATCGTGCTGGTCAAGCAGGTTCCCGACACCTCCAACATCTCCGGAAAGGTGATGAACGAGGACGGGACGGTGAACCGCGCGAAATTGCCGGCCATCTTCAACTTCGAAGACAGGGTCGCGCTCGAGCTCGCCCTCCGGGTCAGGGACCGCTTCGGCGGGACCATCACCGCGCTCACCATGGGCCCGCCCCGGGCCTCCGACGTGCTGCGCGAATGCCTCTACATGGGCGCGGACAAGGCGTACCTGATCAGCGACCGGAAGTTCGCCGGCGCCGACACGCTCGCCACGTCCTACGTCCTGTGCGAGGCCATCAAACGCATCGGCGACTACGATTTCGTCTTCGCGGGACGGCAGGCGATCGACGGCGACACCGCCCAGGTCGGCCCGCAGACGGCCGAGAAGCTCGATATCCCCCAGGTCACCTACGCCGAAGAGATCCTCGACGTCCGGGGCCGCACGGTCACGCGTCGCGCAGGAAAATCGAGGGCGGGTACGAGATCCTCGAGACGACCCTGCCGGTGCTGCTCACCGTCATCAAGGATGCCGCGACACCGCGACCCTTCAGCGCCAAGCGCGTGATGACGTACAAGGGGGCCAAGTCGCTCCTCGAACTCGAAAAGACTGGTGGAGGGAAATTCGCTCCTCTACATCGACAAGCTCGTCCAGGAGTACCGGGGCCGATCCCTCTTCCTTCCGACCCTCACCGCCGACGACCTGCAGATCGACGTCGCGCGGTGCGGCATCAAGGGCTCGCCGACGAAGGTCTACAAGGTCGAATCCGTCGTGCTCGGCGGCGGCAAGCCCGAGCGCATCGAGAACACGCGGCGCGGGAACTGGTCGCTCGCTGATCGACAACCTCCTCGAAGACAAAATCCTGGGATAAGCGCATGAAGCCGACGCATCAGCAATGAAGTCTGGGTCTTCGTCGAGCAACGGGACGGACAACCGGCCGACGTGAGCTTCGAGCTGCTGTGCAAGGGGCGCAAGCTCGCCGACGCCATGGGCGGCGTCCTGAAGCCGTGGTGATCGGCGACGCGGTCCGGCCCGATCGCGCGTCGAGACCTTCCGCTACGGCGCCGACGAGGCGCTCGTCGTCGAGCACCCGGCGCTCGAGCACTACCGAACCGCTCCCGTACGGCCGGATCCTCACCGACCTGGTCGACGCAGCACCAGCCTCGCATCGTGCTCTTCGGCGCCACGATCATCGGTCGCGATCTCGCCCCGCGCGTCGCCTCCGCACACGCGCAGCGGTCTCACCGCCGACTGCACCGACCTCAGATCTCGGACGTCGAACTACCTCGGCAAAGAGTACCACAATCTCCTCCTGCAGATCCGCCCGGCGTTCGGCGGCAACATCATCGCGACGATCATCACGCCGGACACATCCGATCGCAGATGGCGACGGTGCGCGAGGGGGTGATGGAGAAGCACCGGTCGAGCACCGGCGCGACGGTCCGCATCACGGAGATCCCCTACCTCCCCGACGGCCTCGACGACCTCGTGACGATCGTCGAGCAGCACCGCGAGGAGAGCAAGAGTCAACCTCAAGGGCGCCCCGATCATCGTCGCCGGCGGCTACGGCCTCGGGACGAAGGAGAACTTCCGCATCGATCCACGACCTCGCCCACGTGCTCGGCGGCGAGGTGGCCGGCAGCCGCGCCGCGGTCGACGCCGGGTTCATGCCCTACGAACGGCAGGTCGGCCAGACCGGCGTCACGGTGCGGCCGAAGCTCTACATCGCCGATCGGCATCTCGGGCGCCATCCAGCACCGCGCCGGGATGCAGGAATCGAACAAGATCATCGCCATCAATACCGACCCCGACGCGCCCATCTTCGACGTCGCGCACTACGGCATCGTCGGTGACGCGATGGACGTGATCCCGAAATTCATCGACGCGTACAAACGGAAACTGAAGTGAGCGCGACGCATGGCGAACTATTTCCTCGACAACCCGGACATACGCGTTCCACTTCAACCGGCTGCGACCTCGCGGGAGGTCGTGGCGCTGGCCGAGGACGGGTATGCGCAGTCGCGGGAGTACCCGCACGCCCCGGTCAACTACGAGGACGCCATGGAGAATTACCGCAGGGTCCTCGAGGTGGTCGGCGACCTCGCCGCGCAACCACATCGCCGCCGCGCGCCGCCTCGGTGGACGACGAAGGCGCGTCGATCGAGGACGGCAAGGTCGAGTACGCCGAAGGCACGCGCAGCAACCTTCGAGGAGCTCTCCCAGGCCGACCTGATGGGCATGGTGCTCCCGCGGAAATACGGCGGGCTCAACTTCCCGTTCACGATCTACATGATGGCGATCGAGATCATCTCGCGCGCCGACGCGTCGCTGATGAACATCTTCGGCCTGCAGGACATCGGCGACTACGATCAACAAGTTCGGCGACGAGGAGCAGCGGCAGGAGTTCCTCCCGAAGATTCTGCACGGGCGAGTACACCGGCGCCATGGCGCTCACCGAGCCGGACGCCGGAGTCCGACCTGCAGGCCGTCAAGACTCCACGCCTACCAGGACGAGCAGCGGGCAGTGGTTCCTGCGCGGCGTGAAGCGCTTCATCACCAACGGCAACGGCGCACGTCCTGCTGGTGCTGGCCCGGTCGGAGCCGGGAACCAAGGACGGCACGCGGGCTGAGCCTGCTTCGTCTGCCAGCGGCGACGACACGCGTCGAGGTGCGCCGGATCGAGAACAAGCTCGGCATCCACGGCTCGCCGACCTGCGAGCTGCAGTTCAACGACACGCCGGCGCAGCTCGTCGGCAAGCGCAAGTTCGGGCTCATCAAGTACGTGCTCGACCTGATGTACCGCGCCCGGATGGGCGTCTCCGCGCAGGCGCTCGGCATCTCGCAGGCGGCCTACGAGGAGGCGCTGAAGTACGCCAAGGAGCGGCGCCAGTTCGGCAAGGCGATCTACGACATTCCCGCCGTCACCAACATGCTGATCGACATGCGGGTCACGCTCGAGGCCAACCGCTCGCTCTTCTACAGCGGCACGAAGTGCGTCGACGTGAAGGAGAGGCTGGAGAGCGATCGAACGGCTCAAGGCGGAGAAGAAACCGTTCGCCGAGGAGACCGCCGCGGTTCAAGGAGGTCACGAAGGTCGCGAACCTGCTGACGCCGCTGACGAAATACGTCCTGACGGAATCCGCCAACAAGATCACCTACGACGCCCTGCAGATCCACGGGGGCACCGGATACATGAAGGAATTCCGCGTCGAACGGCTGGCGCGCGACGCCCGCATCACGAATATCTACGAGGGGACCTCGCAGCTGCAGATCGTCGCGGCCTCGGGCGGGGTGATCAATGACGTCCTCGCGGATTTCTTCGCGGAGAGGCAGCTGAAGCAGTACCGGGGCGGGTTGACGAAGCTCTCCGGCCACCTCACGGCGATCCGGCAGCTCTTCCTCGAGAGTCTGCGGTACGTCATCGACCGGAAGGACAGCGCCTTCCAGGAGGTCGGCGTCCCGGGACCTGGTCGATCTCTACGGCTCTCTCTATGTCGGGTATCTCCTGCTCGATGAGGCCGAGCGGGAGCCGCGGAAGGTGTTCATCGCGAACCGGTACATCGTCAACGCCCTGGCCGGCGCGCGGAAGAACGCCGAAGCGATCCGAAGCGAGACGTTCGGAGACCTTCTGCACGCCGACGAGATCCTCACGCCGGGGAAGTAATGCATCTGAATGTACGGCAGCGTCCATCGTGTCCAGGGATTTCATTCATTCAAAGGAGAAGTCGTCATGTCGAAAACCGTCTTTGAACGTTACACGTCAGGTTCGGGGGAAAAGTACGAATTTGAATTGACCGACGAGGGCATCATCTACCTGTACGACAAGTCCACGAAGAGCCGGTCCAGGCTCAACGACACAGAGCGCGCCGCGATCGAGCGGGGATTGATCACGATCGGCGACTGGGAATCGGATTCGAAGGCGTACCAGAAGGCGGTGGACTTCTATATGAAGGCGCTCAAGAAGGCCAAGGACGAACTGGGCCACCCGGCGAAGCCGGCGCAGAAAAAAAGGAAATGAACCGGGAGGCGCGCCGGTACCGCGGGGTCGCGATCCGGCCGCAGGCCGCATGAGTACGCAGGCGGCCCGCAATCTCCCCGACGTTGTGTCCGATGTCTATCATTGATCAGGCCCTCTATGGCGAAAATGGAGATCGACGGAAACGTGTTCGAGGTCGACGGCGACGGCTTCCTCTCGGACCCGTCTCTCTGGAACGATGAGGTCGCCGGGTTGTTCGCGAAATACGACGGTATCACGGAGATGACCGATCAGCACTGGGCCATCGTCCGGTTTATCCGCCGGAACTGGGAAGAGAAGGGGATGGCACCGATGATCCGGTCGATCTGCCAGACGACGGGGGTCAAATTGAAAGAGATCTACCGGTTGTTTCCGCTGGGTCCGGCCCGGGGCGCGTGCAGGGTCGCGGGCCTGCCGAAACCGGACGGTTGTGTCTGAGCCCGGATGATCGCCATGAGCTGGTACGCCTGGTTTACGTTCGCCGCTCTGCTCTGCTGCCTCGCCGGCCTGGGCTTCCATGTGTTTCGCCTGATCCGGTTGGGCGCGCCGGAGGATTTCGCCCGGCCCGCGGGCGCCGCGGGAGCCGGCATCGTCTATTCCTTCACGGGGGCGATGGATCCCCGGAAAAAGGAATCCGCATATCTGCATCTGCCGACCTACACCGCGGGCCTGATCTATCACCTGGGGACGTTCGTTTCCTTCCTGTTGTTCGCGCTGTTTTTCTTCTTCGACGCGCGCCGGCGGCTTCCTGGATGTGGCTCTCCGTCGGAATCCTCTCGCTGTCGGGCGCGAGCGGCCTCGGCATCCTGGTGAAACGCGTCGCGCTCGCGAAACTCCGGGCCCTCTCGAGCCCCGACGATTACGTTTCCAACATCCTCCTGACGACGTTCCACCTGCTGACCATCGGGATGCTGCTGGGCACGAGGGTTTCTCCGCTGTATTATCTCTGGGCGGGCGTACTCCTGCTCTACCTGCCCGGTGGGCAAGCTCAAACATGTCGTGTATTTCATCGCGGCGAGAATTCAGGCGGGTCTGTTCTACGGCCGGCGGGGTGTCTGGCCCGCCGCGCGGCGGTGAGCGGGATCGATGACGCACCATCCGGACAAACAGGCCAGGGCGCTCGGCGTCCTCTCGGGGCAGGACGACAACCGGCTGCTCACGCAGCTCGACAGTTGCGTGCGTTGCGGGTTGTGCGCGGAAAGCTGCATGTACTACCTTACGACCGGCGATCCGCGGTATGTCCCGGCCCGGAAGGTCGACCTGGTGTCTTCGATCTTCCGGCGTTATTCCACGGTGACGGGAAAATTCTTCCCGTGGCTCACGGGCGCCCGCGACCTGGATGAGGAAACGACGGCCGAGATGGTCGACCAGCTGTTCGGCGCCTGCACGCTCTGCGGCCGGTGCTCGCTCCACTGCTCCGTTGGAGTCGATATTTCGTACCTCGTGCAAGTGGGGAGGGGGATGCTCGCGGCGATGGGCGGCGTCCCGGCAACACTGCAATCGACGGTGAACGCGGCGCTGGAGACCGGGAACAACATGTCGATCCCGATGCCGGAATTGACCGATACCCTCTCGTGGCTCGAAGGCGAACTCCGGGACGAGGTGAATGATCCCGCGGCCTCGATACCCCTCAACCGACAGGACGCCGCTGTCCTCTATACGTTGAATCCGAGGGAGCCGAAATTCTTTCCCCTTTCCATCGCGGCGATGGCGAAGATCTTTTATGCCGCGCGGGAGGACTGGACCATCTCCACAACCATGTACGATGTGACGAATTACGCCTATTTCTCGTGCAACCGCGATGAGGCGGGAGTGATCGCGGAACGGCTATACAGGGAGATGCTGACGCTCCGGGCGAAACGATGCGTCCTGGCGGAATGCGGGCACGGCTCGAGGGCGTTCCGGTGGGAGGCGCCGAACTATCTCCGGACGCCGTTCCCGTTCGACGTGCTGACCTCGGTGGAGCTCCTGGCGGAATATCTCAGGACCGGCCGCGTCACGCTCGACCAGGCGAAGAACCCTGAGACCGTGACGCTCCACGATCCCTGCAACCTTGTGAGGGAGGGTGGGGTCGTCTCGGAGCAACGCTACGTCCTGGAACATGCCGTGATGGATTTCGTCGAGATGACGCCTCACGGCATCGACAATTTCTGCTGTGGGGGAGGGGGCGGTCAGCTGGCGATGAGCGAGTATAACGGCCGTCGCATGAAAAACGCCGAAATCAAGGCCGATCAGATCCGCCGGACCGGGGCATCCATCGTCGTCTCGCCGTGTCATAACTGTGTCGACCAGCTCATGCAGATCAATTCGGCGTTCAAACTCGGCGTGAAGATTCAGACGCTCGCCGAAACCGTGGCGGACGCCCTGGTGTTGCCGCGGCCTCGCTGAAACGACAGTAAAATCCCGGACCTGTACCCCCATGGACAACCTGATTTACCTCGATAACGCCGCAACGACCTTCCCGAAGCCTGACATCGTGTACGACTTCATGAGGGATTTTTACCGGGAGCACGGTGTCAGTCCCGGCAGGTCGGGGTTCGACGCGTCGCTGGAGGCGGAAGAGATCGTGATGGAGACCCGCAAACTGCTGACCGGCCTCTTTCACGCGGGCGGAGACCCCAACCGGCTGACGTTCAGCTATAACGCCAGCGACTCCCTCAACATGATCATCCAGGGACTGACAGAGAAGGGGGACCACGTCGTGACCACACGGCTGGAGCATAATTCCGTGTTGCGGCCCCTCCATCACCTCCGGATCGACGGCGTCATAGACGTCACCCACGTCGGCTTCGACGCGCGTGGGTACGTCAATCCGGACGGGATCGCGAATTCGATCCGGGACAACACGAAAATGGTCATCGTGAACCACTGCTCGAACGTCATCGGGACGATCCAGCCGCTGGCGGAGATCGGAAGGATCTGCAAGGCGGCGGGGGTCCTGTTCGTCGTGGATACGACCCAGAGCGCGGGGGTCGTTCCCATCGACATGCGCTCGATGGGGATCGACGTCGTCGTGTTCACCGGACACAAGTGCCTGCTGGGGCCGACGGGCATCGGCGGATCGTATGTGATGGAAGACGTGCCGGTTCGGACCACGCGGTTCGGCGGCACGGGTGTCCGCTCGGCGCAGCTGACGCACCTCGAAGAATTTCCGTACCGGCTCGAGTGCGGAACGCTGAACCTCATGGGCGTCGCCGGCCTCAACGCCGGCGTCAAATGGCTGCTGAAGGAGGGGATTGATACGCTCCACCGACGCGAGATGGCCCTCTGGGACCGGCTCAGGAAGGGGATCCAGGAGGTCGGGAACGTCGTCACCTACTGCGCGGAGAGACCGGACAACCACAGCCCTGTGCTCAGCTTCAACATCGGGAACTTCGAGGCCGCCGACGTCGGGACGCTCCTCGACGTGGATTACAATATCGCGAGCCGGACCGGGTTGCAGTGCGCGCCGGGGGTCCACGCGGTCCTCGGAACGGACGTCATGCATGGCACGGTACGTCTGAGCATCGGGCCCTTCAATACGGAAGATCACATCGACCAGGCGATTCGCGCCGTCACCGAGATTGCGGTGATCCGCAGATAGCTTCGGCCACCGGTGCGGCCGGGTCCGCTCACGGCGCGCGCCGGCTACCGGTTGTCGTAGTAGGTGTAATCTTTCGTGATCTGTCCCTCCTCGATGGTGAAAATGGTGCAGATCGACATGCTCCATCGCGCCCCGTCCGGCCCCGTCCCCGATGAGACGAACTCCACGATCACGTGTCTGTCCCCGGCCGCGTACACCTCCACGACCGAGTCCCTGATGTCGGGCGACATCGCCTCGTATTTCCTGTACTTCTCCGCGATTTGCTGACGGGTTTGACGGACGATGACCTCACCGAAGGAAGGGTCCTTGAATTCCGCCGTGTCCGTGTACAGTTCCGCCATGCCCGTCCAATCGTGGCGGTTGAAGGCCTCGAAGACCTGGCCGGCGATCCGGATATTTTTCTCCGTGCGCCCACCGGTTCCGACGGATTCGTTCTGCCCGCAGGCCGGGAGAAGAACGGCGGCGATAAGGAATGATCGAAGTACGGAGTCTTTCATGAGAGTACCACGCTGCTGTGTGTGATGTCCGGACCATCGTCCGGCGGGGATCCATCGATGATACGGGCACACCATCGCCCGGGTTACACCGGGGGCCTCAGCCTTTCATCGGTCCGGTCCGGGGGGCCGCTCGCCGCCCCCGATGATCCGGATGGTCCCGGCCGGGGTGGCCGCCATGTCTGACCGTAAAACAATGATTCCTCCAGCCCCGGTTTTCACCCAGTAACCGAGGCCCGGACTGAGGGTGTCGGCGGCCGCGTACCCGGCGACATAGCCGAAAAAATGCGATGTGATCATGCCGGGCGGATCGCTGACGATGCCGGCCGCCGGGATCGGCCGGGAGACCGATCCGACGAGGTTCCAGCCGGCGCGTACGGCGAGCGTTTCGACCGCCGTCGTATCGCCGGGCATGGCGATGACCTGAGCGGCGTCGAACCTGAGCCAGTATCCCGCTCCCCGCCGGAGGGTGTCCGTCGGGACGTATCCTGAATCGTAGGCGTATGCCGGGGGGGCCGAGGTCGGGTAGACCGTCGATCGCAGGGGGCTTCCAATAATCGTCGGGACCGAGACGAGGTTCCACCCGGGTCCTACAGTCACGCGCACCGCGTCCTCGTCGTCATCGTTCACGACGGCGAGCGGCGTCGGTTCGAGTCCATCGTAGAGCGCGTCATCGCTCGCGGTCCGTATCACGACGGAATAACCGACATCGCCGTCCTTCGAGCCGTCATCCCTGCCCGTCACGGTGACGCGCCGGGGGACGATCCAATCGACCGGGGTGAAACAGAGCAGCCCGGGAGCGACAGTCCCTTCTGTCGTGTCGGATGAGGTGAGGGAGAGACACACGGTATCCTGCGGCATGACGTCGAGGGCGACATCGAAATACGCGCTCCCGCCCGGCTCGGACGTGTGAAGCACCGGGTCCGCCAGGACCCTGACCCGGCTCCTGAGCGCTTCGGTCACGGCTCCCATCGCGCTGATTCTACCGTAGCCGAACACGTGATCGTAACCACCGGCCCCGAGGTCGACCGCTGTGCGCCGGAAGATCGACATGATCGCCGTATAATCGAGCGCCGGGTTGGCCTGGAGCATCAGTGCGATCGTTGCCGTCACGTGCGGCGCGGACCACGAGGTCCCGCTCGACGTCGAATACCCTCCGCCCTGTTGAGAGGAGTACACACCCTCCCCCGGCGCCGAGAGATCGGGCTTCCGGCCGTCCGCCGGGAAGTAGTTCGTGTCCGCCGGGGCCGGGCCGACCGAGGTGCCCGCGTAGCGGCCGTCGGCCGCGTTCGTCCCTCCGACGCTGATGCAATTCTTGTAATCGCCGGGGGACCGGGTGGTGCCCGTCGCCGGGCCGGAATTGCCGGCACAGAACACCGGAATGATACCCGCGGCCCGCCAGGCGCTCGCGGCGGCGTAGGCGTACGTCGATCCCCTCGTGCCCGAGAACCAGCTGTTGTTCACGACGCGCGGAAAATCGTCGGAGTTGGGATCGCCGTCGGGGTCGAGCATCCACTGCATCCCCGACGTGACCTGGGAGATGGTCGATGCCCCCGCATCCAGGATCTTGCCGACGATGAGGCGTGAGCGGTATGCGATCCCGATGCCGGGAAGGGTCCCGTCCGGTCCGGCCCCCCCGACGAGGATCCCCGAGCCGAACGTCCCGTGGCCCTGGTTATCATAGGGCGACGGTTGCCCGAAAATGAAATCCTTCCATTCATCCCCGGGACGCAGCTTGTTGAAGAGGGCCGGATGACCGGGGTCGATCCCGGTGTCCAGTGATCCGATCAGGACCCCCGTTCCGTCCAGGCCATACGCCTCCCATACAGAGTCCACTCCGGTGATCGTGACGTTCCAGGGAGGGGCGGAGGGGGAGGACGGCGCCGATGAAACCCACGCGACGGGCGGAACCGAGAACACCGCCTCGTCCTCTTCGATGAGGGCGACCGCCGGATCGCGGGCGAGTTTTTCAATGAAGCTCCGGCCGGCCCGCATCCCTATCGTCTGATTGATCCAGAACAGTTTCACCTCCCCGGCCGGCCATGCCCCGTCGAACCGGCGACGGATGCCGTCGACGCGCGCGACGGCCGAGTCGCGCAGCGACCGGATCATGGCGGCGACCGTCGGCGACTTCTTCCGGACGGAGGACGGGTCCTCTTCCCGCGCCAGCGTGATGATGATCGGGACTGTCTCCGAGTCCGCCATGGCCCGCAAACGCGAGGCGAACGCCCCGGAAATCCTCCCCCCGTCGGCGTATGCCGGGAGAGAGATCGATGCCAGGAGAAGAACGATCGCCAGGAAAGCCGGGCCGGGTCGATTCATGATCGTTGCGCGTGATGTGACGTGAATGGTTCTTCATCCGCTGACGGAAACATCGTCCCCGCGGGCCGGGTCGATGCCATCGCTCCCTCACGGTACGGTGAAATACCCTCCCGATCAACGCGATTTTGACGACCCGGTGGAAAATGGCGTCGAGCCGTTGTCCGGGAGCGGTCGCCCGCGATCGTGACGGTCGATCCACGCGCGAATTGAAGGCACATTACGCGGAACTGTCGCGCATATGCCCCTTTCTTGACATTCCGGATTAGATGTGGTATGTTTCCGCCTTCTGTCCCCGGTGATTCATCAATCATTCTTCAGGAGGAAAAACCCATGTTTTCATTTCGTGTCCTTTGTGTCGCACTGGCCGTTTTCTTCGCGTCGGGCATTCTTCCCGCCCAAACGGATTCCCCGAAGGATTCCGCGCCGAAGCCCCCACAGTTCACCGAGGAGAAAATCAACCTGATCGAGGATAACCTCGTCAAGGATCTCGAGAGCCCGATCCCGGGCGTGGTGATCGGCGGGGCGCAGACGGTCCGGGAGATGAAAAAAGCCGTCCCCACGCACGACTTCGCGAAACTCATCATTCCCCTGATGGCCATCGTGAAGGACGAGAACGGCGACCGCGCGGCAAGGATCATCGCGGCCCTGGCCCTCCACGAAATCAAATCGGACAGGGGAGATTTCGCGATCAGTCGCGAAGGGGAGATGTCGGGCGACGAGGTGTTCAAGTCCCTCTGCGCAAACCTGGCGAAGGTCCGCGCGGCGGAACAGAAGAAGTAAATCCGCGGCCGGGCCCCGGTGATCCTTTTCTCGGACATCGTCAAGTCGTTCGGAGCCATCCGCGCGCTCGATAACCTGTCCCTTGAAATCAACGCCGGGGAGATCTTCGGCCTCCTCGGACCGAACGGCGCCGGCAAATCCACGCTCATCGGCATCGCCGTCGGGTTGCTCGATCCCGACCGGGGTACGGTGAGGATCGGCGACGGAGACCCCCGCGGCTCCGGTGGGTCACGATCGATGCTCGGCGTCGCGCCACAGGCGGTGGCGCTCTACGACGAGTTGACGGCCGAGGAGAATCTCTCCTTCTTCGGGAAATTGTACCGCCTCGGCGGGACGACGCTCCGCGCACGGGTGGACTGGGCGCTCGATTTCAGCGGGCTCGGAGAGCGGCGACGCGACCGCGTGAGCACCTATTCCGGGGGGATGAAGCGGCGCCTCAACCTGGCCGCGGCCCTCCTCCACGATCCCGAAGTGCTCCTCCTCGACGAACCCACCGTCGGCGTCGATCCGCAATCGCGCAACTCCATCTTCGACGGAATCCGGAAACTGCACGCCGGGGGAAAAACCATCGTCTACACGACGCACTACATGGAAGAGGCGCAACGGCTCTGCGACAGGGTGGCGATCATCGACCACGGGAAGGTGCTCGCGCTCGACACGGTGGAGGGCCTCATGAAACGGTACGGCGGGAAGAGCGTGCTCGTCGCCGAGACCTCCGGCGGGGAAGTGCGGACCGAAACGGACGATCCGGTGGGGGAACTGGTCCGCCTCCGCCAGTCGGGCGTCCTCCACGATTTCCGCATCGACAAACCCGACCTCGAATCGGTGTTCCTGCACCTCACCGGCCGTCGCCTCAGGGACTGAGATGGCCGAAGTCCTCGCGCTCGCCGGAAAGGACCTCCTCCTGCTCGTCCGGGACAGGGGCGGATTTTTCTTCGCCTTTTTCTTTCCCCTGCTCATGGCCGTTTTTTTCGGCACCGTCTTTTCCGGAGGCGGAAGTGAATCCCGGGCGATGGCGGTCATCATCGTCGACGAGGATTCCACGGCGCAGTCGGCGGAATTCATCCGCACGCTTTCCGCATCCGCTGAATTCAAGGTTGAAGTCTCCGGGCGGGACGACGCGGCGCAGAAAGTCCGCACCGGAAAGCGGGTCGCCTACATCGTCGTTCAGAAAGGTTTCGGCGCGGCCCGACAGAGGCTGTTCTGGGGCGATCCGCCAACCGTCGAGATCGGCGTGGACCCGTCCCGCAGGGCGGAGTCCGGCCTCATCCAGGGCGTGTTGATGAAGTACGCCGCCGAAGCGATGCAGAAAACGTTTTCCGACCGTGGAGCGCTCAGGGGGATGCTGGAGAAAACGCTCGACTCGCTCGGGTCTTCTTCCTCGCGCGATTTCCCGGGAAAGGAAAATCTCTCGGGTTTTCTCGTCGAGTTGGACCGGTTCGTGGCGGACTCGACGCTGGATACCGCAGGCGGTGGAACGTCAAGGGCGTTCACACCGCTCCAGATCGTCGAAGCCGCCGTGGTCCGTGAGCGCTCCGGGCCGCAGAACGCGTACGAGGTCAGTTTCCCCCAGGGAATCATCTGGGGGATGACGGGGTGCGCGGCGGCGTTCGGCATCTCGCTCGTCCTCGAACGGACGCGGGGGACGCTCATCCGGCTGAGGATCGCCCCCATCAGCCGGATGCAGATCCTCGCCGGAAAGGCCATCGCCTGTTTCCTGGCGACGATCACGATCTCCGTCTGCCTGCTGCTTATCGGGGCGGTGTTTTTCAGCGTTCGCCCCTCGTCGGTGGCGCACCTCGGCGTCGCCGTGCTCTGCGCGTCGATCGCCTTCGTCGGGATCATGATGTTCCTCTCCGTCCTCGGGAAGACGGAACGCTCCTCGGGGGGGATCGGTTGGGCGGCGCTTCTTTTAATGTCGATGATCGGCGGGGGAATGATCCCGCTGTTCATCATGCCCGCCTGGATGCAGACGCTCAGCAACGTCAGTCCGATGAAATGGGCGCTCCTGGCGATCGAGGGGGCGTTATGGCGCAATTTCTCCCTCCTGGAGATGCTGGTTCCCTGCGGCATCCTCCTCGGCATCGGCCTGCTCTTTTTCACGCTTGGAGTACGGGTTTTCAACTGGAGCCACCGGACGCCCTGATCCCGCCCCCCCGACCTTCCCCGCGGCGGCCGGCGAAGTGGGGCGCGCCATCCGCACGGCCCCGATTTAACCTTCCGCGATTTCCGTCGTATCACCCTCAGCAGACAGCATTCTGAACCGATGAGAGGACCCCAGGAGGACACGAGACAGGACCGCGAGACCCGGGTCCTCATCGCACGGTCCGTTGCCGGCGAGCTGGGGGCGTTCCGCTCGCTGATGGAAGGGCACCAGGATTTTGCGTTCGGGATCGCGATCCGGCTGCTGCACGACCGGGACGATTCGGAGGACGCCGTCCAGGAATCGTTCATCAGGGTCTGGAACAACCTGGCCCGTTTCAGGGACGACGTCAAATTCACCACATGGCTCTACAGGATCGTCGTCAACGTGGCGTATGACAGGATCAAATCGATGAAACGAAGGGGAAGGGTGATGGGGTATCTGGCCGGCCTTTTCGAGGGTGACGATCCACCGGACGCCGGCGATCCCGCAGGCGATATCGAGACCGCTGACCTCCACGAGCACGCCATCAGGATCGCGAAGGGCCTGCCGCCGAAGCAATACATCGTATTCCACCTCCGTGACGTGCTCGACCTCACCATCGAGGAGACCGCCGGGGCGGCCGGGATGACTCCGAATTCGGTCAAGGTGAACCTCTGCCACGCCAGGAAGACGATCCGCGCGGCGCTCGAACGGCTTTGAGGAGAACAGACAATGAGAGACTGTAAAAAGATTGAACCGCTGTTGTACCTCCACCGGGATGGTGAATTGACGCCGGGAGAGGAGTCGCTGGTCAGGGAGCATCTCGACGGGTGCCCCCGGTGCGCGGGCGTGCTTCGCGCTCTGCGTTCGCTCGACGACGCGCTGAGTGTCGTCCGCGCCGCGCCGGATGCGGCACGTCAGGACCGATCGGTCGTCGACAGGACGATGGAGGCCATGCGCGGGGCTTCGCTGACGGGGGGACGGCCGGCGATGCGACCATCGTTTTCCGGCCCGGCGTTCGGTGTGATTCGGCCGGCGTTCGGCTTCCTCCTCCTCAGCGCGACACTTCTCTTATCGTACCAGCAGGGGCGGGACACCTACCGGGTGATGATGATGGAGGAGAGGCTCGCCGCGCGAACATCGGCAGACAGTCAGGAGCGCATCTCAATGGCCGGGAGGGTCTCCCTTCTCATCGAGGCGTTTACGCCGGCGCCGGGGCGAAGTTCCGTCGGAGCCCCGTCCGCGGCGTCGGTCCTCCCCGGCTCCCTCATCCCCCGCATCGGAAGGGAGTTCGAAGCGGCGGGGGGGGAGGGGAGTGAACTGTTCAGGATCTTCGCGGAAAAATACCCCGCCCTCTCGAAGGTGAACCCGTACGACGGCATCGATGAAGCGGAACGGGAGATACTCACCACCGAAGGCAAAGATTTCCTCACTGAATTCAGGCAACTCACACTGGAAGGAGACACCAAATGAAGATCACATATTCCGGACTCCTGGCCTATGGCCTCGCGGCGCTCCTGGTCCCGGTGTCGGGCTGCCTCGAAATCCACGTCAGGACCAGCATTTCGGCTGACGGGTCGAGCGAGCGCGTGGTTTCGTTCAAGTCGGGGTCGCAGAGTCTTCCGGACCGTGCGTACCCGGTCCCCTCCGACTCGTCCTGGGCGCTCGAATGGAAGGAGACGGGTGAGAAGGACATGAAATACGAGTTTACCGCACGGAAGGCATTCGCCTCACCTGAGGACCTCGTCTCCGAGTACGCCCGTCAGCCCGATACCGGGAGCGTGAAGCTCTCGATTTCACTGGAGAAGCATTTCGAGTGGTTCTATACCTATATCGACTATCGGGAGCTGTATGTTTTCCGGAACCCGTTCCAGCGGCTCCCCGCGAGCGGCTATTTCTCCCCCGGGGAGATCGAAACCGTGCGACGCGGCGGGGACGACGACAGCCTGGGGAAAAAAGTCGAGGAGTGGGATTTTCGGAACGTCTTCGAGGAGTTTTATGCGCGGCTCATCGACGGCGTCGGCGCGGGCGATTCGGTGGTGAACCGCGCGAGCCTGGAAAACGCGAAGGGCGAAATGCTCCGGCTGGTGAAACGGGATACGTCCAAAAGCGATGAGGCGCAGGTCCGGAACACCCTGCGCCTGCTCGCCGCGGCACTGCGGGCAAAGGACATTTCGAGGTATGAAGGGGTGGTCGCGAAGGTGATCGCGGATGTGGACTCGATGCGGGAGAAGCGGAAGCTGGATGACCATTGGATCTCGTCCGTGGTCATGCCTGGCCTCCTGGTCGGTACGAACGGCGAAGCGGTCGAAGGGAACGAGGTCCGCTGGAAATTCGAGGGGATGCAGCTGCTGGTGACCGATTTTCCGATGGAGGCACGCTCGAGGGTAACCAACGTGTGGGCGTTCGTCGTGACGGGGCTGGCCGTTCTGCTCATCCTGGTCCCGGCGATCCTGAGACTATTTCGCCGCACGGCCTAAGATCTTGAATTCATTGCGGTTCAGGGGGCGCCGCGGCGCGCCTTGACACCGCCGGAGAATCTCTGTACATTTCAACTGCCGATGCGCCCCGGATCCGGAAGCGGCCCCCCCCGGACGGGACCACCGGTCACGGAGGCACCATGAACATCTCGAGCAGGAAAGCCGGCGGCTTCGACATCGTGACCCTCGAAGGGGATTTCCTCGCCGAACCCGAACAGAACGACTTCAGGACCCTCGTCAGGAGCCTCATCACGGACGGCGCCAGGCACCTCGTCGTCAACCTCGCGGCCATCAGGCACGTCAACAGCTGCGGCCTCGGTTCGATGGTGTGCGCACTGGTGATGATGAAGAAAAGCGGCGGCGACGTCCGGTTCGTCGGCGTCAACAGGGACGTCGGAAAGATCCTCGAGATCACCCACCTTGACAAGGTCTTCCAGGTGTACGGTGGCATCGAGGAGGCGACCCGGGGACCGTTCGCGTACCGCAACTGACCCCCGAATGCGGCGAAGGCCCGCCGGACGAACCGGCGGGCCTTCGCTGTTGCCGCGGGAGGACGCGGTCATTGAATCCGGCCGCGGATCTTTTTCAGGAGTTCCTCCGTCGATTCCACGTCCTCCTTGTCAGCCTTCCCCTTCTCGATCGCCTTCAGGGCGTACTCCTCGGCCAGTTTCGCCTGACCGTCCTTGTGGAGGAGCGCCGCGTACGTGTCGAGGAACGCGTACGATGGCGTGGAGACCACCGTCTTCGCCATCCAGCCGACCGCCATCGTGACAACCGCCCGATCGTCGCACTGCTCGTAGATCGTCCAGCCGGCGGCGTTGACTCCGCCGTCGTCCATCGTGCCCGCCCTGATCGCGTCGTCGACCATCCCGGCGTACGTCGTCCAGTCCTTGATCCCCCTGTAGTAGCTCATCGTGAGCCGTGAACGGTTTTCCGTCTTGTCGCCGGTGCCGTACCGGTCGCTCATCTCCAGCGCCTGCTCGAGAAGGGCCTTGTCCCTGGCGTCGATGGCGGCGCGAAGCTTCTCGCTCGTGACGGAGGAGGTTTTCATCCCGACGTCGTCCGCCCCGTACAGCCGCGTGAATTTGTCGAGGTTCGCGAGGAAAAATTCGGTGTGCTTGTCGGAGGTTTTATAGCGGCACAGGATGGAAAAATTCACCTCGCTGAAGAGGTCTGTCTGGCCGTCGAGGTAGGCGTCCACGACGCCCGGCTCCGGCTTTTTCCGCTCGCCCTTCGCGCCCGAGGCGAGGACATGGAACTCCGGGAAGGGAAGGTCGATCTCCGCCGTCACGCCGCCGAAATACGAGCCCGCTTCCATCTTCGCGACGGCATCCTCGAGCGTCTTCAGGTAGTCCCCGGCGGGCTCGTACCCGATCGATTTTGCGACGAGCCGGCCGTCGTGCGTAAAATATCCGTACGACGGGAAGGCGTTGACACGGTACTTCATCGCGACCGTGATGCCGAGGCCCTTTTCCGCGTCGATCGAAAGGGGGATGAAATGCTCATTGATGAACGCAGCCACTGCGGGATCACGAAAGGTCGTCGTATCCATCACCTTGCACCAGCTGCACCAGTCGGTGTAAAAATCGACCACCAGCATCTTCTTCTGTTCGGCCGCCAGCGATCGGGCCTTGTGCCAGTCTTCCTTGATGAACGGAATTTCGGCGGAATACGCGGGAACGAGTATGAACGTGACGAGCGCGAATGCGAGGAACCGTTTCATGCAGACCTCCATGATGAACGTTTGTGGTTGACGGGACACTGGGGAGAACGCGGTGGAGGTGATGGCGGGTCGTGATGCCGACCCCTGAAGATACGATTTTCGGGGCGGAAAGGCAATCGGTCCGCGCGTATGGGCATGCGTCAGGCGCTCCCCGACCCGGTAAAACGACGCCAGTTGATTGTGGGACGGTAAATTCTTACCATGCTGGCGGATCAACCACATCTCCACCCCCATATGAAGTTTGGACCGATCCTTCCGTCCCGCGGACCTTTCAGCAGGGGGCTCCTCATCGTTCCCGTCATCGTACTCCTCTATTCGGTATTCGCCGTGCTCCACCTCCTGGAAAAGCCCGGGCTCCCCGCCGAATTCAGGGGACCCCCCGCCGCGCAGGGGGTCGTGTCGGTGAACGGCGTGGAGGTCGGGACCGAGGACGAAGTCGAGTTCCTCCTGAGCGGCTTCAGGGTCGGGGACGGTGTCGGGCTTCTCACGAATCGCAGCGTCACGGCGGGGGCGGATGTCCGGACCCTGGTCAGGTATTACGAAATCTGGTACATCGCTTTCGACGTCGCCATCGCCGCGATCATCCTCGCCCTGGGCATGGTGGTGGCCGTCTTTCATACCGACCGGACCGTCGCGGGGGTCTTTCTCGCCGCGGCGATCGCACTGGTGACCGCGCTCCTCGGCACGAAGACCGTCTACTCGCTGCAGCCGTCCTGGCTGGGGAGCGCGATGTGCGCCTGTTTTTTCCTCGCCTACTCGACCATCCCCGTCCTGTTCCTCCACTTCGCTTCGATCTTCCCCGTACGGAGGTTCCGCGACACCCGCCCCGTCGTTGCCGCCTTCTACGCCGGCGCGGGGCTGATGGCCGCCTGGCAGGCGGTTGTCTACCTGCAGGCGGGCCGGGCGGGCTCCATCGAACTGTTTCGCCGCTCGGTCGCGGCGTCGGTGTGGATGAACGGCCTGATGGTGGCGGGGATCGTCACCGGACTGATCGTCCTGATCGGTTCGTACCGCCGGGCCGCGACGTTATCGGAACGAAAGAAGGTTGCATGGATCCTCTACGGGCTCACGGTGGGGACGCTCCCGTTCGTCCTTTTCTGGGCCCTTCCGCAGACCCTTGAAAACCCGCCGTTGATCCCGGAGCCGGTCTTCAAACTTTTCCTCCTGGCCATCCCGGCTTCGTTCGCCATCGCGATCCTCCGGTACCGGCTGGTCGACGTGACGACACTCATCAGCCGGAGCGCGGTGCACGCCATCGTCATCGGCGCGCTCATCCTGCTGTACGCCCTTCTCATCAGCGTCGCCATGAACTTCGTCTCGACCTGGACGGTGGAGCGATCGCTGCTGTTGTCCGCTGCCGCGGCCGTCCTTTCCGCGGTCGTCTACGATTCGATCAGGCGCCGGGCCCGGCAACTCGTCGACCGTTCCTTTTTCCGCCTCAGTTACGATTTCCGCGGCTCCCTGAAAGAACTCCTCGATGACCTGAAGCGGGCCGGCGGCCTGCAGGAGATGGCGAACCGCCTGGTGGAGGGTGTGGAAAGGCTTCTCCCGGTGGAGAGGATCGGGTATTTCACGGTCGAACAGCCGGGCAACAGGCTCAAACCCCTGGCGGAAATGAATTTTGCGGCGCTCAGGACGCACGGCGTGAAATTTGAAATCGAACGGCTCAGGTCCGGCCTGGACCTTCCGGTCGCCGTCGACGATCACATCGAGCGGACCGTGCGGCACGAGCGAGCGGACCCGGCGGTGTTCGGCCGGTGGGGGATCTCGCTGGCCGTGCCGATGAAGGCCCGGGAGGGCGCCATCCAGGGTTTCATCGTGCTGGGCAGGAAGACGTCGGGCCTGATGTTCACCGAGGAGGACGTGGACCTGCTGTCGGTGGTCGCCGGGCAGGCGGCGGGTGAGCAGGAGAGGCTCAATCTCCGGCGGAACCTGCTGCTGGAACGCGCGGAGGCGGAACGGCTGGAGGAAATCAGCCGGCTCAAGTCGTATTTCGTGTCGAGCGTGTCGCACGACCTGAAGACCCCGCTGACGTCGATCAGGATGTTCGCGGAACTGCTCCGTTCGAACCGCGATCTCCCGGTCGAAACTGCGGGGGAGTACCTGCGGATCATCGAGGGGGAAAGTGACCGGTTGACCCGGCTGATCAACAATGTCCTCGATTTCGCCAAGATCGAACGCGGGATCAAGGAGTACGCCTTCAGGGAGACCGACCTCAACGACATCGTGTCCAGGATGATGGCGGTGATGCAGTACCAGTTCAGGATCGAGCGTTGCGAGGCCGTCTGCGAGCAGGCCGAGGGCGTCCTCACCTTCAGTGCCGATCCTGACGCCGTCCTCGAGGCGCTCCTGAACCTCGTGTCGAACGCGTTGAAATACTCGGGGGAGCGAAAGATGGTCCGGGTCGTCACGTTTTCTTCGCAGGACGGCGTCGGTGTCTCGGTGGAGGACAACGGGATCGGGATGGGGCCGGCGGACCTGGGGTCGATCTTCGAACCCTTCCACAGGGTCAGGAGCGAACACACCAGCTCCCGGGGCGGGGCGGGGCTCGGCCTGTCGGTCGTGAAACATATCGTCGACGCGCACCACGGCTCGATCCGGGTGAAGAGCACGCCGGCGCAGGGAAGCACGTTCACGCTGACCTTCCCGGCGGAACGGGACAACACGGACCAGGGAGCGAATCCATGAAAAACATACTGATTGTTGAAGACGATCCGGCGATCCTTAAAGGACTCGAAGCGGCCCTCCACGAGGAGCATTACCACGTCCTCACCGCCGCGGACGGCGAAAAGGGCCTGGCCATGGCGAAGCGCGAGAAGGCGGACCTGATCATCCTGGACGTGATGCTCCCGAAGAAGGACGGGTTCGAAGTGTGCCGCGAGCTGCGGAGCGCGGGCGTCGACACCCCCATCGTCTTCCTCACCAGCCGGAAGGAGGAGGTCGATCGCGTCCTCGGGCTCGAGCTCGGCGGCGACGATTACATGACCAAGCCGTTCAGCGTGAGGGAATTGAAGGCGCGGATCAAGGCGAGGCTCCGGCGCACCACGGAGATCCGCCGCGAGATCGAGGAGTATTCCTTCGGCGACGTCCACGTCGATTTCCGGAAACACGAGGCCTCGCTCGGGTCGAAACCCGTGAAGCTCTCCGCGAAGGAACTCGAAGTCCTGAAGTATTTCATCCAGCGCGAGGGCGAGGTGATCACGCGCGACGCCCTCCTCGACGACGTCTGGGGGTATGACACCTTCCCGACGACCCGGACAGTGGACAACTACATCCTGACCCTGCGCAAGAAAATCGAGAAGGACCCCGCCCACCCCGAACATCTCCTGACGGTCCACTCCGCCGGGTACAAGTTCACGAAGTAGTCGCGACGGCGGCGGAGGCGGGTCCCGTGCCCTCAGGGCCCGGATCGGGGCTGCCTCCCGGAATGGGCGCTGGCGACCGGAACGCCGGAGAGTCCCCGCCGCGCCCGCTTCCCGGCCTTCGACCACACCCTGACCTGCGCGTGGTGGCGCTGGAAGACGGAGAGCTGGAAATAGATCGCCGTGCAGATCGCCAGCCGGAGGAGGAATGCCGGCAGCGACTCCGTTTTTTCCTGCTTCGTGATGAACCTCCACCATCGCTTTACGATTTCACGCGGGGAGAAGAATTCCCTGTTCACCCGCTCGTACGCTTCGTGGATCCCGGCCGGGTCGAGCCGCGGGTGCCGGAACACCAGGTGGTCGCCCTCGTAGTGCGACAGGTCGGTGTCGGTGATCCTTCCTTCGGCGAGCACCTGGTCGTACCACGGCGTGCCGTAGATCGGGATCGAGATCGACGGAAGGATGACGCAGGTCCCGACTTCCCGGAGTCTTTCCGGCAGCGTCTCGTAGTATTCGGCCGTGTCCTCTTCGAGCGCGAACATCAGCCCGGTGAATGTCAGGATGCCCCGGCGGTGGAGCTTCTCGAACAGCTCGCGGTATTCCCCGACGCGGTTCTGCCGTTTCTGCACCGACGCGAGGCTCGATTCGTTCAGCGATTCCATCCCGATGAACGCCATCCGGCAGCGGGCGGCGGCCAGGAGCTCCACGAACTCGTCGTCGCGCAGGCATTCGATGCTGAACTGCGCGCCGATCCCCCAGAAGTCGAGCCGCGCGACCTCCCGCAGCAGCTCCTTGGCGTACCTCAGGTCGCCGCCCAGGTTGTTGTCGAGAATCATCGCGATTTTCCGCTTGTACCAGGGCAGGCCCGCGGGTGTTCCTCAGGTCGGCGAGGACGTCCGCGACCGGCCGCGTCCGGTGGGGCATCCGTTGGATGTTCAGCTGGCAGTACGTGCAGGGATGGGGACAGCCGCGGGTGGCTTCGACGACCATCGGGACCCGAAACGTCTTCTCGACCAGGTCGTACCGCGGCGGAGGGATGTCGTCGAGCGAGACGTCCGGCGGGGCGCGTCATAGCGCGGCAGCAGGTGCCCGTCGACCATGTCCCGGACCATCCCCGGCCAGACCCCCTGCGCCTCGCCCACGAGGATCGAGTCGAAGTGGGGCTGGACTTCGTCGGGATGGGTGCTGGCGAACTTGCCTCCGCCGACCACGATCTTCCCGGCTTTCTGAACCGGGCGGCCACCTCGTACGCGTGGGGCGCGAGATAATCCATGAAGCTCAGCGCGATGAAGTCCGCGTCGGTGGAGTAGTCGATCGGCCGGACCATTTCGTGGAGCAGCTTCGATCCTCGACGATCGGCGGCGTCATCCCGCGCCAGGAGGATGCCCGGGAGGGGAGGCGCCGGGTTTCGCGCGTAGTACGGATGTTCGTCGCCGAGGTTCTGGAAGAGGACGATGATCAGCAGTTTCGGTTTCTTCATGGCGTCACCCTGATGGTTGTTTCGTCGCGTCATACCGCCATCCTCACGCTCACCGGATCGGGCTGCCCTTCGTCACGGCATTCCTCTTCGGCCCAGACCGCTTCCACGGCATCGATCAGGCGGTCGATGTCCGCCCTGGTGTGGGTCGCCATCATGCTGATCCGGAACCGTTGCTGGGACAACGGGACCGCCGGATATTCGACGGCGTTCACGAAGATTCCCATCTCGTGGAACCGCCGGGCCGCACGATGGATGTCCATCCCGCGAGGGACCCTCAACGGGATGATCCCGGAGGGGCTGGAGATGTGGATGCCGATGCTCCGGAGCCCCGCGAGCGCGTAATCGACGTTGGCGTGGAGCCGGCGGCGGAGATCCGGCTCTGCCGCCATCACATCAAGGCCGGCGAGGACCGCCGCGATGACCGCGGGGGGGAGTGAGGCCGAAAACATGTAGGACCGGGCGAAGTACCGGAGATAGTTCACGATCGCCTTATCGGCCGCCACGAATCCGCCTGTGACCGCGAAGGCCTTGCTGAATGTCCCCATCGTGACGTCCACCTTTCCCTCCATCCCGAACTCCTCGGCGCTGCCGCGTCCGGTCGGGCCCATCACCCCGGTCCCGTGCGCGTCGTCGAGGATCAGCCTGGCCCCGTACGTGCGGCAGACGTCGAGGAGCCTGTCGACCGGCGCCATGTCGCCGTCCATCGAGTAGACGCCCTCGGCCCCGACGTAGATGTCCCGGTCGCCACGCCGGGGTCCCTGAGAGAGGAGCCGGACCAGTCCGTCGATGTCGTTGTGATGAAAACTGTGGGCTTCCGCGCCGGCCATGTTCAGGCCGTCGCAGAACGATGCGTGGCTGTAGGCGTCGTACAGCACGAGGTCGTCCGGGCCGGCGAGCCCGGTCACCAGCCCGACGTTCGCCCCGTAACCGCTCGAGTAGACCATCGCGTCCTCCGTCCCCTTCAATCCGGCGAGACGCTCCTCCAGCTCCCGGTGGAGCGTCGTGAACCCGTTCAGGAGCGGGGGCCCGCCGATCCCCGCGCCGTAGCGCGCGACGGCGTCGCGGACCCGTTCGATGACGAGGGGATGGTTCGCCAGCCCGAGGTAGTTGTTCGAGCCGAACATCAGCATCTTCCGGGGGTTGCCGGAGGGGCGGTCCACGACGACCACCTCGCGGTCCGCCGCCGATACCACCTCGCGCATCGTCGTGAGTTCCCCCCGTCCTTCGAGACCGCCGAGGAATGCACCGAAGCAATCCACCCGCTCCCGGAGCCGGAGTTTTCTTCCCCTGAGGAGCACGGTCTGGAGATCGAAATTCTCGCCGCCGGAGTATTGTTCTTCGCGTTTCATGATCTCATTCTCCTTTCACCGGGTGGTGGTCATAGTCGAGCAATGCTTCCAGGTATTCGCCGATACCGCCGCGCCGGCGGAACGACAGGCCGCGCAGGTACGACACGTCGAAGTACCGGGCCTCTCCGTCCACCGGGAGGATGACGCCCGGACGATCCGTGACAATCCCGATTTCGACCGGGTTCCAACCCATCGATGCCGTCCTTTCCCTGAACATTCTCCACCGCGAGGGGCTGACGGTGAACACGAGCTCGAATTCACCGTGGCAGCCCGCCAGGAGCAGCCACGGGGGGAATCCCTGGGCCCGGACCACGTCGAGCGATGCCGGGTCCAGCGACGCTTCCCATTCGCTGCAGATGCCGAAGCCGACGCCGTTGACGAGGGCGAGCTGGTCGAGCGTCGCGAAGAGGCCGTCGCTCGAATCCATGCACGCGCTCGCGAGTCCCCCGAGCATCATTCCCTCACGGATCCTTGCCCGCGGGAAATAACCGCCCGGAAACGGGTCGCACCGCCCGGTCCCGAACACCGACAGCGCGAAACCGTTTCCCCGGCCGGGCCGTCCGCTCACGTAGAGGATGTCGCCCGGAGCGCACCCCCTGCGGGTCAGTTGACGCCCGCCGCGGGTGATGCCGATCGCCGTGCCGGTGATGCTCAGGGCGGACCCCGAGTTCGTGTCCCCGCCGAGGACGTGCGTGCCGAGCGATCCGCAGGCGTCGGCGATGCCCGACTGGAGTTTGTCGATGGAATCGTCGTCGAACCCGTCGGGCAGCGTTTCAGAAACGAGCAGTCCGAGCGGTTCCGCGCCGACGGCGGCGAGATCGCTCAGGTTCGCCATCGCGGCCATCCAGCCGATCTGGTAGGGGTCACGGTAGAGCCCGGTCTCGATCTCTTCGGCGATCGTGTCGGTGGTGACGGCCAGGAGCGGGGCGTTCCCCGGAAGGAGCCCGCCGGGGAGCGCGATCAATTCCGCGTCGGCCTCGTGGGGATTGTTTCTCCGTAACGGCGAAGGCGCGAACCGGCTGATCAGACTGTCGATGAACGCGGTTTCGGACCCGATGGTCGTCATTGGCACACCTCCAGCGCCCCGGGGAGCAGGGAAAATTCAACGTCGTCGGCGTACAAGATGTCGCCGTCGAATTCGACGGGAAACCCGCGCTCTCCGCGGATGCGCAGGGAGCGGAACGATCCGACGGTCGATGAACCGTTCGGGGAGAATCCCCCTGAATTCAGACGCAGGAAGAGCTTCAGCAGCGCGGACCGCGAAAGGCCCTCCTCCATCCACACCCCGAGCAGTCCATCGTCGCAGGCGACGGGGACGGGCGCCCGCATTCCTCCGCTGATATTCGCGTTCTTCATGACGGCGAGGTTCGAGAGCCGGGCCCGGCGTTCCGTGCCACCGTCGAACGAGACCCCGACCTCCATGGTGACATGCCGGACGATCGCCGAAAGCGCCGCGGAGGATATCGCCGCGGTCGTGCTCATCCGTTTCAGGAGCGCCATCATGCCACTCTTCCGGTTGAAGATGGCATTTCCTTCGGCCGTGACGCCGAGGCTCGCGTTCACGATGAAATGCGTCCGCGAGACGGTCGCGCCGCGGTGCGCCTCGATGCACCCCACGTCCTGCCTCCGGAGATTCGCGAAATCGATCCGCCGGGGAGTTTCCCCCGGGGAGCCGTCCGCCGCCTGTTTGTGGAAATCGTTGCTCGAACCGAGGCCGATCGCGCCCAGCGCGACCCCCTGGAAGTCGGCGTGGGCGCGGAATCGCAGGAGGGAATTGAGCAGCGCGTTGACCGTGCCGTCGCCGCCGGCCGCGATGAACCGGCGCCCGCCGCGCAGGAAGAAGTCACCGACCGCCTCGTCGAGGGAGGATCGATCGGGGGGGCACAGTTCCCTGATGCGGCCCACGCGTCGCTCCACCTCGCGCCGGACGGCGGACCATCGGTCCGGGGCGGCGCCCCCTCCGGCGGTGGGGTTGAGGATGACGATCGTGGCATTCATATCTGCTGCCTTTCCGGCCTGTGCGCGAGGACCACGCAGAACGTGACATAAAACCCGATCAACGGGAAAAACCAGTCCGGTTTCCTCGATGCGGCCGCGCCGGCGAGAGTCAGGATGTATGCGTGCACCACCGGGATGATCGACCTGTGGGCGGTCTCGTCGAAGCGGACCCGGTGGAGGTTCCACTGACCCGCAAAGATCGCGATGAGCGCGGCCGCGAAAAAGAGGAGCGCCTCTATTCCAACCTGCCCAACCCGCCCGACCCGCCAAACCTGCCCGGCCAGGCCCGCCACCGCCGGGGTCCCCGCCGGTTCTTGCGGCATGGAGTACACGAGGATCCCCGCGATGGAGAGCGCAAGCCCGGCGGCGATGACATCACTCACGATCGCGGACGCGCGCCGGCCATACCGTACGGGGAGCGTCACATACCCGGTGGCCCTGTCGGCACCGATATCCTTGAAATATCCGGTCAGGACGAAATTCGCGTATCCGAAAAAAGTCCCCGCGGCCGTGAAGCCGAAGATCGCGATGCCGCTGTCGAACCGGTACCCCGCCGCGAGGGCGCCCATCAGGAAGAGCACGGAGACGATCCAGGCGTTGTACGCCGGCCCGCCCCACCAGCGTCTCTTGAACCAGGTGTATGTCGCCAGCCCGATCCCGGCGAGGACGCCGGCGAGGAGGTTCGCCGGGTTCCAAAATCCCAGGATCCCGACACAGCAGGCGAGGCCGGCGAGGCTCACCGCGAGCGTCGCCCGGCGGGAGATGACGCCCCGGGTCAGCGGCCGGTAGGGGGACGAGATCGAGTCGGTGTCGGTCTGGAAACAATCGGTGAGCGCCTGTCCGAACCCGTATGAGAGGAAGCACGCCGCGAAGATCGAGAGCGTGCGGACCGGGTCCCCGGAATCGCCGAACGACATTCCCGCGATCCCCGTGATCCCGGAAACAAAGAGGAGGTAGGGGCGCATGGTGACGACGTAGTCCCTGACGAAGGCGCGGGCCGTCTGCGTTGCGGAGCACGGATGTGCCAGGCTGTTCATAACGGTCTCCCGTGAATGTCGGGCGCGGCTGGAATGGCGGCCCTGTATTTCAGTTTTCTTGACGTTCCGATCGCCGAGGCGAGGGGATACAGGCATGTGAACAGTCGCGTCGAAGCGCCGACGAGGGGTGAAATCATGGCGGCGAAACGCGGCACGACCGTTTCCCGGCGAGGATGCTCCATGAGCCCGAGGACGACCTGTGCGACCCGTTCCGGCTGAAGTGGACGATTGAAAAAACCGATCGAGCCCCTGTGGCGGGATTCCCGCGCGAGCATCCCGGTATTGACGGGCCCGCAGCTGACGAGACTGACATCCACCGCTGAATCCCCTCAGCTCCTCGGCCAGTGAAAGGACGAATCCCCTCACCGCGAATTTCGTGGCAGAATAGAGCGCCCCGAAGGGCATGGGAACGATGCCTCCGAGGGAACCCAGGACGATGATCCCGCCCTTGCGGGCCGCGATCATTCCGGGGATGACGGACCGGCAGGCAAGCACCGAGCTCACGAGGTTGTCGTCGATCATTTTCCGTACCTGCCGCTCATCGATCGTGGCGTTATCCTCCTGGAGGAGCGACCCGGCGCAGTGGATGAGAAAATCGACCTGTTTGCAACCGGTGAAGGCCGCTGTCCATCACCCGTTGCCAGTCCCCGGCGGCGGCCAGGTTGGCCTCGATATCGATGGCCCGTCCGGGGCCGGGAAGGGGAGCGGCCCCGCCGGCCGGCAGTCGCCTCGCGACCCGCACGATTGCGTGGCCCCGTTTCGAGAGCGCGACGGATACCGCTTTGCCGATCCCCCCGAAGGCCCCGGTGAGAAGGACGGTGTTGATTGCCTGTTTCATCCGCTTCATTCCTATCGTTGTTCTTCTGCTTCATGATACTGATCCGGGGCCGGCGGGTTGTCAGGTTTCTGTCAAAAATGGGTAAAGGTCTTGACCGCCGGAGGGTATAATCCTTGCCATCGTTTTGACAATTGCATGACAACCGGGGCGGGATATTTCGGCAACTTCTTCCGCATGAAGGGATGCCATGATGAGGAGGAGAAAGGGCCTTTGCGTGCGTTGCCCGCCCGAAGGTGCCGCGGAAAACACGGGCATACATCTTCCACAACAACACGAAGGAGATCAAACGATGAAACACTTCCAGACAATGATGATCCGCATCGTCCTCGCCCTGGGCCTGTCGGCCGGCGTCCTGTACGGGCAGGGGACGACCATCACGCTCGTGCATGTCAACGATACACATTCACACCTCGACGCGGTGGGTCCGAGGGACGCCTCCCTCCGGGGAACGCTCGGCGGGATATCGCGCGCCGCGGCCGTCATCGGGGCCCTGAGGGCCACCGAACCGAACATGCTGCTCCTCCACGCGGGCGACGTGTTCCAGGGCGACCTGTTTTTCAACGCGTATTTCGGCGTCCCGGAATTCATGTTCATGGAACAGATGGGGTTCGACGCGATGACCGTGGGCAACCACGAGTTCGATTTCGGTCCGGGTGTGTTCGCCGATGCCCTCACGGCAGCGTTCGCCGACGGGTCCTTTCCGCTCATATCGGCCAACCTCGACCTGGCCGAGCTTCCCGCCGCTGCAACCCTGGATCCGGCCGGCCATCGAGCGATCGTTCGGCGACGTGAAGGTCGCGATCTTCGGCATGACGGTACCGGACAACCCGACGAACATGCCGGCACCGGTCGTGGTCCGGGAGGATATCCTCGGCATAGCACAGGCCACGGCGGACAGTCTTCGCGCGGAGGGAGCGGACGTCGTCATCCTCCTGTCGCACCTCGGTATCTCTCTCGACAGGATGGTCGCCTCGTACGTCACGGGGATCGACCTGATCGTCGGCGGGCACGACCACAATCTCTACAGGAAGCCGATCAAGGTCAGTAACCCCGCGGGGAGGACGGTGCGGATCTTCCAGGCGGGCGAACACTACAAGTTCGTGGGGAAGCTGACGTTCACCGTCGATCGCGGAAATATCACGGTGAACGATTATACGGTGATCGACGTCGACACGTCAGTCCCGCAGGTACCGGAGGTCCAGGCTTTGGTGGAGGACCTCAAGACGGGGATCGAGTCGCAGTTCGGGCCGATGTACCAGACGGTGATCGCCAGGGCGCCGAGGGAGCTTTCCAAACACTATAACGAGAGGCTTCCGATGAGGGACACGCCGATGGGGAACCTGGTCACCGATGCTTACCGGAAGAAGACGGGGACCGACCTGGCGATCACCGCACTCGGCCTCATTTCCGAAAACATCGCGAAGGGCCCGATCCTCGGGGCGGACCTCTTCCGCTCGCTGAGCTACGGATATGACGAGGCGACCGGTTTCGGGTTCAGGATGGCCACCTTCGACATCACCGGGGCCGGGCTGGTCAGGGGGATGGAGATCGGCCTCTCCCAGCTGGAGGTCGGCGACGATTTTTTCCTCCAGTATTCCGGGCTCCGTTTCTCCTATGATCCGTCGAAACCGGTTGGAGGGAGGGTGGACGTCGGATCGATCAGGGTGGGCGGGAGGAAGTGGTCCCCGACCCGGGTTTATTCCGTCACCGTGAACACGGGAATCGCGATGCTTCTCGGTTCGCTCGGCGTGGGGGTCGAAAACCTGGAGTGGCGAGACGAGCTCGAATACGATGTCGTGCGAGACTTCATCGCCGGCAGGCGGCCGGTCGTGTCACGTCCCGAGGGAAGGATCATGGAACACAGGAGGGGTTGCGCCGTGGCGGCGCAGGCGGTCGTCGCGGAGGATGCTCCGGAGGTGTCCGCCTACCCCAACCCGTTCAATCCCTCGACGACGCTCAGTGTTTCACTCCCGTCCGGGGGAAACGTCGCCGTTGCGGTATATAACGCCATCGGACAGGAAGTGGCCAGGCTCGCCGACGGGGCATACGGTGCCGGGGTCCACGAATTCCGGTGGGAGGCAGGAGGCATGCCTTCCGGGTTCTATTTCTGCAGGGTCTCCGGCCCCGGGCTGCAGAAGATCGTCAAACTCCTTCTCATGAAATAAGTCCGACGGGGGTGAAGTCGGGGCGCGGTGCGTGAAGGAGGCGGACCGCGCCCTCAGTTTCCGGTCGCCGCCATTGACACTCTCCGGGGTTTTCTTTACCTTCGCCTTCACCGATGGACAACGACCGCATCGCCGAGCAGCTGCGCATCATCGAAGAGCGTCTCGCCCGCATCGAGGAGCGTCTGGAATTCACGCCGCCGGCCGCGAACGCCGAAGAAACGCCGGCCGCACAACCCTCCACGAGAGCACCCGGCGCGGAGGAGGAGATGGAATTCGAAATCGGCCAGAACTGGTTCGCGAAGGCCGGCATCGTGGTCCTCGCGCTCGGGATGGCGTTCCTCCTGACCTTTCCGTACACGGAGCTTCCTCCCGCCGCCCCGGCCCTCATCGGCTATGTGCTGGCGGGGAGCCTGTTCCTGGGCGCCCGGCTCCTGCGGAAATCATTCGACCTGGTGTCGCGCTACCTCAGGGGGGCCGGGATGGTCCTCCTCTTTTTTACGACGCTGAGGCTCTTCTATTTCAGCCCGCAACCGGCCCTCCACCCCGACTCGGTCCCCGGCGTCGCCATCCTCCTCGCCGTGCTCGGTCTGAATATCGCGATCGCGCGTCCGCGAAGTTCGCCGTATCTCATTTCGATCGCCCTCGCCACGGGTTATGCAACCGGGCTCGCCGTCGGTTCCACCTGGTTCGTCCTCCCGATGATCCTCGCGATGAGCGTGCTCGCGGTGGTGACGGTCCTCCGGACCGGCTGGAACGGGGTCCTCGTGTTCGCGACCGTCCTCGCGTACCTCACGCACCTGGTCTGGACGCTCAATAATCCGCTCATCGGCAATATACCCGGTATCATCGCGGGGCCGGAGGCGGCCGTGTTCCTCCTCCTGGCCTACGCCTGCATTTTCTCGGTCGGGGTGCTCGGAAGGATGGAGAAGGGCGCCGAAGGGATCGGCGTCATCGTCGCCTCCTTCCTGAACGGGGGAGGGAGCTACGCCGTGTTCCTCCTCCACACCGCGGTCTCGTTCACGGGCTCGATGGTGATGTCCCACGTGGCGGCCTCGGCGGTGTACCTCGCCCTGGCGACGACGTTCTGGGTGCGGGAGAGGAGCCGGTTTTCGACGTTCGCCTATGTCATGCTCGGGTACATGGCGCTCTCCGTGGCGATCGTGAGGGCCGCCCAGGCGCCGGACCTCTTCGTCTGGCTGTCGGTCCAGAGTCTCATCGTCGTGGCGACCGCGATCTGGTTCCGGTCCAGGTTCATCATCGTCGCGAATTTCGCCATCTACCTGTCGATCGTGATCGGCTACATCATCGTGGGGGGGGAGGAGACCGGGATCAGCATCGTGTTCGGCGTCGTGGCCCTGGCGAGCGCCCGGATCCTCAAATGGCAGCAGGACCGGCTCGAGCTGAAAACGGAAATGATGCGGAACGCCTACCTCGCGTCGGGCTTCGCCGTGTTCCCGTACGCCACGTACCACCTCGTGGCGACGGAGTACGTGAGCCTGTCGTGGGTCGGGATCGCCGGATTGTATTACCTGATGAACCTCATCGTCAGGTCGCAGAAATACCGCTGGATGGGGCACCTGACGCTCCTGATGACGGTGCTCTACGCGGTGGTCGTCGGCATCGCGCAGCTGGCGCCGACCACCAGGATCGTTTCGTTCCTCGTCCTCGGGACGGTCCTGCTCGCCGGATCTCTCATCTTCACCCGGTTGAGGGCGAAGAAGCGCGCGAAGGAGGCGGAGGGTCCCACCTGAGCCCGGAGCCGGTGAAATCCCGGACCTCCGCCGTGCGGTCTGTCACAGCGGAGGAGGCGGTGCCTCCCCGCAGGTCGCGGTAATCTTCGCGGCGCAATCGGGACAGGGGACGGCCCGCTTGATGTCGATCTCCTCGACGTAGGTCGAGGAACGCATCACGCACTCGAACTGACGGCAGTGGTAGAGGCCGAACGTGTGGCCCAGTTCGTGGACGAGCTCCTTCTCCAGCCGGTGGAGGAGAAGCTCGTGGCTCCCCGGGAGGCCGTAGAACCGGTTCGAGAGTCGTGTGGGTGGAAACGATCGCGGCCGTCCCGTCGAACTGCGCCTCGCCGAAGACGAAGGTCAGGACGGGAATGAAGAGGTCGACGTCGACGAGGATGATGTATTTGTCGTCGGCCGGTGGGTGGCGCTCGAGAAGCGCCGAGAGGAGCATCGTCGAATTGAACTGGCCGCGTGCCGGATCATAGGCCCTTCGCAGGTCGGCTTCGGCGCGGGAGGGGACGGCGCGGGCGCCGAAGACGTTGCCGATGGCCCCGGCCATGCCCTCGAGTTCCGAGGGATGCACCAGGGAGGAGCCGTTCAGGATATGGATGGTCGGTTTCACACCGGCCTGGGGATGCCATACCGTTCGATTTTATTGTAGAGTGTGGCGCGGTCGATCTGGAGGACGTCCGCCGAACGGCTGATGTTCCAGTTGTTCTCTTCGAGGACCCGCCGGATGTATTCCTTCTCCATGGCCGCCAGGGAACCGCCGGTCGGAATTTTTCCCTTGTCGTTCACCTGGATGGGGAGCTCCGCGGCGAGGATCGAGTCCGACTTTCCCACCACCATGGCCCGCTCGATGGCGTTCTCGAGCTCGCGCACGTTGCCGGGCCAGTCGTAGCCGGATCAGCATGTCCATCGCCTCCGGCGAGATGCGAGTGGATCGATTTTCCCATGGCCTGGGCGTATTTCTCGACGAAGTAGTTGGCGAGGAGCGGGATGTCGGACTTCCGCTCCCGCAGCGGGCGGCACGACGATGGTGAAGACGTTGAGGCGGTAGTAGAGGTCCTCGCGGAAGGTCCCGTCGGCGACCGCCTTCTCGAGGTTCTCGTTGGTCGCGCAGATGACCCGGAAGTCGACCTTGATGATCTGGTTGCCGCCGACGCGCGTGAACTGCTTCGTCTCGAGCACCCGCAGCAGGTCCATCTGGGTCTTGGCGTCGATGTTGCCGATCTCGTCGAGGAAGAGCGTGCCGCCGTCGGCCAGCTCGAGCTTCCCCTTGCGCCGGTACTGCGCGCCGGTGAACGCGCCCCGCTCGTGCCCGAACAGCTCGCTCTCGAGGAGGCCCTCGGGCAGCGCGCCGCAGTTGACGGTGACGATCGGGAAGAACTGCCGCTGGCTGTTGCCGTGGATGGCGCGCGCGACCAGCTCCTTGCCCGTGCCGCTCTCGCCCCGGATCAGGACCGTGGCGTCGGTCGGGGCCACGGTCTCGACCAGCTCGAGCACCTTCTGCATCTGCGGGCGACTCGCCGACGATCTCGTCGACGCGCGAAGAACTCGTCGATGTGCTCCTTCAGCTGCACGTTCTCGTCCGCCAGCGCGCGCTGCTTGAGGGCGTCTGCGACCAGGTGGCTGAGCTCGTCGGGATCGATGGGCTTGGTGACGTAGTCGAAGGCGCCCTCCTTCAGCGCCTGCACCGCCGTGTCGACCGAGGCGAAGGCGGTGATGATGATGATGGTCGGCGTCCGGGTCGATCGTGGATCCGCTGCTGCAGCTCCATGCCGTCCATGCCCGGCATCTTGATGTCGAGCAGGACGATGTCCCACGGCTGCTCCTGGAGTGCCTGCAGCGCGTCGGTGCGCGCTCTCGGCGGTCCCGACGTGGTAGCCGTCCTTGCGGAACCAGTGCGAGAGGGAATCGCGCACGATGAGCTCGTCGTCGACGATCAGAATGATGCTTGTCGTTCATGGTGTGCCCTCGTCATGGGATTCGGTCGATGCTGCGCTTCGCGGCCTGTGTGCGGGCCGGCGACGCCGCGGGAGCGTGATCGGTGAAAGGCGGTGCCCTGCCCGGGCTCGGACGTGACGTCGATCGTGCCGCCGTGGCGCTCGACGATGCCGTAGACGACGGACAGGCCGAGTCCGACGCCCTTGCCCGTCCTTCTTCGTGGTGAAGAACGGTTCGAAGATGTGCGGCAGGACCTCGGCGGCGATGCCCGATGCCGGTGTCGGCGACGGCGATCGCGAGCTCGTCGCCGTCCGCGGGGCGCGGTGCGGACGCGTGATCGCGCCGCCGTCCGGCATCGCCTCGACGGCGTTGACGAACAGCGCCACCAGCGCCTGCTGGATCTGGCTCCTCGTCGCACATGAGCTGGCGTTCTCGTCGGCGATCGCGAGCCGAGCCGGACGTTCGAGATCTCGAAATGGTGCTGGACGATCTGCGGCGGCGCTCTCCGACGACCTGCGCTGCCGGGACGAGGGCGAATTCGCTCACCTGCTTTCTTGGAGAACAGGAGCAGGTTCTTCACGATCGTCGCCGCAGCGCTGGGTCTCCTGCGCGATCAGGTCGAGGTCCTCGAGGTCGATTGCTGCATCGCGCGGCGCATCGGCGGTCCTTCCGGATGCCGCCGCGCCGATCAGCTTGGCGTAGGTGAGGATGCCCTCGAGCGGATTGTTCAGCTCGTGCGCCACCGTGGCCGCGAGCTTGCCGAGCGAGGCCATCTTTTCGACCTGGAGGATCTGCTCGTTGATTCGGTGCAGCTCCTCGGTCTTCTCCGCGACCCGGTCCTCGAGCGTCTCGGCCCAGTCGCCGGTTCTCCTCCTTCTCCTCGCTGCAGCGACGCCGGTCATCACGTTGAACGACGTCGGCCAGGCGGCCGAGCTCGTCCTTCGACCGGAC
>CAVRTZ010000012.1:0-116015 GCA_963724215.1 uncultured Ignavibacteria bacterium
GTATAACCCGGGTTCGATCTTTCCCGGCGTCGTGGGGGTCATCTCCCTCATCCTCGCGTTTTATTCGATGAACACGCTCCCCATCAATTACGCCGGGGTGGGCCTGATCATCTTCGCGGTGATCCTCTTCCTCCTGGAGATCAAGATCATCAGCCATGGCCTCCTGACGATCGGGGGCATCGTCTCACTCGCCGTCGGTTCGGTCATGCTGTTCGAAAAAAATTCGCTCCTCGACGTCGTGGAGGTTTCGTGGGAAGTCATCGCCACGACCGTTCTCGTCTCCGTTTTCTTCTTTCTGTTCATCATCGGGATGGGCCTGAAGGCACAGCGCCGAAAACCCACGACCGGCGCGCAGGGCCTGGTCGGCGAGGAAGGGGTCGCGATGGGCGACCTCCGCCCCGACGGCCAGGTGAAGGTCCACGGTGAGATCTGGGCCGCGGCAAGCCCCGGGGGGGAAATCCTCAGGGGGGAAAAAGTCATCGTCGAAAAAACTGAAAATCTTCGCCTCGTCGTACGCAGGAAGGCGACAACGTAACCACGGAGGAACCATGCAGGGCATATCGGTCTTTTTCGTCGTCATCGTACTCTTTTTCATCATCATCATCTCCAATTCGATCAGGATCCTCCGCGAATACGAACGCGGGGTGGTCTTCCGGCTCGGTCGTCTGATCGGCGAAAAGGGACCCGGGCTGATCCTCCTGATCCCGATGATCGACAAGATGGTGAAGGTGAGCCTGCGGACGGTCGTTCTCGACATCCCCCCGCAGGACGTGATCACCAAGGACAACGTCTCCATCAAGGTCAACGCCGTCGTCTACTTCAGGGTGATCGCCGCGGCGCGGGCGATCGTCGACGTGGAGAACTACCTGTTCGCCACCTCCCAGCTTTCGCAGACGACGCTCAGGAGCATCCTCGGGCAGTCGGAACTCGACGACCTCCTCGCGCAGAGGGACAAGATCAACCAGCAGCTCCAGGTCATCATCGACGAGCACACCGAACAGTGGGGCATCAAGGTGGCGAACGTCGAAGTGAAGCAGATCGACCTCCCGCCGGAGATGCAGCGGGCGATGGCCCGCCAGGCCGAGGCGGAACGGGAGCGCAGGGCGAAGGTCGTGCACGCCGAAGGCGAACTCCAGGCGAGCCAGAAACTTTCCGAGGCGGCCGCCATCATCGCCGTGAACCCCATCGCGCTTCAACTCCGGTTCCTGCAGACGCTCACCGAGGTCGCGGCGGACAAGAACTCGACGATCCTCTTCCCCGTCCCGATCGACCTGATCAAGCCGTTCCTGGACAAGAAGTGACCGTGGGGCGGATGTCAACGGGGTTTCGCGCGGGTGGATTCACTACTGTTCGGGCATAACCCTGAGCCCGGCCTGGTGGCGGTCCACCAGGCGGCCGACGACCGGATGCGTCTCTACTCGAGGACGCCGTCCGGGGTGACCGCCCGTGACGCGGAGTTCTTTCCGTTCTTCCACGTCTCCGACTCAACCCTCCTCGACGGGTTTTCGACGAAATACTGGATCAAGGAGCTGGAGGGGGGGAACTACTACAGGTTCCTGGCCGCGTTTACCCGGTGGTCCGAGATGTGGGACGCGGTCCGGCACATCATCGACCGGCATAACGACCGGCTCAAGACCGGCGCGACATCATACCAGGACGTCCCCTCCATCCTCCTGAGACCCGATCCGGTCGCCCAATTCCTCCTTCAGAGCGGCCACACACTCTTCAAGGGTCTGCAGTTCGACGACATCCACCGTCTCCAGCTGGACATCGAAACGTATTCCTCGCACGCGCGCAGGTTCAGCGACCCCACACGGCCGGAGGACAGGATCATCCTGATCGCGATCTCCGACAACAGGGGCTTCCGGGAAGTCATCGACGGGAGAAAACTCGCCGAACCGGAGATGCTCAGGAGGCTCTTTTCCGTCATACGGGAGAGGGATTGCGACGTCATCGAGGGCCATAATATCTACAATTTCGACCTCCCGTACATCCTGAGGCGCTGCAGGCTCCATGACGTCGAGCCCGATCTCGGCCGGGAAGGGATCAGGCTGAAAGTCAGCGACGGCCGTCAGATGCGCAACGAGCGCGCCCAGGAGGTCCAGCTCCTCGACATCCCCGGGAGGCACATCATCGACACCTGGCTGCTCCTGCAGACCTACGACCATTCCAGGCGGAAGCTGGAAAGTTACGGCTTGAAGCATGCGGCCCAACACTTTGGTTTTGCGAGGGATAACCGCGTCTACATCAACGCGGATCGGATATCGTGGCACTGGGATAACGACCCGGGCCCCCTGGTGGAATACGCCCTGGACGATGTCGATGAGACCCGGAAATTGAGTGAGGTCCTCTCCCCGCCCTATTTCTACCTCACGCAGATGACCCCGTATAATTACGGGACGGCCGCCCGGAACGGATCGGCCACGAAGATCGAGTCGATGCTCCTGCGGGAGTATGTCCGGAGGCGGGTTTCGGTGCCTTCCCCGGAACCGATGAGGCCCACATCGGGCGGGTATACCGACGTTTTCCTCACCGGGGTCCTCGGGCCGATCCTGGACATCGACGTCGAATCCCTCTATCCCTCGATCATGCTCTCGGAAGGGATCAGCGCCGCACAGCGAGGGACTCGGTATTTTCTCCTCGATGCTCGGCGAACTCACCTGCGATGAGGCTTAAGGCGAAGAAAGAGATGAAGGCCGCCAAGGACCTGTCGGATAAGACGAAACTCGACGCGATTCAATCCTCATTCAAGATCCTGATCAACTCATTCTACGGTTACCTCGGGTACAGCCGCGGACTGTTCAACGACACGATCGCGGCCGACCGCGTCACGAAGACGGGACAGGAACTCCTCCGTACAGTTGATCAGGGCGATCGACGAGAAAAAGGGAACGGTCGTGGAGGTGGATACCGACGGAGTCTTCTTCGTGCCCCCCTCCCGCCGTCAGGACTGAAGAACAGGAGCAGCGGTTCGTCAGGAGTGTGGCGTTCGGTGCTTCCGGAGGGTATCTCCCTCGCCCTGAACGGGCGATACCGTAAGATGTTGAGTTATAAGCCGAAGAATTACGCGTTGGAGGGATACGACGGTAAAATCACTCTGAAAGGTTCATCCCTGACGTCGAGGAGCGTCGAACGGTTCGGCAGGAAATATGTCCGGAACTGCATCGAGGCGATCCTGCACGGGGACGTCGGGCGTCTCCACGGCGAATACGTGGATCGATACCGGGAAATTTCTTCGAACGGGCTTCCGGTTGAGGAATTTTCAAGGACCGAGACGTTGAAGGACACCCCGGGGAATACCTGGAAGCGGTCAACGGCGGCCGGCGGAACCGGTCCGCGCCCTACGAGGCGGCCCTCAGGGCCCTGGGCGAATGGAGACGGGGTGAGAAAGTTTCGTTCTACATCACGGGCAACGACCCCTCAGGCCAGAGTTTCGCCCATTGCCGGCTCGCCTCGGAATGGGATCCCGTCGCACCGGACGAGAATGTTCCGTTTTACCTCAGGCGCCTGGAGGAATTGTCGCGGAAATTTGAGCTGTTTTTCACTCCGTCGGATTTCAGGAAGATCTTCTCGCCGGAAGACCTCTTCGGTTTTTCTCCGGAAGGCATCAACGTCGTGACGAAACCGGTGGAACCGGCCGGGCAGGCGGCGGTCGATGAGATCGGAGGAGGAAACGGGGGCCCGGGAACCGACGATCTGGCTCGATACCGGGGGATCGAGGGACGGCGAAGGGTGTCAGTTCCTCGGATGTCTCCCCGCCCAGGCCTTGAGGTACGCCACGATATCGAGGGTCGAGGCACCGGGCGTGAAAAGGGCGCCGACACCCGCTTCCTTGAGCGCCCTGATGTCCTGGTCCGGGATGATGCCTCCACCGAACAGGAGCACGTCCTTCAAGCCCTTCTCCCTCATCAGGTTGAGGATCCTCGGGAAAATGGTCATGTGCGCGCCGCTCAGGAGACTGACGCCGATCGCGTCGACATCCTCCTGGAGGGCCGCCTCCACGACCATGTCCGGGGTTTTTCGCAGGCCGGTGTAGATGACTTCCATTCCCGCGTCGCGCAGCGCGGCGGCGATGACTTTCGCGCCCCTGTCGTGACCGTCCAGCCCGACTTTGGCGATGAGGACACGAATTTTCTTTTCCATGGCTAGCTCGTTTTGAGTTCTGAAAATCTCAGATAGAACCTCGTGAGGGGAAATCCGACCACGTATAAAAACAGCCGTCGATCTTTTCGACGAAAATCGCCCCGTAGTCGTCCTGAATGCCGTACGCGCCCGGCCTTGTCCATGGGCGAACCGGAACGCACGTAGGCCTCAATCTCCTCTCCGACAGCTCCTGAAGGTCACCTGTCGTGACCTCGTAATCGATACCGAACGGTCACCCGGTTTCTCGAGGATGCAGAAGCCCGTATAGACTTCGTGCGTGCGCCCGCTGAGCAGGCGGAGCATTCGCGCCGCGTCCGGCGTCGGATCGGTTTTCCAAGCACCCGCCGTCCAGGACCACGATGGTGTCGGCGCCGATGATGTAGGCGGCGGGTGCCGCGATGGCGACTTCGGCGGCCTTGCGCCGCGAAAGGTCCCAGGACGATCTCCGCTGGGGAAGCGTACCCGTCGGTGTCCTCCGGGACGTGGCTCTGGTCCACCGTGAAGGTGATCCCGATCTGGTGAAGGAGGTGTCGGCCTGCGCGGGGACCCCGAGGCGAGGATGATCCGTTTACTCAAGAAAGCCGATAAAAAAAAAGAGCGAACTAAAATTGCCCGCTCTTCAAAGGTTCCATCCCCGCGACGGCGTGATGGTTATCGGAACATCGCCTTGATGCTTCCCCAGGTTCGCCTCACCCCCGAAACGGCATGGGAGATGGTCATCGGACCGTGTAGAACGGTGCCTGGCCGTTGCTGAACGAGACCTTGATCCGGTACTGGTAGATCGACGCGGTCTTCATGAAGGCGGAATGGTCGATGAATTCGTACACCGAAGGGCCCTTCGGAGTCGAGGTGTCCGATCGCACGCAAACTCCCCGTCAGTGCCCCCTCGACGTTCGATTTCGAAGATTGCGACGCCGGCTTCATCCTCGGACACCCAGCGGACAGTGACGTCCACGCCGTCGCTGGTCGCCTGAAGGCGTCCCGGCGCGTATGACATCGGCGATGGCCGGGGCGATCGAGAATAATACCGAGAAGAGTACCGCCAGAGACCACTGATAGTATGAGTTCGAATGCTCATGATACCCTGTTGACCGTTAAAATACGGTTCTAGACCTGAAAAAGTCAAGAAACTGTAAAAAATGGTGCCCGAAGCGAGACTTGAACTCGCATGCCCTTTCGGGCGCCACCCCCTCAAGATGGTGTGTCTGCCAGTTCCACCATTCGGGCAAATAATACGTGAGCGTGGGTGGGCTCGAACCACCGACCCTCTGCTTAAAAGGCAGATGCTCTACCCCTGAGCTACGGGCTCCGTCGTATTATTGGGGATTTTAAGCGAAATTACTGCGTAAATATATGCAATTTCCGCCGGTTATGCAAGGAGCAGGCCCCTGAATAATGCCCCACTCACCCGAAAAGGGCAATTTATTCGAAAGGGGTATTGAGCCGGTACACCCGTATGGTGCCTTTCTCCATAACGAGCCCGTCGAGGAACGGTTTAATGGACTCTCCGTCATCGATCTCCCGCGAATCCGAATAGAGATATTTCGCGCCCCTTTGAATCATCCCTTTCAGGTCTCCGGGTTCAAGATTGTCATGGTCGAAACCCCACCCTTTCTTCCCGATGTAGTAGAAATAAATATTGCGTGATTCATCGTTCCCGACGACACAGAGCGCATCATCGGGCACGGCATTCTGCAATTCGACCTTATGAACGAGGAGGTCCCTGTTGAATCCGGGCGATTCCAGGTCCCATCGATGATCGATGCGTAAGAATGCCGTGACCGGGAGGGGAGGAGGCAGGCCATCGCGGTGATACGCAGCGGCCTGCTCCGCGAACTCAGCGAGATGCCGGATGCCGTGGAAGACGATGAGAAATATCGGCGGGAGGAACGGCAGCAGGTAGTAATCGTGGACATACCCGATCATATTCATTTCGAATACGAAATACAGGAGCAGCGCCGCCCCCCAGCATGCGGGCACGATAAACCGAGGGGTCGCGTAAAGTTTCTTTCGGAAGAGAGAGACAACGCCGGTAATGAAAAAAATGACCGATCCGTAGTTGACGAGCAATTCCGGAAGGGACGACGTCAGGTTGAACCGCGCGATGTTCAGCAATTCGCCGGCGGGGAGCCGGTTGTCCAGGATCCCGGCGACGACGCCGTTGCCCTGCCACTCCGGGACGACCGACGAGTACCAGGCCCAGGCCGGGATGAGAAAAACCGCCTGGAGAACCGCGAGCCGGACGTATTCCTTCCTGTAGCGGAATCCGGCCCTGGCTGCGTCGGAAACGACGTACCCCGCGACGCCCGCGACGCAGACAACGAAGGGAAGTTTGACGAGAGCCGCAAGGCCGAGCGCGAGGGCGGACATGAGCGCGTCGGTGAAGGATTGCGTCCGCTGATGCCGGAAGCAGAACGCCATCCCCCAGACGGAGCAGCAAAGGGCGAGGTTGTCCGGCATGGGGTTGACGGAATAATAATACCAGAGGGGGGAAAAACAGAATGCCCATGCGCCGGCCGCCGCCTGGCGGGTGTCCCGGAAAACATTGAGAAGCAGGTGATAGAATCCGTAGAGGGTGCCGATCCCCACGAAGAAGCTGAGATCCGGGTCAGCATCACGCCGGGTCCCGCGAGTCTGCCGACCATCGCGAAGCTCCATTGCATCAGCGGGAAATCCATTCTGTGAATTCCGTCGCCGTCCCCCCTGTCGTTGATCCTCGGGTGGAGGATGTTCTGATCTTCGGCGCGGAAATTATCGATGTTGATCTGCGTCTGGGTCTGTCGCCACGCGTGATACCCGACGAGGTCGCGGGGGAAGATGTGGAAATGAAGGATGAAACTGACCAGCGGAATGGCGAAATACACCACGAATTTCCGGGCCGTGACCGCCCCCGGATCGTCGGAAAAAATGTTCCAGGTCCCGCCGGCCTTCATCGAATGCCTCCCCAGTGGGTGTCGAGCCTCAGACGATCGATTTCCGGAGTAGCCGCTTCAGGTGGTGGATTTTTTCGCGGATCTCCCTCACCTTCGCCCCGTTCTTCGCTTCGAGGGCGGCGCCCCGCTCCCGTTTCAAGGCGCGGATCTCCTGCTTGACTTTGGTCTTGTCGATCCCGGCGGCGACGTGGTGCGGATGGGCCTCGATCCCCAGGACGGTGCAGAGCAGGGGAAGCAGTTTATCCTTGTGCATGGTGGCGATGCCGGGGAGATCGGGATGGTTCCGGGCATGCCCGATCTCGCGTAGTTGCACCGCCGTCATGCCGCTCAGTTGCTCGTAGGTGTATCCCATGGCGTTTCCTCCTTCGTGTTGGTCAGCGTGTGTTCAGTCCCAGGTCCTCCTGACCGGGTGCGCCTCGGTCATGAAGACCGTGTTGCGGAAGTCGATCGTCCCCCCGGGGGCGAAGAGAAGATAGAGGTATTTCAGCGTCTCCGCGAAAAAGAAACTCTCCATCGCGTCCGCCTTTTCCTTCGTCACGACGCTCTTCAGATGCGCGTATCCCGCATCGGTCCGGCAGGAGCGCACCAGGTCGGCGAAGAACACCCGCCCCATCGAGCGGTATCGTTCGTCGCCCGTCACCTGGTGGAGGTAATACGCGGATTCGATGATCTCCGGCCGCAGATAATATGCCGGGGATTTCACGTCCATCGTCACGTAATCGATCTCCTCCGGCTCGACGCCGTGGAGGGTCCACATCCTGTAACACGATTCCTGGAGCATTGCCGCCCGCGCGGTGTCCCCCGCCAGGCACAGGACCGCCGGGAAAAATGCCTCGAGAGCGCCGAACCGCGTGCCGGTCCGTTTGCCTGTCTCCATCTCCGATTGCCCGTACCAGAGCCCGCCGTTGACCGTGTCCGCGAGATGAAGATTGATCGCCGCGATGTGCGTCTGCCACATCTCCAGGCATTCCCGGTCCCCGAACAGGAGCCACGCCTTGATCAGGTACTCGTAGTAGGAATCGATCGCGCCGCCGATATGGGCCGTGGTGTTCGTCCACTCCCCCGTTTCGACGTTGAGCCACGTCCCCATCAGGCCGGCCGGCGATCGGCGGGCGAACAGCTCGGTGATGGCCTTTTTGGGTTTGTCGTAGTAGACGGCCTTCCCGGTCAGCTTCGCGAGCGTACCGAATTCCAGGAGGGCCGTGCCGATCTCCGCCGGGTTGTTGATGGAATCGCGGATTTCCCCGGTTTGGAGATTGACATAGCGGTATGGCATGCCTGTCGAGGACGTGAACACCGGGAGCAGCCTTCTCCCCAGGTCCTCGGCCAGGTCGAGGAACCGCTTGTCCCCGTCCAGCTGGTACGCCGAGAGAAGCCCTCCGAGCAGCCGGATGGTGATCTCGAAGCTCTGGACCTCGAGGTCCCTGTCGAACCTCAGGCTGTCGAGGATGAGTTGTTTCGCCTCCGCGGCCTCGTCCTTCAGCCCCATCAGCACCATCGTATCGAAGGCGTCGACTGGCGTCATGCAGAGCGACACCCCGTACCAGTCGTGCGGACTCCTGCTGAGCGGTTTGAGGGCGTCGTGGCCCCACGCGTACTGTTTGTAGGCGTTCCACGCGTGGAGGAACTCCGTCCTGACCGAATCGGCCATGGTCCCGTCCTTCGGCGGATTCGCGGTGACAACAACGGCACGAGGAAAGAGCGAAGAGGAGGATGAGCGCCGCACGTTTGATCGGGCCGTTCATGGCTGTGCCTGATGGTGTGGAGGATCGAGGTGTTGGAAGATACAAAATAATATTATATTGACGCCACTCATGGAAAAACCCGGATTCGCGCGCAGGCTGGGACTGTTCGACGCCACGATGCTGGTGATGGGCGGGATCGTGGGATCCGGCATTTTCATGAACCCGCATGTCGTGGCGCGGATCGTCGATACGCCCTGGCTGATCCTCGGGACCTGGGCGTTCGGGGGTCTGATCGCCCTGGCGGGAGCTTTCATCTACGCCGAGCTCGCCGCCAGAAGGCCCGCGGTCGGCGGCCAGTACGCCTACATCCGGGAGGCCTTTCACCCTCTCCTCGGTTTCCTGTTCGGCTGGGGGCTCTTCCTGGTTTCCACGTCGGGCGGTCTCGCCGCCGTGGCGATGACCTTTGCCCGGTATACGATCGAACTGACCGGCACTTCCCTCCCGGAGTGGTTCCTCGCCGTCGCCGCCCTGGCGATCCTCACCGGCGTCAACTGCCTCGGCGTGCGCACGGGTGGTACGGTCCAGAGCTCGCTGATGGTGTTGAAAATCGCCGCGATCGGCATCCTTGTCGTCTGCGGCTTCGCGTTCGCGCCCGAAAACAGGTTTGAGGCCGCGGCAGTCACGCAGCACACGGGGCCGTTCGATCTGCTGACGACCTTCGGGGCCGCGCTCGTCCCGGTGATGTTCGCCTACGGGGGGTGGCAGACTGCGGCCTTCATCGCCGGCGAAATCCGCTCCCCCGAAAAAAATCTGCCGAAAGGGCTCCTGTTCGGCATGGCCGGTGTGGTCCTGCTCTACATTTTGGTGAACGTCGTCGCGCTCGTGGTGCTCGGGGCCGACGGGCTGGCGAATGCGCCCGCACCTGCCTCGGCGGTGATGCGGATGGTGCTCGGCGAGGCGGGCGCGACCGTCATCGCCCTCGGCATCGCGGTATCGACGCTCGGGTTCCTGAGCCAGGGGATACTGACGTCCCCGAGGGTCTATTACGCGATGGCCGAGGACGGACTCTTTTTTCGCAACATGGCGGCGCTCCATCCGAAGACCAGGGTCCCGGTCGCGGCGATCATCGTGCAGGGGGCCGTGGCCATTCTGATCTCCCTCTCCGGGACGTACGAACAGATCCTGAGCTACGTCGTGTCGGACGATTTCATCTTTTTCGGCCTCGCGGCCGGCGTGCCTCTTCGTGTTCAGGCGCCGGGACGCCGGCGCACCCTGCGCCTACAGGGTGCCCGGCCACCCCTGGACGACGCTCGGCTTCATCGTGGTCTGCTGCGCCGTCGTCGTGAACACCGCGTACGCCTACCCGGTCAATACCCTGGCCGGGGTGGGGATCCTCGCGGCGGGCGTCCCGGTCTATTATTTCTGGCGGCGCCGCGGTTCGGACGGCAGCCGGTCTTCATCATAGCAGGAACGGTCTCCGATGCCCATCCCCGAACGCGTCATGCAATCCGAGTACATGCACTGGGCGAAGAGCCATGTCAACGCCCGGTACAACGTCGGCGCCAGCGGCGTGGCGAACTATCCGTTCTCGTCGCTGCCGGTCGCCATCGATGACCTGGAAATCACCGGGGACAGCTTCTACGGGTACGCCCCGCTGCAGGAGGCGATTTCCCTGCATACAGGCGTCCCCGTCGAGCGGGTCTTCAGCGCCCTCGGCACGTCCCAGGCGAACCATCTCGCCATGGCCGCCCTTTTGCGGCCGGGCGACGAAGTGCTCATCGAGCAGCCCGCGTACGAACTGGTCGTCTCGACGGCGCTCTACCTCGGCGCGACGGTGGTGAGGTTTCCCAGGCGGAGTTCCGACGAATTCCGCGTCATTCCGGACGAGGTGACGCGGCGCATCACGCCTCGGACGAAACTGGTCGTCGTGACGAACCTCCACAACCCCACCAGCGCGCCGGTGGACGAAGGGACCCTTCGGGAGATCGGTGGCGCGTGCGGGAAGGTCGGGGCAAAGGTCCTCGTGGATGAAGTCTACCTCGAGTCGGCGTTCGGCATGGACTTCCGGTCCGCCGCACTCCTCGGCGGGGATGAGTTCATCGTCACCAACAGCCTGACGAAGGTCTACGGCCTGAGCGGCCTGCGGTGCGGGTGGGTCCTGGCCGACCCGGGGCTGGTGCGCTCGATGTGGAGGCTGAAGGACCTGTTCGAGAGCATCCCGCCCCATGTCTCGGAACGGCTCAGCGTCATCGCGTTCCGGCACCTGGACGCGATCCGGGAACGGGCGCGATCGCTGATCTCGGAAAACCGGCGCGTGCTCGGCGCGACGCTGCTCCGGCGCCCCGAGATCTCCTGCTTCGACCCGGGGTACGGCACCGTCGTATTTCCGAAACTGCTCGAGGGGGACGTGGAACGGCTGGGGGATCACCTGATGAAGAACTATGAAACGCTGATCACTCCCGGCAGGTTTTTCGACCTGCAGGATCATTTCCGGATAGGTCTCGGGGGGAAAACGGAGATGTTTCGTGAAGGGATGGAGCGATTGTGCAAAGGTCTTGACGATCTCAGGGCCGGCTGACGCATTTTCCTGCCGCGCCCACCTCCTTCGCCGGAGCCGTTCAATTCAGGCCGGGAATTTTACTGCAGGTCGCCGGTGTAATTCCAGTTCCCCGCCGCGCCGTTGCTGTCGATGGTCGCCTCGACGGTCCCGTACCCCAGCGCGGAGGTCCCGGTGATCACGACGCTCGCCGCTGAGATCGCCAGGCTGAACGAGCCGTCGTCGTTGGTGCTCATCTGGACGGCAGGACATAGCCGACGTAGCTGTTCCCGCCTCCTCCCATCGAACGGAGCTTGCTCCGGTACTGTTTCGCGTTGGCGGCGATATTGTTGATGTCGTTGATCATCGCGTCCCTGTTCGCGGAGGTGCTGCTCGCGCCGAACAGCTGGATGCCCACGCGATGCCGATGGCGGTGATGATGATCCCGACGATGATCAGAAGTAGTTGCTGGGTACCCATAGGTCTTTCCCCTTGTGGAATGATCTCGGACTGCTCGACGCAAATGAGTAGCTACACAATTGCGGTACGCAAAGGGTATCTCATTTGCACCGGGGAGGTGAATCTGTTACCAGGCCCACTCTACCCTTTCTCACGGTCGACATGACCCCGTCACGATTTTCCCCCAAGCTGCGCCCCGCGTTTCACCGGATTTTTCTGAATTCCCGGCCCTCCGGATACGACAAATTTATCGTCGGCCTCTTGACAATACGACAAATATGTCGTATCATCCCAGAGAACGCCAGAGAACGAAACAGAACAAATCACACTCCTCCCGGTGCATTCGCCAGTACATTTCGGACAGACGGAGTCCTCCCGTTTTCTGCCCCTCGCCCGCCTCGGCGCCGCGGCGGGCCGTTTCCTGGGGCCTCCGGGGGCCGTCCACCTGCTCCACGGCCATTCGTCGGTCTATACCGCCGCCCTCCTGTTCGCCTGCGCCTCGAAACGCCCCGTCGCCGTCATCGACGGCTCGATGCGCTTCAACAGCTATCTCATTTCGCGGCTCTCGTCGTTCCTGGGGGGCGTCCCGAAGGAGACCCTGGCGCGGGTCCACGTCACCCGCTCCTTTACGGCGTTCCAGACGGAGGCGGCCGTCACCTCGAAGCTCCCCGGTTTCCTCACCCGCACCCCCTGCCCGCTGGTCGTCGTGACCGGCCTGCTGGACACGTATTACGACGAGCAGGTCAAACCGTCCGAGTGCCGGAAAAGCCTCGGCCGCGTCATGCGGGCGTTCGGGGAGATGGCGCGCGCGGGGACGCACGTGCTGATCGCCGACGTGGACGTGGGAACGGCCGCCCCCGCGGGGAAATCGGACCTCTTCGCCCTCGTGAGGGGCGCTGCGGACGAGGCGCTGCTGTTGATGCACGGGGACGGCGGGCGCGACGGCGCGAATTTTTACCTCGACCAGGACCTGAGCCAACAACAGAGGAGTTCCCATGGGACGCAACAACGACACCTTCACGCTGATCATCGACGCCAACCGGGAAGCCTGGAGCAAATTCCGTCGGGCGCTGAGGAAGGAGGACCAGGAGCTCTTTGACGAGATGTGGCGGGCCCCGAAGGTCCACCTGGCCGCCGGGGCCTTTATCGCGAACGAAGTCCCCATCGAGGCGATCTTCATGAGCATGCTGCTGGAACAGTACAAAAAGATCAAGTACCTCGAGACGGCGCAGTACGTCCGGGCTGTCGACTCCGTCGCGGGCGATGACGTTACCCCCCCACGGAAGGGGACTGACCGTTGACGCCCGCGACCATCATCAACGGCTGGTTCTTCGATGCCTACCCCGTCGCGGGCGGGATGGCCGTCTGGATCCTGGACGACGACGGCGTCGCGAAACGGTTCTTCGACCCTTTCGCCCCCGCGTTCCATCTCCGCCTCGACCGCCGCGACGCCCTCCGCCTCGGCGCCCTGACCCGGAACCTCCCGGTCACACTCGGAACGGCGTTGAAGACCGAACTCTTCAGCGGGCAGGAGTGGCAGGTGGAGGAAGTCCGGGTCCAGGACCCCCTGCAGTTCAACCGCTGCGTCTCGGCGCTGCAGAAGTTCTTCCCCCATTTCGCGTTCTACAACAGCAACATCCCCGTGGCGCAGATGTACCTGTACGACCGGCAGGTCTTCCCGCTGGCGCGGTGCGAATTCACCGCCGACGGGGCCGGACGGCTGCTCCGCATCGACGTGCGCGACCGCTTCGACGCGCGGGACTACGCCCTCCCCTCCCTGAGGATCATGCGCCTCACCAACGGCGGCGCGGAATTTTCGGCGAAGTTCTTCAGGACGCTCAACCTGGAGGTCAGCTACGACGGCGCGACCCACTCGCTCGAGGGCGAGGACGCGGTGTCGGTGCTCGAATCGTTCAACTGGCACCTGTACAATTACGACCCCGACATCCTCCTGACCTCGTGGGGCGACGCCACCCTCCTGCCGACGATCCTGAACGCGTCGCTGCGCCACCGCGTGCCGCTGCTGCTGAACCGCGACCGGTCGCAGGAATACTTCACGACGCAGGAGAGGAGCTACTGGACCTACGGGCAGATCATCCACCGCGACGCCGCCTTCATGCTGGCCGGCCGCTGGCACATGGACGCGGAGAACAGCTTCATCATGGGGGAATCGGACATCGAGGGGGTGATCGAGCTGGCGCGGCTCACCCAGCTCCCGATGCAGAAGCAGTCGCGCGCGGCCATCGGCACCGGCCTCGCCAGCATGCAGATGAGCTATGCGTACAGGAACAACATCCTGATCCCGGCCGAGAAAAAGGAGGGCGAGGACTTCAAGACGGCCGACGAGCTTCTCCTGAGCGACCGGGGCGGGCTGGTCTTCATGCCGGAGATGGGATACCACGAGAACGTCGCCGAGCTCGACTTCGCGAGCATGTACCCGAGCCTGATGGAGCTTCACAACATCAGCCCCGAGACGATCAACTGCTCCTGCTGCAGCAACGACAGGGTGCCGGAACTGGGGTACACGATCTGCGAGAAACGGAAAGGGATCGTCCCGGTGACGCTCGGGCCGGTGCTGGAAAAGCGGGCCTACTATAAAATGCGCCGGAAGAACGCCACGACCCTGGGCGAGTACCGCAAGTACGACCGCCGCCAGAACGCGCTGAAATGGATGCTCGTGACCTGCTTCGGCTATCTCGGGTACAAGAACGCGCGCTTCGGCAGGATCGAGGCGCACGAATCGGTGAACGCCTGGTCGAGGGAGGCGCTCCTGACGGCGAAGGAGATCGCCGAGGCCGACGGCTTTCATTTAGTACACGCCATCATCGACTGCCTCTGGCTCAAAAAACCGGGGGCGACCGGCGAGGAGTATCTCCGGCTCTGTTCGAAGATCAAGGACGCCGTGGGGGTGAGTGTGTCGTTCGAGGGGATGTACACCTGGCTCCTCTTCCCTTCATCGAAGACCGACCCCGGGATCCCCACGTCCGGGAAATACGCGGGGTGGTACGACCACGGGGAGATGAAGACGAGGGGGATCGAGGTGCGCCGCAAGGACACCCCCTGGTTCGTCAAGACGATGCAGGCCCGGCTGCTGGAGCTCATGTCGGAGATGAAGGACGTCCGGGAAATTTCCGCCCGGGCCCCCGAACTCATCCGCGAGGCGGGATTCTACCTGAACGAGCTCCGCTGTGGCCGGGTCGACCCGAAACAGCTCGTGCTCCGCCGGCGGGTCCAGAAGGAGGCGGACGAATACGCCACCAACAACCTGAGCGCGATGGTGGTGAGGGAGCTCTCGCAGTTCGGCGTCACGGTGAAGGCGGGCGAGGTGATCGACTACATCATCGTCGACCAGAGCGGGAAGCGCGATCCCCAGAAGGCGAAGAGCCTGCTGACCTACCAGCACTGGGACGGCTACGACATCGAAAAATACACCGAGTTCTTCCTGAAGGCGGTGGAAACGCTCCTGTCGCCGTTCGGGTACGACCGCGCGAAACTCGCGGAGATGTACGGCGTCGGCGGCATGCGCGGTGTTCGCGGGACGGGGGGGATGAGATCGGGCGGGAAGCGGGAGTCCGCGCCGGCTCGGCAGGCCCGGCCGGAATCAGCGGACCCGGGGAACGGCGGGGCGGCTCACGAGACGGCCGGGGAGTTGTTCCCCGCCGGGGAGCTTACGCCGGCTCGATACAGGCGCTGACGTCGTTCCGGCTGTTGTTGACGACGTCGGAGACGGCGTACGCGCTCATCTCCACGGGGGGATAGGGATCGAGGAGGCCGTGGAGCGCGTCGAAATCGTCCGCCCGGGGATCGAGCCAGAGTGATAGCTCGTCGTCGTTCAGGATGACCGGCATACGGTCGTGGATCGGCGCCACGACCGTGTTCGCAGCGGTGGTGATGATCCCGACGGTGAGGACTTTCTTCGCGTTGATGTCCACGGTGCGCCAGAGACACGCGAGCGGGAACGGCTCCCGGTCGGAAAGGACGATCCGGTGCGGGATCTTCCGTACTCCCTTCGGGAGTTTCTTCCCCCGCTCGAGGTGTTCGTACCCGGGCGGTTTCTGCCACTCGTAAAACCCGTCGGCGAGAAGGACGCATCGGGCCGACAACAGCCGGGACCTGAAAAATTTGTTTTTCGCGATGGTGTCGTCGCGGATGTTGATCTGGTATCCCGCCTCCCCCTTCTCTTCCCCCCAGGGAGGCACGAAGCCCCAGAGGACGTCGGTGAGGAACCGGGCGCCGTCCTCCCTGGCGACGATGGCCGGCACCAGCTGCCCGGGGGCGGCATTGTACCGGGGGGTGATCCCGCTGAATCCGGGCGCGGGGACGGCGTGGAACTTCTTCAGGATGAATTCCACCCGGTCGGTGGTGATCGTAAACCTACCGCACATGGCTAGATCCCTCCCTCCGTCTGGACCGCGAAGACCGAGACCTGCCCGGGTTCCAGCGCCCCGCTCAGCCTGCCGCCGGCGACCGAAAAGGCCGCTTCCGACACAAGGTCGGTGAGGTCGGGCGCCGTGAAGCCCCCCGACACCTCGACATTCAGACTGTTTTCCATATCGCTGTTCGCGACGACAACGAGCCGTCCCCTCCGGCCGGAACACTGAAAAGCGATAATCCTCGGGTCCCCGGCCGGGATCAGCCGGAATTCAGTGTCCGGACCGGCGAGAACCAGGTCACGATATCGGTCCCTGACGCCGAGCGGGATGCTGATCCAGGATGGCGGGCGCGTGAGCGAGTCCCAACCGAGTGTGTGGGGGCTGAAGAGGGGCAACGATTCGGGCGGATAAAACGCGAGGTCCTCCGGTCTAAACCCAAGCCCGGTATTCACCGGGCGGGGTTCATATAATTCAAAACCTGAATGGATGTACGGGACGCCCGGGATGAAACAACTGACCGCCCAGGCGTACCGGGAGTACCGTTCTCCCCCCTGCCGCGTGACCGCCCTCGGGGTGTTATGGGTCTCCGGGGCCGCAAGATGCGGGGGCAGCCCGGGTGTGCGTCCGATCCAGGCGAGCATGTCCGTAAAATCACCTCTCCGGTGCTGGCATGCCCATTGCCCCCCCAGGACGACGTTGAATCCGGCGCGTACCTGGTCCCCGGTCCTGGAAAAATCCTCCGCCCAGAATGCGAAATCGGGATTGATTTCCCGCGTCTTTTTAATGATCCCCGCGGCGAGCTGCTCCGGAAGAGCGTGGGCCATATCGATCATCAGGCCATCAGTGCGGTAGGTCGACGCGTAATGGCAGACGACCTTTTCGAGCTCCCGCCAGAGCGAGTTCGACGCCGTCTCACCCTGGAGTAAACGTTTATCGTACATCCTGACAGTATTGTAAGCCGGGTAGTTGAAGCGGTCATCCAGAAAATACTTCAGGTAGGTGATGTCCTCCCAGACGGGTTGATGGTCGTCGGGAGGCCAGTCTGCAAACGCACCGGGAATGACCACCGTCCGCCCGGCGGCGTCCCTTCCGGTCCAGCGGCCCCGGATCTTCCGGACGGTCTCAGGGTGCGGCGGGTCGGTAAACATTTCCCGGTACTCCCGTGACGGTGGAGGGAGGCCGTCGTGGTCGCCGTTCGCAATTTTCTCCGGAGGCGGCCAGGATCTCTTCCTTCGTGAAGGCCGGCGGACGGAATGCGGCATCGGCCCCAATCCAGTAGAACCATTCCGGGTGATCTTTCACCCAGACACAGTCTTTGCTGAGTGTTCTTAACGGCAATTCGAGTATGATCCGCAGGCCGGTATGACGCGCGGCTTCGACGAACGCTGCGAATTGCGATTCGACGAGTCAGGCCCGTGTTCGGCTCTCCGAGGGCGGGGTCGAATGCCATCGGGTTCCTCACGGCGTACGGCGACCCGAGCGACCCCCTCCTGCCGTCCCGCCCGATCTCCTGGACGGGAAGCAGGTGGAGCGTGTTGGCGCCGAGGGATCTGACATAAGGCAGGATGGCGATCGCCTTGAGGAATGAGCCGCCTTCCCGCCACCCGGCCGGGTTCGCCGGCATGAGGAGGCCATCGCCGTCGTGGTCGTAGGCGCAGGTGAGCCTGACCATCATGTTATAGACGACCGCCTCCCTGCTCCAGGCTCCCCCGGGGAGGCCGAACGGGCGCCGGATCCGATGAGCGGCACGGCGCTCGAGTCGAGGATGGTCCGGGTGATCCCGGCATAGAACGAGAAGGGTTCCACGTCGGCCCGACCCGGGTCATCACGCCGCGGCAGCCAGCTCGAGGGGACGGCGTATCGGCCCTTCCCGGCCGCGGCGGCGAGGCGCGAAAGGGCTTCGTGGAGGGATCGAAGATGTCGGAGCGTGTCCGGGGCGCGTTCCTGGATCGGGCTCACCGTACCTCCGGCTACTCCGGGTAATAATATTTCGCGGCGTATTCCGAGACCATGCGGTGGGTGTTGAACGTCGGGATCAGCGTCCGCAGGGAATTTCTGATCATGCCGATCCACTTACGGGGGATACCGATCCGGTCCCTCGAATAGAACAGCGGGATCACGTCCTTTCCGAGGACGGTGTACAACGAGAGCGCGTCTGCAGCGTCGGCTTCCTCGTTCGACCGGGGTATGGGATCGATCCCGCCGATGGCCCATCCGTTCCTCCCGTTGTATCCCTCGATCCACCAGCCGTCGAGAATGCTCAGGTGGAGTCCGCCGTTGATGGCGATTTTCTGTCCGCTCGTTCCGCTCGCTTCGAGGGGCCTCCGGGGGGTGTTGAGCCAGACGTCGCAGCCGGAGACCAGGTACCGGGCGACGTTGATGTCGTAGTCCTCCAGGAAGACGATCTTTCCGTGGAACGTCGGATGGTCGCAGAGCTGGGTGATATGCCTGATGAAGTCCTTCCCTCCCCCGTCCCTCGGGTGCGCCTTCCCGGCGTAGATCAACTGGATCGGCCGTGCCGGGTCATTGAATAACGCGATGGCTTTCTCGATGTCCGAGAAGAGGAGCGGGGCGCGCTTGTAGGGCGCGAACCTCCGGGCGAAGCCGATCGTCAGGGCGTCGTAGGAGAGCAGGTTGTACAGGGCTTCCTTACCCGTCGGGCCGCCGATCACCCGGTGTTGCTGCGCCCTCCGGCGCACAAATTCGATGAGGTCCCGCCTCAGGGTGTACCGCAACGACCATAATTCCTCGTCCGAAACCATTTTGGGGTCGGTGAGGTCCCGCCAGAATTCGGGATTATGCACCTCGTCCTTCCACCGGTGAGAATCGTGCCGTTCCCAGAATTCCCACGACCGCTTCGAAGTCCACGTCGGGATGTGGATGCCGTTGGTGATGTGCCCGATGGTTGGTTTCCTGGACGGTTTGGCGGATGCCCGTTTCGGGTAGAGGTCCTGCCACATGATCGCGGAGATCTCGCCGTGTTTCCGGCTCACGCCGTTGGCCGCGCGTGAAAATTTCAGCCCCAGCACGGTCATGGTGAACTCGTGAGCGGGCGTGTCCGGCCCGACGGTGCCGTAGGTCATGAGGCGGTCGGCGTCGATGCCCGTTTCGGCGCACTGCGATTTGAGGGTGTACTCCACGAGGTCCCTCGGGAACCTGTCGTGCCCGGCGGGGACCGGGGTGTGGGTGGTGAAGACGCACCGTGAGCGCACGGACGACTCCGCGCCCGCCAGGTCCCCGGTGCGCTCCATCTCCTCGCGGAGGAGCTCGAGTGTCAGGAACGCCGCGTGTCCCTCGTTCATGTGGTAGACGTGGGGCCTGATGCCGAGGGCGCGGAGGAGTTTCACCCCGCCGATGCCGAGGACGATTTCCTGCCGGATCCTCATGTTCATGTCGCCGCCGTACGCGAGCGACGTCAGCCCCCTCGCCTGCTCCGAATTTTCGGGGACGTCGGTGTCGAGGAGGTAGACCGTCGACCTGCCGACGTCGATCCGCCATGTTTCGAAGAACACGACCTCGTCCCCGATCGTTATGCTGCAGACGACCGGCTTTCCGGAGCGGTCCGTCACCGAATGGACCGGGATGATCGAGGGATCGACCCTGGGGTAATCCTCGATCTGTTGTCCGGAACCGTCGATTTTCTGTTCGAAGTAGCCGCGGCGATAGAACAGGCCGACCGCCACGAGCGGCAACCCGAGGTCGCTCGCAGACTTGATATGATCGCCGGCAAGGATGCCGAGACCGCCGGAATAGAACGTGAGGCATTCGTGGAGACCGAACTCCGCGCAGAAATAGGCCACGGGGCCGCGCGGGGACGCCTTCCGGCGGCCGCGGTGAGTGGCGAAACCGCTCTTTCCGGCCCATGTACCGGTCGAAATCGTCCAGGACCGGCAGGACCATCGCGAGGAAGTCCCGGTCGTTCAGGTACGCCCGGAGCTCCATCTCCGAGACCTGCGAGAGCACGGCGACGGGGTTATGCTTGGTTTCCTCCCACGTCAGGGGTGAAAGTTCCTCGAATATCTGCTGGGCGCGGGGGTTCCAGGACCACCAGAGGTTGTAGGCCAGGGTCCTGATCCGCGCGATCAGTTGGTCGGTCGTGAATGTTTTCTTTGCCATCGTGGGGGGAATGATACGGATTTTCACCCGGGTTTCAAAGGGTGGGGGTCATACCCGGGGCGGGGCCGGGCAACGTCGCACCCTCGGATACCGGGGCAGCGGCAACGGCGAACGAGCCGGCTCGCGTCATCGCGGGATCGGTGGAAGTCAGGCTCCCCCCGACGCCCCGAAGGCATTCCTGAAGGACTCGTTGACGATTTCGCCCTTCCGGGTGATGCAGCACCCCTTCGGGATGTCGTCGCTGAAGTCGGGACCGTCACGTCCCCTTCTTGTACAGGTACTGGAACAGGTTCAGGATGTTTTTCGCGTACATCTGGCTCGAATCGACCGGGACCATCGCCGGCAGGTTCACCGCGCCGATGACGGTGATGTTGTGTTTCACGACGTCTTTCCCCGCGACCGTCAGCTCGCAGTTGCCGCCCTGTTCGGCCGCGAGGTCGATGATCACCGATCCCGGCTTCAGCATTTTCACCATCGCGTCGGTGATCAGGAGCGGGGCGCGTTTGCCGAAGACCTGGGCCGTCGTGATCACGACGTCGGCTTTGGGGAGGCGCGAACCGATCGCCTCCATTTCCTTTTGAATGAACTCCGGCGAGAGTTCCTTCGCGTACCCGCCCGTCGTTTCCGCGTCCGCGGGCATTTCCATCTCGATGAACGTCGCGCCGAGGCTCTTCACCTGGTCCTTCACGGCGGGCCGCGGGTCGAAGGCTTCGACCTTCGCGCCCAGGCGCTTCGCCGTGGCGATCGCCTGGAGCCCCGCCACGCCGGCGCCGAGGATGAGCACGGTGGCCGGAGAGATCGTGCCGGCGGCGGTCATCATCATCGGGAACATCTTGGGCAGGCGGTCGGCGGCGATCAGGACCGACTTGTATCCGGCGATGGTCGCCATCGAGCTGAGCGCGTCCATGCTCTGGGCGCGCGTGATCCTCGGTATGTATTCCATGGCGTAGCTGGTGATCTTCCGTTCGAGGAAGCGTTTCACCGTTTCCTTCCCCGCGAAGGGGGAGAGGAAACCGATGTACACTCCCTCCTTCCTGATCAGGCCCGCCTCGTCGACGCCGCCCTGTTGCCTGGGGCTCTGGACCTTCACGATCATGTCCGCGGCGTCATACAGTTCCTCCGTGCCGCGGGCGACGGTCGCCCCCGCCCCCTCGTAGTCGTTGTCGGAGATCGACGCCCCGGCCCCCGCGCCCGACTGGACCTGGACCTGGTGCCCGTCACGGACGATCTGTTTGACCGTCGCCGGGGTCAGGGCCACCCTGGTTTCGCCCGGCGCTATTTCTTTCGGTACTCCGATTTTCACGATGTGCTCCTTTTCAAGGTTGAACGTGGTGCCGTTATTCCCAGGTGATCGAAAAGCGCGGAAGGACGTCGACGGGGACGTCACGGACGGCCGCGAGGCTCTTCGCCAGCGGGTCCGTCATCGTGGTCCACTTCCCGAAAAATTCGCGGACCTTCGCCGGGTCCCCGTCCCCCTCCAGGGTCACCAGTTCGCGCGCGAGCTTTGCGACGCCGCCGCGCATGCCGGCGAAATCGACGCTCCACCGCTTCGTCGGCGAGTCATAGAGGATGCCGCCGTTGGCCACGAGGTAGTTCAGCGAGATCGGCCGCGGCCTTCCCGTGGGGCTCGCCGAGGCCGAAGCGGATCGACCGGAAGAGCGACCCGAGGTACGAAACGAAAAATTCCTTCTCACGTTTGCCGTCGACGACCTTCCTGTCCATCAGGTAGATCAGCGAGTGGAGGCCGGCGATGTCCGCTTTGGCCTCCTCGAGGGCGTTGTACTCGGGCCCGATCGCGTTGTTGACGGGCATCCCCGCGTTCGGGCCGACCTTCACCGTCCGCGGTCCGAGCGCGTGGCAGATCTCGTGCATCAGCACGACCTGGAAAAAGCCCTCGTCGGAGAGAAACTGCAACTGCTCGGGATGGATGAGCCTGATGCTCACGGGCCTGATGACCGTGTTGAACCGGGCCTTGAACATGTTCTTCCAGAACGTCTTCTTCGTCCCCTTCCGCCGGTGGACGTCGGGATCGTTCGGAAGGTTCGTCGCGACGGCCTGGTATCCGGCCGCGGCTTCCCCCGCGCGGAAAATGTCGGTGACGATGACAAACTCCGCGGTGAGCCCCTCGATGCGGGATTTATAGGCGCTCCCGACCGGGAGGTTCTGCTCCATGTCGTTGAGGTGTTTCTTATAGCGATCGAGGCGCCGTGACTCCTCCCTGTCGACGACCTCGATGTTCGCCTGGTATTTCGTCTTCACGCTCTTGATGCCGTCCGAGTGGACCTCGTCGGGGCCGAAAACGACGTCGAACCTGTTGCCGGCGAGCCCGATCCACGCGGTATCGGCGTCGAAGTAGCGGTCTTCCCGGAGCGCCTTCGCCTTCAGGCGGAGAAACCTCGCGAACGGTTCGCTCCCGGAGAGGTCGGCGGCCTCGTCGAGCAGACGGGCCATCGGTTCGACCCAGCGGGCGTATTCGACGTGATAGGGGACGGCACGGAATCCCCCGCCCGCGTCCTCCCTGATGACGGTGTACGGCGACATCGCCGCCGCCCGTCCCGCCTCCGTGAGGCCGTCGTACCAGGCGTCGAACGATCCGGCGGTCATCCCCTTCGGGTAGAACTCCTGGCCCGGGGGGAACTGCTCACTCCCCATGAACGCGGAATCGCCGCGGAGCTGGTCGAACGGGCCCGCGTTCCTGTTCAGGAGCGTCAGGAGCTTCGAGCGCAGCGGGTCGGCCGGCAGGGCGGCGATGCTGTCCCTCAACCGCAGGCCGTACACGGACGTCTGCATCCAGTAGGCCGTATCCAGGTACCTGGCCGCCTCGACGAGCTTTCGGAGCAGTTGTTTCTCCTTGTCCGCGAATGCCGAGACGTCGAACGACATTTCGTACGGCGCGTACTGGGCCAGGTAACGGTCGATGGTGGCTTCGGGCGCCACGGGGACGGGGGCCTCGGTCGCGCATCCGATGAGGAGGACGAGGGGGGCCAGAAGGGACGCTGCGACGGTTCTCAAGATCTTCGGTGCTCGGCGTTGTGTCTGGTGTCGGATACCGGGAGCCTACGGGTACTTCGGCGTCACGCCCATGTTGTACCAGGTGAACGCGTAGATGTCCGCGTATTCTTCGATGACCTTTGAGGTGGGCTTCCCGCCCCCGTGCCCGGCCTTCGTTTCGATCCGGATCAGAACGGGATTCGGACCCTGATAGGCGTCCTGTAACGTCGAAATATACTTAAAAGAATGGGCGGGAACAACCCGGTCGTCGTGGTCCGCGGTGGTCACGAGCGTCGCGGGGTAGGGCGCGCCGCTGCGGATGTTGTGGAGCGGCGAGTAGGCGAGGAGATTGTTGAACTGGACGGAATCGTCGCTCGATCCGTAATCGGCGACCCACGCCCACCCGATCGTGAACCTGTGGAACCTGAGCATGTCCATCACGCCGACGGCGGGGAGGGCGACCCTGAAAAGGTCGGGACGCTGGTTCACCACCGCGCCGACCAGGAGGCCGCCGTTTGACCCGCCCTGGACCGCCAGCTTCGCGGGGGAGGTGTATTTCTGTTCGATCAGGTATTCGGCCGCTGCGATGAAATCGTCGAAGACGTTCTGCTTGTTCAAATTCATCCCGGCCTCATGCCACTTCTCGCCGTACTCCCCCCCTCCCCGCAGGTTGGCGAGCGCGAAGACCCCCCCCTGCTCGATGAACGCCAGCCGGGTGACGCTGAACGAAGGCATCATCGACGCGTTGAACCCGCCGTATCCGTAGAGCAAGGTGGGGTTGGTCCCGTCGAGCGCGATCCCCTTCCTGTGCGTGACGAACATCGGGATGCGGGTCCCGTCCTTGCTGGTGTAGAAGACCTGTTTCGTCTCATACTCGTCCCCGTTGAAGTCGATCTCGGCCTCCCGGTAGAGGGCGTAGGTCCCTCCTGCGACGTCGTAGCGGTAGATGGTCGAGGGCGAGGTGAACGAGGTCAGGGTGAAAAAGAGCGTCGAATCTGCGGCGTGGCCTCCGAATCCGCCCACGGTCCCGGGGGCCGGCATTGCGACCTCCCGCTCGAACTTCCCGTCGAAATCGTGGACGTAAATCCTGTGGCTGACGTCCTTGATGTATTTCAGGAAGAGCCTGCCGCCCGCGCTCGAGATGCTCGTGAGGACGTCCGGTTTTTCCGGGACGATCGTCTCCCACGACGCCTCTCCCGGATTCGCGGGATCGACGGCGACGATTTTTCCATTCGGCGCGTTGCGGTTCGTGTAGAGGAGGAGCTTGAAACCGGTCTCCTCGACGAGGTAAATGTCGTCCTCCGACGTTGTGATGACCGGGATGAAATTCTCCCCCGGGCCGCGCATATCGCGCACGTAGAGCGCGTTCCCCCTGGAACCCTTTTCCGTGACCGATAGCGTGGCGAAGCGCTGATTCTCGCTCACGCTGACGCCCAGGATGGCCTCCGGTTTCGAGGGATCCTCGTAGACGAGTTCGTCTTCGGCCTGCGGCGTCCCGAGACGGTGAAGATAGACCTTGTGATGTTCGTTTTTCGTCGAGAGGATTTTTGAGGTGTCCGCGGGCGCGTCGTAGCGGCTGTAGAAAAATCCGCCGCCGAACCAGGATATCCCCGAAAACTTCACCCATCGTAGCGTATCGGAGACGCTTTTCGTCGCCGCGTCCATGACGACGATCTCCTGCCAGTCGGATCCCGATCTGGAAATCCCGTACGCAAGGTGGCCGCCGTCCTTCGAAAAAGAGAGACTCCCCATCGAGACGGTGCCGTCGTCGGAGAAGGTGTTCGGATCGATGAACACCTCGCCTTTCGCGTCGGGGTTTTCCTGCCGGTAGAGGACGCTCTGGTTCTGCAGGCCGTCATTCTTGTAGTAATAATAGGATTTGCCCTCCCTGAAGGGCGCGCTGTACCTCGGGTAATTCCAGATGGCGGTAAGCCGGTCCTTGATCTTCTGTCTGAAGGGGATCTTTTCCAGATAGGCGAACGTCACCTCGTTCTGCGCCTTCACCCAGTCCGCGACGGCCGACGGTCGTGTCATCCTCCAGCCACCGGTACGGATCGGCGACCTTCGTGCCGAAATAGACATCGACGTGGTCCGATTTCGCGGTGGGGGGATACTGGATCGTTTGTGCGCCCAGGCTCCCAGGGAGGAGGGAGACCATGCAGGCGAAAAGCAGCGTGATGAGGCGGCGGGACGACGGGTTGGTGGTGTTCATGCGGGTGACCCTGATCATGGGTGAATGTGGTTGAAAACGGAGTCAATATACGAACTGGACCGGCAAGATGCCACGGATCGATACGGGTCTCCCGGCCGGAGACCGTTCGCGGTCATTGCACGATATGGACTTTCTGCGTCGGATACGCAAACGCGATGCCCTGTTCCGTGAACGATTTCAGGATGCCGAGGTTCACGGCCTGGTGGATCCGGGCATACTCCCGGTAGTCGGGGCTCAGGACGAAGTACACCACCTCGATGACGAGCGAAAAATCACCGAACCGGAGAAAATGCGCCCGGTCGAACCGCGTGCCCGGGACGCTCCCGACGATCCGCTCGATCATCCCCGGTATCTTCTCGAGCTTCTCGACGGGCGTCTGGTAGGTGACCCCGATGCTGAAGAGGACGCGGCGCTCGGCCATCCTCCCGTAGTTCCGGATTCGGCTCGTCAACAACTCCGAATTGGAGATGATGATCTGTTCGCCGCCGATGCTCCTGATCCGGGTGCTCCTCATGCCGATGTGTTCGATCGTCCCCTGGAAATCGTCGACGACGATGAAATCCCCGACGAGGAACGGTTTGTCGAAGACGATCGAGAGCGAGGCGAAGAGGTCTCCGAGGACCTTCTGCAGCGCCAGGGCGATGGCGATGCCGCCGACTCCCAGGGTGGTGATGAAGGCCGTGATGTTGACCCCCATCGTGTCGAGGGCCACGAGCAGGAGGATCGTCCAGAGGACGACCCGTCCGATGAACTTGACGATGTTGAGCGAGGTGGTCCCGGTGACGTCGCCCGCCATCCGGCCCTTCATCGTCCGGGTGAACCAGAAGCCGATCAGCGTGTTGCCCCAGACTCCGCCCTGGACGATGCAACCGAGCGTGACGATGAGGTTCAGCGCGGTGTGCGTCGCCTGGGGGAGCGCGATGAAATTCACCGCGATTTTTACGGCGAGCAGGAGAAGGAAGAACGCCTTCGTGTTCCGGAACAGCTCGACGAGGGCGTCGTCAATGTCCGTCCTCGTCCGTCCCGCGAGGCGCCGCAGGCGCCGGACGACGAGTCCCCTCGCCGCCACCATCAGGATGACGGAGCCGGCCGTGACCGCGAGCGCGATCAGCCAGTCGTAGACGCTGTTGCCCCAGTAGACCTGATCCATCTGGCGCACCGCTTACACCTTCAGATATTCTGACGCGACGATCGTTTTCTTCCCCTCCCGGACGATCGCGTACTCGAACCCGGGTCCGAAGCCGTAGGCCCCCGCCTCCCCGTCCTTCCGGAGGGCGAGGAAGGCGACGAGGAAGCCTTTGTTCGCGCGCTCCGCCGGGTGCTTCTCGTAGACCCGTTCGACCGCGGCCCGGCACGCTTCACCGGGGGTCATCCCCCGGCGCATCAGCTCCACGACGAGGGCGCTTCCGGCGATGCGGATGACGGTCTCTCCGAGACCGGTCGACGTGGCCGCCCCCACCGTCTCGTCGACGAACAGGCCGGCGCCGATGATCGGCGAGTCGCCGACCCGGCCGTGCAACTTCCAGGCGGCGCCGCTGGTCGAACAGCCGCCGGCCATCTTCCCGCCGGCCATCGCGAGCATCCCGATCGTGTCGTGGTTCTCCCGGCCGAGCGGTCGGGGGCGATAGTCGCTGGTTTTCAGCCACTCATCGTAGGCCTTTTTTGCGGCCGGGGTCAACTCACGTTTCACCGCGTAACCGTGCTCCTCGGCGAACAGCGCGGCCCCCTCGCCGGCGAGCATGACGTGCGGGGATTTCTCCATCACCAGCCGCGCGACGGAGATCGGGTGGTCGATCCCTTCCAGGAACACGACCGAACCGCATTTTCCCGATCCGTCCATGATGGAGGCGTCGAGGGTCAGGTGGCCGTCGCGGTCCGGATAGCCGCCGATCCCGACGCTCGTGTTGGCCGGGTCCGCCTCCGTCACCCTGATCCCGCTCTCCACCGCGTCGAGGGGCGACGCGCCCCGGTTCAGCGCCTCGGCGGCGGCTTCGTTCGCCCCGGCGAAATTCCAGGTCGAGACGACGACGGGAGCCCCCATCCCCTGCCCGGACTGCCGCCCCGTCGACCCGACCGACATCAGGTCTCCGCGGCCAGCCGCGCACCCGGCAGGCCGATGAGGGCGGCGGTTCCGATGAATGCCCTTCGTTTCATGGCGACCTCCTTCTTTAGAATGCGTCCGTGAGCGATGGGTTGAGCGTCGCGATGACCCTGCCGTCGGTCCTGCCGTGGATGGAGACCACGGTCCGCCTGGCCGGGACCTCCACCGTAAAGGTTTTTCCGCTCCCGGCGAGGGTCCAGGTGATTTTCCTCGCAGAGGCGGCGTCGGAGACGAACACCGTCAAGACCGCGTCCCTGAACACGACGGCCCTGACCAGGACGGACGGGTCGTCGGTCGAAACGGTGACGGTCGGCGCGATCCCCGATTTCGCGACGGCGAACCGGTAAAGGGCGGCGATCGCATCCATCGAATCGGACAGTTCGACCGGGAGCGGACACAGGATGAAGGCGCCTTTCCCGGACGGGACGACCACGACTTCGGGGGAGGCCTGGTCCTCCACCACGAATTTTTCGATCTTCTGGAGTTTGTGCCCCCGGAAACCGAGCCGGTATTCCCTGCCGTCGATCGTCAGGTGCTCCTCCGCCCCGACGGTGACCGTCGAGCCCCGGATCCCCAGCGACCCGGTCCTCCCCGCGGACATCAGGTAACGGTCCAGGTCGATCGGCCCGGTGACGAGGAGCGTCGAGCCCCCGCGGACCAGGGAGGTTAGATGTTCCCACGCTTCGCGGTCGATCATCGAGGGCGAGGGGAGGATCATGAGCCGCGGCGGCGGCGCCGTCGCGTCGAGCGTGTATTCCGAAGCGCTCCGCAGGGGGACCCTGCAGTGGTACTCCATCGCCCTGACGGCGTTCTTCGTTGCCTCGGTGGCTGAGTCCCTGGTGGAGAACATGTTCGAATGGGGGATGACCAGCACCGCCTCCTCCTGCTCCTTCTCCGCGAACCATTCCGCGTGCGCCGCAAAAAACTTCGCGTATTGGCGCACCGCGTCGAACTCGGGTTTCAGGCTGCCGTCGGGCCGCTTCAGCCCGATGCCGGCCTCGTTGTCGGAATCCATGAACTGGTTGGTGTTCCACAACCAGTTGATGAAGCCGGCGCAACCGGAACCGAACGTGATGGCGAGTTTTCTCTCGAGCAGGTTCCTGGTTTCCTCCTCCGACCTCCAGGGGCGCCCGTCTGTTTTCTCGTAGAACATCACGCCGGTCTCTTCGATCAGGTTCGGCTTGCCGGGGACCGTGGTCATGACGCTGTCCCAGAGAATGTCGTCGTTGTACCACCAGTTGTGCATGGAGGTGAAGTCGACGTCCTTCCCGAAGAAATGCGGGCCCGGACGGTCGTAGGTTCCCCCCTCGTCCTGCCCGACGGTCACCAGCTGACGGAGACCCCCGCCCTCCCGGAGGGCGGAGACCATTTCGGCGGTCCATCGCCGGAACATCTCCTGCGCGAAGAGTCGGTAATCCCCCACCCGCAGGAGCCTCCGGTTGCCCACGAGGTTCGTCTCCCGGAACTCGATGAGCGCGGGCAGGGACGGTTCCTCGCCCGCCGTCTGGCGATACCGTTCCCGGATGATCGCCGCGCTGGCCGCGGAGTCGGCGGCCGGGGCCTGCGTCACCAGCCACTCCTTCCACGCCGCGCTCTCGTGACGGTCGTAATTGGGCCGGCAGAGCCAGAGCTGGTCCGGTGAGGAAAACGACGGTTCGTTGATCAGGTCCCAGATCACTCCCGGGGTGTTCCGGTACCTCGCGGCGATGGTCGAGAGGAATATCTTCTGGGCCTGGACGGACCGGGGGTCGAGGTACGGGTTCACTCCCCCCCACATTTCGGGAAGGAAGGCGAAGAACGTGAAAATGACCGGGATGTCGTGGCGCTGCGCGGTGAGGATGAAGGCGTCGAGTGAGCGGAGCGGGTACTCACTGACGGTGCCGACGTCGAGCATCATGTTTTTCCACCCGGTCCAGATACCCGTCCGGACCATGTTGATCCCCGCCTCCTTCATCTCCTTGAAATCCTTCTCCCAGAGATACGGATTCGGTTCCAGGAGGAACTTTCTCTGGACGCCGTCGCTCATGTAGCTGGTGCCGGTGACGGGGAAGGGTTTACCGTCGCGATAGAGCGAGGCGCCGTGGACGGTGACCGGGTTCCCCGAGTTCATCGTCACGGCGTCGTGGATCCAGAAACCGTTGTTGGATCCGACCTTCTCAACCGGGCGCGCGTCCTCCTCCGCCGGGCTGTACGTCCCCTCGAGTGTGTAGAAACCCGGCTTGAGCGCGCGGGCGACGGACGACGGGAGGACCCACGCAGAGGCGTAGGCCTTCCGGAGCTCCTTCCCGGAGATCGTGCTCCGGTGGCTGAATTTTTCCCGGTCGTTGGTGATCGTGATCGTCCACTCGCCGGACGTTTCGCCCTCCCTCCCCGTCCTGTGGTCGTGGACCCGAAGCCTGACCGCGGGGGTCTCGCCGGGGAAATAGTTCGCGAATGTGGGGACGGCTGAAACCGAGAGGGGGGCCGCGGCGGCCGCGCGGGCGAGTCGCCCCACGGCCTCTGCCGTCATGGTGCCGGTGAAGTTCGCCAGCACCCACCGTCCCCCGGCGAATTCTCCGAGGAGGCGGTCGATGAGCACGACCGGCGCCGCGATCATGTCCCCGCCGGGGGTGTACGCCCCCGCGAGCGGCACGATCGACGCGTCGCGCTGTCCCGAGGTCCCGTCCTCCTGGGGATAGTCGCGCGTGGAGGTGAAGCGCACGTACAGTTCGTGGACGTTTCTCGGCGGTGAACTTCCCGGCGATGCCGGCCGTTTCGCCGTTGCGGGGAAGATCGCGGAATTCGATCGCCGCTGAGACAGGGACGATGAACGATTCCGTGATGCCGAGTTCCTTGTAATACGAGGCCTGGAGGATTTCCTGCTTCCACACCGCTCCTTCCCTGCGGACGGGTACCGAAAACGGGACGCCGCCGAGGTTGAGGAGGCCGCCTCCCCGCGAGAGGTAGCGCCGTATCGCGAGCCAGCAATCGACCGGGAAAGCGGAACCGTAGGGGTTCACCAGGAGGCCATAGCCTCCGTCGGGGAGTTTCGCGGCCAGTTCGGTTACGGTGAGAAACTCGGGTGCGAAATCCGTGAGCGCCGACGCGAGGCTTTCCCGCGTGAGGGAGAAGTCGTCGGCGCCGGGGAATCCCGGCTCGAAGAGCACGGCGACCCGAACGCCCGCAGGGTCACCGAAGAGCGCCCGGGCCGTCGCAGGATTGAAGGCTCCGAAGGAGTCTCCGAGTCCGACGATCGCGACGCCGCCGGCAGTGCGCAGGAAATTCCTCCTGTTGAGGCGCATGGCCGGGCTCACCGTTGCCTGATGACGATTTCGTCCGCGAAGAGCCAGGCCTTCCCGCCCGCGCCCTTGTGCCATTCGGGACAGGTCCCGACGTTCTTCGCGATAATCCGGACGTACCGGGCGGTCATGCCCTCGAAGTGCGCGTCGAACTCCTTCCGTCTGGCCCCTTCCTCATTCTGCGGGATGTCGTTCCGGACGATCACCGGGAGCGAAAAATCCCTGCCGTCCTCCGAGAGGGACACCTCCACCGACCGTGGGGAAGAAGATCCACGAGTTGTTGTCCTGCAGGCACCCGATGGCGACGTTGCCGACGGGCTTCGATTCGCCCAGGTCAACGACCGCCTCGAGGTCGTCCCCCTCGTATCCCTGCCAGGCGCCGAGCCGGAAATCGGTCGCGCCCCGGAGCCCGTCGACGAGCGCGTCGTCGCCGCCGCCGGTATACTGCGGGCTGTAGGGGGTCTTCAGGCTGATCGACACCGGCGGGCACATGACGGACGAATTCTCCGTAGAGCAGGCCGCTCGGGACCGGTCCCGGGGCCGCCGCGATCGCGTGGACGGACGGTCGTCGCTGACGAGCGTCAGGGGCCGTCGTACGCCGGCGAGGAAAAGTTCGGGACGCTACCGTCGGCGGTGTAATAAATCGTCGCGCCCGGGAGTGGGACAGGCGATGCCGAGCGTCAGGGAGTCGACGAACGATTCGCGGCGAGACGGTGAAAGTACGGGACCGCGGTGATCTTTTTCTTCGGCAGATACTCGGCGTACGCCGGCCCCGCCCCCGGGAGGTCCTGTTTCGGAGCGGGCCCCATCGTGAACACCACTTCCCCGCCGGAGGCGATCACGTCGTGCCGGAGGGCCATGCCCCCGACCGCGCGGCCGTTGAGGGTCACGGTCTGTATATACCTGGCGGCCGACGAGGCATCGCGCGCTTCGACGATGAACATTTTGCGGTTCGGCAGGTTGATCCGTACGCGGGGGAACATCGGGCTGCCGACCGTATAGAGCGGAGTTCCCGGCGTCACGGGATAGAAACCGAGCGCGCTGAAGACGTACCAGGCCGACATCTGCCCGCAGTCGTCGTTGCCGCACAGGCCGTCGGGACGGTCGGTGTACAGGGAGTCCATGATGGTCCTGACGATTTTCTGCGTCTTCCAGGGGGAACCGGCGTGGGCGTAGAGGTACGCGACGTGGTGGCTCGGTTCGTTACCCTGTGCGTACTGCCCGATCATCCCGGTGATGTCGGCCTGCTCGCGCCCGGTCGTCCCGGAGGTCCCGTAAAACAGTGAATCGAGTTTCCGGATAAATTTCTCCTTACCCCCGAAGAGCGAAATCAGGCCGTCCACGTCGTGCGGCGCGAAGAAGGTGTACTGCCAGGGATTGGCCTCGGTATAGTGATAGGTCACCGCCCGGGGGTCGAACGGATCGGCCCACGCACCGTTGACGCGCGGCCTCATGAAACCGGAAGATTGATCGAAGAGGTTCTGGTAGTACTGCGACCGTTCGTCGAACTTCGCCGCCGTGGCCGGGTCGCCGACCGCCGCGGCGAAGGCGGAGACGCACCAGTCGTCGTAGGCGTATTCGAGCGTCTTCGAGACGCTTTCCCCCTCCTGGTCCCCCCGGACGTATCCGTACTTCCGGTACGATTCCAGGCCGAAACGGTTCAGCCCCGCCGAGGTTTTCATCGCCTCGAGGGCGAGCGCCGAATCGAAACCCCGGACCCCCTTGGCGTAGGCGTCGGCGATCACCGGCACGCTATGGTACCCGATCATCGTCCAGGTTTCGTTCGACGCGAGTTCCCAGACCGGCAGCACGCCCCCTTCCTCGTACTTCCGGAGCATCGAACGGATGAAATCGGCGGTCCGCTTCGGGTCGAGCATCGTCAGCAGCGGATGGAGGGCGCGGAACGTGTCCCAGAGGGAGAAGACGGAGTACATCGTGAAATTCTTTTCCGCGTGCACTGCCATGTCCATGCCGCGGTAATTGCCGTCCACGTCGTTGGCGACGTTCGGCGCGATCATGCTGTGGTAGAGCGCCGTGTAGAAGATCTTCTTTTCCCGCGCGGGCCCCCCTTCGACGACGATCCTGCTCAGCTCCCGCTCCCAGAGGAGCTCGGAGGTCTCCCTGACCTTGTTGAAGTCCCAGTCCGGGATCTCCGCGGCGAGGTTCTTCCTCGCGCCCTGTTCGCCGACGGTCGACAGGCCGACCCGCACGAGCACCTCTTCGACCTTCCCCGTCCGGTAGATGACGAACGCCGCGGATGTTCGTCCCGGAATCGGCGCGCGATTCGGCGATGATCGAATCGTTCCGGACGATGCCGAATCCGTGGAAGGGCTTCGAGAACTGCGCCACGAACCAGATCCGCTGGTCCTTCGCCCAACCGGACGACCGCCGGTAGCCCGAGACCTCGTTGTCGCCGGTGATCCGGACGGAGGACTCGATGACGCGGTCGGGGCCGAGGCCGTGGAGCGAGGTCGACGACGATGGCCGCTGAATCGGACCGTGGGAATGTGTAACGGTGGAAACCGCAGCGCGGGGTTGCGGTGAGCTCCGCGCGGATGCCGCTCGTCGGACAGGAGGACGCCGTAGTATCCGGGGGCGGCGATCTCATCGGCGTGGGAGAACGACGACCGGTGCCTGTACGACGGCCTGCCGTTCGTCTCCGGCCTGAAATCGAGCGTCTTGAGTGTCGGAGTGAAGAGTACGTCGCCGTAGTCCGGGATCCCGGTGCCGCTCAGGTGGAGGTGGCTGAACCCGAGGATCGTCGTATCGGAATAGTGATAACCGCCGCAGGCGTCCCAGCCCTCGTACCGGGTGTCGGGACTCAACTGGACCATGCCGAACGGGGTCGTCGCCCCGGGAAAGGTATGACCGTGTCCGCCGGTGCCGATGAGCGGATCGACCGATGACGCGAGGGTCTGCGCGGTCGTACGGCCTGCGCCGATCGGGGAAAGCACCAGTCCGAGACACAGCAATGCGGAAAGGGGAAGAAGTGGGGTCTTTCGATTCATCGGTCGCGGGGCTCCAAAATTTCAGGGAATATAGCAATTCTCCGCGGTTTGTAAAAACGGTCTCGTGACATGCGTCCACCGGGCGGGGGAACTTTTCGCGTGAAACGGGGTGATGACGGGATTTCCCCGGCGGTCGGGGATGTGGTACATTTCCATCCCTCCACACCTCCACTCATCCTGGCGACAGACGGAACGGCGCGACAATGTCCACACCGGGCAGGATCATGTATTCAACCGTGCTGAGCGGGGCGACGGTGGGGATCAACGCCCGGATCATCCGGGTCGAGACTCACATCGCCGCGACGATCAGCATGTTCAACGTCGTGGGCCTACCGGACAGCGTCGTCCGGGAAAGCCGGGAGCGGGTCTATGCCGCGATCAAGACGTCGGGGTTCAAGTTCCCGACCTGGCGCATCACCGTCAACCTCGCCCCGGCGGACATCAGGAAAGAGGGAGCGGCGCTCGACCTCCCGATCGCGGTCGGGATCCTGACCGCTGTGGCGGGAGTCGGGTCGCCCCTCCTCGCCCGGTACCTCCTCCTCGGCGAACTGGCGCTCGACGGGAGACTCAGTGGTGTGCGCGGGGTCTTACCCGTCACTCTCGCGGCGCGCGATCACGGCCTCCGGGGCATCATCGTCCCCGAGGAGAACGCTGACGAGGCGTGCCTCGTCGACGGCATCGACGTCCACCCGATGGGCACGCTCGCGCAGACGATGGCCTTCCTGCGGGGCGAACAACATGCGGAACCGGCGCGACGCGGGCAGGCTCAATCCCCATGCGACAGGACGGGCGGATACGACCCGGATTTCTCCGATGTCCGCGGACAGGGACACGCAAAGCGCGCCCTTGAGATCGCAGCGGCCGGCGGCCACAACATCCTGATGGTCGGACCCCCGGGTTCCGGGAAAACGATGCTCGCGAGGAGGGTCCCCGGCATCCTGCCCGAGATGACGTTCGACGAGGCGGTGGAAACCACGAAGATTCATTCGGTCGCCGGGCTGCTTCCCCCGGGGAGCCCGTTGCTGACCCGCAGGCCGTTCAGGGCGCCACACCATACAATTTCGAACAGCGCGCTGGTCGGGGGCGGCGGCATCCCCCGGCCGGGTGAGATCTCGCTCGCCCACCGGGGTGTCCTGTTCCTGGACGAACTCCCCGAATTCGCGAGGAACGTCCTGGAGGTGCTCCGCCAGCCGATGGAATCCGGGAGCGTCACGATTTCACGGGCGAAGGTGGCCGTCGACTTCCCGGCGAAGTTTCTCCTCGTGTGCGCGATGAACCCCTGCCGGTGCGGCTACTGTACCGATCCTTCAGGAACGTGCACCTGCTCACCCCTTCAGATCCAAAAGTACATGTCGAAAATTTCAGGTCCGCTGCTCGATCGCATCGATCTGCTTATCGAAGTGCCGGCGGTGAGGTATGACGAACTCGCGGGCAGGACGGCGGGCGAGTGTTCAGGATCAATCCGGGAACGCGTGATATCCGCCCGTAGCCTCCAGATGAAGCGTTTTTCGGAAAGAAGAGGAATGTACTGCAACGCCGATATGGTCTCGCGGGACATCCTCGATCACTGCAGGCTCGACGATGCTGGCGGAGAATTATTGAAGACGGCGATAGTGAAATTTGGTGTCTCGGCGAGGGCGTACGACCGCATACTGAAAGTTGCCCGCACCATCGCCGACCTCTCACAATCGGCGGATATCAAACCCGGACACCTCAGTGAGGCTCTGCAATTCAGAGGCTCGGGCGGTAATCCATGGCAAGCGGGATGATCGTCCCTCTGCCGTCTTTGGTCGACCAGGGAACGCCCGTCTGCGGCACCTACTTGACAAGGGCCATCTTCCTGGTCTGAATATGCATCCGGGAGCCGCCGACGGCATCCGCCTCAAGACGGAGGTAGTAAATGCCGTTTCCGTATCCTGAGGCATCCCAGTGTGCAACGTACGATGCCGCATCCAGGTGACCATCGACAAGCCGTCCAATTTCCTGGCCGAGAATATTGAAAATTGTCAGCCGAACCACGGAAGCGACGGGAATGTCAAAGCGGATTTCCGTCGTCGGATTGAATGGATTGGGATAATTCTGCTGAAGCGCGTACGAGTCGGGGACCCCTGCATCGTCGTCCTGATCCACCCCGGTGACCTCGTTCGTCACAAGCACTGAATCATCAACCGAGCCGTCGTTACCGAGATCGATCAGGATCTTTACGGCACCGAGCGTATCGTCGGCGATGACCAGCCGCTGTGTGGAATTTCCTTCGACCTGCACCGCGGGATGCCGGAACGTCCATGATCCGAGGGGAGATGACGTCTGCACTTCGAGGTCGTAGCTTTTCGGACCGCCGTAATTTTCCAGGCTCATCGAGACGCTGTCGAGTTTTTCCATCCGAACGGAATCGCCGTACAGCAGGTCGAGGTGAAGGACGTCGAATTCAGTTTCGGTTGCCGTATCCACGACGACGGTACGCAGATGGATGTGCTTCAGGATCGTATCGACATTGACGACCGCAAGCCCCCGGGCGAACGAGAACCGGTCCACCTCTCCCGCGGCGGCATTTGCTCTTTCATATTCATAAATGGCATCGTCATACACGACGGAAATGTCGCTCGTCGGCCCGGCAAAATTGCCCAGCGTCGCCGCATGGGGCCCGTCGTTCATTCTGTAACCGATCGGCGGGTGGGGTGCACCGGTTTTCGGGATCAACGCTGTAATGTTCACGCTGTTCTCGAAGGCCCTTCCACCGGCAAAGCCCGCGGAGTCTCCGCTCGGAGAAACGATCACGGCCTCCGTACCCGGCGCCGTGAAAACGGTCATTGGGGAGATGATCTGTGCGGACGGGCGTACGCCCGGTTCTGCTGACGGCAGGTTGCGCAGGAGCGGCTGGTGTCTGAAATTCCCCACTGAAAGATCGAGAAAGAGTCCCTTCCCCCCTCCGGAAAATCCCAGGCCGGTCATGTCCGTCCACGTATCGGCAACCGTATCCACACGAACATACACTGTATTGTCAATCGGGTTGTTGCTGTCGTAGACGTAGATTCTCGCCCACGACGGATTCACCGGATCGGTCACGACCCTGTACGGAACCATCGTATGTCCCCCCGACCCGTTTTGATTTCTCATGTTCAGGACACAATTGACGTCGGGGTCGTCCGAGATCAATTTTGCCTTGAGTTCGTTCAATGTCTGCTTCGGGGGTTTGCCGGCCCCCGCCTGGTCATAATTCCACTGGTCGATGCCGAACTGATAGGAATAAAAATGGGCGATGAGGTTCCTGACATTCGCGTCCATCTGCACCGTGAGGAGTGCGTCGAATGCGGGAAGCGCCGGGAACGTCGTTTGCAGCCAGACCGGATCGAGAAACGCGAGGAGTGAAGTGACCGCGAGGCCGAAGCACGACCCGCCGTACGGTTCGGCGCACCGTTTCCACAACGCCGTCGCGTGATGGGTATATGAACTCGGATTGCCGCTGAGGATCGAATTGCCGTAACAGGCGGAGACGCCGAACGTTTCGACCCAGGAGACCCAGTCCGCGAAATCGGAATCGGTCGGGCAGGCGCTGACCCCCTCGATGAATTCACATCGTTGGAAGGTGGCGGCCGGGTACCCGGTCCCGGTGTACGGGTCGACTCCGTTGGCATAGTCAAACCGTGTCTGCCACCAGCTTCGCGGCCAGAGAGTGCCGGCGTCGCTGTTCAGGAAACGCCACCCATGATTGGCGGGGGTGAACGGTTCCGGTGAGCCGTCAGGGTATGCCCGGAGGAGTTCATAGGCGCGAAGCGTGAATTCTCCGCTCCGGACATCCACCGAAGGGTCGAGAGCGTCCGTCAACCTGATCATGCAGTGAATTGAAGTCGCGAGGGAATCAGGGGGGTTCCAGACGTAGGTGGATTCAGTCGTCGCTACGGTTGTCAGGAGGATGTAATTTGCCCCGCCATCGGCGCTGAATCGAATCTCCACATTCCTCGCGGTATCACGATACCAGCGGATCGTATCCGGCTCTCCGACCCTCCAGCGCGCTGCCGGTTGCGGCGAAAGGACCTTGAAGGTGTCGGGAACAAAAAACCTCGCGATCTCGAAATAGGGATAGGCATACCATTCATACTCGTCGACTCTGTATGTCTCGTACACTCCCGGTGTGTCGGGGACAAACGTGGTCGTCGTCTGAAAGGTCTTTCCTGAGTTCACGGTAAACTCGCCCGGGTCATAGGTGAGCCACGGTACTTCCGGGATGGTATACAACGTGACTCTCATCGTGGGAGATGGCTGGAATGCGGTGACACACCCCATATCGAATCCCGGTCCAGTCATAATCAAAAAAATACGTCAGCTCTTCATAGAGTTTAACAGTATCGACATACACGTCAGCCTGCGGAGTATTCGTGACGGTGAGGATGACCGGGAAGTCGGGCCAGTAACCATTTTCGTCGACGATGGTCGTCCCGTAGACTCCGACGGTGTGCGGCGCCGAGAAGGTGAACCTGAGGGGGCGAACTTCCGAACAATTGCTCGACGAAAGGTCCGTGCCGCCGAGCTCCAACCACGGGACGGGGGGAGTTGCCGTGAGATCCCCGACACGCAGACTGTCCCCTGCCGCCCAATAATAGGCATAACCGGTGAACTGTTGGTCGGGGAAGAGTTCCAGGATATAGACGAGGCATGTTGTGGTTCCACCCGCGGTGGGGATGGCATCGCGTTCGGATGCCTCAACGTCCTGGCGACCGTTCGATGAACCGGGCGCGTCTGGGAAACGCCCGTCACGGGAAACGCGAGCAGGGTACAACCGACAAGCGGAAGGAGGAATTGTCTCAAGCGGTTCATGATCGCCTCCGTCTTTGTTCTAATAGACTGCGCGGACGACCGGGAAGTCTTCCGCGGCGTTCAAGGGCACTTCAACCCGGAGCCCTATTATAAATTAAAATACAATTTGTATTCAAATGGATGCGGCATCGTCCCGATCGACCGGATCTCCCGCTTCTTCGCCTCGACCCACTGGTCGATCAGTTCGTCGGAAAACACTCCGCCGAGCTTCAGGAACGTGTTGTCGCCCGACAGCGCCTCGAGGGCCTCGTCGAGGTCGCGGGGCAGGAACTGGATGCGCTCCTCCGCCCCGTGGTCCTGGATGTTCTTGTCGAACGGCCCGAATCCCTCTTTGACCGGGTCGATCTTCTTCACGACCCCGTCGATGCCGGCGAGGAGCATCGCCGAGAGGCAGAGGTACGGGTTGGCCGTCGCGTCCGGCGGACGGTATTCGAACCGCGTCTCGTCCGGGATTGTTGACATACTTCGGGATGCGCACCGCCGACGAACGGTTCCCCATCCCGTAGGTCAGCGCGACGGGCGCCTCGAAACCCGGGACGAGCCGTTTGTAGGAGTTCGTGCTCGGGTTGGTGAACGCCGAGAGCGCCGGCCCGTGCTTCAGCAGCCCGCCGATGAAATACCGCCCGAGCTGGTTCATGTTCCCGTACTCCCCCTTTTTGTAGAACGCGTTCTTCCCCTTCGACGTCAGGTAGAGGTGCAGGTGCATCCCGTTGCCCGCCTGCTGGTACATCGGCTTCGGCATGAAGGTCAGGAACAGGTCGCGGCGGCGCGCGAGGTTGAAGAGCGCGTATTTCACCGTGATGATGTTGTCCGCGGTCGGCAGGAGGGTGCTGAAGTAGGTCTCGATCTCCTGCTGGCCGCGCTCCCCCGTCTCGTGGTGGTGGTACTTCACCCTGATGCCGAAGTCTTTCAGCAGGCCGCAGGCCTCGTCGCGGAAATCGTCGTAGACGTCCCCCGGATTGACCGCGTGGTAGGCGTTCCGGAAGAACTCCTCGGCGTGCTCCACCTCGTAATACGACGCCGCGGTCCTCGTGTCGAAACGCACTTTCGAGAAGATGTAGAATTCGAACTCCGGCCCCCACCACGAAAGGTCCGCGCCGACGGTCTCCCTGAGCAGGCTCTCCGCGTGCCGGGCGACACGCCGCACGTCCTGGACGAACGGGCGTCCGCTTCTCGTCGGTCAGGAGGATGTTGGTGTAGAAACTCAGCGTCGGCGCCGTGCGGAACGGATCGAGCATCGCCGTCCCGAGGTCGGGGACCAGCACCATGTCGCTGTTTTCGACCTTCCTGAAACCGTAGCTCGAGCCGTCGAATCCCACCCCCTCCCGCTGCGAGTTTTTCGAGGATGTTCGGAGAGACCGGGAGGGAGATGTGGTGAAGGTACCCGGTGAGGTCGATGCATTTGAGGTCGATCATCTCGATGCGACGCGTCCGTATCAGGTCGTTGCATTGTTTCAGTTGTTTTTGATCCATAGAGTTGACATGGTTTTCTTGTTTTCGTGGGCGAACGCAATCCGGGGACGCATGGGGATCGGGAGTGACGGTTTCCTGGCCGATCAGGTCGAAATCGTCCGCACGGGCTTGACCGGAACCCGAAAATGACCCGGCCAGCCCAACATACCGAGAGGCTCCCTCAGATGCAAAAATATGCCGCGGATGATCCGTTGCGGCCGGGGCCAAACGACTTGAACTTTCACGAATATTCCCCTATATTCACCCGCCCGAGGACATCCCGGGTCACGAGGTTCACTGATCACCACAACAATTTTACGATTGGAGGGCATCTTGAAATATTTTCCGCTCATGCTCCTTGCACTCTGCATCGCATCGCACTTCCCGTCGGCCGCCGTAGCCCAGGACAACCCGATCAATCTCGCGCTGGTGCCGCCGATACAGATCGTCCCCGAAACCGAATCGGTCACCGCCTTCCGGTTGAGCCTGATCTACGGGTCCAACGCCAATATGAAAGGCTTCGACTGGAGCCTCGCATCGAAGACGGCGGGGAATTTCACGGGGGTCCAGTGGGCCGCCGTCGGCCTGGTGGACAAGGACTTTGAAGGGTGGCAGTCGACGTTCGTCGGCATCACCGGAGGGACCGTCACCGGCTTCCAGGGCCCCTTCACGGTCTACAACTCGGCCGGGTACCTGCACGGCATCCAGATCGGCCTCGTCAACAGCACGCAGACGATCAAGGGCATCCAGATCGGGCTCATCAACCTGATCAAGGAAGGCGGCTTCATGCCCATCTTTCCGATCGTCAACTGGGGCGGTCTTTGACCCTCCACCGATGAACCGTCCGGCGGGGAGGGGATGCCCCCTCCCCGCCGGTGGTGTCCATCCCGCCATCCGGTCCGCCGTCCGTTCCCCTGCGCAGGCCTCCGGGTGTCGTACTACCACCGGATGCCTGTCCGCTGAGGCTCGGGACCGTCGCTACCTCACCAGATAGACTTCACGTCCATTCCCCGCCCGCATCTTGGAACAGAACAGGCCGATGCCTCCCTGCAACCTGAACCGGATTTCCTTCAGTTCACCGCCCTGCAATGCCATCCACTGGTTGAGGAAGTCCGAACAGTTTTCATCGACGGCAAACACGTCGAACCGCGTCCGGCCGTAATAGTTCAAAAAAACCCACGGAAGATCGGTGTTGGTCTGCGCTTTCGGAAGCCCGACACGGTAGACGACGAGGTCGGGGCGTTCGAAATCGGCGCTCGTCGTATCGTCATAATACGATTTCGGAATCAGCGCCGGATTCGGCTCCAGCGTCGTGATGGTCGGCAGGTAGGCCGAGAAATTCGCGGAGGCCGTCCATTCAAATGCATTGACCGGCGCGTTCAGATCGTACCGGACGGTGTCTCCGTCGTCCAGCGTCGCCCGGGTGATGCTGAACGTGTCGGGCACGCTCGTGCGGCCGGTGATGATGCGCACGTCGGGCCCCGGGGTCCTGATGTACAGGTCGTAGGTGCGCAGGGGCAGGATGACCTTCGTGGGATCGGCGGTATGGTACCGTCCGGGATGCGCGGTGTCATGGACGAGCGTATCGATGAACGGCCCTCCGGCCTCGCTGATGACGACGAGCGCGCCGGGAATGGCGAGGCCCTCCTCGTTGTAATACTGGTCGACCCTGCCGGTCCACGTCAGCATGACGGTATCGATCGGCTGTCCCGCCTCGAGCGTCGCGCTGACGACCGCTTCCTTCCGGTATTCATACGGTGAAACCGGTTCGCTGCAACCGGATCCCGCGAGGACGGCGAAGATTGCCAGGCCCGCCGCCGCGCTCCTGCGTGCGGGCATCACCGCCCGGGCGGCCGATCCGCGCTCCGCAACCCTGGGGTACGACATCAGAACGACACCTCCATTCCGATCGTGGGAATAATGGGCAACAGCTTCACGTCGGCGATCTCCGCGGGATTTTTTGAGTTATCGAATTGTTTGAACCAGACATTTCGGCGGCTGTACACATTGTACACCTGGAAGAACCAGCTTCCCTGGAGACCGAAGAGCGACATCCGTTTGGTCACCATGATATCGAGCCTGTTGTAGGGGGAAAGGCGGTTGTTGTATAACGCCCCGGGCAGGGTCTGATCGAACTGCTGACCGTTCGCCACCACTGCGTACCTGGCGACGCCTGTTGTGTATGATTGTCCGGTCTGGTAGGTGAACGCCGAGCCGATCTTCCAGTCCTCGTCGACGGCGTACGACGCCGTGATCGTGACATCGTGCCTCCGGTCGTACTTCGGCATGAACACCGCGCCCCCGTTCAGTTCCGGGAAGCGGCGGTTCGTCCAGGCGAGCGTATAACCGAAGGTCCCGGTGAGGCGGCCGATCGATTTATTGATGAAGAACTCCGCTCCGTAGGCGTCCCCGGTGCCGACATAGAACAGCTCGCTCAGGTCCCGGGTATCGGTGATCTCATTCTTAAAGGAGAGAATGTCGTCGAACCGTTTATAATACGTTTCGAAGGACATGATCATATCGATGAAGCCCCTCGTTTCATATCCCATCACCAGGTCATAGGAACGGCCCGCTTTCATTTTTTCGTTGATCGGCACCCAGATATCGAACGGCGAGAAACCGTTATCGGTGCCCGCCGGCACCGCCGTCAGGTACTGGTAGTAGAGTCCCGCGGCGAATTTTAACGACGCCTTGTCGTCGAAGGCATAGTGAACGTTCACCCTGGGGCCGAGGGCGGATGAGCCGGAGAGGTTTTGGTATTCAAAGCGTACACCGTACTGAATTTTCCACCGGAGGTCAATCGCCCATTCGTCCTGGGCATAGAGCGCAAGCTGGACGGGCCGGATGAGGAACTCGTACGGCTCACCATCGCCGAACTGCCGGTACGTCACCCGATAGGCGGACCACCAGGCCCCCAATTTCAGGAGGTGGTCATTGGTCGAGAAAGAAGTCGATATCGGTTCTGAGCGAGTAGTCGTCGACTCCGTTGTCCTGTTTGAACGACGACCCCCCGAAGTTGACCCCCACCGACGCCCGGTATCTGCTGTAGGTGGCCATGATGGTGGAGAACACCGTTGGACTGAACACGTGGGTCCAGTTCAGGGTCGCGGTGCGATTGCCCCAACCCATGTCGATGGAGATCTCATTGACGCCGATCGCCCAGTCCAGATCGTCCTGGCCCAGGTACCCGACGAGCGACACCCTGTCGTTCTGACCGAAATTCTGGTTGAGCTTGAAATTCGCGTCGTAAAAAAAATAGAGCGGGAGCGGATCCTCGCCGGTATCGAGCTTTCCGAGCCTCACGAACTGGTCAAAATACGTGCGACGCCCGGAGAGAAACCACGAACCGTCGCCGAGGGGCCCTTCGCCCGTCACGCGCGCGCTCAAGAGGCTCACCGAAGCCCTGCCCGGGCGTGCACCCGGTCGCCGTCGATATTGGTGACGTTCAGCACGGAGGAAAGGCGGCCTCCGTACTCGGCCGGAAATCCTCCCTTCATCAGGTCGATATTCTTCACCGCGTCATTATTGAAGGTGCTGAAAAAACCGAACAGGTGGGAAGGGTTGTACACCACCGTGCCGTCGAGCAGAATGAGGTTCTGATCGGGGCTTCCCCCGCGGACATTCAGCGCGCTGGAGATCTCTGACGTGGCCTTGACGCCGGGCATCAGCTGGAGGGCGCGGAACACGTCCGGCTCTCCGACCGCCGGCAGCGATACCACGTCGGCCGCCTGGAGGACGATGTGGCTCGTCTGGGTCGCGCGTTTCACTTCTTCCGGGTCCGCGGTGACGACGACTTCATCCACCTGTACCGACTCACTGACCAGCAACACGTTCCGCACGATGTCGGCCCCCTGCCCTACCCGGATGGTAAACGTCGACGGGCGGTATCCGACGATGGAAACCCTCACTTCACGATCCCCGTCGGGGATGTTCGGAATCGCGTAGTATCCCTCTGCGTTGGTGGTCGTGCCGAGCTTCAGGTCCCTGATATAGACGGACGCGAACGGAATCGATTCACCATTGGCGCCGTCGCGGACGAACCCGCTCAACGTTCCACCGGCACCGGGGGATCCCGCCCCGATCATGGACACGGGCGCGGCAAGCGTCAGGAAAGCGATGTAGAGGACTGCGGTTCTCATCAGGTGAGAATTTACGGAAAAATGGAAAATGGCCCAAATGATTCCTGTCCAGAAGGGTCAGCCGGAAGAATCTCTCCCCGGCCGGAGTTGATCGGATCAATGGCGGGTCACGGCCGGAAATGATTCGTGCGACGGCAGGCGGGAACGAGTGGAGCAGTGATGGAAAACGTCCACGGGGATCATGGACCGCGGGAGGGGAACTCCCGACGCAGTCAATGACGAAGAACGGCGTCCCGGTGTGTGTACCCGGGTGATTTCGCCAGGTGGGTGGGCCTGTCGCCGATCCTTCAGTGTCCCCTCCCCCCTCACCGAAGGTTTCAGCGAGGGGGATTGGTCATGTGCTATTCTTCCGTCGCCCGCATCGAGTCCCACACGATGTAGACGACCAGCAGTGCGAACATCACCAGGCCGAGCACTTCGGCGCCGTGGGTTTCAGCCCCCGTATAATCGAACCAGTCGATCCCGCCGAATTTCAGGAACGCCCCGAGCACGCCGAAGAGCGATCCGCCCGCGATGAATCCCGACGCGATGAGCGTTCCGCGCGAGAAGCGCGCGTTGTTCAGCTTTTCGCTCTTCGACCGGGACGAGACGAACCAGGCCACCAGCCCGCCGACGAGGAGCGGGGTGTTCAGTTCCTGCGGAATGTACATCCCGAGCGCGAACGCGAGCGGCGGAGATCTTCACCATCGTCATCAGGAGCGAGATCACCGCGCCCACCAGGTACAGGATCCAGGGGGCGGGCGCGTTCGACATCAGCGGCTGGATCACGGCGGCCATCGCGTTCGCCTGCGGGGCGACCAGCGCCTGCGGGCCCTTGAACCCGTAGGTGTCGTTCAGGATCAGGATCACGACCCCCACGGTCGCCGCCGAGACGAGCACGCCGAGGAATTTCCAGCTCTCCTGTTTCCTCGGGGTCGTGCCGAGCCAGTAGCCGATCTTCAGGTCGGTGATGAACCCGCCCGCGACCGAGAGCGCCGTGCAGACGACGCCGCCGATGATCAGGGCGCTCACCATCCCCGAATCGCCCGTCAGTCCCACCTGGACCAGGACGAACGACGAGAGGATCAGCGTCATGAGCGTCATGCCGGAGACCGGGTTCGTCCCGACGATGGCGATCGCGTTCGCCGCCACGGTGGTGAAGAGGAATGAGACGACGGTGACCAGGAGGAGCCCGACGAACGCATGGAACATGTTGAACGTCACCCCGCCCGCGAAGAACACGAAGATCAGCGAGCGCCGTCAGGAGGAGGAAGATGACGATGAAGAGCATCGGGATGTCGGTCTGCGTCCGCACCGCTGCTTTCGGCGCCGGCGGATTTCCGCCGCACGATCTCGTTCCAGGCGAGCCAAAACGCCCCGCCGATGATCTTCGACGACCGGATGATGCCGATGATGCCCGCCATCGCGATCCCGCCGATGCCGATCTGCCGGACGTAGCCGCGGAAGATCTCCTCCGCGGTCATCGCCGAGATCAGCTTCGTCGGCGGTCGCGCCGAGCGGCGCCAGGAGCCCCTGCCCCACTTCGTGGAAGAGCGGAACGAGCACGAACCACGAGAGGAACGATCCCGCGCAGATGATCGCCGCGTACTTCAGGCCGACGATGTACCCGAGGCCGAAGACCATCGCAGAGCACGTTCAGCTTGAAGACCATTTTCATCTTGTCGGCGAGCGCGGCGCCCGCCGGAATGATCCTCGAGGTGATGACCTCCGACCACCAGCCCGAGCGACGCTGACGATGAAATCGAACACACCCGCCGATGAGCCCGCTCACGACGAGGACCGCGGCCTGCCTGCCCCCCTTCTCCCCCGCGATCAGGATCTCCGTCGTCGCGGTCGCCTCGGGAAACGGGAGCTTCCCGTGCATGTCCTTCACGAAGTACTTCCGGAACGGGATCAGGAACAGGATTCCGAGGAAGCCGCCGAACGACGAGGCGAGGAAGACCTGGAAGAAGCTCGCCGGCAGGTCGAGGATGTAGAGGGCGGGGATCGTGAAGATCGTCGCCGGCGACCACGGCCCCGGACGTCGACCCGATCGACTGGATGATGACGTTCTGCCCGAGCGCGTCCTTCCGCCTGAACGCCGTCGAGAGCCCGACGGCGAGGATCGCGATCGGGATGGCGGCCTCGAACACCTGCCCGATCTTCAGGCCGGAGTACGCCGCGGCCGCGGAGAAGAGCATCGCCATCAGGAGCCCCCACATCACCGACCACGGGGTGACTTCCGCGGGCGACGATTCGGGCGGCATCAGCGGCCGGTATTCCTCGCCCGGGTTTCAGTTCCTTGTAGGCGTTTTCGGGTAAACCGGTCGAGTTGATCTTCGTTTCCATGCGGTCTCTTCTCGTAGTGTGTCGTTTCGGAGTTATGGAAGAACGATGCGGCGCCGCGCGATGAGCGGGCTGGGACGCCGGCCGGACGTCGTCAACCCCTCGTCTTCTCCACCCAGACCCGGACGAGGTTCACGCACGGTCTCGACGGATTTTTCCATCCCCCAGACCGAGGCCCATTCCGTCTTGCTGTGGTAATTCTGACCGCCGGTGAAGATGTTCGGACAGGGCAAGCCCATCGTCGGTGAGCTTCGATCCGTCGGTGCCGCCGCGGATGGGAACCCACTTCGGCTCGAACCCGGAGCGCCGCGCGGCCTCCTCCAGGTAGTCGATGACCCGCGGGTCCTTCTCGACGCCCTCGCGCATGTTGCGGTACGTTTCCGTGATCTTCAGCTCGATCCTGGACTTCGGATGGAGCGGCTGCACTTCGGCGATGATCGCCTCCAGTTTCTTCTTCAGGACGGCGAGCCCCTCGGTCTTGAAATCGCGCAGCAGGATGTTGAGCGTCGTCGTCTCCTCCTCCCCCTTCAGGACGTGGGGATGGATGTACGGCTCGTATCCCTCGGTCGTCTCGGGCGCCATGTCCTTCGGCAATCCGCGCGATGATGTCGGCCATGATGCGGATCGAGTTGACCATGATCCCCTTCGCCGTGCCGGGATGGATGTTGCGGCCGTGCACGGTGATGGTGGCAGAGTCGGCGCTGAAGGTCTCCTTGTTCAACTCGCCGGGCGTGTCGCCGTCGACGGTGTAGGCGAACTTCGCGCCGAACGCCTTGAGGTCGAAGTATTTCGTCCCGGCGCCGATCTCTTCGTCGGGGGTGAAGCCGATCTTGATGTCGCCGTGCGGGATGCGACGGGATCGCGATCAGGGTCTGCACCGCCGTCATGATGATGGCGAGCCCGGCCTTGTCGTCGGCGCCGAGGAGCGTGGTTCCGTCGGTCGTGACGATGGTCTTGCCCACGTTCGCCGCGAGCTGGGGGTTCTCGGACGGTCCGGAGTACGATCGCGGTGTCGCCCGGCAGGACGATGTCGCCGCCTTTGTACGTCATCACCTGCGGTTTCACGTCCTTCCCGCTCGCGGAGGGGGACGTGTCGACGTGGGAGATGAATCCGATCGCCGGCACCTTCCCGTGCGCCTTGTCCGCGGCCGGGAGGTTCGACGGCAGCGTGGCCATCACGTACCCGTACTTGTCGATGCGGACGTCCGGGACGCCGAGCTCCCTGAGCTCTTTTTCAAGGAGGCGGAGAAGGTCGAACTGTTTGGCGGTGCTTGGGTACGACTGGGACTCTTCGTCGGACTGGGTGTCGATTTTCGCGTAGCGGAGAAATTTATCGAGGACTGTCTCGTTCATGGCGGCTTCCTTCAGGTAGTGAGAACGGGGCGAAAAGGCTGATGGTGTGGATTGACGCGAAAGACGTCAACGTGGTCGGATTGTAGGTATTTTGACAACCATTCGCAAGTTTTTCCGGGACATTCGGAGATGGCGTTTCGCACCCCGCTCCGTGGGCAGGTGCGTCAGACGCCGGTGGTCCGATGTGCGGATGGGATGAAGAATTGCCGGATGACGCGAAACCGGCCCATGCGCCCGGACCGGCCGCAGGGCACTCAGTGAGCCCGGGCCTGCAGGGGGAGGTTCGAATAGATGAAGTCGTGAGATGCGTTGTCCCGCCTTCGCGCGCCGGTGCGCCGATGGTGATCGCACGGCCGATTGCTCCCCCAGCTCCTCCTGCCAGCAGTCGACGGTGTACTGTCCCGGGCGGAATGCCGGAAATTTCGAATCGCCCGTCCTCGTCGGTGACGGCATGGTACGGATGGTCCACGACGACCACCCACGAACTCATCCAGCCGTGGACGTCGCACCTGACCGGTATCCTCTCCGGCATGTCGAATGTTTCACGATTTCCTTGAGGACCTTCGGTTGCGCGATGTTGAACGGGGTGTTCAGCGTGCTGAAGGTGTGGATGTTGTGGAGGACGCCGTCGCTGTTCAGGACCTTCAGTTTCGCGCCCACCGGCAGGAGCAGTACGTGCGGCGAGTACGCGCATGCGCGCTGGTCGAGGATGAACTCCCTCCCCATCGCGCGATGCGCATTCACCTTTCGGCACGCCGGTGACCGAAACGACCGCGTAGCGGATTCCCCCGCCCTCACCCACGACGAGACGGTCGTCGAGGTGGTCGATCTTCCCGCAGACCGCGACGTCCTTCACGACCATCAGCTTCTGCCGGCCGGAAACGGGTCCGTCGAGCAGTACCCGACCCCGGAAGACACCATCCCCGCCCCTGCGCGGTTCGTTCCGGCTTCCTCGGCCCGGGGGAGGCCGGGACGGCGGGAGCGGAGGCCCCGGCGCCGTCGATCCCGGGACCGTCACTCCTGCCACAACCCGAGACGCTACAGGAGCCATGCCGCGATGATCGCGACAGGGAGCCGACCGCCGGATCACTGCTTCGGCGCGCCCGCGTCGGCCTGTGCCGGCGGTACGGGGAGCGGGACCGCGTTCTTCACCGGGGGAACCGATCGCAGGTACGCCCAGATCGCCTTCAGGTCGGCGTCCGTCGCCTCCCGGAACATCACCCAGGGCATCGGCGGGAGGATCTGCCGGCCGTTCGGCTGCCCCTGGTGTTTCCCCGTCCGGAGTGCCTGGATGAACGCCTCCTCGGTCCATTCGCCGAGGCCGGTCTCCTTGTCGGGCGTGAGGTTCGCGGGGAAGCTGACCCCCACGGCCCGGCCCACGCGGTCAGGTGCATGTTCGTCGACGCCATCATGTTCCGGGTCATCAGATCGTTGGGCGACCAGGTGGGATAGGGAAATCCCTCCGGGTTGCCGGAGAGGAGCTTCGTGGTGTCGGGCACCGGACCGAACGCCGGATCCATCACCTTCGGGGAATGGCAATCGTTGCACCCCATCAGTGTGACGAGGTATTTTCCGCGTTCGACGGGGGAGGGTTCGGGGGGGGCCGCCGGTTTCTGGCAACCCGGAGCGAAGCACCGCAAGCAGCGCCGGCAGGAGAAGGAGAGGAAATGATCGACTGCGGAATCGGAAATCGGTGTTCATAAGAACGTCCCTCTGAGATGATGACGGTGCGAGGTCCAACAACGGCCGGGGAGATGATGCTCCCCCCTGACCGTCACATGAATAATGGAGACGCTCCCGCCGCGCCGGCCTCGGGCGCTGCGGGACTCTGACTCCTGAACGTTGTTAAATAAAGAACGGCGCCAGGACGAGCGTGATCGTGCTGAGCAGCTTGATCACCACGTGGAGCGACGGCCCCGCGGTGTCCTTGAACGGGTCGCCGACGGTGTCGCCGACGACGGCCGCCTTGTGCGTGTCGGACCCCTTGCCGCCGTACATCCCGGTTTCGACGAACTTCTTGGCGTTGTCCCACGCGCCGCCGCCGTTGTTCAGCATCGTGGCGACGAGGATGCCGGCCATCGTGCCGACCATCAGCATCGCGGCGACCGCCTGGGCCCCGAGCCCGAACATCTTGAAGATGATCCCGACCGCGATCGGCATCGCGATGACGAGGACGCCCGGGAGGCACCATTTCCTTGAGCGCGCCAGCGGTGACGATGTCGACGCACTGCCGGTAATCCGGTTTTGACGGTGCCCTGCAGGATCCCGGGGTTCTCCTTGAACTGCCGTCGCACCTCGTTGATGACGTAGTAGGCGGCCTTGCCGACCGCCCGGATGGCGAGCGCCGCGAAGAGGAAGATCAGCATCGCCCCGAGCAGCCCGCCCACGAAGACCTCGGGCCTGGCGATGTCGATCACCCTCACGAAGTTCGGACTTATAGTGCTCGACTTCGTCGAGGTACGCCGAGAAGAGGAGGAAGGCGGCCAGGGCGGCGCTCCCGATCGCGTAGCCCTTCGTCAGCGCCTTGGTCGTGTTCCCGACGGCGTCGAGGCGGTCGGTTTTCTTCCGGATTTCCTCCGGCTGCTGGCTCATTTCGATGATGCCGCCCGCGTTGTCCGCGATCGGCCCGAAGGTGTCCATCGCGAGGATGTACGCCGCGGTCCCGAGCATCCCCATCGTGGCGACGGCCGTCCCGAACAGGCCGGCGTTCGGCAGCCCGCTGGAGAGCCCGAGGTAATACGAACCGATGATGGCGATCGAGATCGTGATCACCGGCAGCGCCGTGCATTCGAGGGCGACGGCGAACCCGGTGATGATGTTGGTCGCGGCGCCGGTCTGGGAGGCCGTCGCGATTTCCCTCACGGGACGGTACTTGTACTCGGTGTAATACTGCGTGATGTAGACGGAGGCCATGGCGGTCGCGAGCCCGACCAGCCCGCAGAGCCAGAAATGCCACCAGGCGTCCGGGGCCTGCGGCGCGTCGAGGAGCCAGTAGCAGCCCACGCCGAAGCCGATCGCGGCGAGGAACGTCGTCACGTAATATCCCTTGTTCAGGGCCGCCATCGGGTCGCCCTCCTCCTTCGTTTTCACGACCATCACGCCGACGATCGAGGCCAGCAGACCGAACGCGCGGGCCACCAGCGGAAAGAGCATCACGCCCACGATTCCCCCGGCGAAGGTGATCCCCATATCCGATTCCGCATGGGCCGCGAGCGTCGCGCCGAGGATCATGGCGCCGATGTTTTCCGCGGCGGTCGATTCGAACAGGTCGGCGCCGCGCCCCGCGCAGTCGCCGACGTTGTCCCCCACCAGGTCCGCGATGACGGCGGGGTTGCGCGGATCGTCCTCGGGGATGCCCGCTTCGACCTTGCCGACGAGGTCGGCGCCGACGTCTGCGGCCTTGGTATAGATGCCGCCGCCCAGCTGGGCGAAGAGCGCGACGAAGCTCGCGCCGAATCCGTACCCGACGATCAGCAGCGGGATCTCGTGGTCGGTGACGCCGATCTTCGAGAGAAGCAGGTAGAGGCCGCCCACGCCGAGGAGGCTCATCGCGACGACGAAGAGGCCGGAAACGGCACCGCCCCTCAGGGCGATCTGGAGCCCGCGGTTGAGGCTGGTGCGCGCGGCCGACGCGGTCCGGATGTTGGTCCTGATGGAGATGTACATCCCCATGTAGCCCGCGATGCCGGAACAGATCGCGCCGAAGACGAACGAACCGGCCGTGTAGAGCGCGAGGTCGTTCACCGGATACGGAATCGTACGACGACGCGGGACGGATGTAGGCGTACAGGATGTACAGGATCGCCGCCACGGGTACGGTGAGGAAGAAGATCGTTTTGTACTGCCGCGAGAGGAACGCCTCGGCTCCCTCACGGATCGCGTCGGAGATCGTCCGCATTTCCGGCGTGCCGTCGTCCTGCTTGAGGACCCAACGGGCGAGAACGATGGCGAAGAGGAGAGCGAAGACGCTGCAACCGAGAGTCAGACTGAGTTCCACGAGTGCTCCGTTTGAATGTTGAGATGATGGTGAATGAATCAGACCTTCCACAACAAGGGGTAGAAAATTTACTGAATATTCGACGGATTGGCAAGGCATTTCCGCCAAAATCAGGGAAAATCGGAACCTTCCCCTTTTTCGACGAAATTCCTTGATAAAATCTATTTATTTCGATATTATGGGTGTCATTCATGGATTTCACGTCACTTCCGTCCTCCCTCGGTGCGACCCCGGAAGCCGTGTGCCAGCGTTCAATTTCATAACATCAGGAGATTCACCATCATGAAGTCGATTGTGTTCTTTGCGCTCTCCCTCCTCTGCCTCACCGCATTCTCACACGCCGGCTACGCCGGGACGCTTTCCGGCAAAGGTCACCTTCAAGGGGGCGAAACCCGCTCCGGTGAAGATCAAGATGACCGCGGACAAGAAATGCGAAAAAGCCCGACGCCGGGAAGGACGTCTACTCCGACCAGGTCGTGGTCAACCCGAACGGCACGCTGAAAAACGTCTTCGTCTACGTCAAGAGCGGCCTCCCGAAGAAACAAGTATCCCGCCCCCAAGGACAAGGTGAAATTCGACCAGAACGGCTGCCAGTACTCGCCGCACGTCTTCGGGGTGATGGTCGACCAGAAAATCGAAATCATCAACGACGACGAAACGCTGCACAACGTTCACGCCCTTCCGAAGAACAGCAAGCAGTTCAACATCGCCCAGCCGAAGAAGGGGATGAAGATGACGCAATCGTTCTCGAGCCCCGAGGTGATGGTGAAGGTCAAGTGCGAGGTCCACAACTGGATGGCCGCGTACGTCGGCGTCATGGACCATCCCTTCTTCGCCGTGTCCGACGACCAGGGCAATTTCACGATCAAGGACCTCCCCGCCGGGGACTATGAAATCGAGGCGTGGCACGAAAAATACGGCGCGACCACGATGAAGGTCTCCGTCGCCGCCACCGGCTCGAAAACCGCGGACTTCTCCTTCGAGGGCAAGTAAGCCTCACCGGAACCCACCACGCCTTTCGCAACCCATTCAGGAGCGACAATGAGCCACTCCCCCTCGGGGACTGCCGCGGATCAGTCCGCGCATTCTCATGGCACGGACAGCCATCCCGCGGACGGTTTCCTTCGGAAATACGTTTTCTCCCAGGACCACAAGGTCATCGGCATCCAGTACGGCGTCACGTCGCTCCTGTTCCTCCTCTTCGGCTTCACGCTGATGATGATGATGCGGTGGCAGCTCGCGTACCCGGAACAGCCGATTCCAGCCCTGCGTTTCGCGCTCCCGTTCGGCGTCGTCGGCCTGATCGTCCTGGCCTTCTCACGCCTGCGGCCGGGGCTCCACATGGTCGTGGGGACCGTCATCGTGCTCCTCGGGTGGCTCGTCTGGTGGCTGGCGACGAACGAGGCGATGATGCCCGGCGGCATCATGCTCCCCGAGTTCTACAACTCAGCTCGGCGCGATGCACGGGACCATCATGGTGTTCCTCGGCGTGGTGCCGCTCGCGGTCGGCGCGTTCGGAAACTACGTCGATGCCCCTCCAGATCGGCGCGCCCGACATGGCATTCCCGAAGCTCAACATGATGAGCTACTGGGTGTACTTCGTGGGCGGCGTCGTCATGCTGGCCAGCTTCTTCGTCCCGGGCGGCGCGGCGAATTCCGGATGGACGTCCTACCCGCCGCTCTCCGACATCGCGACCACCGGGCAGACGGTCTGGCTGTTCGGGATGGTCTTCCTCATCACCTCGTCGCTCCTCGGTTCGGTGAATTTCATCGTCACCGATCGTCCAGCTCCGGGCGAAGGGGCTGCACTTCATGCGCCTCCCCTTCTTCGTCTGGGCGCAGTTCGTGACGTCGTTCCTCCTCCTCCTGGCGTTCCCGCCCCTGGAGGCCGCCGGCGTGCTGCAGCTCATGGACCGGCTCGCGGGAACGAGCTTCTTCCTGCCGTCGGGGCTGGTCGTCAGCGGTGAGATCCTTCCGAACACCGGGGGCGGCAGCCCGCTCCTCTGGCAGCACCTCTTCTGGTTCCTGGCTCATCCGGAGGTCTACGTGCTGATCCTGCCCGCGATGGGGATCATCGCCGAGGTCATCGCGAACAACACGCGAAAACCGCTCTGGGCGTACAAGTCGCTCGTCTACGCGGCCGTGTTCCTGGGCTTCACGTCGTTCATCGTCTGGGCGCACCACATGTTCCTCACCGGGATGGGCACGGCGATCAGCTCGTTCTTCCAGACGACGACGATGATCATCTCCATCCCGTCGGTGATCATCCTGTCGGTGCTCCTGATCAGCCTGCACGGAGGGTCGATCCGGTTCAACACCGCCATGCTGTTCGCGCTCGCGTTCCTGCCGATGTTCGGCATCGGCGGCCTGACCGGCCTCCCTCTCGGACTCTCCTCCTCGGACATCGCGCTCCACGACACGTACTACGTCATCGGCCACTTCCACTACGTGGTCGCCCCCGGGACGATCTTCGCGCTCTTCGCGGGGATCTACTACTGGTTCCCGAAGATCACGGGGAGGGTGATGAACGAACGCCTCGGGAAGGTCCATTTCTGGGGATCGTTCGTGTGCATGAACGTGATCTTCTTCCCGATGCTCATCCAGGGACTCGCGGGGGTCTCGCGCCGGTTGTACGACGGCGGCTCGCAGTACGCCCACGCCCTCGACGTGCTCTACCTCAACGAGTGGATGTCGGTGGGCGCGTGGGCGATGGCCCTCTTCCAGGTGGTGTTCATCATCAACCTGTTCATGAGCCTCCGCAGCGGCGCGAAGGCCGGCGAGAACCACTGGCAGGCGACGACCCTCGAATGGTCCGCCGCCCCCACACCGCCGGTCGCCCACGGCAACTTCGCGAAGGTGCCGGAAGTGTTCCGCGGACCATACGAATACAGCGTCCCGGGCGCCGCGACGGACTTCACCCCCCAAAATCAACCTTCGTAACGGAACGACCATGGAGATACCGTATACAGTCCATACCAGGCCCGACACCGGCCTGTTCAACGCAAAACTCGGGATCTGGCTGTTCCTCGCCTCCGAGGTCATGCTGTTCGGCGCGCTCTTCACGTCGTACATCCTCCTGAGGGTGGGGGCCCCCGAGTGGCCCCACGGGAGCGCCATCCTGAACGTGCCCCTGGCGACCCTCAACACGGTCGTCCTGATCAGCTCGAGCATCACGATGGTGATGTCGTGGGCGTCCCTCAAGATGAACGCGTTTTCGAAATACCGGAGGTACATGGGCCTGACCTTCCTCCTCGGGGTCGGCTTCCTGATCATCAAGAGCATCGAATACGGCGCGAAATTCGAACACCACCTGTTCCCCTCGAACAACACCTTTTTCGCGATTTACTTTACGCTCACGGGCCTGCACGGGCTCCACGTCATCGGCGGCATGATCGTCAACGGTTATCTCTGGGGCCCCGGGAGCAGGATGTGGAAGAGCGACCCCGAACGGTTCACGAACAGGGTCGAAGTCGCGGGACTCTACTGGCATTTCGTCGACCTCGTCTGGATTTTTCTTTTCCCGGTCCTTTACCTATTATAGGAGTCGCCATGGAACATTCGGATGACATCAAGAAGCACGTCCGCACCTACATCGCGGTCTTCGTCGCCCTGCTGGCGCTGACGTTCGTCACGGTGGCGATCTCGTACCTCCACCTGGAAGTCCGGGCCGCCATCACCGTCGCGCTTGTGGTGGCCACCATCAAGGGGGGCCTGGTCGCGTCCTACTTCATGCACCTGATCTCCGAAAAAAAGATCATCTACGCGTCGCTGCTCCTCACGGTCGTCTTTTTCGCCGTCCTGATGTGGTTGCCGATCTTCTCCGCTTCCGACCCGATCATCTATAAAAATGTCCCTTAGAGCCTTCCATATCCTGTTCATCCTCGTCTCCGTCGCCTTCGCCCTCGGGTTCGGCGCCTGGCTGGGTGAAAACTATCTCGGCGATGGGGACGTTTCCTGGCTGATCGGGGCGATCCTCAGCCTGGGGTCCGCGGCGGGGATGGCGGTCTACGCCGTCCGGTTCGCACGGAAGACCCGCTCGCTGAACAGGGCGGGTGCGCGATGAACATGCGGAGAAGTTTCGTCGCCCTCGCGCTCCTGCTCCTCGTCGGCGCGTCGCAGGCTCCCGCCTGCCCCTCCTGTTACGGCGCGGCCCAGGGCCCGGTCATCGACGGGATGAACAAGGCCATCATGGCCATGATCGGTATCACCGGGTTCGTCCTCTCCGGATTCGTCGCCCTCTTCATCTCCATCGGCAGGAGGGCGAAACAGCACGACACGGACGCCATCGCGGCCGCATCCACCACCGAACAAGGAGCATCATGATGGAAAAATATTTAGGCCTCCCCCCCGACGGATCGGCGCACGGCCCGCAGATCGACAACCTGATCGGGCTGGTGCACTGGCTGATGTTCGCCCTCTTCGTCGGCTGGGGAATCTATTTCGTCCTCACGCTCGTCCGCTTCAGGAGTTCGAAGCGCACGACGGCGAATTACCACGGCGTCACGAATCACGTGTCCACGTACATCGAAGCGGCGGTCATCGTCGTGGAAGCCGTTCTCCTGGTCGTCTTCTCCATCCCCATCTGGTCCGGACGCGTCGATGCCTTCCCGTCGGAGAAGGGATCCACCGTGGTCAGGATCGTCGCGGAACAATTCGCCTGGAACATCCATTATCCCGGGGCCGACGGCGTCTTCGGAAAAACCTCCGTGAAGCTCGTCGGGACCGACAACCCCCTGGGGATCGACAGGACGGACCCGGCCGCGATGGATGACATCACCACCATCAACCAGCTGAACCTTCCGGTGGGCGTCCCGGTGGTCATCCACCTCAGCTCCAAGGACGTGATCCACAGCCTGAACCTCACGGCCTTCCGGGTCAAACAGGACGCCGTCCCCGGTTTGAACATCCCGGTCTGGTTCCTGCCGACCAAAACGAGCCTCGAGATCCGGGCCGAGATGGCGTCCACGTTCTCCGTGGAAGACGCTGTCGCCTCGCTGACCACGCTTTCCCTGCCGGCGGTGGAGGAGATCACGCTGACCGGGGCCGCAGCACGCGACGGATACCTCCTGACGGCCGACGTCACCGACGCCGGGGGGACCACGGTCCTCTCCGCGGGCGACGAACTCAACGCCGACAACGTGACGAGCCTCCTCGAGGCCGGGGTGACGGCGGTGCGCGCGCGGCCCGCGGCGAATCTCGACCGCTACATCGTGACGGAGGACTACTCCGGTCCCGACGGTGCGGTCGTGCTGCCGGTCCACGAAACCCTGAACGAAACGGCGGTCACCGCGCTCATCAACGCCGGCGTCCCGGCCGTGAAGGCGCGCTATAAATCCGCCACGGATCCCTGGGTCATGAACGAGTCGCTGATCGGCGCTGACGGATCTGCGATCGCCTCCCCCGGCGATTACCTCACCGAGGAGGTCATCACCAGGGCGGCGGCGTCCGGGAAGGCCGCCATCAGCGTCGCGCCGGCCTCCCCCACGGAGATCGCCTGCGCCCAGCTCTGCGGACTCGGGCACTACAGGATGCGAGGCTATATCGACGTCCAGACGCCGGAAGATTTCAAAGCGTGGTACGACGAGCAGGCGGCCGCTGTCCGGGAGCAGTACGGAGCCCCCGCGGAATCCTCCGACCAGGCCGCCGCCACCCCGCCGGGGAACGCGGTCCAATGATCTACCGGCGCGGACTCCACCGGTTCGCCGTCTTCACCGCCCTCTCGACGTTTGTTCTGATCGTCGCGGGCGGACTGGTGACGTCCACACAGTCGGGGCTCTCGGTCCCGGATTGGCCGAACACCTACGGCCGTTTCATGTTCGCCTACCCGCTCGATGAAATGGTCGGCGGGATCTTCTACGAACATTCACACCGCATGATCGCGAGCGTCGTCGGGTTCCTCACGGTCATTCTCACGGTCTGGATCTGGCGGAAAGAGGAACGCCGCTGGGTCCGCAATCTGAGCGCGGCCGCGCTCGCCGCGGTCGTCGTCCAGGGCGTCCTCGGCGGCGTCACCGTGCTCTTCCTGCTCCCGACCCCCGTCTCCGTCGCGCACGCCGCGCTCGCCCAGACCTTCTTCGCGGGCGTCGCCGCACTCGCCCTGTTCACTTCACGATGGTGGATCGACCGGCTGCCGGATCCCGTGGCCTCCGAGGGCCCGGCGCCCGGCTCCCTCACGACGCTCACGGTGATCGTTTCCGCGATGGTCTGGATCCAGCTGATCCTCGGCGCGGTGATGCGTCACACCGCGGCGGGGCTCGTCGTCCCTGATTTTCCGCTGGCCTACGGACGGATCGCCCCCGCGCTCTCGAGCGAAGCGCTCGACGGTTATACTCGCACCCTGATCGACAACGATATCAGGATCGCGGCCGACGGACCGGTCACGGCGGCGCAGATTACGGTCCATCTCCTCCACCGGTACTGGGGGATGCTGACCGGCATCGCCCTGCTCTGGACGGCGCACCGGCTCTTCTGGTCGTCCCCCGCCGGGTCGCGCCTGCGGACACTCGGGGTGGTTCTGGCGTCCCTGACGGTCATCCAGGTGACCCTCGGGGCTTTCACCGTCCTCACGTTGAAGGCCGTCGACATCACCACCGCGCACGTCGCGCTCGGCGCGCTCCTCCTCGCGATGAGCGTGCTCTCCGCGTTGCACTGTTTCAGGATGTTCGGGTTCAGGCGGATACCCGCCGGCACCCGGGTCCGGGAGGCGGTCGTATGACGACCGGCGTGAAGACGCTCGACCGCCCCTGGGGCCGCCTCGCGGTCCGTGCCGTCGATTACCTCACGCTCATGAAGCCGGAGCTCACCGGTCTCTCTGTCTTCACGGCCCTGTTCGGCACCTACCTCGCGCAGGCCGGCGTTTTCGATCTGCGGCCCTTCCTGGTCGTGTTCGCCGGGACTCTCCTGGTCGGCGGCGGGGCTGGCGCGCTGAACCAGTACATCGAACGCCGGGAAGATTCCCTGATGAAACGGACGGAACGCCGCCCCCTTCCCGCGTCGCGCGTCGCGCCCGCGGAAGCGCTCATCCTCGGATCGCTGCTCTCGGCGACGGGCGTGGCCCTCCTGTTTACGGCGGGAAATTTTCTCTCGGGGATGACGGCGTTCGTGACGTCGGCGTCCTACCTGTTTCTCTATACGCCGCTCAAGCGGTATACGCCCGCGGCGACATTCATCGGCGGCATCCCCGGGGCCCTGCCCCCCGTGATCGGTTGGACCGTGGTGAGGAACGACATCGGCATCGAAGCCGTCCTGTTGTTCCTGATCCTGTTCGCCTGGCAGATGCCCCACTTCTATTCGCTCGCGTGGCTTTACCGGAAGGACTACGCCCGCGCGGGATACGCCATCCTGACGGTGCGCGATACGACCGGCATCAGGACTGCCCGCCGGATGGTGGGATACTCCTCCGCCCTGGTCCTCCTCGCCGCCGGCACGTACGCCTCGGGCATGACGGGCGCGGCGTCGACGGCCCTCGCGTTTCTCCTCGGCTCCGCCATGCTGTTCCTGTCGTGGAAGTTCTTGCGGAGCGTCCGCGACGAACAATCCGAGGAGCAGCAGAAGGTGATGAACCAGCTCGCCCGGCGCCTCTTCTTCGCTTCGCTCGTCTATCTGCCCCTCCTGATCATCGGAATATCCGCGGACACGTTCTGACTTCACCACGGCCCACGGGCATGAACAGCGCCGCAGCGGTTTCGACGGAGGGGGGAACGAACCCTGTCCCCGCCCTTTCGGTCCGCGATCTCTCCTACGAATATCCGCCGGCCGGCAAGGGGCGCGCCGCGCGCGTCGCCCTCCGCGCGATTTCGTTCGACGTCGCCGCCGCGGATTTCTTCTGCGTCCTCGGCCCGAACGGCAGCGGCAAGAGCACCCTCTTTCGCATCCTGACGACGGCGTCTCTCCCCGGGCCGGGCGTCGTCAGCTTCTTCGGGAGCGACATCGCGGCCGGCAGACTGCGCGACATCCGGTCGTGGATCGGCGTAGTCTTCCAGAGCCCGGCCCTGGACAGGAAACTCACGGTCAGGGAAAATCTTTCGTGCCACGGCAGGCTCTACGGGATGCCGGGAGCAACGATCGCCGGCAGGACGGCCGAGCTCCTCGGGCGCCTCTCCCTCGCCGACCGGGCGGGCGACGTCGTCGACACCCTCTCGGGTGGCCTCCAGCGACGGGTCGAACTGGCGAAGGCGCTCCTTCACTCACCGCGGATCCTCCTGATGGACGAACCGACGACGGGCCTCGACCCGACGGCGAGGATGGAATTCCTGGCGCTCCTGCGGAGCCACCAGCGCGACGCCGGCACGACGATCGTGTACACCACGCACATCCTGGAGGAGGCGGAAGCGTGCGACGGGTTGCTGATCCTGGACGACGGGTCGATCGTCGCGAAGGGGACCCCCGCGCAATTGAAAACCGAGGTCGGCCGGGAGCTCATCACGATGCGGAGCACCGAGCCGGAAAAGCTGATGCAGTCACTCTCGGGAAAGTACGACCTGCCGATCTACCGCATCGACGACGCCGTGAGGGTGGAATGCGACAACGCCTCCTCCCTCCTCCCCGAACTCCTTCGGACGTACGAGGGGACCGTGGACATGGTCCAGCTTTCGCGCCCCTCGATCGGGGACGTGTACGTCAAGAAAACCGGGCACCGCTTCAGCGATGCCGGCGGGGCCGCGTCGTGAGTGACGCGCGCGGCGGCGGCGACCGGCCCGGGATCCGGGACGCCGGCGGCGGGATCTTCCCGTCCGGCGCGGCGGTCCTCTGGAAACGGGAACTGATCCATTTCCTCCGGCAGCGGGCCCGGCTCGTGGGATTCATCGGCTCCCCGCTCATCTTCTGGATCGTCATCGGGTCGGGGTTCAACAGGTCCTTTTCCTACCCGCCCGACCAGCCCGGCATCTCCTACCTCGAATTCTATTTCCCCGGCACGGTCGTCCTGACGATGCTCTTCACGGCGATCTTCGCCTCCATCTCCATCATCGAGGACCGGCACTCCGGGTTCCTCCAGGGGGTCCTGGTGGCTCCCGTCCCCCGCATCAGCATCGCCACGGGAAAGATCATGGGCGCCGCCACGCTCGCCCTCATCCAGGCCGTCCTCCTGCTGCTGCTCGTCCCCCTCCTCGGGATCGGGATGAGCTTCCAGGGTCTCCTCGCGTCGCTGGCGTCGTTGTTCGTCCTCGGGGTCGGCCTCGCCGGACTGGGTTTCCTGATCGCCTGGCGGATGGACACGACCCAGGGGTTCCACGCCGTGATGAACCTCGTCCTCGTTCCCCTCTGGCTCCTTTCCGGAGCGCTGTTTCCGATCAAGGGCGCGGCGGCCTGGATCGGCGTCGTCATCCTGCTCAATCCCCTGTACTACGGCATGTCGGCGTTCCGGCAGGCGCTCTATATCGGGACCCCCCACACGCCTCACGAATTCCTCTCCCTTCCTTTAAATTTCCTGATAATTTCCGTATTTTCCGTCGTGATGATATTCCTCTCGGCGGCATCGGCGAAGACGCGCAGGAAATGAAAACGGCTCACAACCCGGGGATCCGCTGGTATGTCGGGGCGCTCCTCGCCGGGCTGGTCGTGGTGGCCGCCTGGCTCGTGGTTTCGAACATGGGGCGCTCGAGCGCGGCCCTCCCCGAACTCGGCGCCGTCCCCGCCTTCAACCTCACGACCGACGCGGGTTCACTCGCGGACGAGGCGATGTTCGCCGGAAAGGTGTCGGTGGTGGATTTCATCTTCACGTCGTGCGCGGGCATCTGCCCGATGATGAGCGGCCGGATGGCGTGGCTCCAGGAGGAGCTCCGCGAATGTCCCGACGTCCAGTTCGTCTCCTTTTCCGTCGACCCCGCGACCGACACACCGGAGGTCCTCACCGAATACGGAAAACGCTACGGGGCCATCCCGGGCAGGTGGACGTTCCTCACCGGCGACCGGGAACAGATCTACTCCCTCACACAGAAGGGGTTCCACCTCGGCCTCGAGGCCGAGGGCGACGACGCGATCATCCACAGCCCGAAATTCGTCCTCGTCGACCGGAAGGGATCGATCCGGGGATACTACGACAGCGACAGCACCGACGCGATGGACGTGCTGCGGGACCACGCCAGGCTGCTCGCGGAGCGGAAAACGCCGTGATCGAATACCTCCCGGCGCTCAACGCCCTGCTGAACCTCTCCTCCGCGGTGATGCTGCTGATCGGCAGGTCGAAAATCCGGAAGGGAGACCGCGAAGGGCACCGGGCCTACATGCTCCGCGCGGTCGGCTTCTCGGCGGCCTTCCTCGTGTCGTACATCGTCTACCACTACCTCCACGGCTCGACGGCATTCACCGGGGAGGGGGCCGTCCGGACGTTCTACTTCGCGCTCCTGCTCTCCCACACGATCCTCGCCGTCGTGAACGTTCCCCTTGTCGGTATCGCGCTCTACCACGGGCTCGGTTCGAGGTTCGAACGGCACAAGCGGGTCGTGCGGTGGACGTACCCGGTATGGGTCTACGTCTCGGTCACCGGGGTCCTGATCTACCTCATGCTGTACCAGCTCTACCGGGGCTGATCCGGGCCCGGGATGGCCGTTTCCGGAAATATTTCTTTCGGCCGCCTTGACAATACCGAAAATATTTTTCATACTGAATCCATGAACAGGACCATCCAGGTTTCTTGCCTTTCCACCGCCGGCGCCGTCGTCAACAGCGGCTGGTGGCGCATTGCCCTCTCCCATCATTCCGGCAGGATGAAAAAGAAACCCTGATCGATCCAGGCACCACTTTTCAAACCCTTTCCGGAACCCGGAAAGGGTTTTTTATTTTTATACCGATGATTCAACCAGACCACGACACGTATATGGCTCGATCAGGAGACGGCAACCATCACGTCGCCGTCTCGATGAGCATCCCGGGGGATCTGCACACTCCCGTCTCAGCCTACCTGGCGCTCAGGGACTCCTCGCGCGAATCATTCCTGCTGGAGAGCGTCGAGGGCGGAGAACACCTCGCGCGGTACTCTTTTCTCGGCTTCGATCCGGTGACCATCCTCGAGTCGCGCTCGAACGGGACGACCATCCGCCGGCCGGGCGCGGAATCCCGATCCGGCCCCGGCATCTTCGAGGCGGCGGCCGGGTTGCTCGCATCCATCCGGCAACACCCCGACGACCACTTCCCCCGTTTCCCGGCCGGGCTGGTCGGCTTTATCGGATACGATGAAGTCCGCACGATCGAGGCGATCCCCTGCAGCGTGGAGGACCGGACGGGCGCCCCGGACAGCATCCTCGGACTATTCAGCAGCGTCGTCGTGTTCGATCACCTGACCCACCGGTTGCTGTTGATCGTCAACACGCTGCCGGGGGAACGCGGCGAGGCCGGCGGCCGGTATGCCGCGGCCGTCATGCGCCTGGATGGCATGCGCGACGCCCTCCGACCATCGGTCCCGCGCGCCGCGACGGGTCGGGGACCGTTCGCGGCCGGAGAGATCCGCTACAACCTGGACCGTTTCCCGGCAAAAGCCGCACGGGCCCTGGAGTACATCAGGGAGGGGGAAATCTTCCAGGTCGTTCTCTCGGAGCGCGCCACCGCCGGGTACGAGGGCGATCCGTTCCAGGTCTACCGGGCCCTACGGATGATCAACCCCTCCCCCTATCACTTCTACATGGATTTCGGCGATACGATTCTCCTCGGCTCTTCACCGGAGATGCTCGCGCGGATGGGTGGCGGTACCGTCGAGCACGTCCCGATCGCCGGGACCAGGCCGAGGGGACGGACGCCCGCGGAAGACGCGGCGCTCGAGGCGTCGCTCCTCGCCGACGAGAAGGAGCGGGCCGAACACGTCATGCTCGTCGACCTCGGGCGGAACGACCTCTCGAGGGTCTGCCGGCCGGGTTCGGTCGTCGCCGACAGCCTGATGACCGTGGAGAAATATTCCCACGTCATGCACCTCGTTTCCCATCTCACCGGCGGGACGCTCCCGGGAATCGGGCCGGTGGACGCGCTGCGCGCGCTCTTCCCGGCGGGGACCGTCACGGGGGCTCCGAAGATCCGCGCGATGCAGATCATCGACGAATTGGAAACAGTGCGCAGGGGCTTTTATTCCGGCGCGGCCGGATACTTCGATCTCGCCGGGAACATGGATTTCTGCCTCACGATCCGGACGATCATGGCGTACGGCGGCAAACTCCATCTTCAGGCGGGCGCCGGGATCGTCGCGCAGTCGGATCCCGGGCGGGAGACGGAAGAAATCCGGCAGAAACTGCACGCCCTGTTCGAGGCCATCGCACTCGCGAAGGAGATCGACCGATGATCCTACTCGTGGACAACTACGATTCGTTCACGTACAACCTCGCCCACATCCTCGGGATGGCCGGCCGGCAGGTCACGGTGGTCAGAAACGACGCCATCGATCCCGCGGACATTCCCGGGATGTCGCCGGAGGGGATCGTCATTTCGCCTGGCCCCGGGAGACCCGAGACGGCCGGGATGACGCTGGAGATCATCCGGCGATTCGGCGAGTCGATCCCGATCCTCGGCATCTGCCTCGGGCACCAGGCGATCGGATGCGCCTACGGCGCCGCGGTCACGCGGCACGATGAATGCGTGCACGGGCGATCCTCCCCGGTCTTCCATGGAGGGGAGGACATCTTCCAATCCCTGGACAATCCGATGAGCGCGGGCCGGTACCATTCACTCGTCGTCTCCCGCGATCGATTTCCCGACTGTCTCCGGGTCACCGCCGAAACCGCCGACGGCGTCATCATGGGCATGCGTCACCGCTCCCACCCGGTGCGCGGTCTCCAATTCCATCCCGAATCGATCCTGACGCCCGCCGGGCCGCGGATCATGGGGAACTGGCTGGCAACATTATGATGGTGGACATGAAATATTGCATCGCCAGGAGTGTGGAGGGTCAACACCTCTCGCGCGCCGAGGCGTCCGCCGCCATGGGGATCATCATGGACGGTCGTGCGAGCGAGGCGCAGATCGGCGGTTTCCTGACGGCGCTCCGGGCACGAGGCGACACTCCCGATGAATTGCTCGGCTTCCTCGACGCCTTCCGTGAGCGGATGCGACCCATCCACCTGGACGACCCTGACGCCGTCGACCTCTGCGGCACCGGCGGGGACGGCCTGGGGACGTTCAACGTCTCCACGCTGGCGGCGCTCGTCGTCGGTGGCGCAGGCGTCACGGTCGCCAAACACGGCAACAGGTCGGTCTCGGGCAGGTCGGGGAGCGCCGACGTTCTCAGGGAGCTCGGCGTCAACATCGACGCGGCCCCGGAACAGATGGAGGCGTGCATCAACACAATAGGGGTGGGGTTCCTCTTCGCCCCCGTCTACCATCCAGCGATGAGATTCGCATCCAAGCCCCGGTCGGAGCTCGGGATCCGGACCTGTTTCAACCTGCTCGGCCCGCTCGCCAACCCGGCGGGGGTGAGACGACAGGTCGTCGGGACGTTCGATCGGGCGTCGGCGGACATCATCGCCGCACTGTACCGGGAGATGAGCCCGGCGGCGGCGATGGTCCTGACGGCCGACGACGGGTTGGACGAGGTGTCCCCGGCGGCGATGACATCGATCAGGGAAATTCGGGAAAACGTGGGCGAGCAGCGGTACACCGTCAGTCCCGGGACTTTCGGTATCCGGGCGATCTCCGGCCTCGCGGAGGTCGCCGGGGGCACGCCCGCCGACAACGCCGCCATCGCGCTCTCGGTCCTCGGCGGGGCCCGCGGTCCGGCGAGAGATTTCACGCTCTTGAATTCCGCCGTCGGTCTCATGGTCGGCCGCGACGGCCTGGCGCCACGGGCCGCCTTCGACCTGTGCGCCGAATCCGTCGATTCCGGGCGCGCCCTCGGGATGCTGCGCCGCCTGGTGGAGTACACGAACCGATGACCATCCTCGATCAGATCGTCGCGGCCAAACGTGAAGAGGTGGCGGCGCTCCGCAGGAGCCGGACGCCGTCGTCATTCGGGGATGCGCCGTTGTACTCCACGACGGTCCGGTCGCTCAGGGGGGCGATTACGGCAGGCCGGCGTCCCGCGATCATCGCGGAGATCAAGAAGGCCTCCCCCACGGCCGGAGTGATCAGGGCCTCCGTCCGCCCCGCGGAACTCGCGGCCTCCTACCGGGACAACGGCGCCGCGGCCATCTCGGTCCTGACCGACGTCCGTTTCTTCTCGGGCGCCGCGGGCGACCTCGTGGCCGCGCGCGGGTGCGTCAATCTCCCGGTCCTCCGGAAGGATTTCATCGTCGACGACATTCAGATCTATGAATCGCGATCGATCGGGGCGGACGCGATCCTCCTGATCGCCTCCATCCTCGACGCGGGCCGGATCCGTGACCTCGCGGGACGCGCGTCCGACCTCGGGATGGAATGCCTCGTGGAGATCCATCATCCCGACGAACTGGAAATCGTCGATTTTCGAACGGTGAACCTCGTGGGGATCAACAACAGGAATCTGCGGGATTTCACGATCGACCTGGAGACGACCGCGCGTGTCGCGGCCCTCCTCCCCCCGGGCGTCACGACCGTGAGCGAGAGCGGACTCCGTTCGGCGGCGGATGTCCGTCACGTGGGCCGCGCCGGCGTCGATGCTGTCCTGATGGGGGAATATTTCATGCGGAATCCGGATCCGGGGAAAAGCCTGGCGGAATTGATCGGTGGACTCCGTGAAGATTAAGATCTGCGGGATCACCAACAGCGACGACGCCCTGGCGTGCGCCGAAGCCGGCGCCGATTACCTCGGCTTCATCTTCTACGAGGGGAGCCCCAGGGCCATCACGCCGCGCCGGGCGGCCGGCATCATCGCGGCGCTCCCTGGGAGCGCGATCCCCGTGGGCGTGTTCGTCAACGAGGATCCGGGGGTCATGGAGAAGGCCATCGCCGATTCGGGGGTGCGCATGGTCCAGCTCTGCGGTGAGGAGCCCCCGGAAGCGGTCCGGCGCATTCAACTTCCCGTGATCAAGGTCTTCAGGGCGCCGGCCGGGTCCGCCCCTTACCACCATCCTGACGATTACCGGCTGTTCGCCTGCATGGTGGACGGAGCGACTCCCGGGGCGTACGGCGGTTCAGGGGCAGAACCGGACCTCGCCCTGGCCCGTCGACTCGCCGCCGGCCGGCGCCTCTTCCTCGCGGGCGGCCTGCACCATGAAAACGTGGCCGGGATGATCGGCGCGGTCCGTCCCTACGCGGTGGATGTGAACAGCGGTACGGAGCGGCGGCCCGGGGTCAAGGACCATCGCCTCGTCCGGTTATTTTGCGAGAACGTCAGATCCTGCAACGCACACTGAGAGGAAACCATGCTCATCATCATGCATCTCGACACGGGGCGCGACCGCATCGACGGAGTTGTCCGGAAAATCCGGGAGTTGGGGTACGTCCCTCACGAGATCCCCGGCGAAAGCCGGATCGCCATCGGGATCACGGGGAACGGCTCGAAGCTCGATCCGGACCTGTTCCTCAACCTGCCGGGCGTCATCGAGGCGATCGCCGTCTCCAAGCCCTACAAGCTCGTCAGCCGGGAGATGAAACGCGAGGATACCGTGATCGGCTTCGGGGACCGCTCGATCGGCGGAAAGGAAATCACGCTCATCGCGGGCCCCTGCTCGGTGGAGAGCCGCCAGCAGATCATCGATATGGCCTGGACGCTCAGGGAGCTCGGCGTCAGTTTCCTCAGGGGCGGGGCCTTCAAACCCCGGACCTCGCCGTACGCCTTCAGGGGACTGAGGGAAGAGGCGCTCGGATACCTCGGCGAAGCGCGGTCGTTGACCGGGATGCGGATCGTCACCGAGGTCATGGAGCCCGCCACCGTCGCGGACGTGGCGAACGTCGCGGACATCCTCCAGGTCGGCGCCAGGAACATGCAGAATTACCCCCTCCTGGAGGCGGTGGGCAAGGCGTCAAGGCCGGTACTGCTGAAACGGGGAATGGCTGCCACCATCGAAGAATTCCTGATGGCGGCGGAATACATCGTGGCCGCCGGAAATTACGACGTCATCCTGTGTGAACGGGGCATCCGGACGTTCGAACCGTCGACCCGTTTCACGCTCGACCTGAATGCCGTCCCGGTGATCAGGAAGGCGTCCCATCTGCCGATCATCGTCGACCCGAGCCACGGGACCGGCGTCTGGGATTGCGTGCCGGACATGGCGCTCGCGGCGATCGCGGCCGGGGCCGACGGATTGATGATCGAGACGCACGCCCATCCCGAGGCGGCGCTCTCGGACGGGTACCAATCTCTCAAACCGGCGAAACTCGCAAACCTGATCGAGCGCATCGGGGCGATGTCGACAGTGCTGGGCAGGACCTTCCTCCCCGCGCACCACCCGGGGGAAATCGTCCGATGACGAGACCCGCACAGACACTCCCGGACGAGCGGGGTCGTTTCGGTGCGTACGGAGGCATGTACGTGCCCGAAACCCTGACCGCTCCCCTCCTCGACCTCGAGCGGACCTATCGGGAAATCGGGTCAAGTCCCGCATTCGTCCGCACTCTCGGGCGGCTGCTTCGCGACTACGCCGGGCGGCCCACACCCCTTTACCGTACGGAAAACCTCACGGCCCGATTCGGCCGCGGGACCGTCTACCTGAAGCGTGAGGATCTCTGTCACACCGGCGCGCATAAAATCAACAATACACTCGGCCAGGCGCTCCTGGCACGTGAATCCGGAAAACGGCGCGTGGTCGCGGAAACGGGGGCGGGACAGCACGGGGTGGCGACGGCGGCGGTCGCGGCGTTGATGAAAATGTCGTGCGTCATCTACATGGGGACAGAGGACATGGCCCGTCAGGAACCCAACGTCCACCGGATGCGGCTGCTCGGCGCCGATGTCGTTCCGGTGGCCGCCGGCAGCGGGACCCTCAAGGACGCCACGAGCGAGGCGATTCGTGACTGGGTGACGAACGTACGGGATACGTTTTATATCCTCGGATCGGTCGTCGGGCCGCATCCATACCCGATGATGGTAAGGGATTTCCAGTCGGTCATCGGGCGGGAGGTCAGGCGCCAGCTCGAGGACTCCGGGGAGGGTCTGCCGGCATACCTCGTCGCGTGCGTGGGCGGCGGCAGCAACTCGATCGGACTGTTCCACGATTTCATCGACGAGGACGTCACGCTCATCGCCGTGGAGGCCGCCGGGCGGGGGCTCCCGACCGGACAGCACGCCGCCTCGCTCTCGGCGGGGCGCCCGGGCGTGCTCCACGGATCGATGGCGTACCTGCTCCAGGACGAATTCGGCCAGGTCTCACCGGCGCATTCCGTATCCGCGGGACTGGATTACCCGGGGGTCGGGCCCGAACTCAGTTACCTGAAGGATGCCGGGAGACTGCGATGCGAATCCGCCGGAGACCGCGAGGCGGTCGAGGCGGCCCTGATGCTGACCAGGGAGGAAGGCATCCTGCCCGCGCTCGAATCGGCCCACGCCATCGCGTTCCTGGACCGCCTGATGCCGACGACCGATCCGGGAGACGTCGTGGTCGTCGGGCTTTCGGGGAGGGGTGACAAGGACCTTCAGACGCTCCTGACATCGTTCACCGGGAGGACCGGCGCTTGACATCCCTCGAAGCGAGGTTGAACCGTATCCGCGGGGCGAACCGGAAGATCCTTTCCGTCTTCGTCACGGCCGGTCTTCCCTCACCCGGGGTTTTCCCTTCGTTGATCCGGGGACTCGCGGACGCCGGTGCGGACATCGTGGAACTCGGTGTCCCGTTCTCCGATCCGATCGCCGACGGAACGGTCATCCAGGCGGGCACCGGCCGCGCCCTGGCAATGGGGGTGACGCCCGGCGGCGTCCTCTCGCTCGTCCGGGATATTAGGAAAATTACAGATATCCCGGTTATATTGATGGGTTATGTCAATCCGTTCCTGTCATATGGCCTCGATCGGTATATCCTCGACGCAGGCTCGGCGGGTGTCGACGGTATGATCGTCTGCGATCTCCCTCCCGAGGAGAGTTCGGACTACCGGTCGGCGTCCTCGGCGGCGGGAATGTCGACCATTTTCCTGGTCGCACCCACGACGCCCGACGACCGGATCGCCGCGATCGACTTGATTTCGACGGGCTTCGTGTACGGCGTTGCGACGACGGGAGTGACCGGGATGCGCGACGGCGTCCCGAACGACTCCGTGGAGTACCTCCAACGCGCCCGGCGTTTCGTCCGGCATCACCCGTTCCTCGCCGGCTTCGGCGTCTCGGACGCGGCATCGGCGAGGACCCTCGCGTCGTGCTCCGACGGCGTCATCGTGGGAAGCGCTGTCGTTTCGAGGCTGGAGAATCGCGAACCGGCCGGCGGGGTACGGGACGCCCTCGAATTTGTCTCGTCGATCCGGAAATCAATCGATTCCTGAAGCTGCCAGATGAAAAACGTGCGCATCGCCATGCCCGGAACTCCCCGGCGTTCATACCCGGTCCATTTCTGTTCCGGCCCTGACGAGGTCGCCAGGCGGATCGCGGGGCTCGCCGGGGGGTCGCACGTATTCCTCGTCACCGACGACAACGTCCATCGGCGCCACGGGAAACCCCTCGAGCGAATGCTCGCACGGGAGGGCGTACGGTTCCGGACGATCGTGCTCCCGCCCGGGGAACGCACCAAGAACCGCCGCTCGAAGGAACGCCTCGAAGACATCATCGTCCGCTCCGGAGCGGAGAGGGGATCGTTCGTGGTCGCATTCGGCGGCGGCGTGGTCGGGGACCTCGCGGGGTTCGCGGCGGCGACACTTTTTCGCGGTATCCGGTTCATCCAGGTCCCCACCACCCTCCTCGCGCAGGTCGACAGTTCCATCGGCGGAAAGGTGGGGGTCGACCACCCGGCCGGAAAAAATCTCATCGGCGCGTTCCACCATCCCGAGGCGGTCCTGATCGCGCCCCGGTACCTCGCGACCCTCCCGGGCCCGGTATACGTCCAGGGGATGGCGGAGGTGATCAAATGTGCCCTGGTACTCGACGGGCGCCTGTTCCTGCGCCTCCGGGCTTCTGCGCGCCCGATCCTCGCGCGAAACGTCGCGAAGCTCTCCCCCGTCATCGCGCGATGCTGCGCGCTGAAAGGATCGGTGGTGGCGGCTGACGAGCGCGAAACCGGCTACAGGCGTATCCTCAATTTCGGCCACACGATCGGGCACGCCCTGGAGCATGCCTCCCGGTACCGCATCCCGCACGGGTCCGCGGTCTCGATCGGGATGGCCGTCGAATCGGGCATCTCGCTCGGGATGGGAATGATCACTCCCGCCGATCTGGCGGCCATCCTCGGCATCCTCGAGACCTACGGTCTCCCCGTCACGCCCCCGCGCGCCCTCTCCCGCGCGGCGATCCTTCGCGCCCTCCCGTTTGACAAGAAAAAATCGGCCGGCGTGGTGCGGTACACGCTCCTCGGGGGTATCGGGAAAGGCATTCCGGGCGTGCAGGTCCCGCGGGATCTCCTTGGCGCGGTGCTCGGGCCATGATCGTCGTCCCCTCGTTCGCGCCTGCCTCGTTGCGCGAGGCCTGGGCGTTCCTCCGGGCCCATTCCGGCTCCAGGGGCCCCGTCGAGCTCAGGATCGACCGGATGAGCACGATCAGGCTCGACCCCCTCCTTGCCCACCCCCGTCCGGCGCTGATCGTGACATGCCGGCGCGCCCGGGAGGGCGGTGGATACGCCGGATCGGCCGCCGCGTGCGCGAAGATCCTCTCTGAAGCGGCCGTCCTGGGGGCTGAATTCATCGACGCGGATCTCCGGCTCGGACCGAAGTTTCTCGGGCGCCTGTTCGAGGTCGCGGGCCGCCGCCGCATCATCCTCTCCTTTCACGACCCGAAGCGCACTCCTTCCGACCTCAACGTCCTCTTCAGGTCGATGGCATCGATGAAGCCGGCCTTCGTCAAGATCGCCGTCACCGCCCGCTCCTTCGCCGACACCGGACGGGTGCTCGCGCTCCTCGCCGAAGCCCGCCGCTCCCGGCAGCCCGCCACGGCCATCGCGATGGGTGAATTCGGCGTCTATACCCGGGTCCTCCAGGGGGCGCTCGGAGGCGCGATGACATACGCCGCCCACGACGACCGTTCGCCGACGGCGCCGGGACAGGTCTCATTCGACGCGATGCTGAAGTTGTACCGGGCGGGCACGCTGAATTCGCGCACGAAGATCTTCGGGCTGCTCGGCAATCCCGTTTCGTTCAGCCGCGGCGCCGCCTATCACAACGCCGTGTTTTCACGGAAGAAGAAAAATGCCGTCTACGTCAATTTCGCGGCCGACGACGCCGGCGATTTTATGCGCATCATCGGAGGTACCATCTCCGGACTCAGCGTCACCATGCCGTTCAAACGCTCCATCGCAGAATACCTCGACCGGATCGAAGGCTCCTCCCTGCTGACCGGTTCGGTGAATACCGTCATCAGGAAGCGGGGGCGGTTCACCGGACTCAATACGGATTTCCACGCGTTTCTGACCCTTCTCGTCGGTCATACCGCGCCCGGCGGAAAGCGGATGCTCGTGCTGGGGACCGGCGGGACCGCCGCGACGGTCACCGGGGCCGGCGTCGTCCACGGGATGAAGGTCACCGTCGCGGGACGGGATTCCGGGAAGGCACGGAAGCTCGCGGACAGGTTCGGATGCGCCTGGATCCCCCTCTCGGAACAACCGTCCCACCACGCCGACGTCCTCGTGAATGCGACTCCGGTCGGCATGGACCCCCGGCCGGTCGGGGGTCGGTCTCCGCGCCTGGTCTCCGGATCGACGCTCCGGAACTACCGGATCGTCTGCGATTTCGCCAATCCCCCGTCGGGACGCACGCCGCTCGTGGAAGATGCGCTCCGTCACCGGAGGAGGGTGATCACCGGCGCGGAGATCTTCGCGGCCCAGGCCCGGCTTCAGTCCCGGATGTTCCTCGACCTCCTGTGAACGCGATGGAAGTCCGCACCATACGGAGAGCCGTCCGGGAAAGGGTCGTGATCGACCTCCCGCCTTCCAAAAGTTACACACAGCGGGCCCTGATCGCCGCCGCGCTCGCAGACGGTGAGAGCGTCATCCTGAACCCGTCCGCCTCCTCCGACTCCCTGATGATGATCGACGCTCTCAGACGGTTCGACATCGCCATCTCCTGGCGCGGAAACGACCTGGTGATCCGGGGGTGCGGGGGAACGCTTCCCGGCGGCGACCGCACGATCGACGTGGGCAACGCGGGGACCTGCATGAGGTTCCTCTCCGCGTTCGCGGCCCTCGCCCCCGGGACCACGACGTTGACCGGCGACGGCGACATGCTGCGCCGCCCTGTCGGCGGACTCATGGAGGCCCTCGGTGCCGCCGGCGTCCATGCGTCGTGCGACGGCCGCCTGCCACCCGTGACCGTCCGTGGCGGGACGCTCTCCGGCGGACGCGTGCCGCTGGACGCCACGCAGAGCAGCCAGTTCCTCTCCGCGCTCCTGCTCGTCGCGCCCTACGCCGAACGGCCGCTGGAGATCGTCCCCGACGGCCCGCTCAGCTCGGCCCCCTACGTCGCGATGACGATGGCCGTGATGCGCGATTTCGGCGTTGAGTGCGGCCGGTCCGGACCGGCCTACCGGGTGGCGCGGCCCGGCCGGTTCTCCGCCCGGGAATATACCGTCGAACCGGACGTCTCGTCGGCCGGATGCTTCGCCGCGGCGGCGGCGATCGCGCGTTGCACGGTCTCGATCCCCGGGGTCAGGCGAGACACGCTGCAGGGTGACATCGCACTCTTTTCCATCCTCGGTGAGATGGGCTGTGCGGTCGACGTCCGCGACGACGACATCGCGATCACCGGCGGGGAGCTCCGCGGGATCACCGTCGACATGAACGCACTCCCGGACAGCGTCCCGGCCCTGGCCGTCGCGGCCGCGTTCGCGACGTCCCCCACCACGGTGACGAACGTCGCCCATCTGCGTCACAAGGAAACCGACCGGCTCCACGCCCTCGCGACCGAGATCCGGAGGCTCGGGGCATCGGCGACCGTCACGGAGGGGGACCTCACCGTCATCCCCGGCGGGCTCCGGGCTTGCGAGGTGGAAACGTACAACGACCATCGCATCGCCATGAGTTTCGCCGTCGCCGGACTGGCCGTGGACGGCGTTCGGATCGTCAATCCGGATTGCGTAAAAAAATCGTTCCCAGGTTTCTGGAACGAACTCGACAAATTCAGCTCTTAAACAGGGATCGATTATGGCGGGAAATACGCTCGGTACGCTGTTCCGGATCACGACGTTCGGCGAGAGCCACGGCCGCGCCGTCGGCGTCGTCATCGACGGGGTCCGGCCCAACCTTAAAATTTCGGAACGCGACATTCAGAAGGAACTCGACCGGAGGCGGCCCGGACAGAGCTCCGTCACCTCCCCCAGGAAGGAGACGGACAGGGTGGAGATCGTCAGCGGCATCGCCGGGGGAAGGACGCTCGGCACACCCATCTGCCTGCTCATCAGGAACGTCGACCAGGACCCCCGGGCATACAGGTTGGTGCGGAACCTTTTCAGGCCGGGACACGCGGGATACACCTACCTCGCGAAATACGGCATCCACGATTATCGCGGGGGCGGCCGGTCATCGGGACGGGAAACCGCCGGGCGGGTCGCCGCCGGCGCACTGGCCCGGCAACTGCTCTCGAAACGGGGGATCGACATCTTCGCCTATACGCTGGAGGCTGCGGGGATCAGGGCCGGACGCATTCACCGTCCTGAGATCGGCAACAATCCGATGCGGTGTCCAGACCCGGCGGCGGCGGCGGCGATGGAGAAGAGGATCACCCGCCTGAGGAAAGAAGGCGACTCGGCGGGCGGCATCGTCGAGGCCGTCGTGCGGGGCTGCCCGGCCGGTCTCGGCGATCCGGTCTTCGACAAGCTCGACGCCGATCTCGCCCGGGCCCTGATGTCGATACCGGCGGTGAAGGGGGTGGAAATCGGCTCCGGTTTCAGCGCCGCGAGGATGACGGGCAGCGAACATAACGACGTTTTCTACAAGTCCCGTCGTGACCATAAAATCCACACCCGGACCAATCACTCCGGCGGCATCCTCGGCGGAATATCGAACGGCGAGGAGATCGTGATCAGGGTGGCGGTCAAGCCCCCCTCCTCGATCAGGAAGCGACAGCAGACGGTGGACTCGCGGGGCAGACGTGCGGCCATTTCCATGACCGGGAGGCACGACCCCTGCATCTGCCCGAGGGTCGTACCGGTCGTGGAATCGATGATCGCCGTCGTCCTGACGGACCACATGCTCAGGCAGGCGCTCGTCCGGCCCGGTCGCACCCTGACATCCCTGCGCCGGGAAATCGACCTGGTGGATGACTCGCTCCTGTCCTCCTGAACGAGCGTCAGGCCCTGGTGAAGACGATCGGAAAGATGAAAAAGCGCGCTGGGACAGTGATCAACGATCGCCCCCGTGAAACCGCCATCCTTTCGCGCCTCCTCGCCCTTACCGACAGTACCATCCTGGACGATCGCCTGGTCCGGGGCGTCTACTCGGCGATTTTCCTCCACTCCAGGGGGACCCAGAAGCGATGAAGAAACTCCCCCTCCTGATCGTCGGATACGGCAGGTTCGGCCGGCTTGCGGCCTCCATCCTCCAACCTCATTTTCGAGATCCACATCCTCGAGACCCGACGTGACATACGACCCGGCCGGGGCATGCGCCGGGCCGGCAGCGCGGACATCGCCCTCCACCGCATCATCCTCCTGGCCTTGCCGGTCGACCGGCTCGAACCATTTCTGCGCCGGCATGGCGCGCGGATCACACCCGGCGCCTTTGTCGCCGATGTCTCCGCCGTGAAGGAAAGACCCCTCCGGTGGATGAAATCGCACCTCCCCGCGGACGTCGCCTACACCGGCCTTCATCCTCTCTTCGGTCCGGATAGCGCCCGGAAGACCCACCGGGGACATTCCATCGTCGTCTGCCGCGGCCGGACGACGGACGCGTGCCATCGGAGGCTCCTTTCGATCTTGAAACAAATTGGATTGAAACCTGTCGAAACGGATCCCATAACGCACGATAAAACAATGGCTTCCACCCTTTTCATGACTCAATGGATCGGCAGGCTGGCCATCTCCTGCGGACTGAACAGATCGTTCCCGTTCGAGACGCCCTCGTTTCAATACCTCAGGTTCCTCATGGACAGGGCGGCAAACGACCACCGGCATACCATCCGGGACCTCCACCGATTCAGCCGATATCCACGTATTATCGTGAAAAAAGTGCGGGACCGCATCGGTTCGCCGTTCGAGGATTGACCATGCCCGTCCGGAGAACGGCAGGCCGCGGGATTGATTATGTGTCCGAAAAAAGCGATAATGGGGTGAATCGTCCTTCACTTCGTTTCCACATTTCACTAGAAAGGGACACCATGAAAAAGTTGCTGATACTTATCCTGCTTGTGGCAGCGACTTCATTCGGCCAGAAGAGAATCCTCGTCTCCCCCTACGGCGATGCCATCCCGATCGGGAAAAACCAGGGGGCCGCGGAGATGCTCAAACGATCGATGTTGAAAACTTCCGGGACGATGGTCTGCACGGACAAGGCCACGTTCGGATTCACGGCCGCCCAGAACCCGAACCCAACCACCAACCACATCGGGTTCCACCAGGACATCATGGCGATGTGGTACGTCGCCCCCGCCGCAGGAACCATCGACTCTGTGTTCTGGTGGGCGTCAGACGTCGGATCGCTCGATTCGACGATCACGCTCCGCCTCTTCGAGTCGAACGTCTACCCGGGTGTCGGTCCCGGCTACGGCGGGTATCCCGCGTCGAGCCAGACCACATGCTGGGGATATTTCATCAACACCAACGATCATCGACGGCGGCGTCGCCGCGTTCCCGGAGGAAGCCACCGACCCGACCTGGCATTCGACGGTGTCCGGGGCCATACCCTCATTCACGCCGATGGGAAACGAAATCTGGGGATTCGGCGGAGCGCCCGTGGTCGAGCAGGCGAACGCCGTTAATTTTTACGATCTCGGAGTCCTCGGCGAGCCGAGCATCGGCGTCGGGGACCCGTTCTTCATCACGATCCGGATCTACGGACCCCATGTCCAGCAGGAGGTTGAGAGCCAGACGGGATTCTTCGCCGTCACCGAGGCCAACCCCCTCCTGACGCATAACTGGAAGTTCTACGAACACGTCGCCACGATCCAGCCGGGATTCACCTGCGCGGGCTGGGTCGCACGCGCGGGCGTTCAACATTCTCATGTGGTACTCGATGACCGTTTCGACCAACGTCCCTCCCACGTTCAGCGATCTCACCGCCGTGGGCAACACATTGTCGACCGGTCCGCGAGCCCGTTCAGGCCACGATCATCGACTGCAACCCCGACGATGCGCGATCCGCGGGGGTCGAAACACGCGAGAGATTCGTTACGCGACTGAATCGACGTCCTCCAGCCGGACATACCGATGACGTTCTCGGCGCCGATATCTGGGAAGGTGAGACTCCCGGGTGCCTCCGTCGATGACGCGGTGTCGTACAAGTTCGTCGCAGCCGATTCGACCGGGTTTGCCGACTCCACAGCGGCCTTTTCCTATAAAATCGTCTCCCTCGCGACCGAATGGTACACCGCCGACACCGGGGCGACCTGCACCGTCCAGGACATCTCCGCCTCCGGCGCCCTGATCGATACGTCCGACTTCTTCGTACCCCACTACGCGGGCTCCGGCACGGCCCCGAAGGATGACGGGGGGGCGGGCCCCTTCGACATGGGTACGAACTTCACGCTGTTCGCCGACACCTTCCGCTACGCCTGGGTGGGAGTGAACGGCGCCCTGGCCCTCGGCAAGTCCCCGCTCGACACGCTCGACGTGAACGCCAACGGATTCGCGACGACGTTCTGGGACTTCCCGAACGCGCAGAAATCGGGCAGGACCGACACCGCCGGAGCCTCTAACATGCCGGGGATGTTCATCGCGCCGTTCTGGGCCGATCTCATCATCGGTGATTCCGCGGCCACCTATGGACGGATCCTCTACGGCAACAACGCGAACCCCTGCCTCTTCATCGTCCAGTGGGATTCGATCGGGGCCTTCGACAACCTCGGTTCGACGCAGGACATCACGACCTTCCGGGCCGTCCTGAACCGCTGCGACGGGACCGTCGAATACCAGTACGAGAGCATCGGAACGACCGGCCTCGACTCCCTCGCCCTCGTCGGTATGCAGGCGGATTCGAACGCGAACTCCGGCCCGGTGCCCGGATGGATCTATGTCAACCGGAACACGTATCCCTACGAGACCAAGCCGCGCGACAACTGGTGCGTCAGGCTCGTTCCGAACATCGCCACGGTCGTGCTCGACGGGTGGAACATCGTCGCGGTCTCGGCCACGCCGATCGACGCGAACTACGGGAAATCCGTCCTCTTCCCGGGCTCAACCTCCCCCGCGTACGAATACGCGGCCGGGTACATCTCGGCCGATCCGCTCGTCAAGGGGAGGGGATACTGGCTGAAGTTCGACGGCGCGGGAGCGGCCGGGGCATCACCCGGGATGTTCGACACCGCCGTCGTCGCGACGGTCCTGGACAAGTGGAACCTGATCGGCGGACCGTCCGGCTACGTCGCGAGCGCGGAGATCGTCCCGACCGGAACGACGATCGCCTCGCCCTTCTACGGGTACGGCCTGGCGGGGTATTACACCGCCGCCGCCGATCCAGCCCGGTCACGGGTACTGGGTGAAGGTCAACGGCGCGGGCACGCTCGACCTGAGCGTCTCATCGGCGGCGGCCCCAAAGGAAGCCATCGAACCCTTCGACGCCCGCCCGATGAACCGCATCACCGTGAAGGACGCGACGGGCCGCTCGCAGTCGCTCTATCTCGCCGAGCTGTCGTCGCTCGACAGGGAACCGGGACTTCTTCGACCTGCCCCCCGCTCCCCCGTCCGGCGCGTTCGACGTGCGGTTCACCTCCCAGCGGATGCTCGAGACCTGGACCGACGACAACGCAGGCGCGACCAGCCAATATCCGGTCAGCATCCAGGGCGCCGCGTACCCGGTCACCGTGAGTTGGGAGATCAACACTCCCCCTGCCGGCACACGGAAACTGTCTCTGATCGGGGGCGCCGCCGGCACCGGACGGACCATCGAGGGTTCAGGGTCGATGGCGGTGCGGGACGCCGCCTCTGCGGCGGGCCTCGCGCTCAGGATTTCAGGTGACGCCTCCGACCTTCCGCGCGCGTTCGCCCTGGGGCGCAATTATCCGAACCCGTTCAACCCTGTGACGCGCATGCAGGTGGACCTGCCGGTCGCGTCCGACGTGAACATCGCGGTGTATGACCTCCTCGGGCGCCTCGTCTCGACCCTGATGAGCGGGACACGGGCCGCCGGATCGCTCACCCTCGAATGGGACGGCCGTGACGACGACGGCCTGAGCGCCCCCACGGGGATGTATATCATCCGGATGAACGCGGGGGAATTCTCCGCTTCTCAGAAAGTCCTGCTGATGAAGTAGGACCGGCAGCACCCCTCCTTCCGCACCAGGGCCCGGGAATTCCTCCCGGGCCCTTTTGTTTGCATTCCTGTCGGTTTTTCGATAGTTTATTGTTGAAATTCATGCGCATCGGAACGATCCAGATACAGAACGCCATCATCCTCGCCCCCATGGAGGATGTCACCGACATCCCCTTCCGGCTCATCTGCAAGAGACTGGGCGCCGACCTGATGTTCACGGAGTTCGTCAACTCGGAGGGATTGGTCCGCCAATCGGGCAAGACCCACTCCAAGATGAGGTTCCTGGACGAAGAACGCCCGTTCGGCATCCAGATCTACGGGGGGACCGACCTCTCCATGGAGGGCGCCGCGAAAATCGCTTCCGCGCTGGCCCCCGACCTTATCGACATCAATTGCGGCTGCTGGGTCAAGAATGTGGCCGGACACGGCGCCGGGGCGGGCCTCCTGCGGGACCTTCCGAAAATGCGCCGGATCATCGAGTCCGTCGTCCGGTCGACGGAATTGCCGGTCACCGTGAAGACACGGCTCGGGTGGGACGAACGCTCGATCGTGATCGCCGATGTCGCCCGCATGGTCGAGGACGCCGGCGCGAAAGCGATCACCATCCATTGCAGGACCCGCACGCAGGGGCACTCCGGCGAACCCGATTATAGCCACATCCCGGCGGTGAAACAGGCCGTCAGCATCCCCGTGGTCGTCAACGGAGGGATCGACACGCCGGATGTCGCGAAGAAAGTCTTCGAATCGACCGGCTGCGACGGCGTCATGGTCGCGCGGGGCGCGGTCCATAACCCGTGGATCTTCAGGGAGATCAAGGCGTACCTCGCCACGGGCGAGATCCTCCCTCCACCCGGTATCGGGGAACGGATCGATCTCCTTCTGCTCCACCTGGATCTCTCCGTCACGCACAAGGGCGAGCGGACCGGCGTGCTGGAGTTCCGGAAACATTACAGCGGTTACCTGAAGGGCCTCCCCGGCATCGCGAAAGTGCGACAGGAACTGATGCGTTACACCGAACACGCGCCCCTGGTCGGGCACCTCCGCCGTCTCCAGGAACAACTGGAGCGGCGGGACGAGGCCGCGCCCGCCGCCCTCCATTCTCTCGACACCTGATTCGCTCCCAATGTTCCCCCCCGGACCATGACCAACAGGGAAATCGGCGACATCCTCGGGGAGATGGGCACGATACTCGAACTCCTCGGAGAAAATCCATTCAAATGCCGGGCATTCCATAACGCGGCAAGGGTCCTCGGCACATCGACGGTGGACATCCGGTCCGCCGCCGGGTCGGGCACGCTGACCGGGATCCCCGGCATCGGGAAAGGTCTCGCGCCGATCGTGGCCGACCTCGCCCTGCGGGGGACGTCGGACGAGTATGAAAAACTCAGGAAATCCGTTCCCCGCGGCCTCCTCGACCTGTTGAAAATCCAGGGACTCGGACCGAAAAAAGTCAAACTGCTCCACGACAAGCTCGGGATCGATTCCCCGGCCAGGCTGAAGGAGGCGGCCGAAGCCGGACGGCTGGCGACCCTGGAGGGATTCGGGAAAAAGAGCGAGGAAAACATCCTCGAAGGGCTTACCCTCCTCGAGCGGAGCAGCGGCAAGAGCCTCTTCCCCGTGGCCGAAGCCGCCGCCATGGCGATGCTGGAGCACGTCTCCGCGCTCCCGGGGGTGAAGATCTGCAGCCTCGCCGGTAGCCTGAGGAGGAAGAAAGAGGTCGTTGGCGACATCGACATCCTGGCCGGCGCGGACCCGAAAAAAGCCGCCGGGATCATCAGGAGTTACCTCGGCCATCCCGACGTGGCCTCTGAAATCTCGTCGGGCCCCACCAAAGCGAGCGTCCTCCTCAGGTCCGGAATCCAGTGCGATCTGCGGGTGGTGGGTGCGAAGGAATACCCCTTCGCCCTGCAATATTTCACCGGCAGCAAGGAACACAACGTTGAGATCAGGCGCCTCGCGACCGATCGCGGCTGGACAATGAACGAATACGGGTTTTCCCGGCTTCCGGCGAAGGGGAGGAAAACCGGGGGAAAGGCTCCGCCCGAGTGCCGCAACGAAGCCGAAATTTACCGGGCCGTCGGGCTCTCCGAAATTCCGCCGGAACTGCGTGAGGCCGCCGGGGAGGTCGACGCGGCCGGGGAGGGAACGCTTCCGGACCTCCTCTCGCTCTCCGATCTGCAGGGAACCTTCCACTGCCATACCACATACAGCGACGGACGCAACACCCTGCAGGAAATGGTGGATGCGGCCATCCTGCTCAAGTGGAAATACCTGGGTATCGCCGACCACAGCAAGGTTGCGGTGTACGCCGGCGGGCTGACGGAAAAGGACGTGGCCAGGCAGCTCGACGAGATCAGGTCCATCAATGGACGGCTCAGGGGGTTCAGGATCTTCTCCGGAACGGAGGTCGATATCCTCGGTGACGGCACGCTCGACTGGAGCGACAGGGTCCTCGAACGGTTCGATTACGTCGTCGCCTCCATCCATAGCCGGTTTAAAATGACCGAAAAAGAAGCCACGGCGCGCCTCATCCGGGCCCTGAAGAACAAGCACGTCACCATGCTCGGACACCCGACCGGACGGCTCCTGCTGGAGCGTGAAGGGTATCCCCTCAATCTGCGCGAGGTCATCGACGCCGCGTCCGACCACGGAAAGATGATCGAAATCAACGCCAACCCGCACCGGCTCGACCTCGACTGGACGTTTTGCCGGTACGCGAAGGAAAAAGGCGTCATGATCGTGATCAATCCCGACGCGCACTCCACCGAGGGTCTCGGCGACGTCCGATTCGGGGTCAATGTCGCGCGCAAGGGTTGGCTCGAGCCCCGGGATGTGCTGAACACCCGGCCGCCGGGAGAAGTGGCCCGGATCCTGGAAAGGAAATGATGGAATCACTCAGGGAGAAAAAGGCGCGGACGCGGAAAATCATCTCCCGCCTTGGGAGTCGTTATCCGGAGGCGCGAACGGCCCTCATCCACGAAAACCCCCTGCAGCTGCTGGTGGCGACCATCCTCTCGGCCCAGTGCACCGACGAACGGGTGAACATGGTGACCCCCGGACTCTTCCGGCGCTACGCGACGGCCGCGGACTTCGCCGGCGCGATGCGGAGCGAGCTCGAGTCGATCGTGAGATCGACGGGGTTTTACCGGGCGAAGGCGAACAACATTATGCTCTGCTGCCGGGAGATCGGGCTGCGGCACGGAGGCGAGGTGCCCCGGACGATGGAGGAACTGGTAAAACTACCGGGAGTGGGCAGGAAAACGGCGAACGTCGTCCTGGGGAGCGCTTTCGGAAAGGCGGAAGGGATTGTCGTGGACACGCACGTGAAACGGCTCACGGGCCTGATGAAGCTTTCGGCCTCCTCGACGCCGGAGAAGATCGAAACCGACCTGATGGGGATCGTGCCCGCGAAGGACTGGATCCTCGCGGCGCACCTCTTCATCCTGCATGGCCGGAAGGTGTGCAAGGCGAGAAAACCGCTCTGCTCTGAATGCGCGGTGAGCGGGCTCTGCCCGTCCGCCCGCACCTCACCTCCCCTTTAGGGCCTTCCGCAGTTTCTGCCAGGTGACGGCCATCTCCTCCGAGATGACCTTCGTGTCGGCGAGGACCGGCATGAAGTTGGTGTCGCCGTTCCACCTCGGCACGACGTGAAAATGGATGTGGTCGTCGATCCCCGCGCCGGCGGTCCTGCCGAAATTCGAACCGATGTTGAACCCCTCCGGGGCGGAGACGCGCTCCAGCCCGGCGACGACCTTCCTGATGAAACGGAACGTCTCCGAATATTCTGCCGGGGTGAGCGCGTCGAGGCGGGAAACATGCCGGTTCGGGACGACCATGCAGTGGCCGCTGTTGTAGGGGTAGAGGTTGAGGATGACGAACGAGTGCTTCCCCCTCGCCACCACGTACTGCCGGTCGTCCCGGTCACTCGCGGAGCGCGGCGCAGAGCACGCACCCCGCTTTCTTTCCCGGGTGCTTGAACGTCTGGATGTACTCCGACCTCCAGGGCGAATGCAGCCTCTTCATGGCCGTCTCCCGGGTTCGCGGCCCGTCAGGCTTCCTCCTCGACCTTCTGCTTCGTGTGGTCCGCGATGATCTTCTCGGCGACCTCGCGCGGCGTCTCCTCGTAGTGGTCGAATTTCTGCTTGTGAATGCCGCGGCCCTGGGTCATCGACCGGAGGTTCGTCGAGTACCGGAAGAGTTCCTTGAGCGGGACGTTCGCCCGGATGATCTGTGTGGCGCCGTCCGAGTCCATGCCGAGGATTTTGCCGCGCCGGCTGGAGATGTCCCCCATGACGTCGCCCATGTAGTCCTCGGGCACGCGGACTTCGATTTCGTAGATGGGTTCGAGGAGGATCGGCCGGGCGTCCTTGAACCCTTTCTTGAAGGCCATGCGGCCGGCGATCTTGAAGGAGTGCTCGTCCGAGTCCACGTCGTGGTACGAGCCGTCGAAGAGCGTGACGCGCACGTCCACGACCTTGTAACCGGCCACGACGCCGGTCTCCAGCGCCTCCACGATCCCCTTCTGGACCGCCGGGACGAACCGGGTCGGGACAACGCCGCCGACGACCGCGTCCTCGAACTCGAACCCGCCGCCCTGGGGCAGGGGTTCGATCTTGATCCAGACGTGTCCGAACTGCCCGCGCCCGCCGGTCTGTTTCTTGTGCTTGTATTCGACCTCGTTCACCCTGCCCTTGATGGTCTCCCGGTAGGGGATCTTCGGCTCGACCATCTCCACTTCGACGCCGTACTTCGCCTTCAGTCTCCGGACGATGATCTCCAGGTGAAGCTCGCCCTGTCCGCTGATGACGGTCTGATGGAGTTCTCCGTCGACCTTCACCACGAATGTGGGGTCCTCCTCGTGGAGGGAGTGCAGGCCGGTGGCGATCCTGTCCTCGTCCCCCTTCATCTTGGCGACGAGGGCCATCGAGATGACCGGTTCGGGGAAATCGATGGGCGCCATGACGACGGGAAACGACTTGCTGCTGAGGGTGTTGTTGGTGTGGGTGTCCTTCAGCTTGACGACCGCCCCGAAATCCCCCGCCATGAGCCTCGCGACGTCCTTCCGTTCCTTTCCCCGCATCACGAAGATCTGGGCGAGGCGTTCGTTCTTGCCGTTCGTGTCGTTCACCATGTCCATTCCCGGTGCGACCGTTCCGGAGTAGACCCTGAAAAAGGAAAGCTCACCGACGTGGGGTTCGGCGACGGTCTTGAAGACGAACATCGTCGGCTGGCCGGCGGGGTCGCACTTCACCGGGATTTCCTTCTGGTGGTCGGAGCCGGGGGCGAAACCGATCGGGATTTCCACCTGGTTCGGGGCGGGCGCGTAGTCGGCGCAAAAATCCAGGACGAGCGAGACACCCGTGTTCAGCGTCCCGGACGCGCAGAGGACGGGGAAGATCTTCCTGTTCCTGATCCCCGACTTCAGCCCCGTCTTCATCTGCTCCTCGCTGAGCGTGCCGTTCGAGAAAAAGGCGTCGAGGAGCTTTTCGTCCGTTTCGGCGATCTGCTCCACGAGGTGTTCGTGCATCTCCTCGGCCTTCTTCTTCAGTCCCTCGGGGACGTCCGATTCGACCGCCTTCCCCTTGCCGTCCCTCGGGTAGGTGTAGAGCTTCATCTTCAGGACGTCCACGATCGCCTCGAAGCCCGCGCCGACGGCGGTCGGGAAATGGACCGGGATGACATCGTGCGTGAACCGCTCCCGGGCCTGTGCGACGACGTGGTCAAAATCGGCGTTCTCGTTGTCGAGTTTCGCGACGACGAAACAGGACGGGGTCCTCATCTCCCTCGTGTATCCCCAGACGATCTCCGTGCCCACCTCGGCGCCTTCGACACCCTTCAGGAAGATGAGGGCGGTATCGGTGACCCTCAGGCTGGCCCTCACCTCGCCGGTGAAATCGGTATACCCCGGTGTATCGATGATGTTGATCTTGAAGCCGTGCCATTCGTTTGAAATCAACGCGGAGTTGATGGAGATCTGGCGTTCGATCTCGTCGGGATGGTAGTCGGAGATCGTGTTCCCCTCCTCGGTGCGTCCCGAGCCTCGTCGTGGATCCGGCGCAGAAGCAGGCCGCCTCGGAAAACGATGTTTTACCCGAGCCCCCGTGCCCGATGAGCGCAATATTCCTGATGGTGTCGGGGTGATATTCTTTCATAAACGACATCCTCTGCGAAGATGGTGAGTTGGTTTGGGGTGCGCGTCTCGGCGTCCGGACAAACGGCGAAAAAGCCCCGGGGCGGGCCGGCGGAATCGGGGCGGGCGGGACAGGGCGGATCAGGCCCTGATCCGGACGAAAAACGCCTTCAATCCCTTCACGACCGCGGCGATGGTCCCGATGGTTTCCAGCACCGGCTCCTCGATCCTCTCCTGAATCCGGCGTTCGAAATCGACGACGTTGTTGGCGATTTCCCTGACGGAGTTGATCGAGTCCTTGACCAGTTCGACCTGGTCGTTGATGTTTTCCGCGACATTCCTGATTTTATCGGTGATGACCTCGAGGTTGTCGAGGACCGGCATGGTGCGTGCGGTCAAATCCCTGACCTCCTTCTCCAGCACTCCAAGGACGGCCTTCAGCCGGACCAGGAAGACCACGAGGAAGATGGAGAGGGCGATGACGGCGAGGTTGGACAGGACCTGGACGACGGTGGCGAATCCTTCCATGGTTCTCCTTTTCGGTGAATTGGTCAGCCGGCCGCGGAAACGTTTATGCTCCCCGGTCCTTTTCGGATTTGTACGCGTCAACCCCGGCGCGCAGGGCGCCCTTCAGCTTCCCCGGCTCGGACGCCGCCCTCGACCTGATGTCGGTCAGGACCTTCTCGGCGTCATCCATGATGTGCTCCGCCTTCTCGCGGGCCGATGCGACGATTTCATCGGAGCGGTGTTTGCCGCGGTTGACCATTTCGGTCGTCCTGCTCCCCGCCGAGCGCAGGTACTCGCCGACGTCCCCGGTGAGTTCCTCGGTTTTTTTCTTGATGTCGCTCCTCAGTTCTTTACCGCTTTTCGGCGCATACAGGAGGGCTGCGATGGCCCCCGCGATCCCGCCCACCAGGAAGCCGATGAACAGCCCCTTGGCAAGTCCGCTATTTTCCTTCGACATGGTTGTTCCCCCTTCTGAAGCGATTGGAGTGTGTGGAAGCGTGATTGGTATGCCGTAAAGTAATCAGATCGGGCTAAAAAATCAAGTAAACGGCGGTTGCGGCCGCTGCGTGACGGGACCTCGAGAGAACGGTTGCGACGATGATGGGGACGGACGGGAGCAGGACGGGGCTCGTCGCGTGCGCTGCCTGCGCCCGCCCTCTCCCGGAAATTCGCGGGCGTGTCCCGGTGGACCGCCGCCCGCCGGCGTCGGTTAACGGTTTTTCTTCTTGTGCCGCATCTTGCGGAGCCGTTTCTTCCTCTTGTGTGTCGCCATTTTCTTCCTCAAACGTTTCTTGCCGCTCGGCATTTCGTGCTCCTTCGGTTATGATGGATTGTTCTGGACGTGTTGTGTGAGCAGCTGTTGGGCCCGTTTCGCGGCCTCGGTGGTCGGGTCGATCGCGACCGTCTTCCGGAGCCATTCGTTCGCCCCCTCCATGTCCCCGCGGTGGAGATGGATGATGCCGAGGTTGAAATGGGCCAGCTGGTGTTTCGGCTTCGCCTGGATCGCTTTCACGAAACAGGATTCTGCCATGGAGATGAGCTCTTTTTTCCGCGCGCTGTCGGTGAATGACATCTGGAAATAGGATGTGCCGAGATCGACCCGGGCGTCGGCATTGGCCGGATTCAGCGCGAGGTGTCGTTCATACATCCCGGCGGCACGGTCAAAAAACTGTACGTCGTAGAGCATATTGGCGAATTCGAGGAGCGCGTCCGGGTCTTCCGGGTGTTCTTCGATGTGGGCCTGGAGTTCCTTGATCCGCTGCATCATCCCCGCGTCGTGGGGGTCCCCCTGGACTGCCGCCGTACCGGCCACCGGTACGGGATCGCGCCCGGCGGACACGAGGAACACCAGGGCGATCACCAGGACCGCGCCGATCCCGAGCGTGAATTTCCAGCTCTGGAACATCCCGATCGATCGCGGGACGGGTTGTGAGCGCCGTGCTGGCTCGTTCACCCGGGTGGCGTCGCCGATTTTCGCGCCGCACGTCGAGCAGGATGCCGCCGTGCCGGCGTTCACCTGACCGCACATCGGGCATGTCGTCGTGGCAGGGCCCGGCTGAACGGCGGCCCCGCGCGGGGCCGCGAGCGGCCTCGGGTTCGGAGGGCTTCCCGCAGGAGGGGCAATAACGGTCACCGGGTTCGAGTCCGGCGCCGCAGGAGGTACAGAGTCGAGTGGTCGTCACGGGCAGGCCTCAGGCACCGGCGGGTTGCTTCCTCTTCAGGTTCAGGTTCACCGTCGATTTCAATTCCTTCGATACCTTGAAAAAGGGAACGAAATGTTCGTCGACCTGAACCTGTTCCCCGGTCCGGGGATTTCGGGCGATCCTTCCTTTCCGCTTCTTCGTCTTGAAACTTCCAAAGCCCCTGATCTCGATGTTCTTCCCTTCCTTCAGGGCCTCGATCACGGTCTGGATGAATCCATCGACGACCGCCTCTGTCTCGACTTTCGTCAGTCCCGTCCCGGAAGCGATGTGATCAACAATGTCGGCTTTAGTCAACGTTCGGTCTCCTTAGGTAATGAAACATGCTCCGCATCCGAGGGTGTACCACGCATACTCATCGGAAAGAACTGTGGAAGCGCGGGATACTCCCGCGACGAGTGGGGGTGTAGTGGATCGGTCGGTTTTATCGAATTACTCAAGGTATCCGGACTTCATCGAATTTTATTCATGAAACGATACCTATAACCTGTTAAAAATCGACTAATTATACGAAACTGCGCGCCAAAAGTCAATACCTCGCGATACGGGCATCATGCCCAATTTTCATCCCATAAAACTAAAAAAGGCGCCCGGACCTTCGCGGCCCGGGCGCCCCTTCCGGAAGACCGAGGTGGTTACTTCACTTTCACTTCGATTTCCTTTGGTTTCGGCTGCTCTTCCTTCGGAATGGAGATCGTCAGGATCCCGTTCGAGAAGTTCGCTTCGATTTTTTCGCTGCGAACCGCGGTCGGCAGTGTGAATGATCGTTCGAACGATCCGAACGACCGCTCGATCCTCTGGTAGTTTTCCCCCTTCCGCTCCGTCAGTTGTTTCTTCTCTCCCTTGATCGTCAGGACGCCGTCCGCGACCGTGATTTTTACGTCGTCCTTCGAGACACCGGGAAGCTCGACATTGACGGTGAAATCGACGTCGTTCTCCACGACGTCCACCGACGGCCGGAGGCCGGCTGCCGGCGAGTCGTCGCGCGCATCGCCCCTGTACCGGTCGAACATTCTGTCGATGTCTGTCTGCATGTGCAGGAATTCAGCGGCCAGGTCGGTGACCGGGGACCAGCGTGAAATGTCACTCAGGGGTTTCCAACGGATGACTGTCATATACTGATGCTCCTTTCGTGGATCGTTGTACGGGTGATTGAATGAAATCGTTGTCTGATGGTAGTACTTACAACTCCCATGCCAGACGATTCACTCCATCACGCCGCGCCCGGTGGGGCGGTCGCGAGCGGGAGATTGACAGGATGACAGAGGAAGGAATCCAAATTTACAGGAGATGCAGACACGATGGCGCAGGGGTGCCATTGATGCATGACAAAGTGGACGGCCGTGTCAGTGGATCGATTCCAGGAATCGTTCGGCGTCCATCGCCGCCATGCACCCGGAGCCGGCGGCCGTCACCGCCTGGCGGTAGGACGGGTCCGCGACGTCGCCCGCGGCGAACACGCCCGGGACGTTCGTCCTCGTCGTCCCCGGTTCGACGACGATGTAATCGCTTTCGTTGAGTGTGATCTGTCCGCGGAACAGGCCCGTGTTCGGCTGATGGCCGATCCCCATGAAGACGCCGTCGGTGCGGACTTCCGCGACCGCACCCGGTCTTCACGTTCCTGACCCGCATGCCGGTCACCGCCTTCTTGCCGTCGACGTCGCTCCCCGTGATCTCCTCGATCGACGCGTCGTACATCACCGCGATCTTCGGATTGGCGAGCGTCCGGTCCTGCATGATCTTCGACGCGCGCAGACGGTCTCTCCGGTGGACGATGGTGACCTTCGAGGCGAAGCGGGTGAGGAAATTCGCCTCCTCCATCGCCGTATCCCCTCCCCCGACCACGGCCACCTCGAGTCCCCGGAAGAAGAACCCGTCGCAGGTGGCGCATGCGGAGACGCCGTGTCCCATGTACCGCTGTTCCGACGGGATCCCCAGCCATTTCGCGGATGCCCCGGTTGCGACGATCACCGTGTCGGCGAGGTGGAGTTCCTCGTTCGACCAGACCCTGAACGGCCGGGACCCGAAATCGACCTTGGTGACGTCCTGGAAAACGGTCCGCGCGTCGAAGCGCTGGGCCTGCTTCCGGAACAGGTCCATCAGCTGGGGACCCAGGATCCCGTCGGGGAAACCGGGGTAGTTTTCGACCTCGGTGGTGATGGTGAGCTGTCCCCCGGGCTGAATTCCTTCGAAGACGAGCGGTTTGAAGTTGGCACGCGCCGAATAGAGCGCCGCGGTGAGACCGGCGGGTCCCGACCCGATGATGATCACGCTATGCTTTTTGTCCATGGTTTTCCTCAGTCGTGTGTCCCGTGATTTCTCCTGCTTCCAGGAGGGCGAGCGCGTTCCGCCGGAGCCCTTCGTACCGCGCGCGCCGGATGGGGCTCTTCCTGAACGCCGAGCGGAATTCGTCCTCGGTCATCTCCAGCACGGTCACCGGGTTCCGTGCCACGTTGCCCTCCCTTGGTTCGAATGCCGGCTCGCCGCAGTCGACGGCGCTCTCGTTCCAGGGGCAGACGTCCTGGCAGACGTCGCACCCGTAGAGCCATCCGTCCAGCCGGCCCATGACGTCGCCGGGAACCGGCCCCCGGTGCTCGATGGTCACATACGAGATGCAGAGCCGGGCGTCGAGGCGGTACGGCTCGGTGATCGCGCCGGTGGGACAGGCCTCGATGCACAGGGTACAGTTCCCGCAGTGGTCGGTCTCCGGCGCGTCCGGCTCGACCTCCGCCGTCAGCAGGATCTCACCGAGGAAGAGCCAGGAGCCGTGTTCCCGGGAGATCAGGTTGGTGTGTTTCCCCTGCCAGCCGAGCCCTGCGCGTTGCGCCCACACCTTCTCCATGACCGGCCCGGTGTCGACGTAGATCCTGCCGTCGACCGACGGGTATTCCCGGCGGATGCCGGCGAGCAGCGCCTCGAGCCGCCCGCCGAGCACGTCGTGGTAGTCGTCGCCCCAGGCGTACCGGGAGATTTTCCCTCTCCCGGGGGCGTCGGGGTGCCGGTGGGGCGTCTGGTAATTGAGGCCCGCCGAGACGATCGTCCTGACCCCCTCCATCACGAGCCGCGGGTCGGATCTGCGCTCGCAGGTTTTTTTCCATCCATGCCATCGTTCCGTGACGGCCTTCAGCGAGCCAGCCGGCCAGCCTTGCGCCCTCGGGGCCGGTGTCAGCGGTGCGGGCGAACCCCACCATGTCGATGCCGAGCTCCCGCGAGCGTCGGCGGATAAACTCCTTGAGGTCGTTCACGGCGGGGACCCTGCGTCGGTCGCCTGATGTTGCCGGATCATGGCAGGCTGATGTAGATATCGACTCCACGGACGGACACCCGTACGACCTGATCCGTCCCTCTCCCGTCGTCGAGCGGCCCGTCCGGACGTCGTATGTCCATCCGTGCCGCGGGCAGGTGACGAGGCAGCCGTGGTACGGCCGCTGTGGAGTTCGGCGAAATGCTGGTGGGCACAGGTGTTGTCGCACGCGTAGACCGCGCCGTCGACCATCACGAGGAAGAGGTCCAGGCCCTCCCGTTGCACGCGGAGCCGCGCTCCGCCGGCGAGGTCGCGCACGGGCGCCACGCGCGTCCATCGGGCCGGATCCTTCGGGGGGGAACTCCGTCCGTCCCCCGCCCGGCCGATCCGGCCGGCGGGGCCCGGTTCAACCGATCCGGACGGCGAGCATCGAATGCGATCCCCCGCTCACCGCGCCTGACCGTGCAGGCCACGGTGTCCGGGTCGTGTTCGAAGAACAGGATCCATTTCCCGGCGTCCGCGCGTTCGAGCACCGATTCCTTCTCCGCCAGCGTCGTCAGTGGACGGAGGTCGTACGCCATGACGTACGGCAGCGGGATGTGCGCGGTCGTCGGGAACAGGTCGCAGCAGAAGAGCAGGGTCGTGTTCCCGTCCGAAATCAGCGGCAGCTGCTGGGCGGCGGTGTGACCGTTCGTCACCACGAGGCTGACCCCGGGGAACAGTTCCCCCTCTCCGTCGGTGAATTCCAGGAGGCCCGCCTCCCTGAGCGGCATGTAATCGTCGGGGAAAAAGCTCGCGCGGTCCTTCGGGGTGGGGTTCATCGCCTGGGCCCAGTGCTCCTGCTGGACATAGTGTTTCGCGTTCGGAAACGTCGGGACGGCCTTCCCGTCCACGATGACGGTCGAGCCGCCCGCGTGGTCGAAATGGAGATGCGTCAGGATGACGTCGGTGACGTCCTCCGGCGCCACGCCCAGCCGTGCGAGCGACGCCTTCAGTTCCGAGCCGGTGGTATCGAGGCGGTAGATGTCGCGCAGCTTCTCGTTGAACTTCGATCCGTTGCCGTTGTCCACGAGGATGGTCCTGCGTCCCGTCGCGCAGCAGGAGCGCCCGCGCGGCCAGCGTGATCCTGTTCCTGTCGTCCGGGGGGTTCGTCCGGCTCCAGAGCGGCTTCGGGACGACGCCGAACATGGCGCCCCCGTCGAGGGCGAACCGGCCGGTCTCGACCGGGTCGATGGTATAGGGTCCGATCTTCATCTGAATGAAAAAGGTCGGTTGAACCGGCGGTCCAACCGACCTCTCTCCCGGATTGTCCGGGAATTATTTCCTGAAATGCGAATTCGTCGCGAGCGAGTTCGGCGAACTCCTTCGACGGGTGGAGTTGCTTCGCCCTGGCGTAGAGTTCCTCCTCGGATTCGACCCTGTTCGGATCCGGCACGCAGCAATCGACCGGGCAGACCGCCGCGCACTGTTCCTGGTCGAAATGCCCGACGCACTCCGTGCACTTCTCGGGGACGATGTAATAAAACTCAGCCGAGAGCGCCGGGTTCGAGGCCCCGTTCATCTCCCAGTTGACGCCTCCGGCATAGATTGCGGTGTTCGGACATTCAGGTTCGCACGCCCCGCAGTTGATGCACTCTTCCGTGATCATTGTGGCCATGGTTCTCTCCGTTAACGGTTGTGGTGAAATTCTACAGTTGGTGTCTTCAAATTCTACCGTCGGGACGACCTCCCCGAACAGTGCCCCGGACGCGACCACGGTCCAGTCGCCGACGCTCTGAAGCAACGTGTCCACATCGATCCCCGCGTATGCGGGGCGAATTCCCGGAGTTTCCCGGCTCCCCTTTCCCCACTGGCTCAGGGCCCCGCTGGGGTTTCCGTTGAAGAAGTGGTAGAACCCGACCGAGACCTGGATCAAACCCTGGAGGAACCGTCTCTCCTCTCCCGAGGAGAGCACCCACAGCGCCTCGAGGGTATCGTGGCATTCAAAGTAACGGCCGCCGTTGAATTCTTCGATTGCGCGGTGAAACTCGTCGTTATCGACCGTCTTCATTGATTATAGGGAAATCCCGAGGAATTTCCAAAGCGCCGGGCCTCCCTCACAGGGTGAAATACCGGGCGTCCGGGTGGTGGACGATGATGGCGGACGTGGATTGTTCCGGAACCAGCTGGAATTCTTCGGTCAGCGTCACGCCGATTCTTTCCGGTTTGAGCAGGACGAAGAGCTTTTCCTGGTCTTCGAGCGCCGGGCAGGCGGGATACCCGAAACTGTACCTGGATCCCCTGTAGTGCTGGCCGAAGAGCTTCTTGATCTCCGTCGCGTCCGCGCCCCCGATTCCCATCTCGCCCCGGACGACCTTGTGCCAGTACTCGGCCAGACCCTCCGCCGTCTCGACGCTCAACCCGTGGAAGTAGAGGTACTCCCGGTAGCGTCCGGAATCGAAGAGCGTCTTCGCGTGTTCCGACGCCTTGGCCCCGACGGTGACGAGCTGGATCCCGAGCACGTCGTACTCCGTCCCCCCGCCGGGGATGAAGAAAGTCGGCGATGCTCAGCCTCCGGTCCTTCTGTTGTCTCGGGAAGGTGAACCGGAGGAGTTCCTTGAGCGGACGGGCGTTCGTCCGGGTCCCACGGCGCGGACGGGTCGGCGGCGCCTTCGGGGCCGAACACGATGAGGTCGTTGCCGTCCGACCGGCAGGGATAAAACCCGTACACCACGTCCGGCCGGAGCAGCCGTTCACGCTCGGCCTCCTCCTGGAGTTCCCTGAGCGCGGGGTGGATTTTTTCTTCGAGGAGCCGATGATATTCGTCCGCCGTCAGTTTCCCCTTCTTCACCTGCCACTGTCCGCGGATGAGCGCGGTCTGGTTGATGTACCGGTACACCTCCCGGAGGGGGACGTCGCGCGCCACCTTCGTCCCGAAGAAGGGCGCCGACGGAATCGTCGTCCGCGGGGGTGTCCGCACGGGCGCGGCCGGGGCGCCTTCCGCGGCGGCGAGCATGATCTTCGCTTCATACCCGGTCCCGGGGTCGTCGTTCTCCGCGGCGGCGGCGGCCGCGTCGTCGTCGGGTGCGGCCGGGGCCGCCGGCGTCGCGAGTCCGCCTTTGATCCGCTCCATCAGACGGAGGCCGTCGAACGCGTCGCGGGCGTAGAAGACCCTCCCGGGATAGACCGCGTTCAGGTCCGCTTCGACGTACCGCCGGGTGAGGGCCGCGCCGCCGAGGATGATCGGGATCGTGAGGCCCCGTTCTTTGAGCACCTCGAGGTTCTCTTTCATGATGAGCGTGGACTTCACGAGGAGGCCCGACATCCCGATCGCGTCCGCCCCGCTGTCGCCCCAGGCCTGCAGCATCGTCTCGAGGGCGCACTGGATCCCGAGGTTGATCACGCGTGTAGCCGTTGTTCGTCAGGATGATGTCCACGAGGTTCTTCCCGATGTCGTGGACGTCGCCCTTGACCGTCGCGAGGACGATGGTGCCCTTCGACGTGACGTCGGCCTTGTCCATGAATTTTTCCAGGTAGGCGACGGCGGCCTTCATCACTTCGGCCGATTGCAGGACGAACGGGAGCTGCATCTGCCCGCTCCCGAAGAGTTCGCCGACGGTTTTCATCCCGTCGAGGAGGATGACGTTGATGATGTCGAGGGCCGTGTGCGGTCTTCAGGGCCTCGTCGAGGTCGCCCGTCAGTCCCACCTTGTCGCCGTCGATCACCCGCCGTTTCAATCGGTCCTCCACCGGGGCGTCGGCGGCCTGCGCGGCGAGCCCTGTCCTGCTCTCGCCGGAAAAGAGCGTGAGGAGCTGTTCGAGCGGGTCGACTCCACCAGGCCGTTCGTCGAAAATCAACCGGCGGCAGACCTCCCGCTCCTCCTCCGGGATCCTGTACAGGGGCATGATCTTCGAGGCGTGCACGATCGCCATGTCGAGCCCGGCCTCGATCGCGTAATGGAGAAACACGCTGTTCAGCGCGTGGCGGGTATGGGGCGCGAGGCCGAACGAGATGTTGCTCACGCCGAGACTCGTCTGCACGTCCGGGTGGAGCCGCTTGATCTCGCGGATGGCGTCGAGTGTGTGGATCCCGGCTTCACGGAATTCCGGGTCACCCGATCCGAGCGTGAAGGTCAGGGGGTCGAAAATAATGTCGCTCTCCCGCATCCCGTAGGTCCGCACGGCGGTCTCGAGGATCCGCCCGGCGATCGCCACCTTGCGCACCACCGATTTCGCCATGCCCTCTTCGTCGATCGTGAGGGCGACCACCGCGGCGCCGTATTTCCGGCAGAGCCCGAGGACTTTGTGCAGGCGCTCGCCCCCGTCTTCGAAGTTGACCGAATTGACGATCGCCTTCCCGGAGATCCTCATGAGGGCCTCCTCGATGACCGGCGGTTCGGTGGAGTCGATCATGAGCGGCAGCGTGACCTGCGTGTTCAGGCGCGGGATGTATTCCCTCATGTCGCGGGCCTCGTCCCTGCCGACGAACGCCACGCACACGTCCAGGAGGTGGGCGCCCTCCTTCGCCTGCTCCTTCCCCATCGCCGTCATCGCCTCCCAGTCCTCGGCCGCGAGGAGGTCGCGGAATTTCCTGCTCCCGTTCGCGTTGGTCCGTTCGCCGATGAGGGTCGGCGCCGGCGCCGTGCGGTACGGAACGTGCTGGTAGAGGCTCGAGCATCCGGGGGCCGGCGTCCATGCGCGCTCCGGCGGGGAGAGCGAACCCACGGACTCGGCGAGGGCCCTGATGTGGGCGGGTGTCGTCCCGCAGCACCCGCCGACCGCCGAGACGCCGAGGTCGGTGACGAAATGACGCAGGTACCGGACCAGCTCGTCGGGCGTGAGGTGGTAGTGCGCGAGACCACCGATGTTTTCGGGGATCCCGGCGTTCGGCATCACGAAGACGGGGACCGGGCTGTGCTGGCACAGGTGCCGGACGCTCTCCGACATCTCCTTCGGACCGGTGGCGCAGTTCATCCCGATCATGTCGGGATGGAACGGCTCGAGCGCGGTCAGCGCTGCCGAGATTTCGGTCCCCAGGAGCATCGTGCCCGCCTGCTCGACGGTGACCGAGACGATCACCGGCAGGGTTCTCCCGGCGTGGGAAAAATACCGGTTGACGCCGGCGAGGGCCGCCTTGGCCTGGAGGGGGTCCTGGCATGTTTCGATGACCAGCAGGTCGACTCCACCCTCCGCCAGGCCGTGGGCCTGGTCGAAGAACGACTGCTCCAGCGCCCTGAATGTGATATGGCCGAGGGTCGGCAGCTTCGTGGTCGGGCCCATCGAGCCGGCGACGAACCTCGGCCTCGCGGGGGTCGAAAACCCGTCGGCCACGTCCCTCGCGAGGGCCGCCGCCGCGCGGTTGAGTTCGAACACCCTGCCCTCCAGTCCGTACTCGGCGAGCACCACCGACGTCCCGCCGAAAGTGTCCGTCTCGATGACATCGGCCCCGGCCTCGAGGAACCCGGCGTGGACGTTGCGGACGATCTCCGGCCGGCTGAGCACGAGATATTCGTTGCATCCCGCATACCGTTCCCCGCCGTAATCGTCGGGTGTGGGGTCCTGCGCCTGGATGCTGGTGCCCATGGCGCCGTCAAAAACGATGATTTTCTCCCGGAGGAGTCCCCTGAAATCCTTCATGACATCAAAGATAGCAGGGTTTGCGGTAAAATAAAAACGGGAATGCGGGGAGCCTCAGGCGATCATCTCGGGGATGACGCAGGAGACGAACGAGATGCAGTAGACCGAGAGGCCGTTCGACCGTGAAGCGAGGGTCAGCGTGTGTTCGCCGTATTCGGGGTTGGTGACGACGCGGAAGAGCCGCGCCCCGTCGACCCTGAGGAAGCTCCTCCCTTCCACGTCAGCGAAGATGTCCTCCCCGGAATTCGAAGGGTCGAGGTGCAGGCCGTCCTGCCGGACGAAGACCTGGAAGTTTGTCTCCCCGTCCGGTTCGAGGACGACGGTCACCTCCCTCGCCTGGTATCTGATGGTGAGGCTGCCGCTCCCCCCTTCGGGTTCGCTCAACCGGAGATGGGACCGGTGGGTGCTCCAGACCCCGTCGAGATAGATCCTTCCCTCCACGTAGACGCCGGGGTCGGCGTAGCGGATCGTCGACTCCGGGGCGAACCCCTCGATGTTGCCGATGGTCCCACGCTGCCACCCGGCGAGGATTTCCGGTGTCGCCCGGTAGCTGTAGGCCCCGGGGCGGTCGATGTCCCGGATCGGCGCCATCAGCGGGGGGATGTCGGGCTGGTACCCGATCTCGTGGAGGAGCGACTGGATCGCCTGCTCGAAATTCTGGTACGAGCCCTCCCCTCCGTGGATGTAGCGCATGAACCCGTTCTTGTCGATGAGGTATTTCGTCGGCCAGGCGGTCGAACGGTAGGCGCCCCAGACGAGGAAATCGTTGTCCATCACGACGGGATATTTGACGCCGAAGGATTCGACGGCCTTCCGGACGGCGCCCGGGTCCCGCCCGAAGGGGAACCGCGGCGTGTGGACCCCGACCACGACCAGCCCGCTGTCGCGGTACCGCCGCTCCCACTCCCTCACGTAGGGTGCGCTGCGGATCCAGGCCTGGGATGTGTAATCCCAGAACTCGACGAGGACGACGGAACCCTGGAGGGAGGAGATCGGGACGGGCTCGGAGTTGATCCAGAAGTTGCCGTAGAGTTCCGGCGCCCGAAATTGTTTTTGAAGGATTTCCATGAGGGATGCTCAGGAAAAATATAGAGATTCGCCGATGGAGTTGCAAACGACCGGGTGAGGGCCCGTGGGCCGGCGCTCCGGCGGTGCGCCGGGCGGCGATCAGATCAGCGGGGACGCCCTTCGACGACCAGGACGAATTCCCCCTTCAGGTTTCTCGCCGACGCCGCCGCCGAGACCTCCGCCGCGCTCCCCCGGAGAATCGCCTCGTCACTCATCGTCAGGTTGAACGCCACGCAGACCTTCCGTTCCCCTCCCAGGACGTCCGCGACGTCCTTCAGGAGCGCGGAGAGCCGGTAGGGGGTGTCCATCAGGACCATCGTCCGTTTTTCCTGCCGGAGGGCGCGGAGTTCCGTCCGTCTCCGGTCGGATTTCGGCGAGAGGAAACCGCAGAACACGAAGCTGTCCAGGCGAAACCCGCTGACGGTCAGGGCCGGCAGGAGCGATGATGCGCCGGGCACGGGGATGATGACGACGCCGGATTCGATGGCGCGCTGGACGAGGATCCGGCCGGGATCGGAGAAGACCGGCGTTCCGGCGTCGGAGACGACAGCGACGTTCCGGCCGTTCCTGAGTTGTTCGATGATGTGCGACGAGGCGTCGGCCTCGTTATGCTCGTTCAGCAGCTCGACGCTCTTGGCGCGGATGCCGTGGCGGGCGAGGAGCCGCTCCCCTTCCTTCCTCTCCTCACAGACGACGACGTCGGCCTCGGTGAGGACGCGCAGGGCCCGGCGTGTGATGTCGTCGGGGTTGCCGATCGGCGTGGACACCAGGAAGAGGGTACCGGCGGATCCCATGGCGGGCTATTTACCGGTGTGGCCGAAGCCCCCGGATCCCCTGACGGTGCCGTCGAGGTCGGCCGACTCCGTCCACTCCGCCCGGACGACCGGCGCGATGACGAGCTGCGCGATCCTGTCGCCGCGGTTGACGGGGAACGGGGCCTTCCCGAAATTCGTGAGGATGATCTTCACCTCGCCGCGATAGTCCGAATCGATCGTGCCCGGGGCATTGAGGACCCCGATGCCGTGCTTCGCCGCGAGCCCGCTCCTCGGGCGGACCTGCCCTTCGAACCCGTCCGGGATCGCGACCATGATGCCGCAGGGCACCAGGGCCGTCTCTCCCGGTGCGATGGTGAGCGGCGCGTCGACGACGGCCCGAAGGTCCATTCCGGACGAACCGGACGTGGCGTACGCCGGGAGGGGCACGTCCGTGCCCGCTCCGGGCATCCGCGCGATGGAGATCCTGATTGTCACAGGGGTTGCACCGGGGGTCTCAGGCGGCCGGCACCGCGGCGTGCTCGGCGAGCATCCTGGAGAACTGGCGGAAGAGGTAGTCGCTGTCGTGGGGTCCCGGCGAGGCCTCGGGGTGGTACTGGACCGAGAAGACCGGGAGATGCCTGTGGCGGAGCCCCTCGTTCGTGCCGTCGTTCAGGTTCACGTGCGTGATCTCGACGTCTGCCGGATCGAGGGAGTCGGGGTCCACGGCGAACCCGTGGTTCTGGGACGTGATCTCGATTTCGTTCGTGAGGAGGTTTTTCACCGGGTGGTTCGCCCCGCGGTGTCCGAACTTGAGCTTGTAGGTCTTCCCTCCGAGCGCGAGCGCCAGCAGCTGATGCCCGAGGCAGATGCCGAAGATCGGTTTCTTCCCGAGGAGCGCGCGGATGTTGGCGATGCCGTACCGGACGGCCTCGGGATCGCCGGGCCCGTTCGAGAGGAAGATTCCCTCGGGGTTCATCGCGAGCACGTCGGCGGCGGGATGCGCGGCAGGCACGACCGTCAGCCGGCAACCGTAGCTCCGAAGCCTCCGGAGGATGTTCCGCTTGATCCCGTAATCGTAGACCACGACGTGGGGCTCCCTGCGGTGCGCTCCCCCCTCCCCCGGTTCGAGGGCGTACGGGGTCGTATCGATGATGTCCCAGGTGTACGGCTCGGCGCACGTCACCTCGCGGGCGAGGTCCAGCCCCGACATCGGTGGGGACGCCTTCACTTTTTCGAGGAGCGTCGCGACGTCCGTCCCTGTCGCGGAGAGGACCGCGCGCATGGCGCCCGACGTCCGGATCACGCGCGTCAGCATCCTGGTGTCGATCCCCTGGATCGCCGGGATGTCATGCCTCCGGAGCCATGCGCCCAGGCTCCCGGTGGCCCTGTGGTTGCTGTAGAACTCCGAATATTCACGGACGACGAAACCGGCGACGCGCGGGTGCGAAGACTCGAGGTCGTCGTCGTTGATGCCGTAATTGCCGATGAGGGGGTTGGTCATCGTCACGATCTGTCCGCAGTAGGACGGGTCGGTGACGATTTCCTGGTAACCGGTCAGGCTGGTATTGAAGACGACCTCGCCGTATGTTTCGGCGTCGGCGCCGAACGACGGCCCTTCAAAGACGAGTCCGTTCTCGAGTACGAGTTTAGCGGTCATGGGTGCGCGGTGTTTGCGACGAAGGCCGAACGTCGTCGGCCTTCGGGGTCCATCAGTTCCCGGCTGGCGTCACCGGGGCCCGGAGCGCGGGGACCTTTCGCCCGGCGAGCTCGGCGAGGCCGAAGAGGAGCGTGACGTAGAACGCGTCACCCGCGAGCGTGTTCCGGAAGAAGGGGATGGCCGCGGCATAGCAGGTGATCAGGCCCGGCAGATCGGGCGTATAGAGATTCCCGCCCAGCCAGACGCCGAAATTCGTGACGATGAAGAACAGTATCGATCCGGCGAGCGTCGCCCCTGCCGTCGCGCCGACGCTCTTCCGTCCGCGGAGCCACCATCCGATGAGGCCGACGAGGAAGAAGCTCCCGTAGACCCACGCGATCCCGGTGTAAAAACCGAGGAAGGCGTCGCTGACCAGGAGGACGGCGAAGGGGAGGACGAAGGCGTAGCGCCGGTCGAAATACGCGCCGCCGAAGAGTGCCAGGGCCGCCACCGGGGCGAAGTTCATCGGATGGGGAACGAGCCTCGAGACGACGGCGAGCGCGGCGAGGGCGAGCAGAAAGAGTGTGCGGATCATGAAGCGTATCTCCGTAATGTTGGCTTTATCGGTGTTTCGGGTCATTCGATGACGCTCAGACAGCGGTCTCAGTGTTGATTATACTCATAAATTCCATTGTGTGCAACTCACCCTGCCGGGGGTGGCGGTGGTCCGGAGGCCGGGTCTCCATCAAGGGGCCGCACGGTAGAAACCGAAGGCTCCCGGGAAGATGCCCGACGGCATCGCCGGCCGGACGGCGATCCCTGTCGATGTAAAAACGGCGATTTCGCCCGAGCCGCCCCCGGTCGTGATGGTGGAAACGTAGAGTTCACCCGAGAAATCGTCCCGGTCCATGGCGTAGTGGAAAATTCCCCCCGCCCGCGGGATCAACGGGACCGGATCCGGTTCAAAGGTACCGAGTGGAATGCGCTCGACGGCATCCGGCGTGAGGACGTACAGCGCCGTGCCGTCCGCGGCCAGGTCTCCCGGCGCCGCCCCGACGTCGCACGAATCTTCGATCGCCAGGGTCAGGAGGTCCACCCTCCAGATTTTCATGGTCACCGATGTGCCGATGTAGAGTTTCCCCGACGAGAGGGCCATCCTGGAGGGGGCTCCCCCCGTCACGATCGAATCGATGACCGTCAGTGTTGCCTGGTCGAGCACCTTCGTGCTCCTCCCGGTGTCGGGCCACGACCCCAGGTCCGTAACGAAGATTTTGCCCTGCGTGACCAGCAGGTCCCCGGGAAAACCGACGACGCGCGTCGAACTTCCGAGGATCGAGTCGGCCGCGGGGTCGATGGCGGTGATCGTCCCGTCGTAATTCGCGCAGTAGAGGCGGTTGCCGCCCTCCGCGAGGAACCCGGGTCCTCTGCCGGCCGGGAACGTGAACGAGCGGAGCACGGAATCAGTCTCCGGATCGATCACGTCGATCCTGTCCGCTCCGTTCACGGCGACGTACATCGTCGTGTCCAAAAAAAGGATATCGTTGGGGAACAACCAGTCAACGGGGTTGACGACAACGTCATTCGACATGGCCCCGGACGCGGGGTCGAAAAAGCTGAGGTTCCCCCCACCCGCGAATACTCCCTCGTTCACGATATACGTCCCCGATCCGGGGGAGCGGAGCTGAGGCCCTGTGACATCGGCTTCCCTGCACCCCCCCTGCCAGACGATCAGGACGAGAACCAGGTTGACGAGTTTGAATTTCATGCGATACCGTTAAAAGTTGATCATATATGTGATTGTCAGTGATTGGTTGAACAACGGCATCGGGTATCCCGGCATGACCTGATAGTCGGTCCCGGCCAGGTTGACGGCCGAATAGTTCAGGGAAATGGAACCCCCGGGAAGCGGGACCCTGGACGAAACCGATCCATCGATGGTAACGTGGGAAGGAAGTGATTTCGAGTTATCATCGAGGATGAACCTCTCACCGGTGTAGGTCAACCCCAGCTGAACCGAGAAGGTCTCCAGCCACGCGGACAGGGATCCCCCACCGAGGTCGATCCCTACGGATCCCTTGTCGAGGGGAATATAGATGAGTTGTTCAGTATAACTCATTGATCCATAGCGTCTAGCTCCCCCCTTCTCGCGTTGATTATGGAATAATCTCCCCGCAAGCGAATGATCCCGGGGAGGATATTCACACTGCCGTCGAACTCCCATCCGGTCGACCTGCTCGTCCCGATGTTTTGTGGCGACCATATCCGGGGATTCGAGGTGGGGGTCCACTGGATCCGGTCGTCCATGTCGATCAGGTACCAGGTCACATCCCACTCGAGCCCCCCCAGGATATCCAGCCTGGCCCCCAACCCGGCGTCGAAGCTCACCGACGACTCACCCCTGATATCGGGGTTCCCGATCCCACCCTCGCCGGAGTAGTACAATTCGTTCATTGTCGGGTTTCTCCGGCCGGAACCCGCCGTCGAGTGGAGCCTTGCCGAGTATCGGTCCTCCGCCAGTTCCACGTTGAAGCCGATTTTCGGGCTGAAGTGTGGTTCGAAAGTGGAACTCACCTCCACCCGCCCGGATGGCGTGACAATCGCCGTCACGGCGCGTCCGAGCGGGACTGTCCAGGACACTGAGGCGGACACTGCCGCCGTCCCCCTCTCCCTCGTCCTGTCGATGGCGTTTCCCGCCGCCACAGCGAAATTCAGGTCGGACCCGGCCAGTATGAGCCACGAGGGCGACGCCTGGTACCGAAGCTGACCCGATGCACCGGCCCAGGTCGTCTGGTAATGATTGTCGGCGGGGTACTGCCCTTCCGGGTCGAGGAACCGTTCGTACTGCCGGTCGACCATCGCCGTCGCGCTGACCCCGGCCGTCCCGGTGGTTGTGTGCTCATACGAGAACGCCCCGACATAGCGCCGATCATTCCTGCGGGCCGTGGACGGTGCTGCCCCCCCCGACAACCATGGTCCGGGAGCGCCCTGATCGAGCGAGAGGCCCGTCAGCATCAATCCGAAACGGTCGGACTCGCTCCCCTGAAGTCCGGCCGCGACGGTCATCGATTGCGTCCTGAAGTCGCTGTTCGCCCGGACCTCGTCCGCGCCCGTCACAGGATCGTGAAAGGGGAAATCGCCCCGTGAACGCGCCCGTCCGGCCCTGACCGAGACACCGAACCCCGGGAGGGGGTTCACCACCGAGCGCAACGAAAATGCGGATTCTTCGAAGGAACCGGCCTTAGCGCTCAGTTCGAGCCCGGGGGCCGCGTCGTACGGGATCGACGGGAGCATATTCACGACCCCTCCGACCGCACCGCTGCCGTGGAGCGCCGAGGCTCCGCCCGGCACGACCTGGATTTCTTCCAGATCGGCGGCGCTGAACAGGTTGAAGTCGGAAACGCCCGTCTGCATGTTTGCCGCCGGCAGCCCGTTCCACAGTACCAGCGTATGTTCGGATCCCATGCCGCGAATCGAGAGGGTCTGGAGCGACATCCCCCCGCCGTACCTCAGGAGGTGGAGGTTCGGTACGCCGGCGAGCGATATCCCCGGTCCCCCGAAGCGCCATGAATCCGAATTCCCGACCGTGTGCGTGACGGCTCCCGCCTTGCGGGCCGACAGCGGATACCGCTCTGCCGATATGACGACCTCTTCGTAGAGGTACACCCTCACGGAATCCCCCGGGCCGCGCGTCGCGTCGACGGCATGCCCGCCCGGAGCGGGAGCGCCGCCAGGAACAGGAGAGCGATATGTCTTGAAATCCAGGCCATCGAACGAAAAATCCCCGAACCGTCGCGGAGACGGCCGGGGATCAAGCCCTGAAGGGGCAAAAACGCATCGGCGATGCCTTCCCGCGAAGGATCGTAGGTCTACTCGGGCGGTCGGTCTCCTGGCTTTCCCATCCTCCACCGGCTTCCCCCGGCGCCGGCCGGAGTGACATCGAATGTGGCGAAGGATATTTCCGCAGTGCGGAAGGGATCACAGTTGCGGGGCAGCTCCCGAATTGGCGCCCGGTGGGCGCCGCACGGGATTCCCATCCCGCCGACGACGGCGGGATCTACCGCTGGTGATGATGGAAAAGAACGATTCGGATCGTACGACGACGATCTGGTGAATATACTACACATTCCTCCGGATGTCAAGTCCGGGCTCAGTACCCTGCGGCCGTCCCCCCATCCCGATGGTCGGGGATGCCGTAGTACAGCCCGGTCTCCGGGCTTACGAAGATGGCCTCGATGGCCCCGACCGCCGAATGTATCTCGCGCAACCGGTGTCCCCTGCGGACCAGGTCCGCCTGCAGCGCCGGGTCGAACGCCCCCGCCTCAAATTGGAGCGTGTCGGGCTTCCACTGGTGGTGGAAGCGACGGGCGTCGACGGCCTGCTGCGCCGGCAGGTCGTAATCGATGAGGTTGATGACGGCCTGGAGCACGGCCGTGATGATTTTGGACCCTCCCCTGGCCCCCAGGATCAGGACGGGCCGGCCGTCTCTGGAGACGATCGTCGGCGACATCGAGCTTAGCGGCCGTTTGCCCGGTGCGATCATGTTTTCCCGGCCGCCGACCAGGCCGTACATGTTCGCCTGTCCGGGGATCGTGACGAAATCGTCCATTTCGTCGTTGAGAAAGAAACCGGCGCCTTCGACGACGTCCTTGTTTCCGAAAAGGTCGTTGATCGTATACGTCACCGCGACGGCCATGCCCTCCCGGTCGATGACCGAATAGTGCGTGGTCTGCGAGCCCTCTCGCGGGAGCCCCGGGTACCCGGCGATCGAGTCCGCCGGTGACGCCCGGTCGTTGTCCATCCCCGGCAGGCCGTCCGGAGGTTTCCCCGCCCGCTGCAGCTCACCCACCGGGACATCCACGAAATCTGGATCCCCCAGGTACGCCGCGCGCATGCTGAACGAGCGTTTCATCGCTTCGGCGGTGAGGTGGACAGACTGCGCCGCCCCCGGACCGAGAGACCGCAGGTCATACGGCTCGAGGAGGGACAGACGCCTGAAGGAGGCAGATCCCGCCCGAGCTCGGGGGAGCCATCGCGTCGATCACATATCCCCTGTATCCTCCCCGCAGGGTGGCGCGCGGCACCGCGCGATACGCGGCGAGATCGGAATCATCGATGATCCCGCCGTTCGCCTCCATGTGCCGGGTGATCAGCGAAGCGGTGAGCCCTGAATAAAATCCCGCGTTCCCGGAATCGGCGATGCGCCGGAGCGTGCGGGCGAGTTCGGGCTGATACAGCGAGTCTCCGACGGTAAGCGTCAGGGTGTCGCGGAAGAATATCCGTCTCGTGGAGGGAAACAGGCTGAGCGATGCACGGTACTCGGCCAGTGTCGCGGCGAGGTTTTCATCCACGCGGATCCCGCTCTCCGCGAGCTCGATCGAGGGGAGGAGGACGTCGGCCCTGTCCATGGTGCCGTACAGTTCGAGCGCGGTCAGGAGGCCCGCGACGGTTCCGGGGACCGCGGAGGCGAGGCATCCGTCGACGCTCGCGTCCGGCGCTCCGGTATACATCCCGGGCGTCGAGCGTCGCGGAGCGGTTTCGCGGAAATCGATCGAATGCGAGGAACCGTCCGGCATCCGCAGGAGCATGAAGCCGCCACCGCCGATGTTCCCCGCCTCCGGGTAGGTCACTGCCAGGGCGAAGCCGACCGCCACGGCGGCGTCGACGGCGTTTCCGCCTCGCTCGAGCACGGCGAGGCCGACCGCCGACGCGATGCTGTCGGCGGTGACCACCATACCGTTCTTATACCCGGGGGTGAATCCCCGGCGGCACATCCCCAGGCGAAGAACAGACGGGGAGGATAAGGAACGCCGAACCAGGACGCATACGGAAAGGATTTCATGGATATTTCAGTGCGAGCTGGTTTCCGGAGCGGGCCGGGAGACAGGGACCGGCTCGTCACGCGTCTCAGAAAGGAAGGTCCGTGTCAGAGGCCCCGGTCGCCGCCGACTCCCCCGCGTCCGCGGTGCACCGCGAGAGATATCCGCCCCCTGGCCCTTCGAATCGAGCATGATCATGTCGTCGACCACGATCTCGGTCATGTATTTCTTGACGCCGGTGTTCTTGTCGTCCCACGACCGGGTCTGCAGTTTCCCCTCGAGGTAGACCTTGCCCCCCTTCTTCAGGTACTGGCCGCAGATCTCCGCCAGTTTCCGCCAGGCGACGATGTTGTGCCATTCGGTTTTCTCCTGGGGATTACCGTCGGCGTCCTTCCACCGTTCGCTTGTCGCCACCGAAAATTTCGCGACCGGTACGCCGGACCCGAGATAGCTGCACCTCCGGGTCCTTGCCGAGGTTGCCGATGAGGATCACCTTGTTGAGACTTCTTCCTGCCATGGTCACTCCATAATGAATATTGATGATAGATAAAGTACGATTCGCGCCGGGGCCGTTCAATCGGGCATGCACCCCATTATGGCTTACGTCCTTCCGGCTCCCCCGCCGGGCAGCCTGACGACCCGATCGGCGTAGAGGATGTAGACCCAGGCCCCGTCCGACCGGACATCGACAGGCACGGCGGGTTCTCCCGCGACCGGTGCGGGAAGTATTTTCTGCCAGCGTTGTTCTCCCGTGGCCGAGAGGGCCCTGACGGAAACCGTGTCGAGGATGATGAGCCCGTCTCCAAGGACGTCGAAGGCGATGAAGCCTCCCGTCTTCGATGCGCCGAGTGTCCGGAGATGCTTCCCGTACGTGTCGAATGTGACGATTCCGGAGTCATCCCTCACGAGCACACGGGCGCTCCCGTCGCTGCGCACTTTCACGGGCTTGCGCAGGAACCCCTGGCCCGTGCCGGAACCGCCGAAAATCGTGGATACGCGGTCGTCTTTCCCCAGTTCGATGATGCGGCCGTACTCCCCGTCCACCACGAGCAGTTTCCCGAATTCCGTGACGGCGACGCTCAGGGGGAACCTGAAGGTAACATTTTCCGACCGGGTTTCAAAGACCGACGTCAGCCCGAGCGTCCTGTCGAGGCGGACGATCCGGTCGTTCCCGAGGTCCGCGACGAATATTTCGAAATCGTTCAGTGCGGCGACGTCGCTGGGGCGGTCGAAGCCTCCCCCGCCCCAACCGAAGCCTCCCGTCTCGAGCGGTTTCTCCCCCGACGCGGAGAGACGCACCAGCCTGTCGCTGCCGGCCTCGATGACGTAAATGGTGCCCGGGGAGGTGACGCAGAACGCCGTGGCCCCTCTGAGGCCGCGGAGGATCAGGAGCGAGTCGGACGGCCCGGAACAAAAACAGTAATCGCCGCCCGTGAGAAGGGCGGCGATTACCGTGATGACCTGGAGCGCTCTCAGGCGCCTAGAACCCGAGGCGCACCGCAATGACGTGGTTTCCCGAGAAAAATTCTGTTTCCCTGAATGCGTAATCGACGGCGATCTCGGCATCGCCGAGGTCGTATTGGATCCCCCCGCCGACGGTGAAGCCGTAGATGTACTCCGAATCGTCCGGTGTGCTTGGTGCGAAGGAACCGCCGCCCCGGATGAAGAACATTTTATTCAGGGTGGCTTCCGCCCCGAGGCGATATTCATCATCCGAGAAGTTGTTGCTCTGGAACGAACCGGAGAAGAGCAGGTCGGCGTTGTCGCTGACGACCGAACGATACCCCATCCCGATTTCGATCGACGCCGGAAGTTCGAATGGAGCGGTGTCGATTTTCAGGAATTGCGGGGGCCTGTTCTGGCCGTCAACGTCCCCGACCTGGTAGAGGGCCGGCCCATCGTACTTCATCTGCGGCCCGATATTCTTGACCACGACCCCGAGGCTGAGGCCGGTGAAGTCAGCCAGGTTGTCATAGATGACGCCGACGTTGAACGCGAAGCCGGAGGCGCTGACCTCAGACAATTGTTCGGAGATGATGTTTGTCGTCAATCCCACCGAGATCCGGTCGCTCAGCATGCGGGAATAGGTGATCCCGGCGGTGAAGAACTGCGGAGTATAATTTTGCCCTGTGCCGTCCGGATTTTCCTCCGTCGTCACGGCGATTTCGCCGACCGAGAGGGATTTCACGCTGAGCGCGAACGTGCCCAGGTCGCCGAACCGCCCGGAGACCGCTCCGTACTCCACCCCGATGTCAGCGATGTAGGACATATGGGAGAAGATCAGGTTCGCAGCGTTATCGGACTTGGCCACGCCCGCGGGATTCCAGAAGAGCGATTCGATCCCCTTCGTCGTGGAGATCGTGGATCCGCCCATCGCGAGGTCCCTCGCGCCGACGGGGACGAGCAACTGGGCCGCCCCCCCCGTCCCGGTCCTGTTACCGGCACCGGCGATGCCTTCGTGCAACGTCACGAGGACCAGGATGACAACGATCAAAATACCGAGAAGTCGTTTCATTGTAATCTCCTTTGCAGTAAGGTCATCGTTTAGAATCGGTCGAGGATCTGACGTTCCTGGATCACCGAGAGCTTCACCACCTTGGTTGTCCCGAGGCTGGGCAGATCGATGTAGGCGATGTAGAGCCCGCTCGCCACCGGCAGGCCCGATTCGTTCGAGAGATCCCATCGCTGGAACTGCCCGGTATCGTCCTTCTCGAGGGTTCTCGACCAGCACCCCCGCCAGATTGAACACCCTGATGGTCGCTCGATCGGGTAGATGCGTGAACGTCACGAACCGCTGGTACTTGTTCAGCTCCTCCGCGTTCACGCCGTAGTACGGATTCGGGAACACGTTGATCTGGTCGACCTGGCTCGTCGCGAGACTGGAGGAATATTCTTTCTGCGTTGTCGAGAAATTGAATTTATCGATGCCGATTTGAATCGGATTGGCGTAGGTGACCGTCAGAACGTCGCCGTCATGGTAATTGGTGGCGTAGAAGACCAGCACCCACGTCGCCAGCGCGTTGAAGGCGTCGGGGCCTCCGTCCACCTGGATCACCTGTGTGGAGTCGTACGGTGAATTCACGATGATGCCATAGACCCTGTTCACCGGGTTCCAGGCGTAGAATGGATCGGCGGTACCGGCCTGCGCCCTGTCCCGGAATGTCAGGTTAACCTGCCGGTTCTGATCCTTGTTCCAGACTTCGAACGGGACCCTGAGCAGGAACGGCTGTGCCACGCCGGGATTCGGGTTGAGCGGATGGGTGGCGAGGTCCGAGGCCGCCGGCCCGCGGAAGATGGTCACCATCTGGCCACCGCTGACGACGGAGATGACCGTCCGTCCCCCGATGATCGACGTATCCAGCACGCCCGTGAACCGGATCTCATAGTCCTGCTGGAGCTCGTCGATGACATTCGTCCCGACGCCGAAATTGTCGATCGCCTTGCTCGAAACCGTGCCGCCGAAGATCGTGTAGTTGCTGAGGTCGATCGACGTGGTCGAGGGGGCACCGGCATGCGTCAGCGTGGAGAGCCCGGACGGGGACACCAGCGCGGATGAGAAATAGTTGATCGGGGCCGCGTACCCGACGTCGACGGAGATCTGGAGCCCGTCGGCGATCGGAGAAGCCGGGAGACCGAGGTTCGTCGGGATGTCGTCGCGGTCCGGATAGAGGTCGGTACCCGCGATGACCGATTGATTCTCGAGCACGACGACATTGTCCGTCGTGTCACGGAGGTTCCAGTACTTCGCCAGCCGGTCGAAGTACCCGACGCTCGTCACGGTGGTGGTGCCGGCGGCATCGACGGGCCCGCCCCCGTATCCGTCGTCGTAGAGCACCCAGTCGACGTCGAGCGGCAGGGGGGCCTCAACGACGATGTCCCATTCCTCCCCGCCGGCGAACGGGCCGTCACCCGTGTATGGGTGGCTGGTGTCCCCCCAGACCACCTGATTGCCGGCGATGACAGCCGGGATCGGGTCGGGGAAACTGGTGTTGTTCGAGACGATGCTGGGAACGTCGAGGAGCGTGATTCCCGGCGGGAAGGTCATCGTGACCCCGTCGCAGAAGTCGAAGTCGGGCGAGACGAGGTTCAAGACGCAGTGGAGCACCAGCTGACCCCCCACGACCCCGTATTTTCCGGCAATGTCGATGTTCGACCCGGTCAGCGTGTCGGGGCCGGCGGTCGACCGGTTCCGGCTCCGGATGACGCTCGAGGGGACCCAGTCACCCGCCTCGTTGCGGATTTCCATCCGCTCGGTGAAGAAGACCTCGTAATCGTGACCGGTGACGGTGTCGGGATCGACGATCGTGACCGTCACCGAACCGTCGGCGGTTCCCGTGTGGGGAACCTCCAGACCGGCGCCGTTCGGTTCGCCGTACGTGACCCCCGGATCGGCCGAGTGCGGCGTCACCGTCATGATGGTCAGCGGCGTTTCAAGGTTGTTCGGCACCGCCAGCGGATCGGGATTGTAGCTGTAGGATGTGACCGCGAAATAGTACCTGATCCCGTTGATCAGCAGTTCCTGCTTGATGGCGTCCTGTTTGATCGATATGTACCGCTGGATGTACGTGTCGTTGCCGAATTGGACCGGCAGGGAGACGACGGAACCGGTGGTGGGATCGAACACGAGGTCGAAGATTTTACCGACGCCGTCGTTGATGTCGAACGTGGCCACCCTCACCCCCTCTGACACTCCGGCCGAAGCCGACGGGAGCTGGTAGACATTGTAGCCCTGGAACGAATAGCCCTTGATGAAGGAATTTTCGGCCGCGGCCACCTGGGCTTCATCCTTCGACCAGTCGAGGACGATTTCCCTGTCGAGCTCCCTCGCCTGGACCGTAGGGGCGGGAGGCGGGGTGGGAAGGTCGAAGAAATTGTCGTAGGCGATCTGCGCCTGTGAATCGTAGAATTTCAGAAGGCCGATGGCGGAGAGCCTGTCGACGCCGGTCATCGCGCCGGCGACGATTTCCGCGATCACGATTTCCTGCGTGTCGCCGGCCGCCATCACGAACGGGCCGGACGCCAGGCCGATACGCCGGTCACCCGCGGGGATCAGGTCCCCGTCCAGCCAGCCCGAACGGGTCTGGGCATCGCCGGCGAGGGCGAATGTCGTGGGGATGTCGGTGTTCGGGTCGACGAAGTAATTTCCCGTTTTACCGATCTTTCCCTGGAAGAAGTTGTAGAACTGGGTTGTGCCCTCGTACGAGCCCTGCGTCGGGTCGGTCACGGACGCGTCGCCGCGCGCGAAGTAGTAAAAGGCCGTCATCGGGAGGTTCTTCTTGTCCGCAACGACCTGGCCGTTCGAGATGCCGGATTCACCCGGCGCGTCCACCAGCGGTCCCTGGAAGAAATCGAAGCCGACCGCCGGGGGCGGCAGCGGGTTGTAGGTCGCGTCGCTGGCGTTCGCATTGTAGACGAAACCGAGGCTCACGCTCGTGTCGCAGCCCGCGTAATCGTCGGTGGAGTTCCCGAGGTCGGGGTCCGACCACATCGAGACGTACATGCTGTCGATGTCGTCCGTGCCCTTGTTGATGATCACGTACTTCCGGAAGAACATGTTCCCGAGGGCCCCCTGCTGGGCGTACGCCCAGATGGTGCCCTGCATCTCGATTCCCATCGGGTTCGAACCGTAGAGTTCCGTGGTCAGGTTCGCGTCGAGGTCGTTGGCGACGAACCAGATCGTCTGGTCTGCGCCGGCGACGCCCGGGATGTCCGTCTCCGGTTCATAGCTGCCGTTGGTGTCGACGTCCGTATACGGCGCGCCGTCGGAGACGGGCCATTCGGTCCAGTCCGTCTCGTACTGCGTGCGAATGTCGGCCTCCGGGAGGCCTTCATCGGCGATCTCGGACGAGAGGTTCGCGTCGGATCCGGTGACGACGCTGTCCCATGCGCCCGTCCACGATTGTATGCGCCGGTCCGCCGGCTGCTCGTCGCGCCTGACCCGGTAGATCCGGTTCTTCGCGAGGTCCGGGCTCTCGGCGACGCCGGGGGTCAGGATTTTCCCGGGCTGCAGGCCTTCCCTGTAGGCGGTTCCGCCCACCCTGACTTCACCCTCCGATCTTGCCGCCCCAGAGGAACCCGGACTGGAAGACGGCGGTCTTCCTCGAGCCTTTCGGGAAGACGAGTCCCGAGTTGGCTTCCTGCGCGTCGATGTCGGAGATGCCGGAGTTCTTGAACACCGTCGAGATGTTGTTGATGTTCAGGTAGGTCCGGACCGGCGTGCCCGTGGGGGTCGACACCTTCTGCTTCGCCTGCTTGTTGCCCTCCGCGGCGTTCACCCTGCCGGAGGTCAGGAGGCAGAGGCTCAGCGCAACGGCGAGGGTCATGGACAATGTGAGTTTCATAATCGTTCGCTCCTGTTTAGTGTGGAGAGTCATCGACGTGTCAGTTTAATATTCGAGGCGGACGCCGAACCGGATCTGCCGCGGTGGACCGTAGAACAACGGCACGGTATTCAGCCCCCCCGCATTCTGGTACTGCTCGTAATAATCGATGTTGATGGCCCTGTACATGTCCGCGTAGTCCTGGCCGTACGTCTGGACGAGCTGGCCGCCCAGCGCGGGATCGCTCAGGTAACCGTCGTCATCCGCGGTGCCGGTCCGCAGGAAGACGTTCGTGACGTTCTTCGTGTCGAACAGGTTTGTCACGAGGAGGTAGATGGTGGCGTTCAGCTTCTCGAAGAGGTCGAAACTCTTGTCGACCCGCAGGTCGGTCTGGAAATACCACGGGGTCGACGACGAATTGAGCGGCTGCGTGGGCTGGCGGTCGCGTGCGTCGCCCTCGAGGTCGGCGCCGCCGATGCCCATCGTGAACGGATGGCCGCTGTTGAACGAGAGGAGCAGGGCGCCACCGAACTCGCTGGAGGATCGTCGGTCCGTCGTTCTTCCCGAAGTGGTAGTCGAGGTTGACGTTGCCGCGGATCGCGTTGTTGAATTCCAGGGGCGTCACATACTGCGGCTTGAACACGGTGACGCCGTCGAGCGGCGCGCCGACGATGCCGCGGTTGGAGTTCGGGAACGATCCGGTGCCCTGCGCGTCGTTGAACGACAGTGAGGCGTTCAGCTGCACCCTCCTGCGTCCGGCGCATGTTGAAGGTCACCTCGACCCCCTTGGTCGTCGCGAAATCGCCGTTCCGAAGGATGAAGTACGATCCGAACGGCGAACCGGTGTCCGGTCCGCTGCTGGTCGTAGACGATCTGGTCCTGGATGTCCTTGTAGTATCCGGTGATGTCGAACGATGCGAAATCGCTGATCTGCTGCGTGAAGCCGATCTCGTACTGCGTGGTGCGGGTCGGGCGGACGTCGAATCCGACCGGGGCCGGGATGAAGAACCCGCCGCTCATGTTCGACCCGGTGAGGTAGTACCCCTGGTAGATGTCGCGCAGCCGCGACTGCTGGACGAACTTTCCGTACTGCGCATGGAAGACGGTCTGGTCCGTGACCGGGAACGCCATGCCGATTCTCGGGCTGACGGCCTTGTACGGCGCCACGCGGTACATTCCGGCCATGTCGAAGACGCCGGTGGATTTATTGACCGCGAGTTCCGGGTGCGCCGGGTCGACGAACGCGTAGCTGTCGCTGTTGATGTAATCGTACCGGAGGCCGAGGTTCAGGACCAGGTCCTTGAATTCGATCTTGTCCTGGAGGTAGAGGGCGGCGAAGATCGGGTGTTTCGCCCTGAAGAGCCCCCTTCCGGGTAGACGTCGAACATGTCGAAGAAACTGGAGCTCCCGTCATCGGTTTCGACGCCGAATTCGTCGTAACCGAAGTTGTTGACCCCGCGCGTGATCATGATCTGGCGAACAGCCTCGGTATACGCCGCCCCGGTGAGGCTGGGGTCAAGCCCCGCCACGAGTCCGGCGATGGCGAACGCGCCCTCGTTGCCGAAACTGTAGTTCCTGAACGTGTAGCGCTGGTATTCGCCGCCGACCTTGATCGAGTGCTGGTCCATCTGGGACGTCAGCCCCCCGGAGAGGGAGTAATTCTCCCTCCGGAACTTGATGTAATCGGCGACCGGGTCGCCCGGGGCGTTGAAGGAGAAGGTGAAGATGTCGATCTTGTCCGGCCGGAGGTACGCGGCAGCGAAATTGGTGACGCCCACCGCGGCGTTCGCCGCGCTGTCCCCGTAGTGCATGAAATCGTCGCCGAGGAGCGGGTCGAACGTGTTCGACGACTGTCGGAAATACCCGATGTTGACGTCGTAGAACGTGTTTTCATTCAGGAGGTGGGTGAGCTTCAAGTTGTAAGCGCCGTTCCCGGTCTCGATCTTCTCGATCCTCCCGGTGTTCAGGATGTTGGCGATGTTGCCTGTCACGCGCGCCGCGCTGAAGGCGTTGTATCCGGTACCGGTCGTGTAGGTACCCCCGAAACGGAGTTGGATCGGATTCAGGTCGAATGTCAGCGTGCCGGTGGCGGTGTACTGCTCAAGGGAATTGCCGTAGACGGGACCGGCGGGATACTGCAGGTCGATCGAATCATTGGTGACCGGATCCGTAATAATCCCCAGGCTCGATGCCCGGGTAGGGCTGCGGCGTCTGGTCCCTGTTGAACTGGTAGTTGAACAAGCCGAAGATCTTAATCTTTTCGCTCAGGAGCGGACCGCTGAGGGTTCCTGTGAATTCGTTGAATCCGTACGAGTAGGTCCCGAGCGTCTTCTGGCTATTGAACAGGTCCTCAGTGCTCTTGAACCCGATGTTGTCGGACGAGTATTGCGCGCTCGCCTTCCAGTCGGACGTGCCGGATTTGAGCTGCGTCTGGATGATGCCCGAGTTGGCGCCGCCGAACTCGGCGTTGTAGCCGCCGGCCTGGACCTGGATTTCCTCGACTGCGTCCTGGACCAGCGTCACGGCCCGGCCGCCGACGAACTTGTTCGTGATGGGAACGCCCTCGAGGTAGAAGCCGACCTCGTCCTGGCGGCCGCCGCGGATGAACACGGTGTTGTCCTGGAGGACGACGCCCGGCGAGAGGGCGATGATGTTGTTCACGCCCCTGACCGGCAGGGCTTCGATGTCTTCGCCGGTCGTGATGCGGACGGCGTTCGTCGCGCTCTTGTTCACGAGCGGCCGCTCGGCGACGATTTCCACCGGCTGCAGCTGCAGTTCCTCGCTCGTCAGCCCGATGTCGAGGTCGGTGGTCAGCCCGGAGTTCACGCGGATGTTGCTGACCGAGACGACCTGGTACCCGACGTAGCTCGCGCGCACGGTATGGACGCCGGCGGGAACGTTCTGGATGATGTAATTGCCGTCAATGTCGGTCGCGGCCCCGAGGGAGGTCCCCTCGATCGAAACGCTCGCCCCGATCAGCGGTTCGTTGGTCGCCTGGTCGGTGACGGTCCCCTTGACCTTACCTGTTCCCTGCGCGAAGAGGATCGCCGGGAGAAGGAGAAGAGTGCCGATGAGTGTGAGTCGGGTTAGCATCGCTGCATCCTTTCAGGTATGATTGTGTGTGGTTGCATGACAACACCTGCGTGCGAAGCGGACCGCCGGGTCCTATCATGGAGCGATCTCCCGCCGGATGCGGAGGGAGGGTTAAAATCGAAGGAAATTCTCGGTGGGTTGTCTCAATGAGTCAATAAGAATTTCCTCTGACCTGCTTAAAGTGTTGATTGAAAGACCGATTCATAACTGCGGCCAATATAACAAAGTGTTTTTCGGTTGTCAAGTCCAATCGGATAAAACGGGCCAAAATCTACAGGGAAACGGTATGGAGGTCTGACACCCCCTGAATACCGGCTATTTCACGCAATATTTTGATGGGAACGGCATCGTCGGTGGAAATAACGGTCAACGCCCGCTCACCGGGTTTCAACCTGCCGAGCGAGAGGTCTGAAATGTTCACCGAACTGCGTGCGAGGATCGCGCTGACGCGCGCGAGCATCCCGGGTTTGTCGGTATTGTAATAGATGAGCAGGTGCCCCTCCGGTTTCGCCTCGAAGTGGTATCCGTCGAGCCCTATGATTCTAACATCGTGAGTTCCGAAAACCGTTCCGGCGACCACCCTGCCTCCACCAGGCGCGGCGCACTCGGCGATGAGTTCCATCGGATAACGGCCGGGACCCGGTTCACGGACGACGAGCGCCGCCAGCCCGCGTTCACTCGCCAGCAGCGAGGCGTTGACAAAGTTGACCGATTCCGAGAGCATCGTCGCGAGGAGTCCCTTCAGGAATGCGGCGAGCACGACGTCCGCCGCGTCGTCCGGGACGGTCCCCCTCAGGAGGACCCTCACGCCGGTCACAGGACCTGGATTGAGCTGTGAGACGAGCCGGCCCATCT
>CAVRTZ010000013.1:0-189195 GCA_963724215.1 uncultured Ignavibacteria bacterium
GAGCGCGATCTCGGGGTCCCGGATGTCGCCGCAGAGGAGGACGTCCGGGTGCTGCCGCAGCAGGGCCCTCACCATGTCCGTAAACGTTTTTTTCTTGTCGTGGTCCAGCGTAGAGCTGGGACGCGAAGTCCAGCCGGTAATCGATCGGGTCCTCGATGGTGATGATGTTTCTTCCCCGCCTTGTGGAGTTCGTTCAGCGCCGCGTACGCGGTGGTGCTTTTTCCTGATCCGGCGGGCCCGCTGATGACAAGGACGCCGTTGGGTTTCCCGAGCAGGACGCGGAGGACGTCGAGGTTATGGGGAGCGAACCCGAGGTCTGCGAGCACCGGCACCTTCCGGTTCATCTCCATGAGCGTGAGGGCGATCCTTTCTCCGGTGTCGAGGGGAGCGTGCTGATGCGGAAATCGAATTCCGTGGCCCCGAACGTGACCGAGAACCGGCCGTTCTGCGGCGTCTTTTTCTCGAACGCGTTCAGGCCCGATTTGGTTTTCAGGACGCTCGTGATGTTCTCGGCGATTTCCTTCGGGAGTGTGACAAAAGTCCGGAGCGTCCCTTCGTGTCCGATTTTCACCCGGAGCCCGTTTTCGATCGGCTCGATATGCAGGTCGGAAGCGTCCATTTTGACCGTCCGCAGGAGTATTTCGTCGACGATGGCGTCCGCCGGGGGAAACTTCCCGGACTGGATGAGCTGCTGGGCTTTATCCTTCGTGAGGACGCTGATGTCGAATTTCTCGAGCGGTACTTTCGAGGGGATCTTCTGCACGCTGTCGTCCATCGCACATTCTCCTGGGTCGCGGGGTGGGATTCGATACGGAAGGTAATGAGAATAATCAGCCCAAACAACATCCGGATCGCGGAAATCGGTTTGATATTGGAGGGACGATGCACTACATTCCCTGCACCCCGACAACGGGGAAATGTGCCATTCCCGCTGTACATGTGAACGTCCGCACTGGAGAACGTCTGCCATGAACATCCGAAAAATCCTCGCCTGGTTGTTGATTGTCCCTTCCCTCGCCCTCACCCAGACCCCCGTCGACAACCTCGTCCGGACGCTCGATTCTCTCTCGTCGTTCCCGGTCAGGGACTGGAAGGCGAGCCCCGACCTCAAGACGAAGATCGCGGGGAACCCGGCGCTCCCGGGTTTCGACGACTCGCGCTGGGACAACCTGCGCCTCGACGAGAAGATCTATCCCGACTCCTGCTGGATCAGGAAGGAAATCGTCCTCCCGGAGCGCATCCTCGGCCGGCCGGTCGCCGGGGCCGTGCGGCTGAAAGTCTCGGTGGACGACTCCGGCTATCTCTGGGTCAACGGCGGGAGAAGGGCTACTTCCCGTGGGACGGCGACTTCGAGCTGACGAACGACGCCAGGCCGGGGCAGAAGATTCCTCGTCGCGATCAAGGCGATCAACACCGGCGGGCCGCTCCGGCTGATCCGGGCCGGCATCGAGCTGGCGGAGGCGCTGTCCGGTCGCAGGACAAAATCGCGGATTTCATCACTCGAGCGTCCGCGTCGGCGCAGAAGCTCCTCAGCTTCGACACCTACCAGACCAATTCGCACGGAAAAGTCGATCCCGGCATCGACAAGTCCGCGGTCGACCGCGGCCGAAAAGACGCAGGCTGAACGAGCTGCTCCAGTCGGTCGCCGGCGACGGTGGACGCCGACGCCCTGCGGCGAGGGGGACCTCGATCGCTTCACGGCGTCGCTCGGGAAAGCGCGGGCTGCACTTGAAGCCGGTCGGCGAGTTACGCGAAGCGCTTCACGCTCTTGTTCGACGCCAACGCGCACATCGACGCGGCGTGGCTCTGGCGGGAGGGCGAGACGGTCGAGGTCTGCAAGAACACCTTCACCTCGGTGCTGAACATGATGGACGCGCGGCCCGATTTCACCTACACGCAGAGCTCGGCCGCGTACTACGACTGGATGGAGCGCCTCTATCCCGGACGTGTTCAAGCGGATCGGCGAGCGGGTCAGCGACGGCCGATGGGAGATCATCGGCGGGATGTGGGTCGAGCCCGACTGCAACCTGCCGGGCGGGGAGTCGTGGACGCGGCACCTCCTGTACGCGCAAGCGGTATTTCCGGAAGAAGTTCGGGCAAGGACGTCAAGATCGGCTGGAATCCCGATTCGTTCGGCTACAACTGGAACATGCCGCAGTTCTACGCCGACGCCGGGATCGACGCGTTCATCACGCAGAAGATCGGCTGGAACGAGACGAACGTGTTCCCGCACCGCGTCTTCTGGTGGGAAGCCCCCGACGGCTCGCGGATCCTGGCCTACTTCCCGTTCGACTACGTCAACACCATCGACGACCCGTACAAACTCACCGACTGGCTCCGGCAGTTCGAGGCGAACACGGGGTTCACGAAGATGCTGATGCTCTTCGGCGTGGGCGACCACGGCGGCGGTCCGACGCCCGACATGCTCGCCCGGCTCGACCGCCTGAAAACGCTCGACGTCTATCCGCAGGTGAAACTCGCCACGCTCGGCGCGTACCTCGACTGGCTGAAGGGCAACGACCTCTCGAAGATCCCGGTCTGGAAGGACGAGCTCTATCTCGAGTACCACCAGGGAACATTTACGACGCAGTCGGAGATCAAGAAGTTCAACCGGGAAGGTGAGACCCTTCTCCTGAACGCGGAAAAGTTTTCCACGATCGCGTCAGCTCCACGGCCGGCCCTATCGCGCTGACGACCTGCGCGAAGCCTGGGAGCACGTTCTCTTCAACCAGTTCCACGACATTCTGCCGGGCTCGGGGATCCGGGAAATCTACATCGACGCGGCAGAACGGTACCGGAAGTCGCGCCGGATCGGAGAATTCGAGTTGAGCGGATCGCTCGCGACGCTCTCGGCGCCGGCCGATCGCGCGGGCGCGGCCCCGAAGAAGGGTACCCTCCCGGTGTCGGTCTTCAACGGCCTCAACTGGGATCGGACCGGACCTGTGACGGTCTCGCTCCCGGAAGGAGGCGACGACCCCTACGGCGTGTTCGACGATGCCGGGAAGGAAGTCCCGTCCCAGGTGATTCAGAAAGATAAATACGCGAGGGAGTTGCTCTTCGTCGCGAAAGGTGTGCCTTCCCTCGGTTACACGGACGTATCAGCTCCGGCCGGGGAAAGTCTCCGCGGCGAAGTCGAACCTCTCGGCTTCAGGCCGCACCCTCTCCAACGGTCTCCTCGAGATCGCCGTCGACACCAGTTCCGGGTGGGTCGGGAGCGTCGATCGACAAGCGGAACGGGAAGGAGATTCTCGCCGGCCCGGGAAACCGCCTGCAGCTCCTCGAAGACCAGCCGAAGGCGTGGGACGCGTGGAACGTCGGCCTGACCGGGGTCGAATATCCCGACGCGCCTCGTGAAGATCGAACTCGTGGAATCGGGCCCGGTCCGCTCGACGCTGCGCGTCACGCGCGACTACCTCAGACCCGGGGTGACGAAGGACTACCCCACCGAGAATTACCCCTCGTCGTTTTTCACCCAGGACATTTCGCTCTACGACGGCCTCGATTACGTCGAGTTCAGGACCGGCGCCGACTGGTGGGAGGAAAAAACGATGCTCAAGGTGGCGTTCCCCGTGGCCGTGAGCGACACCGCGGCCACGTACGAGATACCGTACGGCTCGATCCGCCGGTCGACGCAGTGGCGCGACAGCCGTGACAGCGCGAAGGTCGAGGTGCCGGCCCAGCGCTGGGCCGACCTCTCGCAGGCCGATTACGGCGTGAGCCTCCTGAACCACGCGAAGTACGGGTACGACATCAAGGACAACGTGATGCGGCTCTCGCTGCTCCGTTCGCCGAAGTGGCCCGACCCGACGGCCGACCGGGGAAAGCATTCGATGGAGTACGCGCTGTACCCGCATGCGGGCGGATGGAAGGACGCGAACACCGTGAGGCGGGGGTACGAGTTCAACGACCCGCTCATCGCGCACGTCCGGACGTCCGGCGGCGCGAGCGGAAAACCTCTTGCGGCGTCCACCTCGTTCGTCAGGCTTGAACCGGAGAACCTGGTGCTGACGGGCCTGAAGAAGGCGGAAGACTCCGATGCCTGGATCGTGCAGTGGTACGAATCGGAGGGGAGGGAGACCGAGGCGGTGCTCACCCTGCCAAAGGCGCCGAAGAGCGCGGTCATTTCGGATTTCATGGAGGGCGAGCGCGGCCCGGTGACGGTGGATGGAAAGGTCGTGAAGCTGACCACCCGCGCGGGCGGGATGCGGACGGTGAAGGTCACGTTCTAGATGGCCGACCGCTCCCGGATCCTGTTCTGGTCCCTGGTCCTCGTCGCGATCGCCATCGGCATCGTCCACGCGTACTCGCTCCGGTACGTGAACGACGACTGTTTCGTCTCGTTCCGGTATGCGAAAAACCTCGTTGACGGCCGCGGGCTCGTGTACAATGCCGAGGAACGAGTCGAAGGGTACACCAATTTCCTCTGGACGATGCTCATCGCGGGCGGGATGAAGCTGGGTTTCGACCCGGTGCCGTTCTCGATGGTCGCGGGCGTCTGCTTCTTCGTCCTGTCCCTCCTGGCCTGCGCCGTGCTGAGCCTGAAATTGCAGGGTCGCTCGCCGGCCGCGCTCGCGGGCATCCCCCTGACAGCGATCGCGTTGAGTCTCCATCGTGATTATGCCGCCCACGCGACCAGCGGCATGGAGACGTCGATGTACGCCTTCTTCGTCCTGGCGGCATTTGTACTCCTGTCCCTGAAACATTCACGGGCGACGCTCTCCGGCGCGGGCGTCGCCCTCACCCTGGCGATGATGACCCGTCCCGACGGCGTGGTCTTCCTCGCTGCAGCGCTCGCGTACCTCCTCCTCGTCTCGCCGGGGCGTGTCCGGGCCTGCTTCTTCCTCCTGGCCCCTGTGGTGGTTCTGTTCGTCCCGTACTGGTTCTGGAGGTACCAGTATTTCGGATATTTCTTCCCGAACGCCTTCTACGCGAAATCCGTCGCCCTTCCGTATTACGCCCAGGGCCTGGAGTACATCCGGCTCTACTGGAAAACCTATTACGTCGCCGCCCTGCTCCCGATCCTGGCGATCGTCGCACTGGCCGGGTCCCGGCCGCGGTTCGCGGAAATCGTGCGGGTCAAATCCTTCCTGGCCCGCTTCGGCGCCACGGACGACACGAGCCGTCCGGAGATCCTCGCCCTCTTCTTCACCGTCGCCTACCTCGCCTTCATCGTGCGACTCGGGGGCGATTTTATGTTCGCGAGGTTCCTCATCCCCGTCACGCCGATGGCCTGGTTCCTCCTCGAATCGCTCGCGGGAAGGGTGGCGCCGGGGCGCCTGGGGTATGTCCTCGGGGCCGTGGTGATCGCCGGGACTTTTTTCCGGTACGATCAGTACCGGGACAACTCCTTCGTCGGTTATGTGGCGGACGAGGCGCGGTATTTCACCGTCGACCAGCCGCTCGAGCGATCGCAGCATGACGGGAAGACCCTCGCCGGATGTTTCGACGGCCTCCCGGTCCGCGTCGCGGTCTGGGCGGGCCAGCTCCGGCTCGCCTACTACGCCGATCCCCCGTACGTGATCGAATCGAGCGGCGGGATCACGGACGCGGCCGTGGCGCACCAGCAGATCACCGGGCGCGGGCGCCCGGGTCATGAAAAGATCCCGTCGCTGGAGTATCTCGTCCGCCGGAAGGTCCATTTTTATCTCGGCCCCACGGACCCCCCCGCGCCGGGGCAATTCGTGCTCAACATCATCCGTTTCGACTCGATCCGCGCCCGCATCATCACCTATGACGACACGATCATGCGCGAACTGGCGAAGCGTCCCGGCGTCAGTTTCGTGCCCTTCCCCGAATACCTCGACACCTATATACCCGAGATGAAGAATTTTACGCCGGAGAGGATCGCGAGGGACTACGAATATTTCAGGACGTACTATTTCGAGCATAACGACGATCCCCTGCGCCAATCGGCGTTCCTCCCCGGCGCCGGCCACGGATCAGACGCTCCTCCCGGGATCGACCCCGACGTCCGGTGACCGCCGTGCGGCAACCCAAAGGGAATACACTGCTCACCGTCGTCTTCGTCGCCGCGATCCTGCTGGTCGGCCTCCACGTCTACGGTTATTTTTTCCCCGGTAGCCTGAACTGGGGGTTCCACTTCCTCGGCTTCCTCCCCCCGCAGGTGCTCATCGTCTACCTGGTGCTCGCGGCCGTCGCGGTCGCGCCCCGGTTCAGGGCCGGGACCGCCGGTTTCTGTTCCGCCGCCGGAGAATTCATGGATCGAAGGCCGGTCCTCTTCCTTTCGGTGGCCGCGAGCCTCTTCGCTCTCATGTCGGCTCTCCTCGGGGCGGAGGCCTCGTTGCTCGGCGACAGTTTCACGCTGATCCTGAATTTCCGCGACTACCGGGCCGGCGTCGCCGATCTGGCGCCCTGGCACGAACCGCTTTCGATGTATGTCATGTACTACGCGGTCACGCTCATCGCGTCGCTCGATTATCCGGGCATCTTCGCCGCGTTTCACGTCGTCGATACGCTGCTCGGCGTCGTGTTTCTCGTGGTCGCGTTCTTCATCGTCCGGTCCCTTTTCCGGGAGCCGGCCTACCGGTTCCTGGGCTTCGCGCTCGTGGCGTCGCTTCCCTCCATGCAGTTCTTCTTCGGGTACGTGGAGATCTACCCGGTGTCCACCGTGTTTCTCGCTCTGTTCGTCCTCGCGTCGATCCTCGTCCTGCGCGGGAGGATGTCGTTTATGCCGCTCCCCGTCCTCTGGTTCCTGGTGACGCTCAGCCATTACATCAACGGCGCCCTCGCGCTGTCGCTCCTCTACCTTACCTGGACGGTCTACAGAAACGGCAGGTGGAAATCCATCGTGACGGGGTACGTCATCGCCGGATCGGCGGGGCTCGCCGTCCTCGCGGCGGCGCAGTTCAGGATCGACCGGCTCGTCAACCAGAGCCCGGTCAGTCATTTCCTGTCGCTCACGGGCGACATCTCTCCGGTCAACGCGTATTCGCAGGCCTACACCATGGTATCGCCCTTCCACCTGGGCGACCTGGCCGTTTGCCTGATAATGATGGCGCCGTTCGCCTCGGTCCTGCTCGCGGTGTTTCTGTGGAGGCACCGCCTGGAGGTCCTGCGAAAAAACCGGGAGAATGCCTGGTTCGCGTTCGCGCTCGTACCGTTGGCACTGCTCTGGGTGACGGCGAAGCTCGAACAGGGGAGCGCGAGCGACTGGGATGTCTTTGGGGCGCAGTTCATCCTGCTGAACCTGTTCGCAATCCTCCTCCTGGAGCAGTACGGGGGACCGGCCGGCGCGAGGGCCCTGATCCTGATCGTCTGTGTCACGTTCCTCAACTCGATGACGTGGTTCATGGTGAACTCCTCGGCGGAATCGAGCGTCAGGCGATTCGTGACGCTCTGGGACAGGAGAAACCTCTCGCAGCTCGGCAACTACACCATGGCGCTCAGGCTTTCCCGGTACTATGAGTCCTCGAACGATACCGCGGGACGGGTCGACGCGTGGAAGCGGTTCTCGGGGATCCATCCGGGCGATCCGCGCGGTTACAGAAATACGATCGATGCCATGAACAGCGCGGCCCCCCACGATTTTACCCGGAAGGAACCGATTTACCTGGAATGGATGCGAATCGACACCGGGAACGCGGAACTCCGGCGCGAATACGCCGACAGCTGCGTCGTGGCCGGGATTGCCGGGTTCTCGGACCGGGAGTATGTCGTCGCGGGGGAGTATTTCCGGAAAGCCATCCGTGCCATGCCGTCATCCGCCGCCTACACCAACCTCGGCACCGTTTTCGCCGAACAGGGCCTCGTCGACAGCGCGATCGCGGCGTACCGGGAGGCGATCCGGCTCGACTCGACGAACGCGACCGCCCGCTACAACCTCGGGACGACATATCTCGAACGCGGCGACACCGGGGACGGTCTCGCGCTGATCAGGACCGCGGCTGACCTCGGCAGCCGGCAGGCGGAAGAGTTCCTTCTCCATCGGCGAAGCGGGAAATGAGGCCTCCGTCAGCCAAGGGTATGCATCGACTGAAAACGCTGTTCGTCTCCCTGCTCGGGCACCGGCGGTTGCCGGTCGTCCTGGCACTCCTCGCCGTGCTGCTCGTCCTGCCGTCGGCCTGGACGGGACTGCAGCTGGACGATTTCTACCACTGGTCGTTCCTGACGGGAAATACCACCGCCGACGGGCGGTCCATCGGCGCGAACGACCTGTTCAATTTCCTCGACGGGGATGCGAGGCGGCTCGAGGCGCTGATGGACGCGGGGGCCGTGCCGTGGTGGACTTCGAAAGACTTGCGCATCGCCTTCTGGCGGCCGCTCTCCGGCCTGACGCACCGCCTCGATTACCTCCTCTGGCCCGACCGGCCGTGGTTGATGCACGCTCAGAGTTTTTTATGGTTCGCGATGATCGTCGTCGTCGCGACGCTCCTCTACCGGCGGCTGAACGCGGGCCTGTTCGCCGCGGGCCTCGCGGCCGTCTTCTTTGCCATCGACGACGCCCACGGGTTTCCGGTGGGATGGATCGCCAACCGGAACGCGCTCATCGCCGGGTTCTTCGGACTGGCCGCTCTTCTCGCGCACGTCCGCTGGCGCACCGACGGGTGGAGGGCCGGAGCGGTCCTGGGTCCGCTCAGCTGGACCGCCGCCCTGCTCTCGGGGGAGATCGCGATGGGGGCCGGCGCGTTCCTGTTCGCCTGGGCGGTCTGCCTCGATCGCGCGCCGACGCGCTCGCGCATCGTATCGCTCACTCCCTACGCGCTCGTCTTCGTCGCCTGGATCGTGTGGCATAGCCTGGAGGGGTACGGGGCCAGCGGATCGGGGTTTTACGTCGACCCGGTCCACGAGCCACTGAGGTTTCTCGTCGCGGTGGCGGAAAAGGCCCCGGTCCTGTTGACGGACCAGTTCGGATTTCCCCCGTCATCGATATCGATCTTCCTGTACGGCGCCGTGAAGAGTGCGATCTGGTCGTGGTCCATCGTTTTTCTGGGCGTGCTGGCGCTGGCGTTCGCACCGATGATCGCGCGCGATGCGACGGCGCGGTTCTGGACGATCGGGACGCTGCTCAGCGTGCCGCTGATCTGCACCACCGTTCCGAACAGCCGGCTGCTGTTGTTCACCGGGTTCGGCGGAATGGGGCTCCTGGGGATCTGGTTTGAACGGCACATCTCGGGGACGGCGGGAGAACAGGCCACCCGGTCGGGCGGCGAGACGGGCGCCCAGACAGGCGGTTCCGCGGTGATGAGAATCTCGCGGCCCCTCTACATTTGTTTTATCATCGTGCACGGCATTCTGGCGCCGGTCATGATGCCGCTGACCTCACTCGGCGCGGCGACGAGCCGGAAATTCATCCAGGACCCGATCTCGAGAATGAAGTTGAGCGATGCCGTGGACGGGAAAACCCTGGTCCTCGTCAACGCGCCGGTCTTCCTCTATGCTCAACTGACCCCCACGGTGCTCAGATACCAGGGGCGGCCCGCTCCACGCACACTGAGGGTCCTCGCGCCCGGGGAGGGGGCCGTTCACGTCAACCGCGTGAGCGCCACCGAACTGCTCATCCGGATGGAATTCGGCTGGTTCCGCACGCCGTTCGACAACGTTTTCCGCGATGTCGAGACTCCGATGAACGTGGGGGAAACGATCGACATGGAGGGGATGACGGTGGAGATCAGGGAGACGACGCCTGACGGACGTCCGCTCGAGGCGCTGTTCCGGTTTACCGTCCCCCTGGAGGACGGTTCGCTCGAGTGGATGAAGTGGGAAACGGGCGACTACCTGCCATTTTCCCCGCCGCCGGTCGGTTCGACGGAGACGCTCTCGGGCCCTTCGCCGTTTTGACGGCTCCCGGGCTTCGTCACACCGGGGGTGGCGGATGATCCGGATTTTATTATTTTATGGACTTGATGAAAACGAAAAATTCCATCCTCGAGGCATCCAGGGCCCACGTCGAGAAGCTCCTCGCGGACCGGCTCGCGCCCTGGGTGTTGTACCACGATTTCCGTCACACCGACGAGACCTACAGGGCCTGTCGCGAGATCGGCGAAGCCTGCCGGCTCGGCCCCGACGATCTCGAAATCGCCCTCATCGCGGCCCTCTTCCACGACACCGGTTATACCGAAACGGTGAAGGGGCACGAGGAGCGGGGCGCCGCCATCGCCACGGAGTTCTTGAGCGGCAGGGGATACCCCGCCGACAAAATCCGCGCGGTCACGGGGTGCATCCTCGCCACGACCGTTCCCCAGAAGCCGCGCAACCTCGTCGAGCAGGTCGTCTGCGACGCCGACATGCTCTACGTCGGACGCGAGGAATTTTTCCACAAGAACGACCTGCTGAAAGCCGAGATGGAACGGCGGGAGGGGATCGTGATCGATCCGGGGGAATGGCTCAAGCGGAGCCTTCAATTCCTGGAGGGGCAGGGGTATCACACCGAGTACTGCCGCGGGAAGCTCTCGGCCGGGCTTCGGAAGAACATCGCCGCCCTCAGGGAACAGCTCGAGCGCGTGAGGATCAGTGCGTGAGGACCCGCTGGAGCGTCGAGATCACGGTCTCCAGCTTGTACGGCTTGCTGATGAATTCCACCGCCCCGAGCTGCTTGGCCTCGACCGCCGATTTCAGGTCGGTGTAGCCGGTGAGCATGACCGATTTCATCGCGGGGTGGTGCTTCGTGATGTATCGTAAGACGTCGAATCCGTTCCGGTTCGGCATCAGAATGTCGAGCAGGGCGACGTCGAATGTCTCTTTTCCAAGAATCCTGATCGCCTCATCCCCGTCCGACGCCACCACAATCTCGTAACCCTCCGGTCCCAGGATCTCGCTGAGGAGATTCCTGAGGTCGTTTTCGTCGTCGACGATGAGAAGGCGGTGTTTCTTACCCGTCGGCAGGGGATCCCCGTTGTTCGTGCGTGTATGGTTCGTGAATCTGGTGCGCCAGAAGGGAGTCGAACCCCTAACCCTCAGCTCCGTAGGCTGATGCTCTATCCAGTTGAGCTACTGGCGCGTGGTTTTTACGCGGATATTCTGCCTTTTGGAAGACCTCTGTTAGCAATTTTGTTAGCAAACCCAGACCAAACTGCTGCTTCCGTGCTGCGTTTTTTGAGTGTTTTGCGAGAGGCGGAAATAAGATACGAAAGGATCGGTTGATCTCCAACAGCCGTGTTCGACCCCGATATCCCACCTCAGTGTTTCCTCCTTGTTTGTTTCCACTCCCTGATCTCGTTGACATCCAGGAGGGTCAGGGTTTTAAACTTAAAGGTCGTGAACTTTCCTGCTGAGAGGTAGTTGCGGACCGCACTTTCCTTGATGCCTAACTCCGCAGCTGCCTCCTCGGTAGTCAGGTATTCACTACCCGAGACGTTTTTTAACTCCCTCACTCTCATAGAAACAATATATAGTATATTATATAATATGTCAAGTATTTTATTCAGGACTTTGAAACAATATTTTCATGTTTTCTCAACGATTCAGTCTATTTCGGGTATGGTAAAGCGGTTGATAATCGCATTGAACTTAACTACATTCTAACATCACACCGAATCTGAGGGGGTTGGGAGTGCCCCCACTGTTCCTATCCTTTTCCCGTGTTTCCATGAAAACGGCCTGCAGCTGAATACCCGTTCAATACATATTACTCAGCTTCTCCTTCTACTCCTCTTCTTCCTCGCGTGGTTGGCGACTGGCTGGGGGCAAACGGTGCCACCTACTGAAGGTGTAAGGAGAGGCGAGGAAAAAACCACGGACTGGCGAGCTGGAGCACCAACCGGTAACCGACTGCCATTAACCCGGGCGCCATTGGATGGTCATTGGCTCGCTATAAAATACTGGAATGATGGACGATGCGTTGTTGCGGAAAGTGACAGCATAGTCTGGATGGGGACTCCGGTCGGATTGATCCGCTGGAATATTCGGGAAGCGACCTATCGAACCTTCGATGAGCTGGACGGCCTGCCCAAAGGTAGTATCGGTGGGATGGCGATCGATGGTGCCGGCCACTTATGGTTGGCATCAAGTGCGGGGGTTATCAAATATGCGGAGGGTGTATTCACCCTGTTCAACAGCGAGAACAGTCGACTTCCGAACGCCGCATTTTCGAAATTGGTCGTCGATACCCTGGGATCAGTATACGCAGGCTATGGTATCCACAGTGAAGATGATATATGGTACGACGGCGGCGTCGCCCGGTACGACGGGTCCACGTGGACCTATCTGAACATCGAGGATACCTGGGGAGGGGGGGGGCCCTGGGCCCTCTGTCTCTACCACGATACACTCTGGATCGGTTATGTTCAGGATTTTTACGTTTTAGTGAACGACTCTCTGCAGTCCGCTCCGGGCTGGTCGGCCGGAGGCGTAACTTCGTTCGCGGTCGATTATCAAGATAGCCTGTGGATACAATCGCCGTACCACCGGCGGACATTGAAATATTCAGGCGGCGGTTGGAATATCATCTTCGATAAGGATAGTCTTGGTCTGGGGGATTTATGGGGGGCCATTTGGCCGGATCCGCGTGGTGGACTCTGGCTCTCAGGTTACCGACCGTATCGTCTCGATATCGAGTACCTTCGTCAGGGTATTCAGTGTAATCCAAATCTGCCTGCCGGTATTTGTGATGTACCGGGGATTCCCGGTGACTTCAAGGCGCATTATGCGCTGAATGACACTACCCAATTCTTTGTCCGGGGGGAGGGACTTTTTGGGTATAACGGTTCGGAATGGTCGACATATGCCGTGCCGAAGACGATCTATTCAAACCATATAGATGCGTTGGCATGTTCACCTTCCGGTGTAGTTTATATTGCGACAGGTTCAGCACTAAATACGAATGACGGAGCTTCCTGGGATTCCGTCTGGCCGGGTTCCTGGTTGAATGCACCGATACGATTCCACCCTAATGGTAAGTTTTGGCCGGGGGACTTTCCGACAACGCCGATAAAGTTCATCAAGGATCGAGATGTCGACGGTTTTCAAACCCATTGGGGTACGTATGGGCAGGCACTATATGAATTTGGCGATCGCGGACTGGGCGAATGGAGTGCTGCCGACATGGGGATCGCGACCTCCCAGGGAAAAAACCCGCCGTACTTCAGCGCGGTGGTTGTCGACCGGGATGAAATGGTGTGGTTGGGGGCAACGTACTATGGGGCTGTGAGGTATGACCAGTCCCACTGGCACCCGATACCGTCATCAGATTCAACACTGCCGAGCACGGGAAATGAGTTTCTTTTCGCCGATTCAAAGGGACGGGTTTGGTTTGCGCAGCCGTACACCGGTTCATTCCGGGGATTTACGATATACGACGGATTGAATTGGGAGTCCTATCACTCCGAGGAGAACCCCGGGAGCACGTACATCCTGGCTGCCGCAGAGGACCACGATAACAATATCTGGCTGGGTACGGGGGGCGGACTGATTAAATATGACGGCACGTCGTGGGTGCTGTTCGATAGTGAAAATAGCGGGCTTCCGACGGATGCCGTACACGCGGTAACCGTGGATCGGAATGGAAATGTTTGGATCGGGACTGAACTCGGTCTTTACATTTACCACCCATCGGTGCCCGTTGTCCTGGCGCCGCCTGATGGGAGTTCCCCCGTGGATTCCCTGTCGATATCTGAGGTAGACGGCCACGCGCGAGTCGCTTTCACGCCTCGCCCACGATACGGCACACAAGTGAAGTATCAACTCGAAAGGGCGAGGGGAGTACATAAGTTCTGGCCGGTGGGGGAAACTGACTATTCCAGTGCGTTCCCCGATCGGTTCAATCTTGTTGATACCTCAGCCATCATTGGTTATTATTTCTATCGAATCAAGGAAGTCTCCCAGGATGGAAAAGTTAGATATTCCCGCATCCGCACATTTAGCGGCGGTAATGCAGTTGCAGTGCTCAAGGAATTTCAAGCATTTCCGGTTGGGAATCGGATGTATTTTCAGTGGACGACGAAACAGGAGGCTTTCGTTAAATCTTTCGAAATCGAACGGATTGATCCAACCACCTACGTTCCCGTTTTAGTCGCGTCATTGCCCATCGAGATCCCAAACAGTTTGGGGAGGGCGTATGAACTCTGTGGGGATTCACTCATCCATTCGAATATCCCGATCACTTACACACTGAGGGTTGTGTACGAAAATTACAGCAGTATGTATCTGAGCACAGTCACCGTTGATGATTATTATCCGACACAATTCGAGGTCTCGGAGAATTATCCAAATCCATTTAATAACTCCACCACACTAAATCTCAAATTACCATTTCCGAGCCAGGTTGTTCTTCGTTTGTATAATGCGATGGGAGAAATGGTGGTACCGGTCAGGTCGAAATATTATAGCGAGGGATATCATCAACTATCCGTTGATCTCTCCATATTGCCTTCAGCCATCTACTTTTATCGGATTGAAGCCTCGGGAAAGGTATTCAATGGTAAACTTTTATTAGTGAAATGATTGCCTTGCTCCGATCATGCCGTTCCCCTGAATCTTAAATGAATTGTGGTATGACAATCAGTAGTGAATACTACATATCAAAAATTACGGCTGAAACCATCAGCGGTGGAGGCTGATTGCGAACTACTTCACTGAGCAAAATAACGCATATGGACCATTCCACGAGAGGTACGTTGCTAACAACCTGTGTCGATCTGTATGGATGCCAAGATGGTTCAGGATGTCCACAAATTGTCTAACGGCATTGGGAACATCTGCCTGATGAGGATAGCCTCGATATATTTTATGCTGCTTTTTCTCTATCCGATGCTGATTGTCCATCCGGTGTTGGGTGGCACAAATGGTGATTCAACGGAGTATCCCATCGCGGTCAGAGCAGGATGGAATCTACTCTCTTCTCCGGTTAAATTGAAAGACGGATTGAAGGTAGTTATCTTTCCGAGTGCGACTTCGGATGCATTTACCTTTACGGATGCCTACAGGGAGTCAGACACCCTCGAATCAGGGCAAGGATTTTGGATAAAATTTGGTTCTGCAGAAACGGTAATAGTTGGCGGTTTGCAGAATTTCAGTAGCTCGATCAATCTCCAGACGGGTTGGAATCTCGTCGGTTCAATCTCTACTCCGATCGCGATAGGCAGTGTTCGAACCGTTCCCCGGGGCATTGTTGTGTCGGGCTATTATTGGTTTCATCCAGATTCTGGGTACAAATCGGTAGACACCTTGAAACCAGGGGTGGGGTATTGGGTGAAGCTGAGCCAATCTGGTTCGATGGTCATGAATACGACGAATGTACCATGTCTTGGGGCGCCGACGATTACCTATGGTGGGAAAGTATACACCACCACACAGATCGGGGATCAGTGTTGGTTGCAGGAATATCTTGATCTCGGAACGATGATTCAAGGGAACCAGGAAGCTTCGGATAATGACACCATTGAGAAATATTGCTACCAGAATAATCCCGCCAATTGTTCGACTTATGGCGCGTACTACCAATGGAATGAAGCGATGGCATACGTTACAGTGAACGGTGCCGGTGGGATTTGCCCGTCTGGTTGGCATCTCCCGACATCTGAAGAATATGAAACCTTAAAGTCGACCGTCGATGGTGATGGAAATAGCTTGAAAGAAGTTGGGCAGGGGACCGCAAGCGGTGCGGGAACAAACACTACGGGATTCTCCGCGCTCCTTTCGGGTTTCAGCCGATCTAATAGTTTCAATAGTCTCGGTTACTTCACCTACCTATGGACATCCACCGAAGGTGTTGACCCTGGCGTGGACGCCCGCTACCTAGCCCTGCTCAGTACAATAAGTAGAATAGATTTCAACTATGAGGAAAAGAGTACTGGATTCAGTGTCCGCTGCCTCCGTAATGTGGGCGCTCCCCCGAATGCTCCGGCAATCCTCACACCAGCCAATAATGATACAGGGGTGTCCACGTTAGTCCCTCTCGCGTGGTCATGTGACGATCCTGACGGCGATGTCCCCAGATATGAGGTTTTCTTCGGAACGGATAACCCACCCGTAGCGAGGGTATACTCGAATATAGATACGACGAACATACTTCACGGCAGGTTGGATAATAACACGACATATCACTGGCGAATTGTTGCCCACGACGGCCATGGCAATTCCATGTCGGGCCCCATCTGGAGTTTCAGAACGGAAACATTTGGGGTCCCCTGCCCCGGTACGCCAGTGGTTGATCATGCCGGGAGGTCCTATAATAGCATCAAAATTGGCGATCAATGTTGGTTGAAAGAGAACCTCGACATTGGGGAGATGATACCGGGCACCGATACCTCTAAGGATAACGGAGTGATCGAAAAGTATTGCTACAACAATGACACTGCAAACTGCACCAGCAATGGTGGATTATATTCCTGGAATGAAGCGATGCAATATTCAAGCAGTGTCGGAGGTCAAGGGCTCTGTCCGGATGGATGGCACCTGCCGACGGGGGCCGAATATGATACCCTCATCTCAGTTACGAATCTTGACGGTAATTCTTGGAAAGCCATTGGTCAGGGATGGGATGATGGCGCAGGAACAAATACGACCGGTTTCACCGCGTTACTCTCGGGTTGGCGCTCCTTTGAGGGGAGCTTTCTCAATTCAGGCTTATTCACCCATTTTTGGAGTTCAACCGGAGACGATGACGCCGGTGTGGATTACGTGACTCTTTATGCCCACGCCAACAACGTCAGTATTTGGCCCCATTCCATTAGAAGTACCGGGTTTTCCTTGCGATGTATAAAAAACTCAGGCGCTCCTCCTAATCCACCGTCTACACCCTCCCCCGCAGAGGGTGATACGGCGTCATTCACGTCCGTCATCCTTCAATGGAGTTGTGAGGATCCCGATGGCGATTCGTTAATCTACGATCTCTATTTTGGGACAATAAATCCTCCTACTTCGAAAGTGTATTCGAATTTGGAAACTGAGAGTCAGAGCCTTACCGGGCTGACCAATTCCACTACCTACTACTGGAGAGTCATCGTTAATGATGGTCACGGTAATTTTACAACAGGCACCACGTGGAGCTTCAGGACGGGGGGACAGTTTGGTCTCCCTTGTCCAGGTTCACCAACTGTGGATTATGCGGGTAGAACATACAACACCGTCCAAATCGGTGATCAATGTTGGTTGAGGGAAAATCTCGATGTCGGGGCGATGATCCCGGGCGCATATCTTACGTTCGATGAGGGGGTACTCGAGAAATACTGCTATGATGACGATCCGGCAAACTGTACTGCCTACGGTGCTCTTTACTTGTGGGGTGAGGCCATGAAATATAGTAATGCGCCGGGTGCCCAGGGGATCTGTCCGACAGGTTGGCACATACCAACGTTAGAGGAATTCGATTCTGTACGCTCAGTGGTGATGTACGATGGGAATGCTTTGAAAGCACTGGGCCAAGGAACCGGGGTTGGATCAGGAACGAACACGAGTGGATTCACAGCATTGATCGCAGGAAGACGAGACAACTTCGGCTACTTTCTGGAATTTGGTCAGCACAGCGAATTCTGGAGTTCGACGAAAGTCGATTTGGAGGGGGCTCACAGCGTAGGCTTGGATCAATTAGATGGCGAGATTTCTGTCACTAATCACGACTTCAACTATTTCGGATTCAGTGTGCGCTGTATAAAAGATTAAAATGGTCGATCAGACCGCCGAATTCCCAAAGGCAGGGATAATCCTTCCCCCGACAAAATACTGTCCGAAAACACAGACCGTTGTTCGTGCGCATCAGTGTGGAACGCTGATGGGATCCCACAAATATCTGAATCAGTGTGTTTTATTTTGGGTTCTGTTAACTGTCGTGTTAACACCGGGTCCTCACTGCACCCCCCTGAAATCGCTCAGGAATTATCTTCTTCAATATTTAAATCTGCCGGATAAAACAATCTCCATTCCTTGTCAAATACTGCTTCCTTCATTCCATGAGTTAGGTAAAAATCATAACTGAGGCCTAATCTTTTTAATGGTTGTAGCTCGGCGGGAGAAAATATTCCAGTCCTTGTGAGATAAAACCCAATCGCTTGATGATACGGATACGCATAATCCAATTTAATGAGATATTCCGTCAGCTTGGTCATTGATATTCGTTTGCCGACACTCTTGTACGATTGGAATACATTCATCGATCCATTTGCGTAGGCTGGCCTCACAGTGATATCTATAAGAGTTCTTTCGAGGTCGGTGTGTCGATGGATTGTCCGGTTCCGCCAAGCGTATCAACCACACCAAGTTGACCAGTATATTTCCCATTCAGCAATCTTACCTGGTAACCATCATACCCAAAAAAGCTTTTCGATTGGCGTTGCTGTGATTGGAAGGCTCGATCGATGTTAGCTTGATGGAGACTATTATCCTGTCTATTTTTTGGAGCTTGCTCTACATTTACATATACAATCTTGGGATTATCAATAGTACCATTAAGGTACAATGCGGTGAGGTGGGTGAAATAGGCTTTCGGTTTAAGTAGTATTGCCAGGTCGAGCACATTAGGGTGGTTCCATATATATCGTTTTTCGATCCTAACCCCTAATTGAAGTGTGATCAAGCCCAATAAGTTATTAGTGATCAGAAAGTCGATTATTCTGCGAATTGAGGATTTATTAGGTATTCGAAGGGTAAAGCGGTTAGATGAAAATAAAGACTTTAATTCTGTATATGTGAATATCTGTTTACCCTGGGCCTGGAGTAGGTTTATTAGAGAAGCTCTTTGCTGCTTGGTCATCTTCAATCCCTCATCTCTGTTTGCAGTACCATGATGTATATATACATCATGGTACTGAAACTGTCAATCCACGTCTTAAGGCTATGAAACTCAATAAAATACTCTTAAACGAGTAGAATTCGCGTATTATTTCATGCTTTACACCCCTTTTACTCTTGAAATTCTGAACCGAATGTTATATAATATTACACTATACTGACCTTTTAGAGGGGTGTATCGTGCAAAAATATATAACTGAATTAGGGCCAAAAGAAGCTGAATTTCTGTCCATCATGGCGAGTTCTGGTTCTGGGCAATTTGATATTGATCGGGCGATCGGTTATTGGGGTGGAGACCGGATCGCATGGAAAAAGCTTCGCCATCTTGTGAAGAAGGGCTGGATATCAAGAATCGAGCGGGGTAAATACATGGTCATCCCTCTCGAAGCAGGGGTTAATCGCGCTTGGACGGAGGACCCTTATATCATTGCATCCACACTGGTTCAGCCTGCGGTCATTGCCTATTGGAGTGCAATTCGCCATTGGAATTGGACAGAGCAGATTCCGCGTGTTGTTTATATCCAAACAACCAGTAGGAAAAAGGAATCTGGGCGGGTTGTATTTGGTGTACATTATCAATTTGTCACTGTTACCAAGCGTAAATATTTTGGATGTATCAAAGAGTGGCTTAATGGGAGGGAGGTGTTGATAACCGACAAGGAAAAGACGCTCCTAGATTGTTCCGATGATGTCGATAGGGCTGGGAGTATCGAAGAATTACTGAAGGCGGTTAATGCAGGGGTTCCGGAAATATCTTGGAAGAAATTAGATCAATATGCGCTTCGTTTCCCGAAACCGCTCGGCAATGAAACGTCTGGGCTATCTAATCGAGAACTTAGGGATTCCGCTTCCAGAAGAAGCGGTTGAATTACTAAATTCTTGGAGATCTAGATTGAGTGCAGGCGTAGTTCCTCTCCAACCTGGTGGAAGGCGGGATGGTAAAATAAGCACGAGATGGCGTCTGCGTGTAAATGCGGTACTAAGATGATATCTGCTGATGAAATACGCCGCATTGCGGGTGCACTCAGTATCGACCCAAGGGTTGTTGATCATGATTATGTGATAGGTTGTTATTTGCATTATCTCGCAATTAATTCTGATGTGCAAGAGTCATGGATATTTAAAGGGGGAACATCGTTACAGAAAAGCCATTTTGGCCTTTACCGTTTTTCTGAAGATCTCGATTTTACGTTAAGGTCTCCACTAACGGCTGATGGTGTTAAATATATTGCTGATCAAGCTAAACACGAACTTCAGCATTCAATCGGCATTCGGACGGATGAGGTCTCCACGCTTGTTGAGATGATGAATGATGATTATGGGAGAGAGTCGGTTGAGGTACGGATCTATTATCGAGGGCCCGGAGATTACAGAGGCTCCCCTCGATCAGTCCGACTTCACCTGAGTGGAGATGAAATCGTGGTTTTCACTCCATTATCCAAAAGAATTATCCACAACTACTCGGATGCGGGCGATCTCCCATCGATTACACTGAAAACCTACTCACTGGAAGAGGTTCTTGTTGAAAAATTAAGGGCATTTTCTGGACAACGTAAATATGCGATCGCCCGTGATATTTTCGATATTCATTATTTACTGACGAAGGGGGTAGATCGTGAGTCCTCGATCAAGGCCTTGAGGGATAAATGTGAATTCAAAGGGATAAAGGTCGACTCGATCAACACTACTTCCGTAGAATCAAGAAAAGCGGAATTCCGTGTTAGTTGGAATGATTCGCTTGCATATCTCCTTCCAGCCGAACTGAAAACTTCTTTTGACGACGCCTGGGATTCGTCGACTACCCTGCTTAAGGAAGCGGTGGAATACTATCAATCACACTGAGACATTTACACAGAAGATAGATGAGCCTTTTGAGCTGAGGTGATCATCCGCATCGTTCTGCGAATCCGCGTTAATCCGCTGAGTGCAACAGCTATGTTAACAAGCAGCTCTTGCGAGGATATCGTGCATGAAAAAACAGAATCTCAAATTCGAAGTTATTCCCGGTCGTGAAATGACCCCAGCCGAGGTCGATACGCTCGCGAGGCTTTTAGCTGAATGGTGCCTTCGAGACCTCAAATCAAAGCAGACTGAGAAAAAGAATCAGGTTAGACCATCGGCAGACCGGGGGGACTTAAAAGTAGGTTATAACCCCATTGCATCGCCCGATGGATCTTCATAGCTTTCCGCAAGTCGATTCCGCCGATACTAACCTCTTGATCGCTCCTCCCTGATCAACTGGATGGTGCAGGCGGGATTTTAGTTTTGAAGGGGGGTGCCCCCCAGCTTCAAGAACTGGTGGCTTTTAGTACCCCAGATGGTACCAGACACGTTTAATGAATCCTTAATTACACGTGGCTGTCGCTTCAGTCCTGAACGCGAAATAACTATTTTATTAAGACCATTTTCCTCATTACCCTGGAAGACTCGTGAGCAGATGATCTGTCTTGGGCCGTGAACCGGACAAAGTAGATGCCAGACGGGAAATGTGAACCGTCCCAACTGAACGAGTGTACACCACTGGGATATTCTCCCTTAATGGGTTCATCGATGACCTCCCCCAGAACATTATAAACCTCACAGACCACTCTTGACGCCGAAGGAAGATCGAATCGAAAATATGTTATAGGATTAAATGGATTGGGATAGTTGTTCGAAAACGTAAACTCCCGGGGAATTGGAAAGACATCACCAGGTTGATCTATATCTGTAATCCCACCAGAAGTGGTCGAGAGAATTGTCCCATCTGAACCAGAGATCCAACCTCTGGTGTGATCAATAAAATGAACGCTGGACAGCATGCTCCTTGAAGGGTTTGCCTGTTTGGACCAGGAGATACCTCCATTCGTCGTCGATAAGATGCGTCCCGTATGTCCCACGGCCCAGCCGGTCGTATTATCGATGAAGAATACTGATACGAGCGCATTGAGGGTACCACTCGTGGCCGACAGCCAGGTTGTCCCACCATTGGATGTTCTGACGATCGTGCCGTTGCCTCCGACAGCCCACCCGTGTCCCGTATCCGAGAAAAAGATGGATTGAAGGGCTGGCACAAAACCTTGCATTTGCTCCGCCCAACTATTTCCGCCATTCGTGGTGTGGATAACCCAACCACCGTCACCAGCGGCCCACCCATGTAATGAATCGACAAAATGGACGTCATACAAGTCAAACGGGTCGGGACTGTATTGCTCCGTCCAGGTGGTGCCACCATCGACCGTCATTCTGATTGATCCCGAGGCTCCCACCACCCATCCCTGCTGTAAGCTCGTAAAATGGATTGCATGAACCAGACCGATTCCCGGACTTTGTTGAGACCACGACACGCCGCCGTCGGTGGTCTTGGAAACCGATCCCGATCCCCACCCTCCGACATAACCGGTCAGGCTGTCGAGGAAATGAAGACAGGACCCGCCCGGAAGGCCGTGATCTGATTCAATCCACTGGGTGCCGTAATCCGTTGTCCTCAGTAGGACCCCATCGGGTCCGGCCGCCCATCCACGCCCGTCAGCAAACATCTGAATACTCGGTAACTCGGTGGTTGGTCCGTGGGATTGGAGTGTCCACGTGGTGCCCGCATCCGTCGTTCTGATGATTGATCCGTTATCTCCTACTGCCCAGCCGGTACTCTCATCAGCGAAACGGATCGAGGTATAATAACCCGAGATCATATCTGACGCAGTGTCCCAGGTAGAACCGCCGTCAGTCGTTCCCATAATCAAGCCTGATATCCCCGCCGCCCATCCCCGCAAGGAATCAACAAAATACACCGAACGCATATCTGGAGAAACACCATCAGTGTTGCGTTCCCACGTGAGCCCACCATTTGAAGTCCGAAGCGTGGCTGCTATGCCCCATGCCCCGACTACCCAGACTTGATCGGGGCTGATAGCGTGGAGCGATTGCGGTATTCCGGCCTCAGGGGTAGGTTGGACCTGCCACGTCCCCCCGCTATTGGTGGTGTTGAGAATCCCGCGGCCGTCACCGAGAATCCAACCAACAGTTGAACTTCCGAAACAGATTGAGTGAAGGGGGTCGAGACTTCCGATCGATTGCGATGTCCATGACCAACCCCCATCTGTGGTGATGGCGAGCGTCCCGGAAAGCCCGGTTATCCACCCAGTGTCTTGATTGATGAAAAATAGCGAAGATAGGTCGGGGAACACATTGTACGATTGCGTCGACCATATGACCCCGGCATTAGTGGTTCTAAGAATGATCCCGCTATCGCCTGCGATCCATCCATTGACCTCATCAACGAAATAAACAGCATTAAACGAGGCAACATACCCTTCAACGAGAGTGCGTACATCCCAGTCCGTTCCGCTATTGGTTGTATGAATGATGGTGCCAGAGCGGCCAACGGCGAATACGATTTGAGGGTTGATGGGAAAAACCGATTTAAGTTGATTCGGCTGAGGTATTGGATTTTGCCATTCCCATCCTGGGCCCCCACTGACGGCATCAGTGATGGGGAGGAGAAGGAGCGGAAAAATCCAGAAGCGCTTACCAAGTCGATGTAATTTCATTTCCTTCCAGATCGAAGCTTGGAGTGGGACTAATTGAGAAAGATTGGGAGCGGACCGAAATGAAGGCAAAGTGTTAATTTGCGAGTTCGAGAATTTCGGGTAATGTACAAATACGAGCGATTGATTTCAATTGTGTTCTCTCCCGAAGGAACACCATATCACCTCCACGCCATCAAGATTAAATGCGGTTTTCGACAGAGGGGCGGTGCATGGAGGCATGAAGGCGGGAATCATCGATGCAAGGTGGGGGTGCTTTATTCAATGCAGTAGCATCAGTCTGCAAAGCTGTTGCTCTATCCAGTTGAGCTACTGACGCGTAAGCAGTTCAAAGATATGAAAAACCGCGCCGATATTCAAGGAAATCAGCTCACTCCCTCTTTCGACATCGGACTTCACCCGATTCTCAACCGGTGGGTTGCCGCTATTCTCTCGACAACGGGCCGGGGGACACCGATCTCGCCGGCGAAGCGCGGCCAGAGAGAAACCGCCTCCTTCACCTGATCGAGTATCGCCGGGGCATGTTTGATCCCATACTGCCGGGACACCGACAGAAGGTCATCCTTCGTCAGCTCATCCCGTTTGCCGTTGACGGTCATCTGGTGTTGGTTTGTCCAGGGTCCCGCGGAATTGTACGCCCAGATGACATCGAACGCGGGGGCGAGCACCCATGCTCCGTCATGGGTCATCAGAAACGAAACGTTTTTAGTGTGGTCGTCCTGATTCCGGGCGATGATGTTGAATACCATCCGCCGGTACATCTCCGCGAGCGAGTCGTAGCCGAGTTGTACTTGCTGCATCGTCGAGAAGGCTTGTTCGTAACTGTGCGCTCCCGGCAGGTTGAAGTCGAAATGCGCCATCGCGCAGAGCGATTGCATGTGGATTTTTTCGTTGTTCGTGCCCCGGTCGAACCGGCGCGTCATGAAGTGGGCCCTTCCGTTCTCCTCGAAAAGCCGGCACGGGGACATCCGGATCCCGGCAGACAGGGCCATCCTGTGATAGGCGTACTCGATGCGGCCGTATCCTTTCGATGCTCCGACCGAGCGGTCCTCCACGCCGTCGAACTTCATGATCCAGGGCTCAAATCCCGGAGGCGGCGTGACCTGACCCGACCGGACCTCGTTGGTCGAGGGGTTCCACGCGATGAGCGCCTTCGCGCGCGCGCCGCCCGCGGATGTTCCCACGCGGATGATGGTGTCGAGGGCGTCGGCGTCGTGCTTCAGGTTGACGAGCATCTCCGCCCGGTTATCCACCACGAGTTGCGCCAGTTCGACCATTCTGCCGATCTCGATCGTGACGGACCTGGTCTCCCTCGGCCGGATGGCGGGCTTGAACTCTAGCGCCCCCATCCCGCGGGTCCCGATGTAACAGAGGCGTTCGACCGGCGAGAAATCTTCCCTGCTTCGTCCCTCGCGCGCCAGCCACGCATCGATCAGGGTGTTGCCGAATTTATCGGGGAGGGAGTCGGCCAGCAACCCGGGAAGACCGTAATAGGTATTCCGATCGAGTCCGGGAAACGAAAATATTCCGGGCTTGCGCGGAAGGACCAGCGGCGAGATGTCGAATCCTTCCCGGAGGAATGAGGGGGCATATTCGAACGATGCCAGGCCGCGGTCGGTGTCCCACGCCACGGCCCCAACCTGCCTGCCCCAGAGCAGCACCTTCGCTGCGGAAACGCGTTTTCCCGCCATGGTCATGAACCTTTGGGCTTCGCCGGTTTGCGTCCCCTGCTCCCGGAGGCTTCCTGCCGGATCTTTCCGCCCATCCGGGCAAGTTCGAGCGGGCTGATCCCCGGTTCCGGAAGGAGAAGGCCGACCTGATCGAGCTTTCCCAGCGCCCGCAGGACACGGATGAAATTCCCGAGGGTGCATCCCCGTCCGTTCTCGAGCCGGTTGATGACGATCCGGCTTACGCCGGCCGACTGCGAAAGCTGTACCTGGGTTTTATTCTGGTTGAGCCGCTCCTGCCTGACCCTGCTTCCGAGTGTCCGGAGAATCCCGGCATCGTTCACCCTTGAAATTACCGTCATACGTTATCCTTTTCCCCGATTCAATTTTAAGATACGATTTAAACGTGTGATAATCAAATATATGGTATTATATATATAGCATAATACGATATATTCCTTATATATGCTATAAATATATTACCTATAAGTGGAAATATAAACTGAATTTGCTCTCGAGCCACCTCCCGGATTACAGAACCTGGGTCCCTTCAGCACTTGTCCCTGACCCTCAATATTTCGTTGAAACGAAAGGATTCAGGGTCTGTTGATTACCACCGGTATTGTGTCTATGCTGTACCAAGTGTTCTATGATCGGATGATCGGGTCAACATAAGGGAGGGATCGGATATGAAATTCTGGAAAATTGTCTTCTGTGTCCTCGGATTGGTCGTGCTCCGGGAGAGTGGCGCCGCGCAGGTCCATGCACAATGGATCGCCTCGACGGACAGCCTTTCGGCCTCGGCGATCACCGTCGATCGCAGCGGGAATGTGTACGTCGCCGGGGGCATGTTCCGCGGGACAAGCGGATACAACATCACCCTTGTGAAATACGATACCGCCGGCGTCCCGCAATGGATGAGCGAGTTTAACGGCATCGGCGACGACGCGGATGTCGCGACCGCGATCGCGCTCGATACGAGCGGAAACATCTTCGTCACCGGCTACAGTTTCCGAGGCCCGGCGGCGTTGAATTTTGAAATGGTCACGATCAAATTCACCCCCGCCGGCGATTCGCTCTGGGTCCGTCGTTTCAACGGGACGGGCGCGCAGGATGACCGCGCATTCGCGCTCGCGGTCGACACCGCGGGAAATGCCTACGTGGGAGGGTACCTCAACAACATCTCCCTGGGCAATGTCTATGGCCAGGACTATATCACCATCAAGTACGCCCCCGACGGGACCCAGCAGTGGGCGGCGCAGCTCGATCTTTTCGAGGCTTGCGTGAACGCCCTGGCGGTCGACCCGGCCGGGAACGTCTACATCACCGGGGCGGGAACCGATGGCACCCCCGCCAACACCGGCATCACGGCGAAGTACGGCCCGGGCGGCGGTCTGCTCTGGTCGAAAGGCACCCCCGCCCAAATCGCCACCGGCCTCGTCCTCGATGACAGCGATAATGTGTACGTCACCGGGTACGGCCAGGGAGTAACAGGATTTTACGATTTCGTGACGATGAAATACGACAGCGCGGGGACGGAACAGTGGACGAGCCGGTATACCGGGCCGGTCGATGAAGACGACAAGGCGAGGGGCATCGTCGTCGATAAAAATCACAATGTGTATGTAACGGGTGAGGCGAGTGTTATGCCGGGATCGTACGTCAGGGATTACGCAACCGTTAAATATGGGATCGACGGGGATTCGCTCTGGGCAAAACTGTATGATGGCGCAGGGTCGATCGACAAGCCCGTCGACATCGCCATCGATTCCGCCGGGAGTGTCTATGTCACGGGGAGCAGTGTGGGTTCGTTCCTGGAGGGTAGTTCGAACGATTACGCCACGATCAAGTATGGCGCGAACGGCGATTCGCTCTGGGCCCGGCGGTACAACCCGGCAAACCTGGAAGACCAGGCGGTGGCGGTCGAGGTTGACCTCCGGGGCAATGTCTACGTCACGGGGGTGATCCAGACGAGTTTCACCTCCGGTGGCTCCGGCACGATCAAATACTCACAGGCGGTCGTGCCTGCCGCCTGGAGCACCGAAGTGCCGGCCGGCGGCGCGGGCTCAACGACGCTCTTCGGCGGGACGGGCCTGACGTTCATCGGCGACGTGACGGTGCCGGATTCCGTGACCGTGTTCTACTATCTCGAATCGCCGGATCCCGGAGAGTTCCCTTCGGGCATCGTCGGGATCGGCGATTATTTCTGGCGGGTCTTTAACGACGGGACGATCTTCACGAACGGGTATATGCGCCTTTCAACCGAGGACCTGGTTGGAGTTACGGTCGGAGGGTGCGGTGCGTGCCTGGTATGGCTGAAGCGCGACAATGCCGGAGACGCCTGGGAGAACATCGGCGGGAGCCTCGACGGGACGCTCGACAGCGGGACGCTGACGAGCACGACCCCGTTCGGATCGTTCTCGGAGTTCGCCATCGGATCGACCGACAGCACGACCCTCGACGTTGAAGAGGGGACCGGGCCCTATGCGTTCGAGCTCGCGCAGAACTACCCCAACCCGTTCAATCCGGTGACGAGCCTGCAGTACGCTCTTCCGGAAAACGCTCACGTCCGATTGAATGTTTTCAACGTCCTGGGAGAGGTCGTGGCGACACTGGTCGATGGCGAACAGGAGGCGGGGCGCAGGGTGGTTCAGTGGGACGCCGCTCACCTTCCGAGCGGGGTGTACTTCTCGAGGTTGACCGCCGGTCCGTTGATGCAGACCGGAAAGATGGTCCTCATGCGGTGATCGCGCTCCTGACCCTACGAATAGTACATCACGAACCTCGTCTGTTCACCGGGCGCGCTCTCAAGCGAAAACTCGAAATTGTGCTGCCGCAGGATTTCCTGGACGAGGGTGAGCCCGATCCCCTGGCCGTTCTCCTTGGTGCTGAAGAAGGGGGTGAAGAGCTGCACTCGAACCTCTTCGGTGATACCCGGCCCCGTGTCCTCGATCGAAACCGCGTTCCGCCCGTTCGTTCGTCCAAGTCGGATCGTGATCGTCCCATCGGACCCAATCGCCTCCATCGCGTTTTTCAGGACGTTGAGAAACACCTGCTCCATCTGCTGGGCGTCCATCAACACGGGGTCCGGCTCCGCTCCGGCTCCAGCCCCATCTTCCCAGGAGAGCGCGATCCTTCTCCGGGCGAGTTCGGCGTGCAGCAGCCTCGCGATGTTCTTCAGCGGGACGCGCACGTCGCCGAAGGCGCGCCGCGGGGGCGGCAGCCGCAGGATGTCCGCGAATCCCTTCATGAACGCGTTCAGGTGGTCGGTCCTCGCGATGGCCACGGTGAGGGCTGTTTCGAAATCGGCGCGGTCCTCCGCGCGCAGTTGCTGTCCGTAATGAAGGCACGAATGCAGGAGGGAATTCGCCGCCCCGAGTGAATTGTTCACCTCGTGCGACAGCATCCGGATCAGTTTCTCGTACGCCGCCCGCTCGTTCTTCCTCAACTCCTCCGTCAACTCTTCGAAAAGATAAAACGTCCGCGAATGTCCCCGGTCGAGGAAACTCGATTTCCGGCAGAGGACCTTTCGCGTGCCGCGGAGGATGAAAATGGCCGCTTCCCCCGGATCCAGCCGGTCCATCTGGGTCGCGAACGGGACGCCGAGGTCGGTGGTCTTCTTTCCCCCGAGTGTCCCGTTCGAAGCCTGGAAGAGGGAGTGCGCCGAGGGGTTCGCGTACGAAATCGTCCCCTGGTGGTCGAGGATGATGATGGCCGACGGTGAGACCTGGAGGATCTTGTCCAGGAAATAGTGCTGCTCCTGGATCGTCAATCTTTCGGTGCGGAGTGTGTCGACCATCTGGTTGTAGACGCCGACCAGACGGTCCATCTCGGGCGGGCCCGTCGCGCGCAGCCGGGTCGAGAAGTCCCTCTCCCGCAGGAATTCCACACTCGATGCGATCAGTTCGAGGGGGCGGAAGAGGCCGCGGAAGATGGCGAGGGCGGCGAAGAAGGACAGCAACAGGAACAGCTCGAGGGCGACGAGCCAGATCCGGTCGTCCCGGAGGAGCCACACGATGACCGAGGCGAAGACGAGGTGGACGGCGAGCAGGTAGAGGGTGAACGCGCGGCGCAGGGTCACGACGGGATTCCGAACTTCTCGAGCCTCCGGTAGAGGGCGGCCCGGCTCAGGCCGAGGCTCTCGGCCACCCTGCTGACGTTTCCCTTGAACTCCTTCATACACATCTCGATCATCGCCTGCTCCATCTCCTCGAGGGTCATCGTGCCGGCCGCCGGCAGGCCGTTCCGCGCAAGCCCGGTCGCGTCCATTTTTCCCGGCAGGCTGAAATCCTCGACCTCGAGGACGTCCCTGGAGGTCATCATCACGGCCCGCTCGACGGTGTGTTTCAGCTGGCGGATGTTGCCGAGCCAGGGGAGTTGCCGGAGCCATTCGAGGGCCTTCTCGCTCATGGTGAGGCCGCTCTTCCTGTAGACGCCGGCGCTGTTGCCGAGGAAGTGGAGGGCGAGCAGCGGAATGTCGTCCCGTCGTTCGCGCAGGGGAGGGACGTGGAGGGCGATGAGGTTCAGTCGATACAGCAGGTCCTCGCGAAACTCCCCGCGCGCGATCAGGTCAGCGAGGTCGGCGTTCGTGGCGGAGATCACCCGCACGTCGACCTTCCGCGACTGGCTCGATCCGAGGACTTCGTACGTCCGGTCCTGGAGCACCCGGAGCAATTTCACCTGGCACGCGCCGTCGAGGTCGCCGATTTCGTCTAAAAAGATGGTCCCCCCGTCGGCGATTTCGAACCGGCCCTTCCTGTTCTCCCGCGCGTCGGTGAAGGCGCCCCTGACGTGGCCGAACATCTCGCTCTCAAAAAGGGGTTGCGAGATCCCCCCGAGGTTGACCTTGATGAACGGTTTGTCCCTCCGCGCGCTGTTGCGGTGGATCGCCTCGGCGATCAATTCCTTCCCGGTCCCGCTTTCGCCGGTGATCAGGACGGTGGCGTCGGTGGGGCTCGACTTTCCCGAGGATCTCGAGGATGCGCAGGAGTTTCGGGTCGCGGCCGACAATCCCGCCAAAGTCGTATTTCGAGTCGAGCTCCCCGCGGGTGAGGGGAGGGGCCGACGATTCCCTCGAGATTTCCGCAAGCCCGAGGGTGGTCCGTATCGAATGCAGCAGCTCCTCGTTCGTCCACGGCTTGGTGATGAAATCAGCGGCGCCCGGCCTTCATCCCCTGGACGGCGAGGGAGATCGACCCCCAGGCCGTCATCAGGATCACCGGCACCGCGGGATGGAGAGACTTGATCCTGCGCAGGAGGGAGAGTCCCTCGTCCCCCGACGTGCTCCGGGAATAATTCATGTCCTGGATGACGAGCCGGACCGGGCCGTTCTTCATCTCGTCGATCGCGCGTCCCGGCGAGGTGATCCCGCGGGACGGATAACCGGCCTGCTTCAGGAGGAGGGAGAGGGATGCGACGATCGATGGGTCATCGTCGACGATCAGGATTACGCCGTCCATACGTGCTTTCAAACTAACCGAAACGGACTCGAAAAGCAAGGGTTTCCCGGCGGCCCCGCCGCTGTCGGAGCCATCGCGGGACCCGCCCCCTCCCGACACGGCCGGATCCCCGCGCAATACCGCTGCGGCGCTCAATCGTAATGGAGCGCTTCAGCGGGCTGGATCTCCATCGTCAGCCAGCTGGGGTAGAACCCGCAGGTCATCGTCAGGAGGTACATCAGCACGACGGAGATGCCGAACCCGGTGCCGTAGACGGAGGCGGGGATCTCCGGGATGAGGTCGAGCATCGGGAACTGCACGATGACGAACGCTCCCGATGGCCAGGCCGAAGGTGGTCAGCACGAACATTTCGCCGAGGATCTGGTGATGGACCTGGTGCGCCGTCCCGCCGACCGCGCGCCGCAGGCCGATCTCCTGCGTCCGCTGGGAGATGTTCTGCCAGAGGACCCCGATGAGTCCGAGGGCCACCATGAAGAGGAGGAACCCGGCGATGACCCCCCCGGCGATCAGCGGCGTGAGGCGTGTTTTCAGGTCCGATTCCCGTTCGTTCTCGAGCCGGAGGATCCGGAACGTCCAGCCCTTCTGCGTCGCTTCGAGCGTCTTCGCGAGTTTTTCCTGGAACTCCGCGGTGGTCCCCGGTTTCACCCTGTATCGAGGATGTCCCAGGGGAAGAAACTGCCTCGACGTATCGGGGGGGTTGATCCTGGTCAGCAGATAATTCACCGGCAGGGAGAACTCCCCGCCTTCCTGAAATCCCGGACGACTCCGACCACCCGCCGCTTGTCGAACGGGAGTTCCTTCCCGAGCGGGTCGGCCGACCCGAAGAGGTCCTTCGCCAGCCGTTCGTTGATGATGGCCGGTCCCTGCGTGGCCCCGTCGTCCTCGCGCGAGAACCACCGCCCCGCGATGACGTCCACCTTCAGGAGTTCCCCGGCCGCGTCGGTCACGTCGTTGACATGCGCGTCGACGTTCCTTCCTTCGAACTTCGCTCCCGTAGATCGAAGTCGACGTGGAGTACGGCGACATCGAGATGCCCGCCACCGCCTCGATCTGCGGCAGGTCGCGCAGCGTGTTCTCGATCAGGGCCATCGCTTCGAGGTTCGCCTTCCTGTTCGAATCCGCGGCTCACGTGGGGGTCGACGCCCACGCTCCAGACGCGTTCGACCGAGAAGCCGAGCGGCCTGCGATAGTTGACCGTGTAGAGCGTCGCCATCACGATCACGCCGAAGAGGACCAGGAACGAGAGCACGATCTCGGTCAGGATGAGGCCGTTCACCCGCTTCCTGTTCCAGATGATTTTCAACAGATGTTTGATCATCGCGTCACTCCTCTCAACGCCTTCACCGGGTGCAGCCGGGCCATCCTCCACGCGGGATACGCTCCCGAGATCAATCCGAAGGCGAGGATCAGGAGGAAACCGTAGACGAACACCCTCAGGTTCATCGAAAAATGGGCGTACTGGATGAGCCCGCTCTCGTTGAGCATCCCGAGGACGATCGCGGTGCCGATGAACCCGAGGATCCCGCCGATCGCGGTCAGGATGATGTTCTCGACCACGAACTGTCCCACCAGCGTCGACCGACGACGCGCCGAACGATTTCCTGACGCCGATTTCCGAGGAGCGCTCGATCATCCTGCTGACGTTGAGGTTGACGAGGTTGATGGTCGGCAGGAGCATGAAGAGCAGGATCGCGATCGCCAGGGCGCCCACGGCCCGCCCGACGTACGATTCGATCGTCGAGACGCCACCTTCGGGTCCGTTGCTGTATCGCGGCCCCGATCATCTCCCGCGCCGTGGCTTCGAACATCGTCTCGGCGGCGCTCTCGAACCTGTCGTAGGCGGAGCTCGGCAGCGGTACGTCGCGGAGCCGGCCCTTCAGCTCCTGCTTGATCCGGTCGAAGTCCCCCTCGTCGCGCGCGAGGATGAGGCCGTTGAAACTTCCCGTCAAACGTTCCCGGTAGTCCGCGTCGGGTGTGGTGCTCACCGGGACCCAGACGTCGGCGAAGGGTATGTCGCGGTACCTCGGAATGTTCCGGACGACGCCGCAGACACGGTATTGTCGGCCGTCGAACTCGATGAATTTTCCGAGCGCAGGAGCCCCCCCGAAATACTTTTCCCTCGTCGCTTCGTTGATGACGCAGACGTCGTTCGCGCTGGTTTCATCGTCGATCGTGATCGGCCCGCCTTCGACGAACGGAAAGTCGAGGATTTTCCAGAACTCCCCGTCGGTCCGTTTGACGGTGAGTTTGATCTCCGACCCGTCCCGGTACGCCGACACCGTCCCTCCGGAACCATAGATCGACACCATTTCGACGTCGGAGAGCGTCTTCACGTACTGCGAGAGAAACCCGTACCCCGCGTTCCCGGTCATGATCGTGTGTTCGCCGACCATCACGGTGTTGAAGACGCCGAGGGTCCGGTCCTGTTTCGTCTCGGGGGGAGCGGGCGCGAACATGTTGTCGAGCGCGGCGCGTGACCACCATCAGGACGACGAGGGTGAAGCTGATGCCGAACAGGCTGATGAGCGTGAAGAACTTCCTCCGGAGGAGGACCTTGATCGCGATCTTGAAATAATTTTTCAGCATCGTGGGGTCCTCCCTAATTGACCTGCCTGCCGTCGAAGAGCCGGACGGTCCGCTCGGTCATCTCGGCCATCCGGTCGTCGTGCGTGACCATCACGATCGTCGTCTTTTCGGTTTTATTGAGGTCGAGGAGGATGTTGATGATCTCCTTTCCCATCTGGCTGTCGAGGTTGCCGGTCGGCTCGTCGGCGAGGATGATCCCCGGGTTCCCCACGATCGCCCGCGCGATCGCGACCCGCTGCTGCTGGCCGCCCGAGAGCTGGGAGGGAAAGTGGTGGACGCGCGAGCTCAGGTCCACCCGCTCCAGCGCCTTCAGGGCGCCGCTTCCGGCGTTCGGCGCCGGGCATTCGCCGGTAGAGCAGCGGGATCTCGACGTTGTCCACGACGCTCAGGTCGTGGATGAGGTGGTACGTCTGGAAGATGAAACCGATCCGCTCGTTCCGCATCCGGGCGAGTTTCCGGTCGTCGAAGAGGTCGATCATCGAGCCGCCGATGATGAGCCGGCCGTCGGTGGGTTCGTCGAGGAGTCCCATGATGTTCAGCAGGGTGCTCTTTCCGGAGCCGGACGGGCCCATGATCGACACGAATTCGCCCTCGCGGATCTTCAGGTTGATCGACTGCAGGGCGATCGTTTCGATCTTCTCGGTCTGGTAGACCTTCTCGATGTTCTCCATCGTGATCATTGCGCGTTCCTCCGGTTTAATGGATTTTGATTTCCGTGACGTTCGAGTATTCGCCCATGTCCGAGATGATCGCCTCGTCGCCCTCCGCGAGTCCGTCGACGATTTCCACCGCGTCGAACCCGATGACGCCGCTGGTCACGGCGGTGCGCCGGGCGCTCCCCCCGTCGATGACGAAGATCTCCTGGCGGTTCCCGCCCGTGAGGTAGGCACCTTTCGCCAGGATGAGCGCGTCGTCCCTGCTGCTGGTGATGAGTGAAACGTTGACGCGGAGGTTGGGGCGGAGCGCGGGGTGCGAGGGTTCCTTCAGCGACAGGATGATGCGCACGACGCCGTTTTCGACGTTCGGGTAGACCGTCTCGATGGTGCCCGCGAGGGCCGAATCGTTCAGCCGGACGACGGCCGCCATCCCGGGGCGGAGGGCCGGGGCGTGGACGTCCGAGAGCGTCGCCTCGACGCGGTAACTGCTCAGGTCGGCGATGCGGGCGACGACATCGCCCCGGTGGATGCTCGACCCGATCTCGTCGCGGACCCAGGTCACCACGCCGTCGCGGTTGGCTTCGCACCCGAGCAGTTTCATCTGACGCTGGAGGTCCTCCTTTTCCTTCAGGAGGGTGCGGGCTTCGGCCGTGATCCCCTCGAGCCGGTTCTGCGAGCGACATCTTCGTGCTCTGGATCGATTTCTCGAGGTCCTCCTTCTCGATCCCGGCGATCCGCTGTTCCAATTTCGTCTGGTCGAGCTGGTCCTGGGAGATGGCCCCGATCGTCATCATCTTTTCCGCCTGGGCGCTCTTCGACACCAGGTACTCGAGCCGGAGGTTTTTGATGGTCAACTGGCCGGCGAGGTCGTTGAGGGTGCGCTCCATGTCGAGCCGGAGCTGGGTCTTATCATTTTCCCTGAGCGCGAGCTCCTTCCCGGTCCGTTCCAGCGAGAGATTCAGTTCGCTCGGATCGAGGGAGAGGACCGATTCGCCTTTCTTCACGGCGTCGCCCGGTTTTTTCCTCACCGCGATCAGCCGGGTCTCGCCGGGACTGGAGATGACCTGCTCGAAATTCGGGACGGTGGTGCCGGTCGCGGAGATGGCACCCTCGATGCTGCCCCTGCGGACGATGCCGGTCCGGATCTCGTCGCGGCCGAGCGACGGCCGGAGGAGCGCCGAAAGCAGCAGCAGAAGCGCGATGCCTCCCGCGGCGACGAGGCCGACCTTGAGAATTCTGCCGTTCAGGCGCCTGCGGATGGTGCCACTGTCGAGGGGACGATCCATGAGGGGAATACGTTCAAGGATCGTGCCAGAACGGATCGGCGTGTTCCGTTCGGTTTCACCGCCGGTGGGACGGTGAGTGTCCGCAATCGGACAGCGGTGTCCGGTTCCGACGGGTGCGGTTGATGCCGCTTTGGAACTCACCCCGGTGTTGCCTACCTTGATACGTCATCAGAGCCCCATCACCCCCGCATGCTTGCAACCGAAGTACCGTCGATGCTACCGGAAATAGTGAGCCGCAACCTGCGCGTCCTCTTCGTCGTCACGCCGCAGGAGCGCGAGTTCCTCCCTGATTGCAGGGAAGCCGGATCATTTTGGCCGAAAGATGGAGAACCACCATGAAAGAACTTTTCCACAAATTGTTTTCACAGGCGGTCGGCATGCCTTTCACCATTACATATCCCGACCGGACTACTCATTGAATACGGAGGCGCCGGAGAACCGAAATTCAACCTGATATTCAAGACGGAAAAGGCGATGCGCGCCATGCTCATCAACGTCGACCTGGGATTCGGGGAGGCCTACATGCTGGGGGACATCGACATCGAAGGGAAGATGACCGACCTGATGACCATCGTCATGACCGGGGACCTGATCAACGCGTTTCGCAAGGTCATTTATAAACCTGGCAATATCCTCCGCCACCTGCCGGGCCACGTGAATGTGTTCTGGAATTACCTCTACCAGCGGCACACGTACGAGAACGACAAACGGTTCATCTCCGAGCCCTACGACCTCGGCAATGCGTTCTACGCGTTATGGCTGGACAAGGACATGCAGTACAGTTGCGGCTACTTTAAGACCCCTGAAGACCCCATCGATCTCGCGCAGGAACAGAAACGCGAGCAGATATGCCGGAAACTCCGACTGAAATCCGGCGAGACGCTTCTCGACATCGGGTGCGGCTGGGGAGGAATGCTGATCTATGCCGCTCAACATTACGGGATCGGCGGGGTGGGTGTGACCCTCTCGAAGGAACAGGCCGAAGAATCGAACCGCCGGATCAGGAATGCCGGTTTGCAGGACCGGATTCGTGTGGAACATACCGACTATCGGGATCTGGCCGGTCAGGGCCGGGTGTTCGATAAGATTGTCTCCGTGGGTTGCCTGGAGCACATCGGCAAGGAGAACCACGACCTTTACTTCTCGATCGTCAAACAGTTGCTGAAGCCCGGGGGCACGTTCGTCCTCCACACCATCAGCCGGTTGAAGCCCGGCCTCACCCTCGCCTTCGGCAACAAGCACGTCTTCCCGGGTGTCTACGCCGCGTCGCTGGTGGAGATCAGCGAGTGCCTTTCGAAGCTCGACATGCGCGTCCAGGACGTCGAAAATATGCGCCTGCATTACTCCTATACCATCCAGAGATGGCTGGACGCGTTCGAAGCGCACGTCGATGAGATCCGCGCGATGTACAATGAGCAGCTCGTCCGGCTGTTTCGCCTCTACCTGAGCCACGGCGTCGCATTGATGAGGTACGGTGATCAGGAGCTCTACCAGATCATCGTCACGCCCGGCGTCGACAACCAGCGCCCGATGACGCGCGACTATCTCTATGTGAAGTAATTGGAACTCAACCCGCCGTTGCCTGCATTTCCGCGTCACCGGTCACGGTACGCCGCTTCCCACAGTCACGCTCAAAGGACCCGACCATGCTCCCGGAAATACTGACCCGCAACCTGCGCGTCCTCTTCGTCGGAACGACCGTCGCCGAGACTTCGAGCGAGCTCGGGTTCTACTACCTGGGCCCCAACAACCGGTTCTGGGGCCTGCTCGAATACGCCGGCATCACCCCGACGTCCGTCGTCACCCCCCAGGAGCGCAAGATCCTCCTGGACACGCTGAAAACCCACGCGCTCACCGAGATGTACAAGAAACTCTTCTTCGAGAAGAAGGAGGGGGTGCTGGCGAAATTTCGCATCGGCCTTACCGACCTCAACCGGCGGCGGGTCTTCAGCAACGACGACGAGCCGGACGCCCGACCGACGCCCGACGACGTCCGGAAGTTCGTCCTGAAGGTGGAGAAGTTCCAGCCGCAGGTCGTCGCGTTCGTCGCGAACCTCGAACTCTTCGAGAGCTGCTTCAAACCCCTCTACCCGGCGGCGACCCGCGAGAGGGGGAAACAGGATTTCACGATCGGCGCTTCCGAGGTCTGGCTCCTCGGGAGCACCAGCGGCAGAGTCAAGGACACGGAGGCGCTCGAACAGGTGTTCGAGGACCTCGAGGCCCGGATCAAGGCCATTCCCTGAGACGCCGTTCGCCGGAATTTGACATCCGACCGCCATTTGATATCTTGATGAACACCCAGCGACGCTGACCCATGAAAAAGAACCCTGACGCCCCGTGCCCCTGCGGCAGTAAAAAAAGTTATCGCTCCTGTTGCAAGCCGAGAGACGACCGGAACAGGATGTTCCTCTTCATCGGCGTCACCATCGGGGGCATTTTCGCGGCGAAGCTCATGTTCACGGACCCTCGCATTCCTCCGGCTCCTCCCGGGAAGGTCTGGTCGGCGGAACACGGCCATTACCATGACGCGCCGCAAACCAATGCCCAGACACCCGCCGGCGGCGCCAACACCACCCCGGGATCGGCCGCCGGATCGACCGCGCCACCCGCCGGCAATTTGAATATGCCCCAGCCGGACGGCCCGGTCCCCCCGGGAAAGGTCTGGTCCACCGAGCACGGTCACTGGCATGACCTCGTGCAAACGAATGCCCAATCGCCCGTCGCCCCATCCCCGGGCGCGCCGGGACAGGGTGCGACACCCGCCGGCAATGCGCTCGTGCCCCAGCCCGCCGGCCCCGTCCCGGCAGGGAAGGTGTGGTCTCCGGATCACGGCCACTGGCACGACGCGCCGAAACCCTGATCCGGGTCTGCCGCCCGCCGCGCGGAATCTTGAGGGCGATTTTTGTATCTTTGGGTGTCCACGCCCCCAACATCGACTGAATCGCCATGCAAATCGGCATCGTAGGCCTTCCCTTCTCAGGAAAATCCACCCTCTTCCAGACCATCACAAAAACGCACATCGACCCGCACGCGCTTGCCCGCGCCGAGTCCCACCACGCGATCGTCCGCGTCCCCGACGCCCGCCTCGGCAAGATGTCCGAACTCTTCAAACCAAAGAGCACCGTCTACGCCACCATCGAGTTCGTCGACGTGGTCGGCCTGAAGAAAGGTGACTCGGGGTCGACGCAGTTCACCACGTCGTTCCTCTCCAGCGTAAAAACCAACGACGCGCTCGTGCAGGTGGTGAGGCTCTTCGCGAGCGATACGGTCCCGCACCCGGACGGCAGCGTCGACGCCCTGCGCGACATCTCCACCTTCGAAACGGAGTTCGTTCTCTCGGACCTGACGGTCGTCGATACGCGCATCGAGCGGATCAGGAAAAACCTCCAGAAGGGATCGGACGAGGTCGGCAGGAAGGAATTGCCGGTCCTCGAAAAATGCAACGCGCTCCTGCAGGAGGGGAAGCCGCTCCGCGAGGCCGGGCTGTCAAAAGACGAGCTCCACATCCTGAAGACCTATCAATTATTGAGCGTCAAGCCGATGCTGATCGCCCTCAACGGCGACGAGAGCCAGCTCCCGAGGATGAAGGAGTTCGAGGAATCGGTCCGGAAGGAAAAGGGGGGGAAGCACACGAAAGTGTTGTCGTTCTTCGGGAAGATCGAGCTGGAGATGTCGGAACTGCCCGAGGACGAGGCGGCCGTCTTCATGGGAGAATACGGCATCAGGGAATCGGCGCTCGACACGCTCCTCCGGGAGGCCTACGACCTTCAGGGCCTGCAGTCGTTCTTCACGGTCGGCGAGGACGAGTGCCGCGCGTGGACGATCAGGAAAGGGATGACGGCACAGGAGTCGGCCGGCGTGATCCATTCGGATTTCGTGAGCAAATTCATCCGGGCGGAGGTGGTCCATTACGACGACTTCGTCGCCCACGGCGCCTCGTTCGCGAAGGTGAAGGAGAAGGGGCTCTGGCGCCTCGAGGGGAAGGAGTACGTCGTCCACGAGGGGGACATCCTGAACATCAGGCATAGTTGATATGCGCGCCCTACCGGCCTGGATGGTCGCCGTCGCCGCCATCTCCCGGCTCTCCTGCACGGACGACGCCCCGGTGGAACCCGGCGATCCGACAATCGTCCGGGGACTCTGGAAGAACACGGCGCCGATGGACACGATCGAATACATTGCCGGTTCGACGCACCACCTCGGGTACATCGAGCTCGGAGCCGATTTCCGGGGCAGGGTCTACCTCCAGACACGGGACCGGTTTCGATGGTCGACCCCCTCTTCGTACTCGGTCGACGGCGCCACGATCCACCTGCAGGACCTGGTCCTGATGGAGCCGGAATACGATTATTTGAAGGACGTCCTCAGCGTTGGCGATCAGCAGTTTGAGCGCTCTGTGGACACGGCAATCGTCGGGGCGTGGGCCGATTCGGTCGCGCTCACGGACCTTGTCGTTCTCCCGGGGGATGGGCGGCGGGGCCTCACCTACCAGGGACTCGCGTTCGACGGGACATCGTTGTATACGCTGGAATCGTTCGCCATCAGGAATTATTCGACGTCTGGCGCGCTCATCCGGGTCGTCCCGATCCCCGCGGGGGATTCGCTCTCGGGCGGGTTCCGGCAGTACACGACCTGCATCGCCTATGCGAACGGATACATCTGGCTCGCAGTCGTCCACAACCTCGAAGCCCAACGGGTCTATAAACTTCACCCGGACAGCCTGACGCCGGTCGGTTCGATCGTCCTCTCCGGCACGTCCCGCCTGCTGCGATCGATGGCGGTCTCCGACGGCGGGGACACGATCCGGGCGATCGCGCAGGGCTTCAACGGCGACGCCGTCTGCTGGTTGCACACGATCGACGCGGCGACGGGCGCGGAGATCGTGGAAAGCCGTCGCCTTGCAACGGATCCCGAACCGCTGGCCTTCCGCGACGGCTACCTCTGGGGTGAACGCATCGTCACCACGTCGTCGTCGATCGCCGAGCGGCATTACCTTCAGGAGTTTGATCCGACCGACCGGATGACGCGCCGTTCGGTCCGCCTCACGGGCTTCCCCGACCTCCAGTTCTATCCCTTTGGTCCCAGGATATCCGGGGTCGCGTTCGTCGACGGGGGGGTCTATGTGCTGGACGGTTATGATCATACGCTCTGGCGCGATGCGCCAGCATCCCCGGTGGCAGGGAACCCGCCGCCGTCCCCGGAACCCGACACTTCATCCCGGAGGTAACCATGAAATCCCTGGCGTTGTTCCTGCTGACGGCGATGATCCTCTCCTGCACCGACGGCTACGGGCAGATCAAGACCAAGGAAACCCGCGTCACCGTCGACTCGCTGAAGGGTGACACCACGATCACGAAATCCGAGACCATCTCGGAGAGCGAGGACATCACCCCGCGCACCTCGATGATCGTCATCAATCCGCTCAAGTTCTTCCTCTTCTACAACATCTCCTACTTCCACAAAATCTCTCCGTCCGTCGTGATCGGCGGAGGGATCCAGTTCCCGACGCCGTCGGAGTGGGACGGCTTCGGCGTGCTCGCGGAGGTCCGCATCCATCCGTCGAAGAAGGCGCTCCGCGGGTTCTACGTCGCGCCCAACATCTCCTACAACCACCTCGAGGAAGGCGGGGAGGAGACTTCCCCGTTCTCTGTGGGAGGGCTCGTCGGCTGGCAGTGGTTCCCGGGGGATGAATTCGCAATGGGACTCGGCATCGGCGCAGACTATTATATGGGCTCGGTGACTTCGAACGGCGCCCAGGATGAAAAATACGACGGATGGGCCCCCCTGGTCCGGTTCGACATCGGGTACGCGTGGTAGGACCGTTCCGGCCGTACGCCGGCCCCGGTTGACCGCCGGGTCCCGCGCGGAATTTCCGATCGCCCACGACGACGGCTTGCCTCTTTCAGGATAACTCGGTACTTTCCCGGATCATCCGTCCCTGAGAGGTGCCGTCGTGAATCACGCGAATCTTTCACTTTTTCTTGCGCTCCTGCTCGGCCTCGCGCCGGTTGCTCCGGCGCAGTGGGTCAGGCAAAACCTTCCCGTCGACATGGGCATGGCGCTCGACGTCGCCCGTTCCGGCGATTCGTCATATGTCGCATCCGGATACATCCTCTCGGGTGATTTCAGCGGCCGGGCGGCGTACACGAACGACGGCGGTACCACCTGGAACCTGTCGTCGTTGCCCGATTCCTCCCGCGCGCTCGTCGCGGTGGAATTCACTTCGACGGACACGGGGTTCATCGCCGCGGCGTACAACAAATCGACCTTCTCGCGCGCGTCGTACGTCCTCCCGGCGGGTGAATGGTTGTCCTCCTCCGACGGAACCCTTCGAAAGCTCCGGCGGATCGGATTCACCGGGGACCCGTACACCGTGGGCCCGTACACCGAGGGCGTCTTCACCGGCGGGATGCTCCTCATGACCACGAACCGGGGACAGGTCTGGTCGGTGAAACACATCTTCCCGGACAGCGTCACCTACCTGCTCGGCGGCTCGTTCCCGACGGCGCGTACCGGCTTCGTCGCCGCCGCCCTGCTCCCCTCATCGGGTGAATATGCGATCCTGAAAACCACGGACGGCGGGTCGACCTGGGCGGCGCTCCCGATTCCCGATTCCATCACGGTGCTGAACGACGTCTGCTTCACCGACTCGCTCCGCGGGTATGCCGCCGGCAGACAGTTCCGCAATTCAATGATCAGCGGCGTCGTCATCCGCACAACAGACGGCGGGGCCACGTGGGACCGCACGGATTTCCCCGCCGTCACGGGATTGATGGACCTCGAATTCCCATCGGCGACGACCGGGTATGCCGTCGGGACGAAGGCGAATTCCTTCATCCATAAGACGACCGACGGCGGAACGAGCTGGACGCCCCTCTCCTATCAACCGGACACGATCATGCTCGACGGGGTCTGTTTCGCGCCCGGGGGCGTCGTCGGAACGGCGTACGGCGTGAGGATCCGGAACGACAGCCTGGGATCACCGCTCCCGCTGATCCCCGTCGCCGTGACGACCACCGACGGCGGGGCGAGCTGGGCCGCGAGCTTCACCGACACTTCCCTCACCGGTTGCGTCGTGGCGGGCGGCATCCAGATCGATCCGCTCAGGGCGTACCTCTCCGGCGGGAAACTGTTCAGCGACGGCCTGATGCTGCACACCGAGAACGGCGGACTCACGGAAGTTCCGGCTGGAAACGGGGAGGTGCTCCCCGGACGCTTCCTCCTCCATCAAAATTATCCGAACCCCTTCAACGGAACCACCCATCTCAGGTACAGTCTGCCGGCGGCGGCGCGTGTTTCGCTGAAAATTTTCGATGTGCTCGGCAGGGAGGCGTCCGTCCTGGTGGAGGAATGGCAGGACCCGGGTGACCGGGAGGCGGCATGGCGGGCCGATGACTTCCCCAGCGGCGTCTATTTCTGCTATTTTTCAGCCAATGGCCGTGTACAGATCCGGAAACTGATCCTTATGCGTTGAGAAAGTCCACCCTCTACGGTCGGGCGGAAGGGGTTGAATTACCCGCTTGGGCCATCACCCCCCCTCGTCATCGCCAGGTAGTCGAGTCGTCGTCGGTACAGAAAAGTGATCAAAATGTGATGAATTATTCGGCATTCGACGATTTTTCCTTGACACAGGCGGGGGGAAAAGGTATATTCGTCATGCGAATAAGGGGGCCTGAATCAGGGCCGAAGATGATTATCATGAATTTCGTTCTTCCTTTTCTCCGCGGCCACGCGCCTGCCGGTCGCGAGTTGGATTTCCATCCGAGATCCCTGTTGATCCCGATACCTTGTGATTATTAAAAATCGACGCGATCGATCGCGCCGACACGGCAGCGTTATGCTTGCGCCGGACGCCGTCCGTTCATAACACTGAACATATTTCCATCATCCCCTCATATCATCGATAGGAGTTCTTATGAAACATTTGTACTCTCTGCTCGTCGCGGTGGTGGTTCTCGCGGCGATACCGCTTCTGCCGGTATTCGCGCAGGACTGCCCGCCCGATTCGATCCCGAACCCGGGCATCATCGGGACGTTTTCGCCCGACACCACCTGCATCGACAAGGGCGATAACCCCGCCGGCGGCACACCCGACCGGCCCCACTGCCTGTACGCGTGCGAGCTGCACTACGCCACGTTCTGCACCGCGTTGAATCCCGGCAACACCTATACCTGGTCGGTCGGCGGCGGCGTGATCACCGGCGGACAGGGGACCAACTGCGTCACCGTCCTCTGGGGACCCGCCGGCAACGGCACGATCAGCGTCACGGAAATGAATCCCGACTCCTGCGTCGGGACGGATTCCACCTGCGTCAAGATCATCGCCTCTCCGGTGGCGGCGTTCACCTCGAGCGTCAACGCCTGCCTGCAGACCCCGATCAGTTTCATGAACAACTCCACCGGCGCGGTAAGTTACCAGTGGAATTTCGGCGACGGGAGCCCGATCGTCAACACCTTCAACGCTTCCCACGCCTACCAGAACCCCGGCTCCTACACCGTCACGCTGATCGCGTTCAACCAGTGCGGGTGCTCGGACACGGCCACGGGCGTGGTCAATATCAGTTCCGACCCCGGACCGGTGATCGAATGCCCGGCCACGGTGTGCGCGTTTGACCAGGAATGCTACTCCACGCCGAGCGGATGCCCCACGGCGGTCTATACCTGGATCGTCACCGGCGGCACGCCGATCGGCCCGACCAACACCTCGAGCCTCTGCGTCCAGTGGGGCGCGGGACCGGTCGGCACCGTTTCGCTCATCATCACCGGCTGCGGCGGCACCTGTCCCGACACGACGACCGCGATCGTTCCGATCGTCAGCCCGACCGCGAACATCGCGGGGCCCAACCCGGTCTGCATCGGCGCGATCGGCACCTACACGCTTCCGACGTGGCCCGGCGTCTATTATAACTGGTCGCTTTCCGGCGGCGGCACGATCGTCTCCGGCCTGAACACGCAGGCCCTCACGATCCAGTGGGGCCTCTCGCCCGGCAACTACGTGCTCTCCTGCTACTGGAACGACACGACCCTCGGCTGTTCCGGCTACGACTCCATCATCGTCAAGGTGCGTCCCGAGTGGTTCATCAGCGGGGCCACCGGTCCGTTCTGCCTCGGCGACAGCACCGTGTACAGCACGCCCGGTCCCGCCAACTGGACCGTCAGCGGCGGCAACGCCTCAGCGGGCAACGGCACGCCCAACTTCACGGTCTACTGGAGCGTCGCGGGCACGCACACCGTCACGGCGACCACACTCACCCCCGGCCAGTTCTGCAACCCGGTCGACAGCCTGACGGCGACGGTGATCTTAGTGCCGACCGCTCTCTCTCTCATCGGCCCGGCGAGCGCGTGCGCGTCGATACCGTACCAGTACACCGCCACGGCCTCCGGACCGGGGTATACATTCCTCTGGTCGGTCACCGGCGGCGGGACCATCATCGGCTCACCGACCGCCAACCCTGTGACCGTCATGTGGTCTGCGCCAGGCACCATCTCCGTCCAGCAGGTCCAGACGAGTCCGCCACAATGCCCCTCGGCCCCGATCTCGATGAACGTGGGCCTCTTCACGGTCTCGACCATCACCGGCCCCGACACGGTCTGCATGGACCAGGCGGCGGTCTTCTCGGCCGGCGCCCCGAACCCCTTCATCGACTACCAGTGGTCGATCGAGGACGGCCTCGGCAATCCCTCCTCCGCCGGCAGCATCACGGGCGGGCAGGGGACCAACCAGATCAACGTTCTGTGGCACGGCCCCGGCGGTAACGCCGTCGTCGTCCTCAAGGTCTGCAACGGCACGATCAACCACCCGGTGGTGATCCTGCCGAAACCGACCCCGACCATCCTGGTGAGCGGCACCGTCTGCGCGGTCGGAGGCGGCACGGCGACCCTCTCGCTCTCGAGCCCGTACGCCTCGTACGTCTGGTTCGACGCGACCACCGGCCCGACGACCACCGTGACCGCGCCCGGCACGTACAGCGTCACCGTGACGAACGCCAACGGCTGCACGGCCAGTGCGACCGTCACCGTGGCCGCGGCACCGGCGCCGATCGCGAGCATCTCGACGCCCGACCCGACCGCCTACTGTCTGCCGGCCTCGATCAGCACGACGTTCTACGCGCTCGTCGGGACCGGGTACAGCTACACCTGGTACCCCGGCGCGATCGCCGGCGGACCGACGTTCACCGCGACCGGCACCGGCACCTACTATGTCGTCGTGACCGGGCCGAACGGCTGCATGGCCACGTCGAACCAGATCACGATCACCGCGGCGACCTGCCCGCCCGGGTCGTGCACGCCCCAGGCGTACACGCTCGCGATCGCCGACACGGCCCAGAACCCGAACTGCAACCTGATCAACTTCGGGGCGATCAGCACGAACGTGAGCAACTTCAACTGGAGCTTCGGTGACGGCGGGGTCGCCGGCAACGTCGTGAACACGTCGCACCTCTATACGACCGCGGGGTATTACACCGTGTCGCTCTGCGGCGACGTTCCCGAGGCGCTCCCCGGAACGGGCGTCTGCCCCGTGTGCACGTCGATCTCCGTCGCGATCCCGGTCGCGTCGGACTTCGATACGCTGGTGAGCTGCGACACCGTCTACTTCACGGAGATGGCGACAAACCTCCCGGCGAACACGATCACCGGGTACAGCTGGAGCTTCCCCGGCGGTTCGCCGTCGGCGTTCAGCGGACCCGTTCCCCCGCCGGTGTATTACGCGACCTCCGGCCCGCACCTGGTCACCCTGACCGTCACCGACGGCGCCTGCCAGGCGTCGATCACGAAGTCGGTCACCACGAACCCGGCGCCCTCGGGCACCTTCACGATGCCCCCGACGGCGTGCGCCGGCTCCAACATCCCGCTCAACGGGATCGGCGCGGGCATCACCAGCTGGGCGTGGAACTTCGGCGACGCGAGCACTTCGTCGCTCCAGAACACGTCCCATACCTGGACGGTCGGCGGGACGTACATCGTCACGCTGACGGTGACCAACGCGGCGAACTGCACCGGCGTGTTCGCGGACACCATCACCATCTTCCCGCCCGACACGAACTGCTCGGTCTCGCCGCCCTTCACGGCGCCGATCTGCCAGGGCGACTCGGTGATGCTCTCGGCCTCCACCGGGACGGCGTACCAGTGGCTGCTGAACGGGAACCCGATCCCGCTCGCCACCGGCGCGACGTACTGGGCGAACGCGACGGGCAACTATTCGGTGATCGTCTACGACGCGAACGGCTGTCCCTGCACCACCGGGGTCGTGGCCGTGACCGTCAACCCGCCGCCGACGGTCAACCCGACGTCTCAGCCCGGACCGGTGCTCTGCGGACCGGCGAACGTCAACCTCACGACGTACAACGACCCGACGTACACCTATAACTGGACGTACGTGTCGGGTCCCGGCGCGCCCTTCATGGCGAACACCAACACATTCCAGGCGTTCGCCGCGCTCACCGTCCCCGGCACCTACGTCTTCCAGGTCTGGGCGATGGACGGCTTCGGCTGCATGGACAGCGCGACGGTCGCGGTCCTCGTCCACCCGGTGCCGGCGCCGCAGTTCATCACGCCGTCCGGCAGCACCATGCTCTGCAAGGGCGACTCGGTGACGCTCACGAGTTCGAGCCCGACGGGCAACTTCTGGAGCACCGGCGCGACGACGCAGAGCATCACCGTCTACGCCGGAGGCAACTACACCGTGACGGTCACCGACGCGAACGGCTGCACCACGACCGCGAGCCTCACGGTGACGATGTCGATCGCCGACTTCAGCCTCTATCCGTTCGGGTGCGACACGCTCTGCGACTCCGCGTGGATCCCCGGGCCGATCGGGCCGTTCCTCGGCTACTACAGCTACCAGTGGCAGCTGAACAACGTCAACATCCCGCCGGCCAACGGCACGAACCAGCAGCTCCTGGCGACGCAGAGCGGCATCTACACGCTGATCCTGACGGGCCCCGGCCCTGCGTTCTGCAAGGACACCTCCGGCAACTATAACATGACCATCGACAGCTGCGACACCGCGGGCTGCGGGGTCAAGATCTGCGGCCGGAAGTGGTGGGACAAGAACGGCGACCATAAGTTCAACTACGGCACGGAGACCGGGATCCCGAACTGGAAGTTCTGCCTGGTGCGGTGCGACGAGAACGGCAGACCGACCAAGGACACCGTCGCGTGCACGACGACGGATTCCCTCGGGTTCTACTGCTTCGAGAACATCTGCGCCGGTTGTTACGTGATCGTCGAGGAGCACAAACCCGGATGGGCGCAGACGTGGCCCGTGAGCCCGCCGTGGTACACCATCACGGTCGGCGACACCGGGACCTTCATGGGCTTCGACTTCGGCAACAAGTGGAAGAAGCTGAGGCTCTGGTCCACGAAGGACACGATCGGCGTCCCGATCGACCCGGTGCTGCCGGGCGACGTGGTCCTCCCGGACAACCAGCCGTGGCCGTACATCGTGGAGCATTCGACCAACGACGGCTCGAGCTGGACGACGGTCTTCACGGGCGTGGTGAACGACAACTCGGACATCATCCCGGGCTTCCTGCCGGGTACGTACCGCGTCACGCGCCAGAAGGTCGCCAACTACGTGTCCGACCGGATCTACCTGAACGACACGATGGTGTCCGACGGGACGAACAACGTGGTGATCATCAACTTCCCCGACTCGTCCCACGGCGCGTCGATCCTGTTCCTGAACGTCTACCAGCCCGACACCACCGTGGGCTTCAGGACGTTCACCGCCGACCAGCTGGCCGGCGACGAGCAGAAGAAGCCGGTGAAGAGGGCGAAGAAGAACAAGCCCGTCCTCATGCCGAACACCGCGAACGTCATCGACGAAATCCTCAAGCAGGGCTTCGCGGTGGTGGTGGGCGTCCCCGACGAGCTGAACGACGCGGGCAAGATCCTGCCGTACCTCCTGCCGGGCAAGCAGGCGAACGTGTTCAAGACGTTCAACAACAAGAGCGTCCGGCACACCGGCACGCCGCACGGCCTCGACTTCGACGTGAAGGGCAAGCCGATCATGAAGCGTCAGAAGGTGGTCCTGCCGACGAAGCACAACAACCGCTTCCTGGCGAACCTGCTGGCGCTGAAGATCAACATCGCCGCGTCGGACGCCGGGAAGACCCCGGTGGGCTTCGGCGACCTTGTCTACCTCGATACGCAGAACTCGCCGTGGTTCACGGGCCAGGGGACCTGGACGGTGGATGAGATCGCGGAAATGGCCGACGACGCCCTGACCAACTGGGCGGGCGTCCCGTACCAGAAATACGAGGACATCAACACGGTGATGGAGCTGATCAACGCGTCGTTCGCGGATTCGCTGCCGATCGGTCCGGAGGACACCACCTCCTGGCTGGGCGGCGCGAAACTGGCCCTCAACGGGGTCCGCCCGCTGAGCGAGGTGCCGATCTTCATCGACATCGACGGCGCGACGGCGCCCAGGAACATCCATTACCTGAGCGAGTTCTCGATCCAGCCGGAGATCTTCCTGCTCGAACAGAACTATCCGAACCCCTTCAACCCGACCACGACGATCAGGTTCACGCTCGACGAACCGGCGGTCGTGACGCTGAAGGTGTTCACGATGGTCGGTGAGGAGATCGCGACCCTCACGCAGAACGAGCACCTGGACGAGGGATCGTGGGATTATGACTTCGACGCGAAGAAGCTTTCGTCCGGGGTCTACATCTACCAGCTGACGGTGCAGACGACGGCCGAGGACGAAGAGGAGGGCGGCGCGCCGAAGGTGTTCAAGGAAGTGAAGAAGATGTTGCTGCTGAAGTAAGCGCCGCTGCCTGAATCCCCGCAGTGCCGTTCACCCGGCGCGACGCGGGGGAAGAAAGCGGGTGCTGCATCCCGGCGTTTCGAGAGGAAACGTCCGGGGCCGGGGTTTCCCGAACGAGGGGTCCGTCCAACGGACCCCTCTTTTTTTTGACATCCGCGCCGAATTATTGTATTTTAGCGCCACAGGGCAGCAGCGTACCCGGTCCATCCCCGGAGCGGGTCTGTACGACATCGCATCCTAAACAAGCATTCATCGCGGAGACAATCATGGCAAAGGACAGGAATAAAAAACGGAAGCTCACGACGGCGTCCGGAAAGCCGTACGCCGAACACGAGAACAGCATGACCGTCGGTCCCCGCGGGCCGATACTGTTGCAGGACTTCATCCTGCACGAGAAGATGGCGCACTTCAACCGGGAGAGGATCCCCGAGCGGGTGGTGCACGCCAAGGGCACCGGGGCGTTCGGGACGCTCACCGTCACGAACGACATCACGAAATACACGAAGGCGAAGCTCTTCAGCAGGATCGGCAACACCTGCCGGGTCCTGGTGCGCTTCTCCACCGTCGGCGGCGAAAAGGGGAGCGCGGACGCCGAGCGCGACCCGCGCGGCTTCGCGATCAAGCTCTACACCGAGGACGGCAACTGGGACCTCGTGGGGAACAACACGCCGGTCTTTTTCATCAAGGACCCGAAGAAGTTCGACGATTTCATCCACACGCAGAAGCGCGACCCGCGGAACAACTGCAAGAGCCCCACGATGATGTGGGACTTCTGGAGCCTCAACCCCGAGTCGCTCCACCAGGTGCTCATCCTGATGAGCGACAGGGGGACCCCCGCGAGCTACCGCAACATGCACGGATTCGGCTCGCACACGTTCTCGCATGATCAACGCGAATGATGAGAAAGTCTGGGTGAAGTTCCATTTCAAAACGGCGCAGGGCATCAAGAACTTCACCGACGCGGAGGCCGCGGCGATGAAGTCGAAGGACCCCGACCACGCCCAGCGCGACCTGGTCGCCGCCATCGACCGGCGGCGACTTCCCGAAATGGAACCTGAAGATCCAGGTGATGAGCGACGCGCAGGCGAAGAAGTTCCCCTGGAACCCCTTCGACCTCACGAAAATCTGGCCGCACGCCGGTTTCCCGCTGATCGACGTCGGCGTGATGGAGCTGAACGAGGTGCCGGAGAACTACTTCGCGGACGTGGAGCAGGCGGCGTTCGCCCCGGCGCACGTGGTGGACGGCATCGGCTACTCGCCGGACAAGATGCTCCAGGGGCGGCTGCTCTCGTACCCCGACGCGCACCGGTACCGGCTCGGCGTGAACTACGAGCAGATCCCGGTGAACAAGTGCCCGTTCCACGTCGCCAATTACCAGCGCGACGGCTTCATGCGCGTCGACGGGAACAGCGGCGGCGATCCCAATTACCGCCCGAACTCCTTCGACGATATCCATGAAGATCCCTCGTACAAGGAGCCGCCGATGAAGCTCGACTCGATGGTCGCCGACTGGTTCGACCGGAACGAGAACGACGACGACCACTTCACGCAGCCGGGGAACCTCTTCCGGAAGGCGATGAGCGCGCAGGACCGCAGGAACACGATTTCGAACATCGTGGGCGCGATGAGCGGGATCTCGGGGCCGAAGCGGAACGAGATCATCAGCCGGCAGGTCGCCCTCTGGACGAAGGTGGACAAATCGCTGGGCACCGCCGTCGCTGCGGGGCTGGGGCTGAAGGGCGGCGCGACGATCACTGTCCGCGTGATGAAGTACGTCGATAAGGGGAAGAACGGCGCGGCGAAACGTCCCGTGAAAGCGGCCGCGAAACCGAGGAAAAAGGGACGAAGGTAACCCGTATCTCCCGTATCCACGCATCACCGACGATGAACCCCGGCGGGGTCTCCCGCCGGGGTTCGTCCGTCGTATCCCTCGCATACCATCCAGGAACCTCGGCATGACCTACGAAGAGATATTCATCAACAACCGGAAGTGGGCGGCGTCGAAAAAACGCGGCGACGGCGAGTTTTTCCGGAAGCTGGCGTCCGGGCAGCGGCCGGAGTTCCTGTTCATCGGGTGCAGCGACAGCAGGGTGACGGCCGAAGAGATGATGGGTGCGGGACCGGGGGACATCTTCATCCATCGGAACATCGCCAACCTCGTCCCCAACAACGACCTCTGTTCCTCCGCGGTGGTCGAATATTCGATAAAACAGCTGGCAGTGAAACACATCATCGTCTGCGGCCATTATGTCTGCGGGGGAGTGAAGGCCGCCATGGAGGCGAAAGACCTCGGCATCCTCAATCCCTGGCTGAGGAACATCCGCGACGTCTACCGGCTGCACCTCGCGGAGCTCCGCGCGATCGCCGGCGAAGAGGCGCGGTACGACCGGCTGGTGGAATTGAATATCCAGGAACAGTGCCTGAACGTCATCAAGATGGCGGTCTGGCAGAGGAGTTTCCTGGAAACGGGCGGCCCGAAGATCCACGGCTGGGTGTTCGACGTGAAATCCGGCAACCTGGTCGACCTGAAGATCGATTTTCAGAGTCTGCTCGGCTCGATCCGGGAAATCTACGACCTGGGGACGACCAGCTAGCGCCGCCGTTCGGCCCCCGCGGGCCCGCCAACCCCGCAGACCCAGCCAACTCCGCGGGCCCGCCAACCCCGCAGACCCAGCCAACTCCGCGGACCCCGCCAACCCCGTCACACCCGGGCTTGATTCTCTTCGAAAGTATCTCGTTCTTGAGGGATCCCGCGCCGGGTCCCCGGGATCCACATTCAATCCATCCAGGAGGTCGTATGGCAATCAAGGCACCTCGTGTGGCCACTGTTCTTTCGCTCCTCATCCTTCTCCCCGCCATCCTGCCCGCCCAATGGGCGCAATCCAACGGTCCCTACGGGGGCTACGGTTACGCTCTCACGGCGAACGGTCCGTATGTCTTCGCCGGCACGCACGGCGGCGGGGCGTTCCGTTCGTCGGACGACGGGCTCAGCTGGACGAAGGTGAACTCGGGATTCACCACGCCCCACGTCTACGATTTTCTCGTCTCCGGCGCCGACCTGTTCGCGGCGAGTCCCGGAGGGGGAGGAGTCTACCTCTCGACCGATGACGGCACGACCTGGTCGCCGAGGAACTCCGGCCTCTACAACACGGAGGTCTACTCCCTGGCCCGGATCGACACGAACCTCTTCGCCGGGACGATGTCGAACGGCGGCGTGTTCCGTTCCACCGACGACGGGGCGAGCTGGAATTCCGCCAGTTTCGGACTGGGCGCCATGTCCGTGTGGGCGCTCGCCGTGGACGGCTCGAACCTCCTCGCGGGGACGTACGGGGGCGGCGCGTACCTCTCGACGGACCTCGGCGCGACCTGGGTCGAGTCGGATTCCGGCATCACCAACCCCTACGTCGAGGAATTCGCCGTCACCGGCGCGGGAATTTTTGCCGGCACGTTCGGCGCCGGCGTGTTCCTCTCGACCGACAACGGGGCCCACTGGAGCACGGCCAGCAACGGCCTGACGGACCTCTACCTGCGGGACCTGTACGCCGACGGATCGAACGTGTGGGCCGCGTGCGACAAGGGGATATTCCTGACCATCGACAACGGCGCGAACTGGCAGCCGATGAACAACGGGATCGGCAACGTCAACGTGCGTTCGATCGTGCAGGAGGGGGGGCTGGCTCTTCGCCGGGACGAACGGCGGCGATTTCTACCGTTCCTCGGATGACGGCGCAAGCTGGACGGCGGCGGACGACGGCATCATCAACACGTCCGTCGTCTCGTTCGGGAGGCTCGGCCCGGACCTCTTCGCGGGGACGGACGGGGCGGGGGCGTTTCTCTCGACCGATAACGGGGAGAACTGGACGGGCGTCAACAACGGGTTGACGCAGTCGAACGTCCGGGCGTTTGCGGCGCAGGACTCCACGATCTACGCCGGGACGTACAAGGGGGTGTTCCTCTCGACCGATCACGGCGGCAGCTGGTCGGACGTCAGCGCGGGGATGACCTACAAGTTCGTGCTCAGCATGGCGGGCAGGGAGACCAGCGTCTTCGCGGGCACGTCCGGCGGCGTCCAGCGCTCGACGGACAACGGGGTCACCTGGAACGTGATCAACGCCGGGCTCACGAACCCGAACGTCTACGCGCTCCACGTCAGCGGGCCGGACCTCTTCGCCGGGACCTCGGGCGGGGGCGTCTTCCGCTCCACCGACGACGGCGCCAACTGGGAGGAGGTCAACGGCGGGCTGACGAACAACGTCGTCTTCGCGATGACTTCCGTCGTCACCGGCGGCGGTGACACGGCCCTCTTTTGCGGGACGTCCGGCAGCGGTGTTTTCCGGTCGACCGACCGCGGTGACAACTGGACCCCGGTGAACAACGGCCTGGGGCTCAACTTCCTCGGCACGCTGACGACCGTCGGATCGAACGTCTTCGCGGGCGGCCCGGTGAACGGCGCCTACGTCTCCACGGATTTCGGGGACAGCTGGTCGCCGGTGAACACGGGATTGACGAGCATGTCGGTCAACGCGCTCGCGCCCGGGCCGAATCCGGCGCTTGTCGGGAGCCTCGTCGCGGGGACGCTCTACGGGGGCGCGTGGCAGCGACCGTTGTGGCAGATGGTCCTCGTGGACACGGGGTACGACGTCAAGAAAGGATGGAACATCGTCTCCCTTCCGTTGAGCGTGGACGACCCGCGGGCGTCGGAAGTGTTCCCGTCGGCGATTTCACCGGCGTTCGAATTCGAGGCAAGCTACGTCGAGCGGGATTCTCTGCGGGCGGGAACCGGCTACTGGTTGAAGTTCGACCATGACCACAGGATCCCCGATTTCCGGCGACAGCGTCACCGTCGATTCCATCGACGTGGTGGAGGGATGGAACCTCATCGGGTCGATCAGTCACCCGGTCCCGACGGCGGAGCATCACCGCCGACCAGCCCGGCACCGTCACGTCGAATTTCTTCGGATACGACGGCGGATATTTCGTGACCGATACGATCAGGCCCGGCCGGGGGGTACTGGGTGAAATCGGGCAGGGACGGGACGCTGTATCTCTCCGCTTCCGGAAACGTGCCGGGGACGGTCCCCGTCAGGATCGTGCCGACGGACGAGTTGCCTCCCCCTCCGCCCTCCGGATCCACGGCATCGACGGGGGTACCGCCGGCGTCGTTCGCGCTCGGGCAGAACTATCCCAATCCGTTCAACCCGTCGACGGTCATCAGGTACGAACTCCCCGAGGCTGCGAACGTCTCCCTGATCGTCTATGACGTCCTGGGACGTGAGGTCGGGCAGGGTCGTGGATGGATTCAAAGCCGCCGGGTCCTACGACGCGGCCTTCGACGCGCGCGGGCTGACGAGTGGGGTCTATATCTACCGCCTCCAGGCGGGACGGTATCACGAGGTGAGGAAGATGGTGGTGTTGAAATAGAGCCATCCGGACAATCCTTTCGTCCCAAAAAAAAGGGGCAGCCACGGTCGTGTGGTTGCCCCTTTTCAGTTACCGGTTCCGGTCGCGGGCGGGGAAAGGGTGAAACTATTTCCCCGCGTTCTCCTTCTCCCACTCCTCGCGGCTCAACGGCCTGACGGCGTCCAGCTTGCGTTCGGCGAGCGCTTCGTTGATCCCGGGGAGCTCCTTCGCGGCCCAGTCGTCGAAGTCCTTCGCGACGTCGGCCAGCTCGCGGCCGAGGGCCTCGGTCCGCTCCACCTGCGCGCGTGACGGCCGGCCCTCGAAATTGTTGACGTTGCCGTAGAGGTCGGCCATGAATTCCCTCAGCCGTTCCTCGCCGGTGATCATCCCGCCCTCCTTGGTCGCGACGATCTTCCTGCGGACGTCGTCCGCCTCCGTCGACGCGTTTCGCAGGCGCTTCGCGAGGTCCTCGTCGGCGCCGGCGGCCCGCTGTTCCAGCGCGCCGCGCACACCGTTGATCTTGTCGACGAGATAGGTCATCTCGCCCAGCATCCCGTGGATTTTCATCGTGAGGTCGAACTGGGCCCGGCGCTCATCGGCCGTGTACTTCGACCGGGGATCGGGGAGGACGTTCAGCGTGGTCGTGTACACCGACTTGTCCTTCGTCATCCGCACGGTGTACGTCCCGGGGAGGAGACGGGGACCGGTGGCGGCGCCGAACGCCGCGGTCGCGGCGGACGGCACGCGCGGCGGCTTCACCCGCATCGGCCAGCCGGTGCGGTTGAGGCCGCGGCGCTTGCTGCTCGGCACGGTCCCGAGCACCGTGCCCGACTGGTCGAGCAGTTCGATCTTCAGGTCGCCGAAGATGTGCCGCTTCTTCTGGTAGTAGGTGATCTGCGCGTCGTCGGGCGGATTCGGGCCGTTGAAGACGTTGTCCCCCTCCGCCCAGCCGCCGAAGGCGTTGATCTCCTGCACCGTCGGGCGCGCCGCCACGAACGCCGCCTCGCTCGAGAGGACCTCCGGCGTCAGGCCGCGCAGGGGGGTGATGTCGTCGATGATCCAGATGCCCCGGCCGTGCGTGGCGATCACCAGGTCGTGGTCGCGGGGATGGACGACCAGGTCGTGGACGGCGACGCTCGGGAATTCGCCGCCCTTGTACTGCGCCCACTGCTTCCCGCCGTCGATCGTAGATCCAGAGGCCGAATTCCGTCCCCGCGAAGAGCAGGTCTTTGTTCACGAGGTCCTCCTTGATGACGTGGGCGTAGCCGCGCACCGGCGATTCCGGCGCGACGAGCGGCTCCCACGTCTTGCCGAAGTCGGTCGTGCGGTAGGCGTACGGCTTCATGTCGCCCGAGCGGTGCATGTCGATCGTCACGTACGCCGTCCCTTCGGCGAAGTGTCCGGCTTCGACCGACGAGACCCAGGCGTCCTTCGGCAGCCCCTTGATGTTCCCGGACGACGTTCGTCCACTTCTTCCCGCCGTCGCGCGTCACCTGGACGTTGCCGTCGTCGGTCCCCACCCAGATGACCTGCGGGTCCACCGGTCGATTCGCAGATATCGTAGATCGTGGTGTGCATCTCGGCCGCCGAGTTGTCGACCGTGACGCCGCCCGACTGCTCCTGCTTCTGTTTCTCCGGGTCGTTGGTGGTGAGGTCGGGAGAGATGCGGTCCCAGGACTGCCCGTGGTCGGTCGACCGGAAGAGGAACTGCGCGCCGATGTAGAGCGTGTTCTTGTCCGTGCGGCTGATGTGGATCGGGGTGTTCCAGTGGAACCGGAGCTTCCCCTCCTTGTAATCGGGCAGGGGCTTGATGCTCCTGACCTCGTGGGTCTTCCGGTTCACCCGCGCCGATTTCGCCCCCCTGCGCCTCGGCGTAGAGGTAGTCGTGGTCGGTCGGGTCGGCGAACATCCAGAAGCCGTCGCCGCCGTACATGTTCTCCCACCGCGCGTTGCCGATGCCCCCGGGATAGCGCGAGACGCCCACCCAGGAGCTGTTGTCCTGCAGGCCGCCGTAGACGTTGTACGGCGTGTCCATGTCGGCGCTGACGTGATAGAACTGCGAGATCGGGAGGGTCATGCACATCACCCAGTTGTTCCCGGCGTCGTACGAGATCGTAGAGCCCGCCGTCGTCGCCGGTGATGATGTTGTCGGAGTTCTTCGGGTCGATCCAGACGTCGTGGAAGTCGCCGTGGGCCGAGCCGCCGATCGCCGCTGAAGCGTTTTGCCGCCGTCGTTGCTCACGATCAGGCCGCCGTCCGTCTTGTAGACTTTGTTCTGGTCGTTCGGGTCGACGATCAGGTTGGCGAAGTAGAACGGACGCCAGACCATGTTCTGGCTCCGGTCGAGCGCCTGCCAGGTCATCCCGCCGTCATCGGACCGGTAGAGGCCGTTCTTCGGCGGCTCCGCCTCGATGAAGGCGTAGACGACGGAGGACTTCGACGGTGCGACCGCCACCGCCACGCGGCCCCACGGCTTCGACGGGAGGCCCTTCGCGCTTTGTCGTTCAGTTCGGTCCAGTGGCGCCGCCGTCGGTGGTCTTGAACAGCCCGCTGCCGCTGGGGGCGTCGGGCCGTCTCCGCCGGAACGGAACGTCCATCCCTTGCGCCGGAAATCCCACATCCCGGCGTAGAGCGTCTTCGGGTTCTTCGGGTCCATCGCGATCATCGAGCTGCCGGTCGACGGATTCGCGCCCCTTGAGCACCTTCGTCCAGGTCGTCGCCGGCGTCGGTCGTCTTGTAGACGCCCCGCTCGTCGCTGTCGCTCCAGAGCTTGCCGGTCACCGCGGCGTAGACGGTCTTCGGGTCCGTCGGGTCGACCAGGATCTTCGCGATCCGCTCCGACTCCTTCAGGCCCATGTTCGTCCAGTTTTCGCCGCCGTCGGTCGACGGTAGATGCCGTCGCCGATCGAGACGCTGTTGCGGACCCAGCTCTCGCCGGTCCCGGCCCAGACGATCTTCGGGTTCGTCGGGTCGACGGTGATCGCGCCAATCGACTGCACCGGTTGCTTGTCGAACACCGGCTTGAACGTCGTGCCGCCGTTGACGGACTTCCAGACGCCGCCGCTCGCGGCGCCGACGTAGACCGTGAGGCGGTTGCCCTCCTGCACGGCGTCGACGGCCGCAGATGCGGCCGCTCATCGCGGCCGAGCCGATGTTGCGTGCGCCGAGGCCGGAGATCGTTTCCGCGTCGATCTTCACGGGCGTCGCCGCGGGCTTCGCTTGCGAAACCGCGCCCGTCGCGCCGAGCGCGGTGAGGGCGACGACGACGAAGGTCCGGGTGATGGTATTGATGTTCATGGGTTCAATCCTTTTATCGTTCGGGGATGATGATCGTTGGGACAGGCCGCGCTCCGGCGCGGCGACTGCCGGTTGGCCTATTTGCCCGCCGGCGCGGGCGCGACCGCCGGTTTGCTGAACCGGGCGTCGTCGATGGCGGTGTTCGCGTCGATCGTCTCGTAGGCGAGTTTCGACCGGAACTGGGCTCCCCTTCGATCCGCTTTCGTAGGAGAAGGGGAAGTACACCCCCTGGACTTCCTTGTAGTCGCCCAGGATGGCTTCGAATTCACGCTCGGCCCCGCGGACCATCCGCTTGGTTTCGATCTTGATCGGGACGAAGTAGTCGGTGTCCATGATAATAGTAGGTAGACGTCGCCGTTCGGGACGCTGACCTTCAGCTTGATCGCGTCGGTCCCCTCGACCGGCTCCAGCCCGACGTACTCCACGGTGTTCCCCTTCTCGCGGTAGTTCACCAGCGGGCCGTCGAAATCCGATTCCTCGAGGATCGATTTCAGCTCGTCTTCGCCGAGCTCTTCGGCGTCCTTCTTGCCGCCCCACGGTTCGATTTTCCATCCGTTCCTGCCGTCGTACGCGTTCACGCCCGTCAGGCCCTGGATCACGAACTCCTGCCTGACCATGTTGGGGCGCTTGTTCTCCTGGATGAACGACGGCCTCGAACCCGCCGCCGCCGATGAACTTGCCCGACCGGCGGAGGCTCGTGACGGCCTTCATCTTCTCCGCGCCGCCCACGGTCGCGATGTATTTCGCGATGATCTCGTCGGCGGTCTGCGCCTGCAGGGCGACGGCGAGGAGCGATAACGCGGCAACCTGCCACAGTCTCTTGTGCATGATGGTCTCCTAGGTTTCGTTACTGTTGGAATGGGTCCCCGCAGGGGGGAATAAATGTGCGACGATCCCGGATGAAAACCAAACGGGCGCGACGGCGTCGCCATCCTCCGCTTATACGGAAAAAGCCCCGGGAAGATTCGATCTTCCGGGGCTTCCGATGATGTATTTCCCGCCTCGAGAGCCCCGGGATGGGGATATCGGCGCGCCGAGAGGCTTTGAGCGGCCTACCTCTGGAAACGCCGGCGTCGCTGCTGACCGCCGTGCCGCGGCGCCGAACGCTCGCCCCTGGGGGATTCCGCGATGACCGGGAGGTCGGCCGGGTTGACGCTCTTGAGGGCGATCTGCCCGTTATAGTTGAACAGGATCTGTTTGAAGAATTTCTTGTCCTCGTCGGTCGCCACCAGCGAAATCGCCTCGCCCCGCTTGCCGGCCCTGGCGGTCCTTCCGACCCTGTGCGTGAACGAGTCGACGTCCTTGGGGATTTCGTAATTGTAGACGTGGGTGATGTCGTCGATGTGCAGGCCCCTGGCCGCCACGTCCGTGGCGACGAGGACCGTGAACTTCTTGCTCTTGAAATCCTCGGTGGCGCGTTCCCTCTGGTTCTGGGACATGTCCCCCTGGAGCGGCCGGGCGTGGACGCCCTGGCCGGCGAGCTTGCTGGCGATTTTCCTGGCGATGTGTTTCCGGTTGCAGAACACGATGGCGAGGTCGCGGTCCTCCTTCAGCAGGTGAACGAGGAGCGGCAGCTTGTTCTCGGGGTGGGTCTGGTAGTAGGTCTGCCGGAGGAACTCGGGTTTGAGCTCCGAGGCGAGCCTGATGTCGACGGGTTGCTGGAGATAGCGGCGCCCGATTTTCTCGATCTCGCGCGATATGGTCGCGCTGAAGAGCATCGTCTGTCGTTCCTTCGGGACCTGGCGTATGACCCTCTCGATGTCGGGGAGGAAGCCCATGTCGAGCATCCGGTCCGCTTCGTCGAGGACGAGAAACCGTACGGTGGAAAGCCGCAGCGCGCCCTGCTGGAGCAGGTCGAGCAGCCGCCCCGGCGTGGCGACGACGATCTGTGTCCTCTGGAGTTTCTTGACCTGCGGGCCGCTCGCCACGCCGCCGTACACCGGCGTCACGACGAGGCGCTTGCCCTGCGAGAAAATCTCGAATTCGTGCGCGATCTGGACCGCGAGTTCGCGGGTCGGCGCCAGGACGAGCGCGCTGATCGGGTCGGACGACCCGATCCTTTCGATCAGCGGAAGGGCGAAACCGAGGGTTTTCCCAGAGCCGGTCTCGGCCTGCGCGATGACGTCTTTGCCTGAAAACAGGTGCGGGAGACAGAGCTCCTGGATCGGTGTGGGGGTGACGATGCCGTGTTTGGAGAGGATACTGAGCGTGGCCTTGCCAACGCCGAGAGTTTCGAATGTATGCATGTATGTATTGAGTGTGATTGGATTCCGTTAGCTGTGCTACCGGACTGGATCTGCTGCGGGGGGGCGAAACGATCGGATTCGATAGACGATACAAGGTAGTGAAAATCGGGGTGATTACCTAATTGACGATGTAGCATGCAATCCACATCGCGGCCGCCTTCCGTGTGTCGCGCGGTGGACAGGAGACGGGCCGATTCCGCACGATCCGCGGTCCCGATTCCGAAAGTCCCCACCACACCACAGTCGCACTTTCTCGCTCGCGCCGCGCGCGGAGAAAATTATTTTTTTACCCGCGCGATCCTTGACTCTCACGCGGGCGCGTCATACCTTTCCGTATCACTGCGCGCGATCTCGCTCCGCCGCCGGCTTCATCCGTTATCCCGAAAGGCGTCGTCATCATGAAGTATCCGTTCCTGCTCCTCGTCGTGCTGTTGTCCGTCCCCGCGACGCTCCCGGGAGCGCAGCATGTCGTCACGAATGCCGGGTTCACGTTCACGCCGTCGACCCTCACGATTTCCACCGGGGACACCGTCGTCTTCTCACTCCCGGTGTTGCACAACGCGGCCCAGGTCGCCGAGTCCACCTGGAACGTCAACGGCGACCTCCTCCTGCCCGGGGGGTTCCTCGTGCCGTTCGGGGGCGGTTCGGTGGTCCTGACTGACACCGGGACCCATTTCTACATTTGCGAGGCCCATATCGCCGGGGGGATGAAGGGAAAAATCATCGTCAACACCCCGCCGCCGCCCACCACGACCATTACCGTGAACTCCCTCGCCGACCAGGACGGACTCCACGGCACCGCGTCGGACAGGATCGCGAAGAATTGGGGGTTGAAGTTGTTCCAGGATTCCGTCGGGTCCGGGATCGTCCTGGATTCCGTCGTCTCGGGAACGACGCTGACGGTCGCGGGGCTCACCGCGGGCACCTACGCGGCCGCCGAAGCCGACAGCGTTTCGTGGTCGCATATTTCACTGGTCGCCGACGGGGTTCCGCAGGGCGCCACGACCCAGAACGCCTGGACCTTCACCGTCGGGGCGGGGGAGAGCCACAGCGTGACGTTCCTCAATACCGCGCCGAACATGGTCATCAACAGCGGGCTGGCCTTCCTTCCCGACACGCTCACGGTGGACAGCGGGGACACCGTCTTCTTCGTGCTCACCCCCGGACACCCGGTCCGCGAGGTCTCGAAATCGACATGGCTCGCGAACGGCACGACGTCGAACGGCGGATTCGACCTCCCGGCGGGGGGCGGATGGTACGTGGCCGCGGCGGGCGGCATCGATTACTATGTCTGCGTCGCGCACGCCGGCAGCGGGAGCGAGGGATTGGTCATGGTCAACCCCATGCCGCCCTCGACGATCACGCTGAATTCATACGCGGACCAGGACGGGGACCACGTGACAACGACCGACCGGGTCGACAAGGACTGGTCGTTGAAACTCTACCAGGATTCCGTGGGGTCGGGGATCGTGGTGGACAGCGTGGCCTCGTCCCCGTCGCTCGTCGTCGCGGGCCTCGTGCCGGGGGTCTACGTGGCGGTGGAGGCCGACAGCGCGCCCTGGTCGCACATCTCGCTCACGGCGGACGGCGCGTCCCAGGGGGCCACGTCGCAGAACGCATGGTCGTTCTCCGTCGGCTCGGGGGAGTCCAGGACCGTCGATTTCATCAACCATGTTCCGAACATGGTCATCAACAGCGGCTTCACGTTCTCCCCCGACACGCTCACGGTGGACAGCGGGGAGACGGTCTGGTTCGTGCTCGAATCCCCGCATACCGCGCGACAGGTGGACTCTGCGACCTGGGCCTCGAACGATACCGCGTCGAACGGAGGGTTCGATCTTCCCGAGCGCGGCGGTCCCGTGCTGATGGACGCCGGCGGGGTGGTTTATTACGTCTGCGTGCCGCACGCGTCGGGCGGCATGAAGGGCGTCGTCCGCGTGGTGGTGGAGCCGTACGAGGGGGCCCTCGCCGATTCGGTGCGGGACGGCTGGAACCTGCTCTCGTTTCCCTTCCTCGCGGAGGACACGGCCGTCTCCGCGCTCTATCCGGCGGCGGTCACACCCGCTTACGTCTACGAAACCGGATACCAGACCCGTTCGTCGATCGGCAACGGCCGGGGATTCTGGATGAAGTTCAACGGACCGCAGGTCCTGAACCTTTCCGGGCCCCTCGTCGGGTCCGATACGACCCCTGTCGCGCAGGGATGGAACATCGTCGGGTCGGTGAGCGCCCCGGTGCCCGTCTCCTCCGTCCAGAGCGTGCCGCCCGGGCTCGTGACGTCCGCTTTCTTCGGGTACGACGCGGGCTACGTTTCCGCCGACACGATCAAACCGGGCCGGGGTTACTGGGTGAAGGTGTCCGCGCCCGGCTCGCTCGTTATCTCCGCCGCCCCGGCGGCCGCGCCATCGGCCGGCAGGATCCGCATCCTTCCGGCGGGGGAGGTCCCGCCCCCGGGCCGGGAACGGGAACGATGATTTTTCTGAAACCACACAATCCGGTTGGAAGGAAATTCCGATGAAACGGTCGTTTATCCTGGCCTCGATCCTCGCGATCGCGGCCTCCCACGCCACGGCGACGAAACACACCGTCACCTTTTCCGGCCTCACGTTTTCGCCGTCAACGCTCACGATCACCGAGGGCGACACGGTCGTCTTCGTTCTCTCCGGACTTCATAACGCGCAGGAAGTCAGCCAGTCAACCTGGAACGCCAACGGGACCACGCCCCTCGGGGGAGGGTTTTCGGTCCCGTTCGGCGGGGGAGAGGCCGTCCCCGCGGGGACGGGGACACACTACTTTGTCTGCCAGAATCACGTCATCTCCGGCATGAAGGGGAGAATCATCGTCGAAGCCGTCGTCGTCCCCCCCTCCAGCGTCACGATCAATTCGATCGTCGACCGGGACGGGAGCATCGGCACGACCGCCGACAGGATCGGGAAGAACTGGTCGTTGAAGCTCTACCGGGACTCGGTCGGTTCGGGCATCGTGGTGGATTCCGTCTCCTCGGGAAAGACCCTCCTCGCCGATTCTCTGCCGGCGGGCACGTACGTGGCGGTCGAGGCCGACAGCGCGCACTGGACCCACATCTCGCAGACGGTCGACGGTTCCCCGCTCGGCCTGACCTCGCTCAATTTCCTTCAGATCGCCATCGGGACGGGGGAGGACCATACGGTCGATTTCCTGAACTACGCGAAAAACGTGATCATCCACGAAGGGTTCACGTTCATCCCGGAAACGCTCGTCGTTGACAGCTCCGACACGGTCAGGTTCGTGCTCGAACCGACGCACAACGCCAGGGAGGTGGATTCGCTGACCTGGGCGGGGGACGACACGGTGTCGAACGGCGGGTTCGAAATTCCGTACGGCGGCGGGGAAGCCGTCCTTTCGCAGGTCGGGACGGTTCGTTACGTCTGCGTTCCTCACGCGGTGGCGGGGATGAAGGGGGTCATCGTGGTGAAACCGGCGGGGACCCTTTCCCTGACCGTGACGGACGGATGGAACCTGCTCTCGATGCCCTTCCTTCCGGTCGACGGCAGCGTCGCCGTGCTCTATCCCACGGCGACCTCGCCCGCGTACTCCTACGAGGGGGGTTACCAGACCGAGACGGTGGTCGGCCCGGGATCCGGATACTGGCTGAAGTTCGGGAGTGCGCAGTCGCTCGACCTGGACGGCGGTCTGCTGGCGGTCGATTCCGTTGAGGTGTCGCAGGGGTGGAACATCATCGGCACGATCAGCGCTCCGGTCGCGGTCGCGTCCATCGTGAGCGAGCCTGGCGGCCTGGTCACGTCGTCGTTCTTCGGCTACGACCTCGGGTATATCACCGCCGATACCCTGCACCCCGGGTACGGTTACTGGGTGAAGGTCGGCGCGCCGGGCGTGCTGATACTCCAGGATTCACCGTCGATGGCCCCGGAATCGGGCCGGATCAGGATCGTGCCGGCCGTCGAGGTCCCGGCCGCGGCGGCTCCACCGGAGGTCGCGCCCCCGGGGGAAGCCCCGCGCCGGTGATCATCACCGGATTTTGAATTTCTTCATCCTGTACCGGAGGTTCGCCTCCGACAGGTTCAGGATCTCCGCGGCGTGCGACTGGTTACCGCTCACACCGGCCAGCGTCCGTTCGATGAGCGTCCTTTCCAGGTTGGAGAGCGCCTTGTCGAACGAGAAACGCTTCTTCTCCCCGATGCTCGAAAGGATCCCCCTCAGTTGCGCGGCCTCGTCGACGAGTTCCGCCGGCAGTTCGAGCGCCGCGCCCTCCGATTCCAGGACCGCCTTCTCCACGACGGATTTCAACTCCTGAACGTTCCCCTTCCACGTCCGCCTCCTGAGAAAGTCGAGGATGCCGTTCTCCATGGTCTTCGGGCCGTGGCCGGTCACCGACGCCGCGTTGCGCATGAACGATTGGGCGAGCAGCGGTATGTCGTTCACCCGTTTGCTCAGGGGGGGAATGGCGACGCGGATAAACTTTCCGAGCATCGTCGCGAGCTCCCCGAGCATGGAATTCGAGGCGGCGAGTTCGCCGGGTGCGTCGGCCACCGTCACGATCACCCTGGGGCCCCGCTTCGACGCCTGTGCCCGGATGAAGGATGCGATCATCGACTGATGGAGGAACGAATATTCGCCGACGTCCTGGATCAGGAGGGTGGAGCAGCCCCCGCCCTTGCCGAGCGCGGCGCCGAGCGTGGCGTCATCGGCGCCGTGGGGGCCGATTTCGAGCATGTCGCCCCGGGCGGAGGAAAGCCCGTGGAGCATCCGGGCGACGGTGCATTTCCCGCTGCCGGGTTCGCCCTCGATCAGGATGTTGTCCTTCCGCGCGGCGTATTTCGGAAGGTCCTTGCGCAGCCTGATGATGGCGTCGCTTTCGCCGATGAGCAACTCTTCGGATTTCATGGCTGTCCTCGCGTCGTTGTTGATCGTGGGATAGAGGAGCTATGGTCGCTTCGGTAGGAACGAGGGGGGCGCCGATCGGCGCCCGTACGGGGAGGGAGTCCCCGGCGATCCCCGCGGGACCGCAAGAACAGTCTCCGGGAGATCGCCTAACGCGCGATCGAGTCCCGGAGCATCATCGTGATCTGAGGTTTATAGGTGAGAACGATCGATTCTGATACTTTCCTGGTCATCCCGGTCAGGTGGTGCCCCAGGATGAGGTTGACCGCGAGATGGAGCAGCGCGGACGACCAGCAGACCGTGAAGAGCGTCCGGACCGAGGGGTCGTCGCCGGTGAGCATCGCGGCGAAACATCCGGCGGTCAGGATCGAGAAGGTGAACGTGCCGTAGTTCATCACCCAGTACCAGATCCAGTAGCGGAAGATGCCGCTCTCCATCAACGAGTCGAAGAGCCTGAAATTCTCCGCCAGCCGGGAGAAGACCGAATGGATCATGGAGTACCGTTCGTCGGACCGGAGGTCCCTGGCATGGGATTGATCGTCCGACTCGAGGACCCGGACCATGGCCTGAAAAATGATTTCGTTCGACTTTTCGAGAAACCCGAAGAACCGCCGGTCGAGCCAGATGTGCAGTTCTCCCAGCCAGTGGATTTTACTCACGACGTAATAGATGCCGCCGAACGCGAACAGGAACACGAGAACGGTATAGAACGCGAAATTGTCCACCCGCCTGAGGGCGTGCAGTGTCGGGCCGATCCCGGCGATGAGCCATCCCGTTCCTGACGTCAACAGAAGCAGGTAGAAGGCGAGAGCGACCTTGATCGTCCGCTCGAGACTCGCGAAATAAACGTAGTGACCTTTATCGATCATCCCGCCGGTTCATAGACGAGGGAAAGTAACGAATTTCGGCAAAGGGAGCAACCCTTATATGCGGGGACCCCCTGAAAATGCTCAAAACGGGTTGATTGCCGGGGATCACTTTGTGATGGATGGCACATTCCCCCACGCCGGAAGGGGGTAAATTGTTGGAGTTTCTCATCGTCGCGGGTCTTGATGCGACGCGTTCTGCACTCTCCCGAAAGGAATCTCGATGGATCCCCAGCAAGTCCTGGTGGGCCTGAATTTTGGCCGTGTCGACGGAGAATCGGACGACAGGTTCAATACCTGTTTCATCGGCACGGAAATGCTCCGGAGCATGCTCCAGGCCCAGCATACGCTCCTGGTGGGGAACAAGGGCTCCGGGAAAAGCGCCATCTGCCGCCTCCTGATCGAAGACCTCGCGAAGGTGAAACCGCTCCTTCCGAAAAATTATCATAACATTTACTGCATCCCGGCCTACGGGCTCCAGACCGAGGAGGACGTCCCCGTCGTCTCGCTGAAGGAACTCAGCCCGACCACGGTCGACGATTTCCGCGACTTCTGGCTCCTGTACCTCGGGATGAAGGGCGCGCAAAGGCTGGTGAACGACGAAAAGGTCAGGAGCTTCGTCGCGAAGACGGAGAAGGCGAACCTGAAAAAATCGTTCGACACGCTCGAGCGGGTGCTGGTATCGCTCGGCCTGCGCGACGATCCGCGGCCCCTGGCGAAGCTGAAGGGCGTCCTCACCGGCGTGTTCGGACCGGGCAGGAACGGCCGTGACGTGACGGCGTCGGACGGCGCCGTCCGCTTCAAGGACCGCACCGGCGTCAGCATCGTCGGCCTCCTCGAACACGTCGACATCGTCCTGCGGGAGACGAACGGCCTCGCCTGGATGATGCTCGACAAGCTCGACCTGCTGTTCGTGGACGATTTTCCGAAATTGAAGGCGTCGATCACCGGCCTGGTTCAATTGCTGGTCCAGTACGGCAACCACTTCAGGCACATCCATCTGAAGATTTTCCTCCGGAACGACATCTTCCGGCAGCTGCACATCGTCAACAAGTCCCACCTCGTTTCCTACAGCAGCGAGATGAAATGGCGCGATTCGCTGCTGTTGAAACTCCTGGTGGCCCGCGCCGTGGACGATCCTCACGTGAAGGCGTACTGCCAGGACTTCCTCGGCGAGAAGGTCGACGTCACCGCCGTCATCCTCGGGACGGACGAATACGTCCTGAAGGTTTTTTACGCGATCTTCGAGCCCGGCATGGGGCAGGGGAAGAACGGACAGGCCACGCAGGCCAGGTCGGCGGCGACGCACGAGTGGATCCTCCGCAGGCTCAACGACGGCACGGGGAGCAGCTTCCCGCGCGAACTGATCCACCTCGGGAACAGGGCGGTGGAGAAACAGCGCGAGCTGAACCGGCTCGAGTCGAAACACCTTTCGACCCGGCTGATCGGCCCGAAAGCCATCCGCGAGGCGTTCGCGATGATTTCCTCGTACCGCTGCGATACGTACCTCTACTCCGAATTTCCGCACCTCTCGAAGCATTTCGACGTCTTCCGCGGCAGCGAATCGGCGACGTTCCACCGGGAGGAGCTGTACATGCTCTTCGCACCCCTCTCTCCGACGGGCGACGAGGCGATCCGGGCGCTCTACGACACCGGCCTGCTCCTGCCTCTCGGGCAGACCGTGGACTCGAGCATGAAGTTCAAGGTGCCGCTCCTCTACCGGGCCGGGCTCGGTGTCCGGGACCGCCGTCCGAAGCCGATCCGGAAGGACCGGCCCCCGGTGAGGCACGCCTCGGCGCAGACGCACTCGTCCCCGGACGCTCTCGAACAGCTGCTCGACGGGGTCGACGAGGAGCCGTGAGTTTTCCCCGATTGACATTCACGGATCAATTCGGTACAATAAGCACGAATAGTTAAACTCCGCTGAATCGACGTGCATTCAACTCCGAGCAGTCTGGAGATCGTTGCCACCCGGGAGGAACTCCGGGGACTCCAGCCCGGCTGGGACCGTCTTGCGTCGCGTTTCCCCACGCCGCTCCTCACATTCGAATGGTTCTCGTCCGCCGTCGACGCCCTCCATCCCCACGACCGGCTTTCCGTGCTCGTCCGGAGGTCCGGGACTGAAATCGTGGCGATCGCCCCGTTCGTACAGCGCCGCAGGCTCGGCCTGAAATCCCTCGAGTTCATCGGGCACTCCGTCCTCCTCGAACCTTCCGGCATCCTCTATGATCACCCGGCGCACCTGCGGCAGATCCTGGAAGACGCGGTGGCCCTCGGCCTCCCCGTCAACTTCGACAGGGTGAACGATCCCCTGCTGATCGCCGAACTCTCCACCATCGCCGGGGGGACGGTCGTCGCCATCCGGGATTCGCTGGCCACGATCCCCTGGATCAGGATCAAGGGCCCCTGGGCGGAATATTACGAGACCATCACTCCGAAATGGAGGTCGGCCCACCGTCGGGCGGCGAAGAAGGCGGCGTCGGCCGGTCCGGTCAGCGTTGAATTTTTCTCCCCGGGCCCGCGGAATTCGACGAGCTCATGGAACGTTTCATCGCCATCGAGGGTGAAAGCTGGAAGGCGAGACTCGGGACCGCGTTGAAGACGGATGGCCCCCTCCGCGCCTTCTTCCTGCTCTACGGCCGGGCGGCCGCCGAACGGGGAACGCTGCGCCTCGCGTTCATGCGCATCGGCGGGGTGCCGGTCGCCGGGCAGTTCGCCGTGGAATATGCGCACCGGTACTGGCTCCTGAAGATCGGGTACGACGAGCGGTTCGCCCATTGCTCCCCGGGGGTCCTCCTGATGTACGCCGCGCTCGAACGCGCCTTCGACGCGGGCCTGGAGGCCTTCGAATTCCTCGGGAGCAACGAATCGTGGATCCAGATCTGGAACCACGGCCTCCATAAATATTACGCGCGGTCGATCGACCGGGTCCCGGCGCGTCGCCTGCTCGGGCGCGCGCTGTCGCTCTCGGAGAGGGTGAACCGGAACGTCCGCACGCGGTTCGCCCGCGCCGTCGGAAGGGGCTGACCCATTTCCGCGATCCGCCGCATCATCGGACGCCGGCTGGCCGCCAGCCACCTCGCCGGACCGGCGGTGGAGGACGCCATCCGGCTCGCGGACATCTTTTCCGGGCGCGGATGGTCGAGCGCCCTCGGCCCGTGGGTTTCCCCCGAAAGCGCCCCTCCTGAAAATTTTTCCCTTTACTGCGGCGCGATCGACGCGATCAACGCGCGCGGTCTCGACGCCTACCTGTCGATCAAGCTTTCCACCATCGGGTACGACGAGGGGATGTTCCGGGAACTGCTGTCCCGGGCCCGGGGCAAACGCATCCACTGCGATTCGATCGGTCCCGAATCGGCCGATCGCACGATGTCGGTGGTCGGGCGCGCGGCGGCCGCGCATCCGAACGTCGGTTCGACGCTCCCCGCCGGCTGGAGGCGCAGCCCGTCGGACGCGGCGCGTCTGGCGGAATGGGGGGTGGCGGTCCGCATCGTGAAGGGCCAGTGGGGCGACCCCGGCGGACGGGTCGACGACATCAGGTCGGCCTTCGTCGGCGTCGCCCGCGCGCTCGCCGGACGCGGCGTGAGGGTCGGCGTCGCCACCCACGATGTCCGCGTCGCGCGCGAATCGATCTCCGCGCTCAGGGCGGCCGGCACGGCGTGCGACATGGAGCAGATCTCGGGCCTCCCGCAGAACTGCGCGCCGGTCGCGCGGTCCCTCGGCGTCCCGTTCCGCGTGTACATACCGTTCGGATATCCGTATCTTCCCTACAACATCTGGCAGGTCAGGACCCGGCCCGCGGTGGCGATGTGGGTGTTGAGGGACTTCATCGCCGGCACGACACCGGTCTGTCACCTGATCGACTGAACACACCGCCCGCACCGGACCCATGAACAACGTCATCCTCGAAGTCTGCGTCGATTCACTCAGCTCCGCGCTCGCCGCGGAACGGGGGAGGGGCGCACAGGGTGGAGCTCTGCGCCGCGATGCCGGTCGGCGGGATCACCCCGTCTCACGGCCTCATCCGCGAGGCCTGTTCCCGCCTGCGGATACCCGTCCACGTCCTCGTGAGGCCCCGCGCCGGGAGACTTCATCTACACCGCCGACGAGCTCCGCATCATGACGATGGACATCCTCGCGGCGAAGGAAGCCGGGGCGTCCGCGGTCGTCCTGGGGGTGCTCGCGACGGGCAGGTCGATCGATGCCCGGGTGATGGCGCGGCTCGTGCGCGCCGCGCGGCCGATGGGAGTGACGTTTCACCGCGCGTTCGACGAGGTCGCCGCTCCCCCGGCGGCCCTCGATACCCTGGTGCGGCTCGGCGTCGGGAGGGTGCTCACCGCCGGCGGCGCGCCGACGGCGTACGAAGGGAGGCGGGCCCTCGGCCGGCTGGTGTCGCGGGCGTCGGGCAGGATCGCGGTCATGGCCGGCGGCGGGATCGGGCGAGGGTCCGTCGCGGCGATCCTGGCTGACTCGGGGGTGAGGGAAGTGCACGTCGGGAGCGCGGTCGCGTCGACGCGTCTCCGCGGACGGGGGCCTTTCAGGGCGGAGGGGAGCGCGGTCACGGCCGCGAAAGTGGCATCGTTCCTGCGGCTGGCGGGTGTGCGCGGATGAAGATCGTCGCCGACATCGACCTCCCGTTTTTCGACACGATGTTCGGCGATCGGGCCGACGTCGTCCGGCTCAGGGGAGATGCGATCACCCCCGATGCCGTCCGGGACGCGGACGGGCTCATCGTCCGGTCGGTGACCAGGGTCGGTGAACCGCTCCTCGCCGGCAGCAGGGTCGCGTTCGTCGGGACCGCCACGATCGGTTTTGACCACGTCGACACCGCCTGGCTCGCCTCCCGGGGGATCGGATTCGCCAGCGCCCCGGGCTGCAACGCCAACGCGGTTTCGGAGTACATTGCGGCCGCGCTGTTCGAGCTCTCCGCACGCTTCGCCATTGCGCTCAGGGGCGCCTCGATCGGGGTGGTGGGCGTGGGCAACGTCGGGAGCCGGGTCGCCTCGAAGGCCGCGGCGCTGGGGATGAAGGTCCTGCTCAACGACCCGCCCCTGGGCCGGTCGACCGGATCATCGCGTTATCTTCCCATCGACGACCTCATGGGCTGCGACATCGTCACGCTGCACGTGCCGCTGACGGCGTCCGGGCCCGACGCGACGCGCCACCTGTTCGACCGGCTCCGGATCGGCGCGATGAAGCAGGGCGCGATACTGATCAATTCCGCCCGCGGCGCGGTGGTCGACACACCTGCCGTGAGCGAGGCGCTCGCCGGCGGCCGGTTGCGCGGCGCCGTGCTGGACGTGTGGGAGGGTGAGCCCTCCGTCGACCCCGGACTCCTCTCCCGCGCGACGATCGCGACGGCGCACATCGCCGGATATTCCGCCGACGCCAAGGCGACGGCATCACGCATGATGTACGACGCGTTCTGCGCCCATTTCGGGTGGAAAAAGGACCCTCTCGTGCGGGGGGGACTGCCGGAGCCCGAACATCCCCTCATCGGCCCGGACGTTGTCGCCCGGAAGGGCGAACGGACCGGTGAGGCCCGGTCGACCCGTGAAATCGAGGAGGCGCTCAGGCGGATCGTCCGGATTGCCTACCCGATCATGAGGGACGACGCCGCTCTGAGGGGTCTGGACGCGATCGCGCCCGCCGACCGGCCGGCGTACTTCATCCGCCTCCGCAACGAATACCCGCTGAGGCGGGAGTTTGCCGCGACGACCGTGACCGGGTCGGCGTCCCCGTCGTTTCCGGCGAAGGAGCTCGCGGGACTCGGCTTCCGGATTGCGTGATTCCCGTGAGAATTTTCCGTACAATGCAGCGACCCGCTCACTGACACCCTTATCCCAGGAGGAACCGATGAAACCGGAATGGTCCAGAAGGAACTGGCTGCGAAGCGTCGGCACCGCCGTCACCGGCGGCATCGTCGCCGGGCCCGCGCTCGCCGACCTCGTCGCTCGGCCGATCATCATCACCCCCAACCCGGCTTTCCGGCCGCCCGACAGGCCGGTCACCGCGATCGTCTGCGGCGCCGGGAACAGGGGCAACACCTACTCGTCGTACGCGCTGAAATACCCGGATGAGCTGAAGATGGTCGGTGTCGCCGAGCCGATCCAGTTGCGGAACGACCGTTACGCCGCGAAATACTCGATCGAGGACAAATACCGGTTCAAGACCTGGGAGGACATCTTCAAGGTCCCGAAATTCGCCGACGCAGTCCTCATCACGACCCCTGACCACCTCCACCACGGGCCGGCGATGGCGGCGCTCGCGATGGGCTACGACCTCATCCTTGAGAAGCCGATCGCCCAGACCTGGCAGGAATGCAAGGAGATCCTCGACCTCGCTGTGAAGAACGACCGGATCGTGGCGGTCTGTCACGTGCTCCGGTACGCGCCGTATTTCCGCAAGATGAAGGAGGTCGCGGACTCCGGGGCCATCGGCCGCATCATCAGCGTCCAGCACATGGAGCCGGTGGAGCACATCCATATGTCGCACTCCTTCGTCCGCGGCAACTGGCGCCGCACCGACGAATCGAATTTCATGCTCCTGGCGAAATCGTGCCACGACATGGACTTCCTCCGCTGGGTGATCGGCAAGCCCTGCAGGAGGACGTCGTCGTTCGGGTCGCTGACCTGGTTCAAGGAGGCGAACGCGCCCGCCGGCAGCACGGCGCGGTGCACCGACGGGTGCGCCGTCGAGGCCGAATGCCCCTACAGCGCCCTGAAAATCTATTACCGTGAGAGGGGCTGGCTCTACCATATGGACCTGCCCGCCGAGGGGGACAAAGGTCCCGCGATCATGGAGAACCTTCAGAAGGGGCCGTACGGCCGGTGCGTCTACCGCTCGGACAACGATGTGGTCGACCACCAGACCGTGATGATGGAGTTCGAGGACGACATCACGGTGACGTTCAACATGGAGGCCCACACGAGCTACGCCGGACGCCGCACGAGGATCATGGGGTCGATGGGGGACATCGTCGGCGACGAGGACGACCTCTACATCGCGAATTTCAAAACGGGCGAGACCGCGCGCTGGAACACCGAGGAGAATTCGAAGGTCACCTCCGGGCACGGCGGCGGTGATTACGGACTGGTCCACGACTTCATCCAGGCGGCCTCACAGCACAAGCCGGAGCTGCTCACCTCGACCATCGGCGCCTCGATGGAGAGCCACCTGATGGCGTTCCGTTCCGAGGAGAGCCGGAAAAACGGAAAAATCATGGAGGTGAGTCTCTAGGTCCGGCGGCGGCGCCGCGGTCAGCGCGGCCGGATACTGGCGGCGGGAACGGGGTGTTCCAGGTCGAAGCCGAGCATCGCGTTCATCAGGACGGCCATCGAAAATCGTCCCAGGTCCGCGGCGTCGATCTCCGCGGGATGGATGACCCCCTCGTCGAGGAGCCGGGCGCGGGCCGTTCCGGGCAACAGGGGTGAGGCCGGCGTCAGCCAGTTCACCCCGTCGTAAAAAGCGACGTTCGCGTAGGACGCGTCGGTGACGAGGCCGTTCCGGACGATCAGGATGTCGTCGGCGCCGGCGCCGGCGAGGAGGCCGTCGAGGCCGGACCTGTCGACGAACTTGTGCGCGTACTCCAGTCCGCTCCCGTCGACGAGCGCGAGCGACCCGACCGGTTTCCTCGAGTATGGCGTGAAAGAAACTTCCCCGATCGTCTCGCCGTAGGTGACGCGGCACCGGAGGTCCCCCGCGTCCGAACCGGCGTGCACTTTGATCACCTTCCCCAGGTCGATGGCGTCAGCCGAACCGAAGAGCTCACGCCGGCTCCTGTTGAGCCTCGAGTTATGGTACGCGATGTGGCAGGGGTGTCCCCCGGCCACCCTGATCGTTTCAAAGAGCGGGAACATAGACTTTCCCGATGAGCTCCCGGTACTCCGATTCCGCGTCGCTCTGCGCGGTGATCCCGCCTCCGCTCCTGTAGCACATCCCCTCCTCCGTCGTCTCGATGAACCTGATCATCACGCCGCTGTCCAGGTCTTTGCCGTCGAAATATCCGGCGATGCCGGTATAGAACCCCCTCGGACCCGACTCCACGCGCCGTATGATATCGACGGTTTTCTTCTTCGGAGCGCCGGTGACCGACCCTGCGGGCAGCATCGAAAACAGGATGGTCCCGAGGCGCCGGCGGTAGTCGCCGCCGAGGCGGCCGGTGATGAGCGAGCTCACCTGGAGGATGACCCCGCGGCTGGTCGACACCCGGTCGATGTACCGGAAGCGTTCCACCGCCACATCCGTCGCGACCGCGTTCAGGTCGTTCCTGATCAGGTCGACGATCGTGGTGTGCTCGGCGAGCTCCTTCGGGTCCGCGAGGATCGAGGACTCCGCCCCGGGCGACGAGGCGTCGATGGTCCCCTTCATCGGGCAGGACGAGATTGTCCCGCCGCTGATCCGGACGAAACGCTCGGGCGAAAAGCAGACAAAGCGCCCCGGGACCAGGACCCGGTATTTCGCCGGTCCGGAGTGGAAGATCTCCACCGGGTCCAGGTCCGTCTGTATCCTCGTCGGGAACGTGAGGTTGAGCAGGTAGGTGTTCCCCTCGGCGATTTCAGCCTGGACAGCGTCGAAAGCGCGGCGGTAGTCGGCGAAGGGGAGTGGAAATTTCCTGAACTCGAATTCCCGGAGGGCGCCCGCGCCGGTGGCGGCGTCGGAGCCGATGGTGGCATCGGTGCCGGCACCCTGGCCGGGCCGGGAAGATGCGTTGGTGTTTCCCGCGATATCGAACAGGATGCCCCGGCGTGTGGCTTCCCCCGGCGTGAGGATCAGCGACTCCTCCGTCGGGAAATCGACCAGGAAGAGAAACGGCTCCCCGCGCCCGCCGAGGCGGTCCATTTCCCTGATCGCGTCGTCCCGTTTGCTCATGTCATTCAATTTTCAGTAGATTGAAAGTACGACAAAGATCATTCCGGTTCAATCGCGCATGAGCGGCGACGTCCTCGTCGTTGACAACTACGACTCGTTCACGTTCAATCTGACCGCGCTCATCGCGGATTCGGGGCGGGGGTTCACGATCGTGCGGAACGACGCGATCGCTCAGGAGGACCTCGGCCGGTACCGAAAGGTGCTGATATCACCGGGACCCGGCACGCCGTCGGAAGCAGGAGGCATCTGCGGGCTCATCAGGGCGATCGCCCCGACGAAGAGCATCCTCGGCATCTGTCTCGGTCACCAGGCGATCGCGGAGGTCTTCGGGGCGCGCCTCGCCCGGCTCCCGCGGCCCGATCACGGGGTCGCGCGGACGGTCAGCGTCAGGGACCGGGGCTGTTACCTGTTCGACGGCATTCCGCCGGAGTTCACCGCCGGTTTCTATCATTCATGGACCGTCGCTCCCGATCCCATTCCTTCCTGCCTGAACGTCACGGCGGTCTCGGCCGGGGGCGCGGTGATGGCCCTCTCGCACCGCGAATACGACGTGCACGGTCTGCAGTTCCATCCCGAGTCGGTCATGACGCCCGTGGGAAGGGCCATCCTCGAAAACTGGCTCCGGGACCGCTGACCGCCCGGTGCGCAGCCCGGCCGCCCGGCGTCCTGAGCGGATCACCCGCCTGAATCGTCCACGCTGAACTCCGAATCGTCCGGCCGCCTGCCGTCGTAGAGGTTCCTGAGGGCGTCGTAGGCCATCCTGCTCCCGCGCTGCGCCGCTTTCCGGTAGTACGAAATCGCACCCGGGATGTCCGCCGCCATCCCGCGTCCCCCCTCGTGGCAATAACCGAGGATGACCTGCGCCAGGACCGATCCCTCGGCGTCCCAGGCGGCGAGCCGTTTGAGCAACGCCGCGTCCACCGAACCACCGCCGGCGCCGCGGAGGGATGAGATGACGATGCGAAGCTCCGCTTCGCGGCTGCCGAGCCCGGCGGCGCGCGCCATCAGCAGGTCGCCGGCCGCGTTGTCGACCGGGACGACGAAGCCCGCGTAATGCCACATCGCGAGCTCGACCATGGCGTCGGCCATCCCGGCGTCCGCGGCCCGGCGCAGGTGGTCGAGCGCCTGCTCCTGCGTCAGGCGATTGTCAAAACCCCTCGCCAGCAGGCAGGCCCAGACGTACGACGCCTTCGGGTCGTTCCGGCCGATCCGCCGCGTGAGATCGTCGTAGAGCGCGGGACCCGACGAGAGCCTCCAGAGGAGGACCGGCGCCCACCTCGATTCGCAACGGACGGCCCGGATGTAGTAGTACGCCGCCTCCACCCGGTCCCTGCCCACGTCCGCGCCGCGGTCGTAACGGCGCCCGAGGAATGTCAGCGCTTCCGGGCTCCCCGCTTCGGCGGCGATGGAAATTCGCACGAGGTCGATCGAATCGGTTGCGACCGATGAATCGGCGTCGTCCGCCCGGTCACGCATCCGGTCCGTCGTGCTGTGGACCGCCTCGCGCGCGAGCGTCGTATCGTCCGGGTCGGCCAGCGTGTCGGTCGCGAGATCGAGGAACACCGGTTTCCACGCCGAGGAGGACGAGCCCGGCGCGCCGGACGACGCTTTCGGGTCCGTCGACGATTTCTTTTTCGCCGCCGCCTTCCCGCTGGCCCGGATCTGCGCCATGATGCCGGTCTTTTCGAAATCCGCCAGCACCTCGACCGCGTACTTGTTCCCCGAATCCGCCGCGGCCTTGATCCACCGGTAGGCCTCCGGGTAGTCCCTCGGAACCACCAGGTTGTCGGTATGCAAAAGTCCCGTGATGTACATCCCTTCAGGCATCCCCTCCTCGGCCGTCCTCTCGAAATTCCGGTACGCGCCGAAGGGGTCCCAGTCCATCCCCCACCCGTTGTTTTTCAGGATGCCCTGGTTGTAGAGCGCGGGGAGGTAATCCTGCTCGGCGGCCCGCCCGATCCAGAGGGCGGCCTTCGCGGTATCGGGGGCGAAATCCTGGCCCTGCAGGTACCGGAGGCCGAGCTCGTGCTGGGCCACGGGGTCGCCGGTGTTCGCCTTCTTGACCAGCATGAAAGCGTCGAAGAGGATCTCGGTCGACCGGTCGACCTTCAGATAGAAGGGGCTTCTCCCGGCCGCGGGGTCGCGGAGCACCGGGCTTTTCGATTGGGCCGTCCCGTACTGTCCGGCGCCGGGGCCCGACAGCGCCAGGAGCGTCACAAGCGCCAGGGACCGGGCCATCGTGGCGCGGGATGGAAACTCCGGGGGTAGGCGCCGGCCGGCGGCGATGTCGCGATGGAATCGATGGAAAATCATGCCCCGGAAAGATATAAATTTATTCCACCCGGTTCAAACGTATCCGGATGGCCTGTTTCACCGTACAAAGACTGTATGGCCCTTACTCAATAACAAGAACGAACCGCCGGAGATTCATCCAATGACGTCATTCATAAAATTTTTCCTCTCCGCGAGCATGCTCACCGCCTGCGGAGTTTTCGACGCAACCGCCCGACCTCCGGGCGACGCGATGTTCCAGGCCGGCCCGTCCCGCTCCGGCGTCCAGGACACGAGGCCGATGGGCCGCTTCAAGCAGTTGCGCTTCGCCTTCCAGACCGGGGGGATGGTCAGGAGCACCCCGGCACTCTCCAATGGCGCGCTGTATTTCGGCAGCGGCGATGAACACCTCTATGCGCTCGACGCCCGGAGCGGCCGGGAGCTCTGGCGGTACAAAACGGGCGGGGCGGTCCACAGCTCGCCCGCGGTCGCCGGCGGCACGGTCTGGTTCACCAGCCGGGACGGGAACCTCTACGCCCTCGACGCGGCGACCGGAACGAAGCGCTGGGCCCTGCGGTTCGGTCCGGAGTTGCCCTACCAGTACGGGTTCGATTATTACACATCCTCGCCCGCGATCGAAGGGGGGATGCTCTTCGTCGGCGCGGGGGACGGGAAGCTTTACGCGGTCGATGCGGCAACCGGCGAGGTCGGGTGGGCCTACCCGGCGGGTTCGCGCATCAGGAGCTCGCCCGCGGTGTCCGGGGAAACGATCGTCTTCGGCACGGTGGACGGGCGCGTGATCGCCCTCGGGAAGGCGGACGGCACGGAGAAATGGACGTTCGCGACGCAGGGGGCGGCGATGAATTTCGAGGAATGGGGGTTCGACCGGGCGGCCGTCATCTCGTCGCCGTCGGTCGCCGACGGGATCGTCACCGTGGGGTGCCGGGACGGGTTCCTCTACGCCCTCGATCTCGCGACGGGAGAATTGAAGTGGAAGAACGACCACCGGATCTCCTGGGCGATCTCCACACCGGGCCGGGCCGACGGCCTCGTTTATTGCGGGAGTTCCGACGCGCGGTTCTATCAATGCCTCGACGCAAAAACAGGGGAAGAGCGCTGGAAGTTCGACGCGGCGGGCGGAGTCTGGTCCTCGCCGGCGATCGCGGGGAACGAGCTCTACTTCGGCGACTTCGGCGGCCACGTGTATGGCATCAGCCGTACGAACGGCAGGGAAATCTGGCGGTACACCGTCGGCGCCGCGGTGTACGCCTCTCCGACGGTCGACGACGGCGTGGTGTTCTGCGGGAGCGACGACGGGGTGCTCTACGCGTTCGAGGGGACGGGGGACACCGCGGCCAGGCCGCCGCCGATGAAGGCGGTCTTCTGGGATTATCGGGCCGGCTTCAACTGGTTCCGGAACGGTGTGGATGTCTGGGTCCGCGACTATTTTACAAAAGAGGGATACGAACTCCTCGACTCCCCGGGCCTCGTGAAATTCCTCACACAACGCGCCGCCGACGGCGCTCCGAGCGTCGTCGTTTTCGCCGAGAACAGGATCCCCGACGATGTGTCCGGGTCGTCCCCGGAGAGCTCGCTCGTCCGGTCGTACCTCGATTCCGGCGGAAAAGTGGTCCTCCTCGGGCCGCAGCCGCTCGCGTACCTCCGGGATTCGGCGGGCCAGGTCGTGGACGTCGATTTCTCCCGCGCGGGAAAAATCTTCGGCGTGAGATACCCGGGGGACCGGTACGACCGCAAGGGCTGGTACGGCTCGCGGGTCACCGCCGACGGAACACGGTGGGGGCTGACGGGATGGTGGGTCGGACTCTTCTCGACCGTCGAAACCGACCAGGTCACCACCGTCCTCGCGCTGGACGAATTCGGGATGGCCGGGGCCTGGGTGAAAAATTACGGCGGTCCCGAGGGAACGGGTCTGGTCCAGCTCTGGATACCTCCGGGCACCGCTGTCGACCTGACAAGGGTGAAGGCGGCGGCGGAGCATGGGTTTTAACAGCGGCCTTCCGACGCCGGGGGGACCCTGACTTGATTTTCTAGCCGCCGGGAGATACATTTCTCGCATCCATCATTGATGCGTCGGCCGGCCCACTACCCCGGAATCACGGCGGGAGGCCGGCCTTCTCCCGAAGAGGCCTGTTTGAAAATCATCGCGATCATTTTCTGTCTCGTTCTTTTGAACAGCGCGGGCGTGTCCGCCCAGCCGGCCGCCGCGACCCGCGGAGCGGGCGGCGGCAAGTTTCCACGGAACCCCGGAGAAGGTCTCCGTCAATTATGCCAGGCGCGCCCTCCAGGGATTCGACATGAGGGTGTGGATCAGCAACCAGATGACCCTCGGATTGGAGGCCTGGGACTGCGGGGTGGCCGGGAGCTGCATCCCCGAGGATCCACCCTACGGGCTCGAATACCCGGTGGGCTCGGGGATGGAGCACCTCTACGGCGGGGGGCCCTGGATCGGCGGCGTCGTGGAGGGCGCGCGCCGGGTCAGCGAGGGGTATAACCTCAACACCGGCAGCAAGTATATCCTGCCCGATCCGGCGCATCCGCTGAGGGAGGTGATCTGGCGGACGTCGGTGGCCGACAGCGTGACGGAACCCAACCGGCGCGGTTGCGACGACGACGGCGACGGGGCGATCGACGAGGACGACCTTGACGGTCTCGACAACGACGGCGACTGGGTCCCCGAAATCGACGACATCGGCACGGACGGCATCGCGGACGGGATGGAAGTGGGGTGCCGTGGGGGCTACGACGCGTCGAACAACCCCGACCCGGCCTACGACAACTACGACAGGGCGAAGACCGATTTCTGCCACCCGGACGTGCACGGCGACTACCGGAGACAGGACGACCCCGACGCCTACACCGAAAAAAACGGCATCCCCGACCACGGTGAACCGAACGTGGACGAGGATTACGCCGCGCTCTCCGACAACGACCTCTACTGTTCGGCACGCGACGACAACGAGATCTCCGGCGGTCACGTCCCGATGGGGATCAAGGTGATCCAGAAGTGTTACGCCTGGGCGAGGACCGAGACCAACGCCATCATCCCCTTCGATTACTACTTCATCAACACGTCGACGAAGCTGATCACGGACGTGTACGTGGCGTTCTTCGTCGACATGGATGTCGGGCCGGTGAACATCCCCGGATACAACGAGCGGAACTATACCTGCTACATCGATTCGCTCATGACGGCGTACATCCACAACCCGGTCGACCGGGGGGCGACCCGCTCGGCATCACGGTCATCGGGACGTCGAAGCCGCTCAACGAACTCAATTTCATCTACCAGTGGTTCAACTTTACCTCGAACAACATTCCCAGCCAGGACGACTCGACGCTCTACAGTTATATGAGCGGCGAACCCTACGGGAACAATCTCATCGCCACGTGCGACTCACCGAACAACCCCTCCGACACCTGGTTTTTCCTCTCCTTCGGGCCGTTCGAGGAGTTTCCTCCCGGCGACACGCTGAAGATATCGATCGCCCTGGTGGGCGGGGAGGGCGTCGAGGAAGGGCCGAACAACCTCGTGGGCAACGCCGAGACCGCGGTAAAGCTGTTCAGGCGCGGGTTCGTCCAGCCGGTGATCCCCCCGTCCCCGTCGCTCAAATATACCGAGGGAAACCAGAGCGTCACGCTGGAGTGGGGGAGGAGCGCCGGGCCGATCGATCCGCTCGAGACCTGGGACGATTCCAACAAGCTCGCCGGGTCCTTTCCGCCCGACCACTGGCGCCGGACCGATCCGCCGTGCGACGCGGCAGGAGGGTCAGTGGGCTGTTCCGGCGGACACGACTGCGATTCCCTCGGGAGCGTGCCGGGGGGGAGGACGTTCGAAGGGTACCGGCTGTACCGCAGCGAGGATCCCGGCGACGCGCCGGAACTGAGGAGTTTCTCGCTCCTGAAACAGTTCGACATCGCCGATGACGGTCTCGCCTTCGATGTCGGGCTCGACAGCGTCTACGTTGATTCCAACCTGATGAGGGGGAAGCGGTACTGGTACGCGGTGACGTCCTTCGGCATCCCGGACATGACCGTCGTCGAACGGCCCGGTGCCGGCGGCGGAGTCGATCTACGACACCCTCTACTCGCCGGGCCCGGAATCGGCGCTCAACGAAAACATGACCCGGGTCGACCTGGCCTTCTCGGCGTCCGACGGGGCCGACCAGGTGCTGGTCGTTCCGAACCCGTACAGGGTGGACGAGGAGTACACGTTCGAGAACGGCGGCTGGGAGGGGCGCGGCCGGGACTGGAACGAAACGAAACGGCTGGTGAAGTTCATCCATCTGCCGAGGAAATGCACCATCCGGGTGTTCAGCCTCACCGGCGACGAGATCACGACTCTCGAGTACGAGTCGCCGGCCGAGCACCCCGACAGTGGGGAAATGGATTGGGACCTCCTGAGTTCGAGCAACAGGGCGCTGGCGAGCGGGATCTACGTGTACACGGTGGAATCGGATTTCGGGAGACAGGTCGGGAAGTTCGTGCTGATACGGTAGATGTCGATTTGATTTTCTTCGTTCGCTGGCGTACATTCCCTCAATACGATTTCTGTCTGCCGGCCCCCCCTGAGGGACCGGATGCCCGGACCGGTCCCGCGGAATCAGGATACCGCGAACCCCGTCACTGCGTGGAGTCCCCCAAATGAAAATTACCCCCTCGATCATCCCGCTCCTTGTCCTGGCCAGCAGCACCCTCGCGACGCGCCCGATGCCGGCTGGAGGCGGGGCCGGCGACGAAGCGGGAAAATCTTCCGGCAAGGTCGCCGTCACCTACGCGAAACACGCGCTCCAGGGCTATGACATGCGGGTCTGGATCAGCAACCAGATGGCCATGGGGTTGCAGGCCTGGGACTGCGTGAACGGCAACTGCATCCCCGAGCCCCCGCAGTACGGGTTGGAGTACCCGGCCGGATCGGGCATCGAGCACCTCTACGGCGGCGGCCCCTGGATCGGCGGCAAGGTGGACGGCGTCCGGCGCGTGACGGAGGGTTATAACGGCAACAGCGGCGACAAGTACTTCCGGCCCGATCCGGCGCATCCGCTGAGGGAGAGGATCTGGCGGACGTCGATCGACCGACAGCGTCAGCGAGCCGAACCGGCGCGGGTGCGACGACGACGGCGACGGGGCGATCGACGAGGACGACCTGGACGGCCTCGACAACGACGGGGACTGGGTGCTGGCGAACGACGACGTCGGTTCGGACGGGATCGCAGACGTCAACGAGGTGGGCTGCCGCGGCGGATACCACGCGACGGACAACAAAGACCCGAACTTCGACAACTACGACCGGTCGAAGACGGACTTCTGCCGGCCGGACGCGAACGGCAACTACCGGAGAAAGGACGACCCGGACGCGTACACCGAGAAGAACGGCATCCCGGACCACGGGGAGCCGAACGTGGACGAGGACTACGCGGCGATCTCCGACAACGACCTGTACTGCTCGGCGCGCGACGACAACGACGTTCCCGCCGGCGCATTTCCCGATGGGCGTCAAGGTGATCCAGAAGTGCTACGCATGGGCCGGGAATTACGCCGCCGCCATCATCCCGTTCGACTATTATTTCATCAACACGTCGAACAGGACCGATCACCGACGTCTACGTGGGATTCTTCATCGACATGGACGTCGGCCCCGTCTCCAGCCCCAACTACGCCAACAACAATTATTCCTGTTACTTCGATTCGCTGATGACGGCGTACATCCACAACCCGATCGACCGGGGGTCGACGCCGCTCGGGATCACCGTGATCGCCACGCCGAAACCGCTCAGTCAAATCGACTTCATCTACCAGTGGTTCAACTTCACCACGCGCCCCATCCCGAACCAGGACGACTCGACACTCTACAGCTGGATGAGCGGCGAGCCGTTCCCCAACAACCTGATCGCCACGTGCGAATCCCCGACGGCCCCGTCGGACACCCGGTTCCTGCTCTCGTTCGGGCCGTTCGACGATTTCCTCCCGGGCGACACGCTGAACGTGTCGATCGCGCTGGTGGGCGGGGAGGGCGTCGAGGACGGGCCGAACAACCTGAAGGAGCAACGCCGAGCAGGCGATCAAGCTCTTCAGGCGCGGGTTCGTCCAGCCGATCATCCCGCCGTCCCCGTCGCTCACCCACGTCGAGGGCCCCCAGAGCGTCACGCTGCGACTGGGGTCCGAGCGCCGGACCGATCGATCCGCTCCAGACGTGGGACGATTCCAACAAGCTCGCCGGGGCGTTCCCGCCCGACCACTGGCGGCGGATCAATCCCCCCTGCGACCCGGGAGGCGTGACGCCGGGCTGCATCGAACGGACACACGTGCGATTCGCTCGGGAACATACCCGGCGGCAGGACATTCGAGGGTTACCGGCTGTACCGCAGCGAAGACCCCGGGGACACGCCCGAGCAGAAAAGCTTTACGCTCGTCAAGCAATGGGACGTCGACGACGACGACTTCGCCTACAACGTCGGGCTCGACACCATCTACGTGGATTCAAACCTGGTGAGGGGGAAACGGTACTGGTACACGGTGACCTCTTTCGGCATCCCGGACATCGCCGTCGTCGAACGGCCGGGGCCGGGCGGCGGGGTCGTGCGCGACACCCTCTACTCGCCGAGCCCGGAATCGGCGTTCAGCGAAAACATGATCCGCGTCGACCTGTCGTTCTCGGCGTCGGACGAAGCCGACCAGGTGCTGGTGGTGCCGAACCCGTACCGCGTGGACGAGGATTACACCTATGAGAACGGGGGATGGGAGGGGCGCGGGCGGGAGTGGAACGAGACCAAGCGGATGGTGAAGTTCATTCACCTCCCGCGCAAATGCACGATCCGGGTGTTCAGCCTCACCGGCGACCAGATCACGATCCTCGAGTATGAGGCCCCCCCGACGCAGCCCGACAGGGGGGAACTGGACTGGAACCTGCTCTCGGAGAGCAACCGCGCGCTGGCCAGCGGGGTGTACGTGTACACGGTGGAGTCTGAATTCGGACGGCAGGTCGGGAAGTTCGTGCTGATACGGTAAGCCGGTCAATTTTCCGGACTATTGAGAGGCCCGGGCTCCCGGCTGTGTGCCTGCAGGTTTGAGACCCAGATCGTCGATCAGTTTCACGAACCTGGGCTCGGAGCGCAGGGGATCGAACACGGGATCGACATTCAGGAGCACCATCGTCACGTCGTGATGACGGTACGCCTTCTCCAGGTAGTCGAGCGCGGCGCCTTTCTCCCCCAGTCCCAGATACGCGATCGCCATCCAGTACGGGGCGACGTAATCTGTTTTCCCCCTCTCCTCCATGAGCTCGAGGTACATGCGGGCGTCTTCCCCCCGGCCCGCGGCGGCGCACGCGTGCACCAGGGCGGCCATGGGAAGCGGATGGGGCCGTTGCATCATGAACGATGACGCCGACAACAGCTCCGAAAACTCCTTGATGGCCTCGGGGTACATCTTCTTCTGGACGTACGCGCCTCCCAGCGGCATCTTCGCAAGCACGAATTGCGGATCGAGGGCGAGCGTGGCCTTCAGTTGTCCGATCGCCCGGTCGTACTGGCGCATGAAGTAGAGATCGATCCCCGCATCCGCGCTGACCGAGGCCGACTTCGGATCCAGTTCGAGCGCTCTCTTCACCTGGACGGTCGCCTCCTCAAACCGGCCCGTCACCGTCAGGAAAAACGCATACCAGATGTGAGCGTTGGCGTAATTGGGGTTCAACGCGATCGCCAGCCTGAATTCTTTTTCCGCCTCCGGCCAGTTCCGGTCGTAATGCAGGACCACGTACGCCAGTGACGTGTGGGCCTCCGCGAGCATACTGTCGATCCGGATGGCCTGCAGGGCGTATTGCTTCGCCAGCGGGTAAATGCTGTCCGGATGGTGGATCTGGTAGATCCCCAGCAGCGTGTACGAGTCGGCCAGCCCCGCGTAGGCCAGGGCGAATGCCGGGTCTTCGGCGATCGCGGATTTGAAATAACCGATTCCCTCTTCGATCTGGTCCGGGAACCTCAGGTTCCAATGATAACGGCCCTTCAGGTAGAGGTCGTAGGCGACGAAATTGTCCGTCGCCTTTTTCGCGACGCGGTCCCGTTCGTCGGGGGACATGTTCGCCCTCAGCGCCCTGGCGATCGACAGGGCGACTTCGTTCTGGATGTCGTAGACCTGGACGGCGTCCCTCTTGTAGTATTCCCCCCAGATGATCTTGTCGTTTTCCGGGTCGATCAGATTCGCGTTGATGATCACGTCCCCGCCCGTCCGCTGGACGGAGCCCTCGAGGAGGGCCGCGACCTGGAGCTGGTTCCCGATGTCGAAGTGGCTGGTCTGCTGGTCGACATACTTCCGCGTCGAAGCGGAGGAGATCACCGCCAGGTTGCGGATTTTTGAAATCTGCGAGGTGATCACCTCGGTGATCCCTTCGCTGAAATACTGGTTCTCGCGTTCCCCGCCGATGTTCTTGAACGGGAGCACCGCGATGGAGTTCCTCTCCCGCGAGACGGTCATCAGCGGCTTCAGGGAGTAGAGGAGCAGGAGGAGCAGCCCGACCGCGGCAGCGGCCCCGTAAAACCTGGACTTATGGTGCTTGAGATGGAACGCCAGGCGTTCGACGGCCGGCCGGCGGATCTTTTCCCACGGCATCACGATCCGATGGATCTGCATCGGGAGGCCGATGTTCTTCAATTCGCCCCTTCCGAGCTTCAGAACCGGGAGGTCGATCTTGTTGTGAATCTGACGCGCGACGTCCTCCGAGACGCAGATGCCTTCCGGCGAAGCCAGCGGCTCGATCCGGGCGGCGATGTTGACGCCGTCTCCGTGGGCGTTCTTGTTCGAAAAAACCACGTCGCCGAGGTGGAGGCCGATCCGGAGCCTTATGGCGGTGTCGGGGGGATTTGTCCTGTTGCGTTCGTGCAGCGTCTCCTGGATTTCGATCGCGCACCGCGCCGCTTCCAGCGCGCTGTCGAACTCCACGAAGAACGCGTCGCCCGCGGTTTCGATCTCCCGTCCTCCGTATCTCGGGAACAGCGGTCGGAGGATGGTGCGGTGTTCATCGAGCAGCTCCAGGGCGAGTTTCTCGTTCCTCTGGGTGAGCCCGCTGTAGCCGACCATGTCGGTGAACATGATGGCCGCGAGCCTGCGGTGGGCGCCGGATTGCGCTGTCATCAGTCCGCCCTGCGCGTCGTCATGAAGTGCCGCTCTGAAGAACACCGTGGTCCAAGGAACCTCCCTGCGCCGGGACCTTTACCTGTCCCGCGCTGATGTGATATTGATGGTGCTGGAAGGTCGGGAATTATTGGACCGCATTCAACTATCGGCGCTGGAGGCTCGGGGAGAATCACCAACCCGGTGGGGGGCGATCGGTGGCGGGGTGATTGCAGTAGCGCTAACGGGAATCGAACCCGTATTTAAGCCTTGAGAGGGCTCCGTCCTAACCGTTAGACGATAGCGCCGAAAACCGATCAAATGAGATAGTCCGCGGGTGGGGCGGAAAAGGAACAGGGGAATTTAACGATTCCCCTGTGTTTTTCCAAAGCCACCGGCTCGCGAACCCGCGTCGCGCAACCCGGCTCAGGGTCTCGGCGGCGGCTCCGGGATGCCGACGACCGGCGGGTCTTCCTGGCTCCCGCCGACGATGAAGGCGAGGATGCCGCCGGCGATCGCCGCCGCGCCCAGCGCGTAGTAGAGCATTGTGTTGTCTTCGCCGGTCTTCTCGATCCGGAATTCGAAGAAATATCCCGCGCCCTGGAACCCGCTCGGGTAATCCCTCCGGTAGTACCACCGGATCTCCCGGTTCTTCCCCGCGAAGAACCCCTCGCCGATGTCCCCCTCCACCGTCAGGGGAATGGCCGCGAACGCCTCGTCCCCCTCCCGCTTCATGATCACGTCGACCCGGTACTTGGTGTCCATCGATTCGAGGAGGTCGTAGTTGATGATGATGACGTCGTCCCTCACCGTCCACCGGATGTTGGTCCCCTGGACCTCCTCGTCGTCCGGCGGCTGGTCCCCCGCGACGGCGCGGGGGTGTATCGCCAGGCAGAGGAAGAGCGGGAGGATCCCGAAGATGACCGGTTTCCTGAGCTTCTCAAAGAGTCGGATCATAGTTCACCTATTTCGCGATGATCATTTTTTTGGCCTGCACCATCAGGTCGCCGCTGGTGAGCCTGTAGAGGTAGACGCCGCTCGACACCGCCAGCCCGCGGTCGTCCGTCCCCTCCCAGAGGAAGGTGTGGACGCCGCCGGAGTAGTCGCCGTCGGCGATCGTCGCGACCTTCTGGCCGAGCACCGAGTAGACGTCGAGGCGGATCCTCGAGTCGCGGGGCAGCTCCACGCTGATCGACGTCGTCGAATTGAAGGGGTTCGGGAAGTTCTGCGAGAGGCCGAACTCCTTCGGGATGTCCGCCGCCACCTGCGCGTTCCACGTATCCCTTCGGCCCGACCAGGATCCTGAACGGCATCTTCGTGCTGACGCTCGTGAAGGCGTATTCAGGCCGCTCCCTCAGGTTCACCGGCGTGTTGTTGAACCCGTTGACCAGGTAGACCTCGTATTCCGGGGGAACACCGTCGAGCCCGTCGAATCGAAGAGTGCCGGTCGTCCCGTATTCCCTGGAGACCTCGAACTTCCACGTCTGGCCTTCGCCCACGGACGGCCGGTAGTCGGTGCTGAACAGGTCGTACCGGCTGTCCCATTCGGGCCGCCTGAAGTAGAGGAACCCCTGGTCGAGGAAGATCGGGGGTTTGTGGTTGTCCAGGTCGTCCAGCCCCTCCTTCGCCGAAGCCGCGACGCCGATGAAGTTCGCCGGGTCGTCGTTGATTTCCGACGAGTACTCGAGCCGGAGTTCCCAGTCGACGTGGCGGTCGGCGGCGACCGACGGGAGCGTCGTGCCGAACGGGTAGGCGATCTTCAGTTCCGTGAGGTTGTTCGTATTGAAGTAGTAATATCCCCGGAACGGCGCCAGGACGGGCGCGCTCTGGTAGCTCCCCTCGTACCCGTAGAGCGGTGTGGTGGACGGGAGCCCGTTCAGGGAGAGGATGGAGCCCCACGAGACGTTCTTGTCGAACGGGTTGGCCACGATGTTCCACCCCGAGCGGAGACGGATCCGGTAGACCGCGTTCGTGGTGTCGAGCGGCGGCATCACCATGTTCGCGGAGATCGACAGGTCGTTTCTCTTGAGGAGCCAGTACCCGCGTCCCGTTTCGAACGCCGACGAGGGCCCCATCTCCACGAGGTAGTTTTCCGGCAGGCCGTTGTCGGCGAACAGCCTCCAGTCCTCCGGGTTCGAACCCGGAATGTAGGCGTTGAGTCTGACCAGGGTATCGACGACGCCCGGGTGACTGACGAGCCTGTAGTACGTCGAGATCGTCGGCTCGGCCGGGAAGGATATCACCGCCGAGACCGGGACGATGAGCGCCAGCGAGCCGGAAACGATCGCGAACGTCTTGCTGTCCCCGTAGAACTGACCGTTCGAAGCCGACATGACCCTCACGAGGCAGAAGTTCGAGGGGGTCTGTGTCAGGGGGACCTTGTACCTGGAGGCCGTGCCGGCCCTGTTCGAGTCGATCATCAGCCAGTCCTGTCCGCCGTTGGTCGAGAGGTGGACGTTGACGTTGCCCGAAAGGTTTTGCGAGGCCCAGGAGATGTCGTAGCTGAACCCCGTCCCCCAGTTCAGGGCGGGGGAGGTGACGACGATGGTCGCCCCGACGGTCGTGAAGTCCCTGGTCTCCGAGAAGGAGGTGATGTTGGAGCCGACGCGCGCCTTCACCCTCCAGTAATATTGCTCCACGTTCAGGAGAACGGGGAGGAGGATGGTGGTGTCGGTGATCCCGGAACTGTCGACGATGGTCGAGGGCAGGGAGAAGGCCGAGTCGCGGGCCACCTGCACGATGTAGGACGTGGCGCCCGGGTACGGGCTCCAGCTCAGCCTCGGGGTGATCGGCTGGTCCACGGAGTGGTTCGGGATGCCCGAGAGCGACGGCGGCGGCAGGATGACGCCGAAACTCGCCTGCTGTGTCGCCCCTCCGGACATCGTCAGCGTCACGGGGTTACTGAAGCCGGAATAGCCGGCCGGGCCGGTTCCGGCCCATTCGATGAAGCCGTAACTGGGATCGGGGGTCGCGGATATCTGACACCGTGGACCCCGCGTTGAACCATCCCGAATCGGGATTCACGGTCCCGTTCCCCTGGGAGCTGATGGCCAGGTAGTACTGGGTCACGAAATCCGCCGTGAAGACCGTGTCGCGGTTGACCGTCACCGTGTGGGTCGGCGCGCCGCCGTCGCTCCATGCGTTATAGACGTACTGGGTATAGGTGTCCCCGTCCTGCAGTGAGACCGTCCCGATCTCGTGGGTGGAATTCAGGAGCCAGCTGAACGTGTCGGGCGCGGCCATGGTGAAGCCGTCCACGATGACCGTCCTGCCCGGCGGGTTGGTGACGATCCTGACGGTCGCCGCGGGCGAGAAGTTGGCGACGACGCTCTTCGCCGTATCCATGATGAGCGAGGCCGGGTTCTGCGTGGTGCTGATGGCGCCGCTCCAGGAGGTGAAGGCGTAGCCCGGGTTCGCGACGGCGAACACCGTCGCCGTGTCCCCCTCGTCGACGTACGTCTGGCCGGGGGGCTGGATCGTACCGCCGCCGGGGGGATTCGAGGATGTCAGCAACTCGTGCTGCCGGCCGAAGCTGACGACCACGGTCGAGTCCTTCCCCGGGGCGACGAAGTTGTGCGACCTCGCGCCGCTGTCGCTCCATGACGTCCAGACATACCGTCGTCCGGCGTTGCCCGGCTGGATGGAATCCGCGGCGAAGAGGTGCGACGTCCCCGGGAGGAAGCTGAAGGTGTTGATCGTGGTGTACGATGTGCCGTCGATCCGGAACGTCCTCCCGGGGGGATTGGTCTGCACCGTCACGAGCACCGAGTTCTGGTTGAAGTTCGCGGTCTGCGAGATCGCCCCGCCCATCGTGATGTTCCGGGGATTGACCAGGCCGCTGTACGATCCGGTCCCGCTGCCGCTCCAGCTGGCGAAGGTGTACCCGACGTTCGGATTCGCGGTGATCGTGACGATCTGGCCCGAGTTGTACCAGCCGCTCGGCGGCGTGACCGTCCCGCCGGGGTTCGTGTTCATCGTGAGATAGTATTGCGTCCCGAGCGTCGCGGTGAACGTGGAATCGGTCAGCGGCGCCACCGTGTGGGTCCTCGCCCCCGTGTCGTTCCACGCGGTCCACACCAGGCGCGTGCCGCCCGTGGGTGTTTGCACCGAGTCGGTGGAGATGGTGTGCGCCGACCCCGCGGGCCAGGTGAAAAGCTTCGGACTCGCGTACACGGTATCGTCGACCATGACGGGGTACCCGTCGGGGTTCGTCCGCACCGTGACCGTCACGGTGTTGAGCGAGAAGTGCGCGGTCTCGCTCACGGGCGAGAGCATCGTCACCGCCGAGGGATTGAGCGCGCCGGTGTAGGAGCCGGTACCGGTGCCTGCCCAGCCCGAGAACGTATGCCCGGTGATCCCCGTGGCGGTGATCTGGACGAACGCGCCGCTGTCATGCCACGCGCTGGCCGGGGCCACGGTGCCGCCCGTGTCGGCCGCCATCGTCAGGAAATACTGGTTGCGGAAATTCACCGTGAAGACGGTGTCCGAGAGGCCCGTCACCGTGTGCGTCCTCGGCTTCCCGTCGCTCCAACCGGTCCAGACGTGACGCACGCCCGCGCCCCCGTCCTGTATCGAATCGGCCGAAATGGTGTGCGACGTGCCGCTGGTCCAGACGACGTCCAGCGGGGTCACGTAGGCGACCGTGTCCACGTACACCGTCCGGCCCGGCGGGTTGGACCGGAGTCCGACCGTGATCGGGAAGAGGGTGAAGCTCGCGGTTTCGGAGACCGGGGCGATGACCGTGAGCAGGGCCGGATTGTCAGGCCCGGAGTAGCTGCCGGTCCCCGACCCGACCCAGCCGGCGAACGTAAAGCCGCCGGTCGGTGTGGCCGTGAGGGGGACCTGCGCGCTGCTGTCGAACCAGCCGGAGGGAGGGGCGACGGAGCCGCCCGCGCCCGCGATCATCGTCACGAAATACTGTGTCGTGAAGGCGGCCGTGATGACGGTGTCGCTCGTCGGCGTGAAGCTGTGTGAGATCGCCCCGCTGTCGCTCCAGGTCGCCCAGAGGTATTGCGTGCCGGCGGGACCCGTCTGGGGGTTGACCGGGATCGAGAGGCTCATCGCGGTCCCGGGGGAGATGCTGAACGTCTGCAACGTCGTATAGTTCGTGCCGCCGACCCTGAACGTCCTGCCCGCGGGCGACGTTTGCACGACGACCTGGAACGGGTTCTGGACGAAGTTCGCGATTTCCGTGATCGGGCCGTTCGTCGTGATGATCCTCGGGTTGGTCGCGCCGCTGTAGGAACCCGGACCGGACCCGGTCCAGCTCGAGAAACTGAATCCCGTGTTCGGGATGCCGGTGATCGTCACCGCGCTCCCGAGGTCGTACCAGCCTGAGGGAGGATCCACGGTCCCGCCCGGATTGGCGTTCATGGTCAGCAGGTATTGCGTCTCAAACGTCGCTGTGTACGTGGTCGCGGACGTCGGCGCGACGATGTGCGTCAGGGCCCCCGCGTCGCTCCACAACGACCAGCGGTAGCGTACGCCGGGGGCGGCGCTCGCCTGGATGCTGTCGGCCGAGATCGAATGCGCCGATCCGGTCGTCCAGGTGAACGTCTGCGGGCTCGTGTAGCCGGTGCCGTCCACGATGATCGTGCGTCCTGCGGGAATGGTCGCGATGGTGACGGGGATCGTGCCCGCCGTCCACACCGCCCTTTCCCTGATCGGGGAATTCATGGTCACCGTCCCCGGATTGTTGGGTCCGGTGTACGACCCCGTCCCGGCCCCGGTCCAGCTGCCGAAGTTATAACCGGCGTTGGGGGTGGCGGAGATCTGGACGGACTGGCCTGCGGGGAAGAACCCGTTCACCGGGGAGAGGGCCCCGCCGCCGGTCCCGCTGTCCATCGTAAGGAAATATTGCGTCGCAAAGTTCACGGTGAAGACGGTGTCGCTCAGGGGGGCGACGTTGTGCGTTTGGCTTCCGCCGTCGCTCCAGCTCGCGAAGATGTACCGCGTCGCGGTATCGCCCTGCGGCGACGTCGTGGAGAGCGAATGGAGGGATGTCGCAGACCAGACGAACGCCTGGGAGCCCGTATAGGGGGTCCCGTCGACGAGGAACTGCAGTCCGGGGGGATTGGTCTGCACGGTCACGTCGACGGGCGCCAGCGTGAACGTTCCGGTTTGCGTGATGGCGCTGTCCATCGTGACGCTCCCCGGGTTGTCAGGACCGGTGAACGATCCCGGGCCCGAACCCACCCATCCGCTGAAACTGTAACCGCCGGTGGGCGTCGCGCTGATGCCGACCACCTGCGCGGTGTCGAAGAATCCGCTCGCCGGGAGGACGGTCCCGCCGGTCCCGGCGTTCATCGTGAGGTAGAACTGTTTCCTGAAGTTCACGACGATGGTCGTGTCCTTCCCCGGGTAGTTGATCGTGTGTGTCCGCGCGCCGCCGTCGCTCCAGCTCGACCAGGCGAACCGCGAGGCCAGCGTCGCCCCCTGCAGGCTGTCGGTCGTGAGCGTGTGCGTCTCGGCAGGGTTGAAGGTGAACGTATAGATGTTCGTGATCAGCGCGCTGCCGTCCACCCGGAACGTCCGGCCGGGCGGGTTCGTCCGGATCGTGACCTGCACCGCCGACTGCGCGAAGTTGGCCGTCTGGGTGATCGCCCCCGACATGGTGATCGTACGGGGGTTCGAGGTCCCGCTGTAACTCCCCGTACCGGTGCCGGACCAGTTGCTGAAACTGTAGCCGGTGTTGGGGATGCCGGTGATCAGGACGAGGTCTCCGGCGTCGTACCAGCCGGTCGGCGGGGTCACGGTGCCGCCGGGATTGGCGACCATCGTGAGGAGGTACTGGTTGAAGAACGTCGCCGTATAGGTGGTGCCGGTGACCGGGGAGACGACGTGGGACCTGGCGCCCGCGTCGCTCCACGTATCCCATGCGTACCGCAGGCCGGTCAGGCCGCTCGCCTGGATGCTGTCGGTCACGATGGTGTGCGCCGACCCGGTCGTCCAGTTGAACACCCGCGGGCTGGTATAATTGACGCCGTCAACGGTGATTGTCAGGCCGACGGGGTTGGTCGTCACGGTCACGGGGACGGTGCCGGCCGTCCAGTTCGGGGTTTCCCTCACCGGGGCGTTCATGGTGACGGTGGCCGGATTGTTGGGGCCGGTGTACGAGCCCGCGCCGGTCCCGGTCCAGCCGCCGAAGGTATAGAAGGCATCGGGTGTCGCCGATATCTGTACCGACGTTCCGGCGTTGTACCAGTTGTTCGCGGGGGAGACGGTCCCGTTGCCGTTCCCGGTGTCCATCGTCAGGAAATACTGCGTGGAGAAGTTCACGGTGAACGTGGTGTCGCTCAGAGGATCGACGATGTGGCTGAGGGCGCCGCCGTCGCTCCAGCTCGCGAAGTTGTACCGCGTCGCGGTGTCGCCCTGCGTCGCGGTCGTTGCGAGCGTGTGTTCATCCGTCGCCGACCAGGTGAAGGCCTGGGAGCCCGTATAGGTCACGCCGTCGACGGAAAATGTCCGTCCGGGCGGATTGCTCTGGACGATCACGTCGATCGGCGCGAGGGAGAAGCCGGCGGTCTGTGAGATGGCGCTGTGCATCGTGACGCTGCCGGGGTTGTTCGGGCCTGTGTACGATCCCGTTCCGGACCCCGTCCAACCCGTGAACGCGAAACCGGCGGTCGGTGTCGCGGAGATCCCCACCACCTGCGCGCTGTCGAAGAAGCCGGAGGCCGGCAGCACCGTGCCGCCGGGGGTGGCGTTCATGGTCAGGTTGAACTGTGTCTTGAAGTTGACGAAGAACGTCGTGTCTTTGCCGGGATAGACGAGCGTGTGGGACCTCGCCCCGCCGTCGCTCCAGCTCGTCCACACGAACCGGGAGGTGGAGGTCGCACCCTGGATGCTGTCGGCGACGACCGTGTGGGTCGTGCCGGGACTGAAGGAGAAGGTGTACGCGTTCGTCCGGAGGACCCCGGCGTCCACGTAGAACGTCCGGCCCGGGGGGTTGGTCTGGATCGTGACGTTCACCGGCGGCTGGACGAAGTTGGCCGTTTGAGTGACCGGCCCGGCGAGCGAAATGCTCTGCGGGTTGATGGTGCCGGTGTAGAAGCCGCTCCCGGCCCCGCCCGTCCCGGTCCAGCTCGAGAAGATGTAGCCGGGGCCCGGGATGCCGGTGATCAGAACGGGTGTCCCGGCGTCGAACCAATTGCTCGCGGGCGTTACGGTTCCCCCCGTGTTGGCCACCATGGTGAGGAAGTGCTGCGTGATGAAAAAGCCTGTATACGTCCCGTTCACCAGCGGGGTGATCGTGTGGGTGATGGCCTCGTCGTCGCTCCACCCGTCGTAGAGGTACCGCGTTCCGGCCGCTCCGTTCTGGACGCTGTCGACCGAGATCGTGTGGGTCTGCGCGGCGAGCCAGTTGAACGTGTGGGGGCTCGTGTAGGTGGTGTCGTCGACGATGATGGACCGGCCCACGGGGTTTGTGGTCACGGTGACCGATATCGCGTTCGGCGTGAACGCTGCCGTCTGGGTGATCGGGCCGTTCATGGTGACGTTCACCGGGTTCGTCGCGCCCGAAAACGAACCGCTCCCGCTTCCGGTCCAGCTGCCGAAGGTGTACCCCGTCGTCGGCGTGGCCGCGATCTGGACGACCGTGCTGGAGTCTTTCCAGTCGCTGGCGGGGCTGACCGTGCCTCCCGTCCCGGCGACCATCGTCAGGAAATACTGCGGCCAGAAGCCGGCGGTATACGTGGTGTTCGCCGTCGGCGACACCGTGTGGCTGATCGCGCCGGCGTCGCTCCACGACTCGTAGGCGTACCGGACGCCCGGGGATCCGTTCTGAAGGCTGTCGGTCGCGATCGTGTGGCTGGTTCCCTGGACCCAATCGAAGACCTGCGGCGCGGTGAAGAGGACCCCGTCGACGCGGATCGAACGGCCGGCGGGGGACGTCTGGACGGTCACCTGGATGGTGTCCGCCGCGAAGCTGGCCGAAATCGTGTGGTTGGCGGTGACGTTCGTAAACGTGTGGTTCGGCGCCGGCCCGATCGAACTTCCGTCGATGAGGACGTCCGCGATGTGATAGAGGGGGTTTGCGGCGATGGCGAACGCCTGGCTCGCCCCCGAGTTGACCGCGACGGCGCCGGACGGTGTGATGGTGCCGTTCGCCCCGGCCGAGGCGGTGATAATGTAGGTGGAGAGGGTGAAATTGGCGCTCACGGCGGAGGTGAGCCCGGCGGAATTCGCCGTGAGGGCCTTCAACCCGGCCTCGTTGATGGTGAGGGTACCGAACGTCGCCAGTCCGGAGGCGTTGGTCAGCTGGGTCATTGTCCCGCCGAGCGTCCCGGTGCCCGAACTGAGCGTCATCGAGATGGAGATATTTTCGACCGCGACGGCGTTGCCGGCGGTGTCCCGGACCTGGACCGTGACGGGCGGTGCAATGGACGCCCCGGCGACGCCGTTCGAAGGCTGCTGGACGAACCCCAGCCTCTGTGCCGTTCCCGGCACCACCGTGATGGTCCCGGAATTCACCGGAGCGAGCGATGGCGCCGTCGCGCGGATCTGCGCCGAGCCGACGAGGTGCCCGGTGAAGAGCGCGCTCCGGCTGTCGCCGGCGGGGACGAGGTCGCCCGCGGCCACACCCCCGGTCACGCCCTGGAGGGTCCAGGCCGTCGCCGCGATGTTCTCGATGAAATTGTCGAAGACGTCGCGCGAGACGGCATATACCGTGATCGCGCCAGGCGGCGCGAGGCTCTGCGCCGGGACGATCACGCCCGAACCGTCGGGGGCGGTCTCGATGAGAATCTGTGAGGCGTTCGCGTTCAGGATCGTGAATGCGCCGCTGGCGACCGACGAGGTGATCCCGCTCGACGCGGTAACGGCCTTGACCCCCTTTTTGTCGACCCGGAGGCTGTCGAACGCGGCGACCCCGGAGGCGTTCGTCAATTCCGTGAGAGTGCCGCTGAGCGTGCCATTGCCGGACGTCAGCGCCATCGTAACGGCCACGCCGGCCGTCGTGACGGTGTTACCGAGGTTGTCGGTGAGCCGGACCGACGGCGCGGGCGCGATGAAGACGCCGGCGATCTCATCGGTGGGCTGCTGCACGAAGGCGAGCTGCGTTGCCGCGCCGGCGGTGACGGTGAGGCTGAAGGCGGCGGTGTCCGCGGCGGCCGTGTTGTCGACCACCCTCGCGGTGAAATTGGACGTGCCGGCGGTGTTCGCCGTCCCGGTGATGATGCCGGCCGACGAGAGCGTTATCCCGGAGGGGAGCGCCCCGGCGATGACCGACCAGCTCAGCGCGGGGATCCCGCCCTGGACCCTGAGCGTGTCGCGATACAGCACGCCGGCCGTGGCGGCGGGCCTCGGTGAGGCGCTGGTGATCACGGGCGGCGAGAGCGACAGGTTTGCAAGCGAATTGAGGTGCCGGGTCGAATCGGTGACCTCGACGTTGAGGTCGGAGAGGTCGTACGCGAAGACCTTGGTGAACGGGTTCGTGTTGTTTTTCCACGCGATGTTGGCCTGTTGTGCGGTGAACGCCGTGGTGCTCGTGATACGGAACCTGCCGACCCGCAGGCCGGGAGACGTCGGGATGATCGTCCCCGCCCCGGCGCCGGGGGGGACCCTCGGGTTGATGACGAGATCGTTTCCGGTCACGGACATCACGATCGGCTCCTGGTCCGCGTCGAGTTGAGAGGTGCCGGTGTTCAGGGAGAGCGACAGGGCACCGGCCGAGATGCCCGTGTTGAAGGTCATGATCGGGGTCAGGGTGGCGAGTTCGAACGCGGTCCCGCCCGTCCGCTCCAGCCAGATCTCGAACTCGAAGTGTGTCGAATCGACCAGCGCATCGTTCCTGAGGATGAGGTTGTATGCCGGGGCCTGGGCAAGGGCCGACGCCCCGATCAGGATGGTGAGTAGTGCCAGTGATAGTGTTTTCATAAAACCTCTTCCGATGGTGCGTCTGGAAAATGCCGTCACGAACATTCTGGTTCGGTCCATGATCGGAATGTTCAGTCGGGTACGTTCGACCCGGTGAAAATGTTGTTGTCCGGAAAACTGAAATCGGCCGCGTCGATGAACCCGTCGAGGTTCAGGTCCGCCCTCCGGTAGCCGGAGAGAAAAATCTCGTTGTCCGGCCCGGCGAAATCGGCCGCGTCGATGAAATCGTCGCCCGAATAGTCGCCGGAGAAGGCCCCCCACGCGCCGCCCGCGAGCGATGCCGCGTCGCCGCCGAAAAATTTTCCGGGTCCGGTCGTGAAGTCACACGAATCGACCGGCGCGTTCAGCGGCCGCGCCGTGGCGGTCATCGCCGGGATGTGGTTCCGGTGCCGGACGACGACGAAATAACGCCCGAGTCCCACACCGCCGAAGGCCACCGGGTCCGTACCGTTCATATCCGTGACCGTGCCGTCGGATTTCAGGAACGCGGCCCTGCGGGAGACCTGCGTGGCGCCCGGGGCGCCCGTCCTGAGACCGAGCAGCACCCAGTCGACGACGCCCGCCGGAACGGTGGCGACGTTCTCCGTCCCGGGGTAGTTCCAGGGCGCCCCGGCGAACGGCTGCGTCAACGGGATCACGCCGTCGGTCCGTAACTGTGTCGACATCGTGCCGCCGCCGCTGAACGGACCTTCGAGGAAGATCTTCGCGCGCAACACCGGATCGAGGACGACGAACGCGCCCTCGTTGGAGAGCCCGCCCCCCGGTCCCGGCGAAGACACGACCGTGGCGAACGATCCCGCCGTGTCGATCTGCGCCGCGGCGATCGCCGCCGTGAGCTCGGAATCGCTCACGAACGACGTGGTGACGGCCGAACCATGGAACACCACGGTCGAGGCCGGCGTGAAGCCCGTCCCGGCGATGGTGAGCGTGAAACCGGTGTCACCCGCCGTCCGGTTCGACGGCGAGAGAGAGCTGATCTGGGGGAGGGGATTGTTGACGGTGAAAGTCGCGCTGACGCCCGATTCAGCCCCCGCCGAATTCGTCGCAGTGAGTGTGACGAGTCCCCCTGAGGACAAATTTACTGAATGGGATGATAGGATTCCACTCACGAAGGACGCCGTGGTCCCCCCTCCCGATAAAAGCGGCCCGTCCGAGCTGATAACGACGGTTCCGGTGAAGGAAGGCACGGTCACGTTGAGCGAATCCTGGGCGAGCACCTGGACGAAAAACGCCGTCCGGGCGATCTGGCTCCCGATCGGTCCGCCGCCCTGGGCCTCGACCGTGAAGTGATGCAGCTGGGCCCCGAGCGGGGCGGCCCCCCCCGCGAACGCGACGAACAGGACGGTCATATGGATGATCCGGCGCAGAGGCATTATCCCCGTACCATGGCGAGGGCGGATTCGACTTTCTTCAGCAGAAGGTTGATGTCATAGGGTTTCCTGACGTAATCCCACGCGCCCTCGCGGATTGCGAGGACCGCCGACTCCACCGACGCGTAGCCCGTGATCACGATGATCTTCGCCTTCTGGTCGATCTGCCGTATCTGTTTGAGCACCTCGATCCCGCTGACGGTCGGCAACCCGATGTCGAGGAGGACGAGATCGGGCCGGTGCGCCCTGTAGAGGGTGATGCCCTGGGGACCGTCGGCCGTCGAATAGACGGTGTATCCCTGTGACGAGAGCAGCATCCGCTGCATCTGGAGTTGCACCTCGTCGTCGTCGATCAATAATATTTTTGCCATAGAACCCTTGTGGTTGAAGTTTACGTCCCGTTCCGGTCGCCCATGACTGCCGGCGGCCGGACCTCCTCCCGGGTCGTGCGAACCCACTCCGCGGGAGGTTTGGAGTCGGGTCGGCGTACGTACAGCCAGAATTTCCATGCGGCGTACAGCGGCACGTAGAAGAGCGCCTTGTACTGCCCGGAGTCGGCGCGCGCGGCGACGAGGCCCGCCATGACGTGCACGACGCCGAGCGCAGTGACGATCGTCCACGCGACGGCGTACGGGACGAAGGCGCCGGAGAACGCCGCCCCGAGGATCCAGTGGGCGGTTGCCAGCGCCGCGCTCGCGGCCATCAGGTGCACCACGGGGGGCGTCACCAGGTCGATCCACGCGTCGAGTGCGGGGAACGAACGATTCCGGGCGGCCATTGCGAACAGCCTCCGGGAAAATTTCTTTTTCACGGGGGCCCGCCCCATTTCCCAGCGCGCCCTCTGGGAGACTGCGTTCGCGGAGTAAGCGGGCATCGTCGCGTAGACGGTCGCCGCCGGGGCGTAGCGGACCCTGACGCCGTTCAGGAGCAGCGTGAGGCCGTACTGGAGATCTTCGGTCACCCCGAACGCGTCCCACGGTATCCGTTTCATGAGCCCGGCGCTGAAACACATGCCGTTGCCCCGGAGGCCGGCCGAACCGCCGATCACGCCGCGTCCGAGGGGCCTCACGTGGTTATAGAGCGTGAATCCGAGGCGCGTGATTTCCGTGCTCCACGAGGCCTCGTTCCTGATCACGACGTCCCCGGCCTGGATGGCCTCGGCCCCGGCGTCCAGCTCGTCGTTCATCACCCTGAGGAAATTCTTCGTCGCGACGGAATCGGCGTCGATGACCACGAAAGCGTGGTAACCGCGGGCGTCGGTCGACAGCGCATCGAACGCCCAGCGGAGCGCGTGGCCCTTCCCCCGGTCGACGGGGTCCGTTCGCTCGAGCGCGACCGCCCCGGCGGCGCGCGCGACGGCGGCCGTAGCGTCCGTGCAGTTGTCGGCGATGACGACGACGTCGAAGAGCCCTGACGGATAATCGAGGTCCTTGAGGCTCCCGAGCGTTCTGCCGAGCGCGCCCTCCTCGTTGTGCGCCGGGACCACGACCGCGAACCTCCGCGGTTTCCCCGTTCCGGCCGGGACCGGCCGGCGGGCGATGAACGCGAGGAGGCTCAGGAGGGCGAGGTACCCCGCGAGGAAGCCCGCCGCGGCGATCGCGGGTATTTCCAGTATGGGGAGGATCGCGTTCATCTCCCAGCCCCGGGGGAAAGGACGCCCGCCCCGAATCCTTCGATGACCGGTCTCGGCGTCCCGGTCTGTCCGCTCACTTCTTCCGCCACCCGCCTGACGCTCTCGACGAACTGTTCGATGGTATGGTGTTCCAGCAGGAATTCCCTGCCGCGCCGGCCCATCTCCGCGGCGAGGCCGGGGTCGTTCCAGAGCCTCGACGATCGCCTCCCGCAGCGCGGCGGGGTCGCCCTGGGGGACGAAGATGCCCGTCACGCCGTCCTGGAGGACGTCGATCTGCCCGGACGTGCGGGAGCAGATCACGGCTTTTCCCATCGCCATCGCTTCGAGCATGCAGGTCAGCCCGTTGTCGGTGTCGGTCGCCCGGAGCGGGATGACCACGAACCTGGAACGCGCGTACAGGTCGCGCAGTTCGCCGAAGCTTTTCTTCCCGACGGTGAGGTTCGGCGGGAGTTCGCCGGAGCGGTCGATCGCCGCCACCGTGTCGTAGAGGATCCCCCGGTTGAGCCCCGCCGCGATGTGGCACGGGATGTCCAGGCCCCGCATCGCCTCGATGAGGGTCGGGTAATCGCGCATTTCGACGCCGACCGCGCAGATCATGTCGGTGGCGACGTTCATCGGCCGCCAGAAGTTCTGGTCGGCGAATTTCCTGATGAACGTGATCCGGGCCGGCGGGAGCTTCAGGACGTTGAGGGCGTAGTCCCTCTGGACCGACGACCAGAGGAGGATCCTCGAGATGTGCGTGTGGGTCAGCTTGAGGAGCCTGGCCTTCTTTCCGCCGGTGATCCAGCTGTTGAGCGTGACGTGGGGCGTCCGCGATCCCGTCAGTTTGAGGAGGAGCGCGAACGGCAGCCCCAGTCGTTCCGCCCATGTGATGACGACGTCGTACTTCTTCCGAGGACGTACGCTTCGAGCACCTGGTCGAGGGGTTTCGGAACGAGCGTGTACAGCGCCTTCCTCCAGCCGGGGACGCGGTCCATCATGAACCGCTCATCGAGCAGGTCGGATTCCAGGTACCGCTGGTAGAGCGAGACCCGGGGGATTTCGTCGCGACGTTCCATCTCCACGGCCTCCGCGAGGTCGGGCCGGTTCAGCCTTGCAGACACCACGGTGAGGGTCTTCATGCGTCCCCCTCCGCGTCATCGGCCGGCGGGACGTGCTTGCGCGTCCCGGTCAGGTGTCTCCAGAGGTAGTCGACGTACATCCGGAAGAGGGAGACGGCCTTCCGCCCGATGTATCCGGGGGCGGTCACGTTTTCCGGGCCCGCGATCTTGAACCGGCGGTACTCGAAATATTCCCATCGCAACCTGGTCGAGGTTTTCGTCATGAGCTCGGCCCACAGGAAGAGGAAGAACCGTAACCTGCCGGCCGCCGTCCCGGAGGACGAGCGGAACAGCCAGTTCTTGGCGTCCCGGGCGTTCCATTCCCTGTATTTATACGTTTCGTTCCCGCGCATGAAATCGAACACCCGCATCCCCTCGGCGATCCCCTCGGTCATCGCCACGGACCGGATGAGGAGGCCCGGGCTGCATTTCATCACGTCCTCGGCCCCGTGCGCATTGCTCTGGTACATGTAGATTCTCTCGCGATAGTTGAAGCTGAAATTCACGGCGACCCGTTCACCGTTCACCTTCAGGAAGTACATCCTCAGCCAGTCCCTGGCGGCGAGCCTCCGGCTGACCTCGACGTGGAACGCCCGGTGGTTGGGATCGTCGAACGCGCTGGGATGGCCCTGGCTCTTCCACCGGCCGCCGTGGATGCGCGAGAAGTCGTCGATCGCCGCGTCGATGCCGTCGGCGTCACGACGGACGAGTTCGACGGCGGAATCGAAATTCGTCCTGAGCTTCTTGAATTTCCGCTTCAGGTTGTAACTCGCGTTGGATCCGAGGCTTGCGTTGAACTCCTCTTCCGTGGCGGGCAGCGGGATCCAGGGGCAGACCGTCCCGTGGTACCGGTAGAGGGGGAGCCCGACGGCGGCGATCTGGTCCGGGAGCGCCCCGAAACAGCCGGCCGATTCGCTCACGTCCTCGAGGTCGACCACGTCCCACTCGCCCTGCGTGTCCGAAAGGTACGAGGCGAACGCTTCCGCGACGATCTCCTCGTTCCCCCTTCGCGACGATCGGCCAGAGGTAGTCCGACAGGCCGACGCCGATGAATTTGAGCCGGGTCGCGACCGGGACTCCCAGGAACTTCACCCGTTCCCTGCAGAGCGGCGCGATGCCGAGGAGTTCTTCCCCGCGCTCGATGAGGAGGATGTTGAGCGTCATGCCGCGCTGAAAATACTTCCACCAGGTCCGCTGCCACTCGAACGTCTGGAAGACGGTGCCGTCCGACCGGGCCAGAAGGGCGTCCCACGCGGGCGCGAGGGCGTCGAACTCCGCGTCCGTGCGGACGACCCTCACCGCGCAGGCGGGCAGCGCCGTGTCCGGCCGTGGCGCTCCGTCGCGGCGCGCTTCGGCGGTATGTCCGGAAGTGGCGTCCACCGTGCTCATCAGGCCGCGGTCATCGTCGTATTCGCGCCCTTGCCGGACGAACGGGAGCGTTCGGAGTCCGGCCGGCCGGGCGTCGTCGATTTTTTGAAGACGCGCTGCAGCATTTCGAACCACGTGTCCATGATGAAGGGGAGGGGGTCCCGGCCGTTGAAGATGTGGAACACGATCTTTCCCCTCCACGATTTGATCCCGCGCATCAGGGTCCACTCGCCGGTCTTCCTGTACGCGAGCAGGGCCTTGATGTCCCGCTTGAGGTCGATGAACTTGACCCCGGTCTCGTAATCGTTCGCATACGGCCAGGGCGCTCCCTGCTGGTCGAGGTAGGCGTAATAATAGAGGTTCATGCCGCTCGCCTTCCCCAGGTAGCTCCAGACGCTGTTCCTGACGTGGAGCTCCATGATCTTCAGGTTGCCGTGCTTGTCGATCTTGTACTGCATGTTGCACAAGCCCACCATCCCGAGCTTCCGGCCCGTCTCGATGGAGGACCGCAGGATCTTTTCGTCCTTCACCGTTTCGACGCAGCACCCCTGGCCCGCGTGGATGGGGTAGGTGCGGTGCTTGTGCGCCGAGTACTGGCCCTTCAGCGTCCCGTTCCGGTCATAGTACATGTTGATGCTGTAGAGCTGGGAGTCGTCGCCCTCCACCAGCTCCTGCAGGAGCACGTTCGGCCCGACCTGGAGGACTTTCGGGTAGTACTCCAGGAGTTCCTCGCGGGAATGGCATTCGATCGCCTTCCGGTAGGCGCCGATGACCTCGGCGAATTTCGGGCTCCACCAGTCCTCCTTGTGGGCGGGCTTGATGATGCACGGGTAGGTGATCTCCGGCATCACCTTCTCGAGTTCCTCCATGCTTTTCGGGGCGAGGGACCAGGGGACCGGGAGGTCGAGCTTCCGCGAGAGGGTGGCGAATTTCCTTTTGTCCAGGATCGAGTCCACCAGCTCCGCCGACGGGAAGGTGAAATAGTAATAGGGGCTCAACTCTTCCTGGAATTGGGAGAATGTCAGGATCGCCCTGTCGTCGTCGCTGAAAAACATCAATTTCCGTCCCTCCTGTTTCGCGAAGGCGATCAGTTCGTCGGCGAACTTCCTTCCCTGCAAGTCCGAGAAAAAGACCTTCTTCGAGGAGTAGCGGGAGTAGAGTATGTGGTTTTCGCGGATATCCGATCCGGTGTAGACCGGAATCCCTTCCTCGCCGAGATTTCGCACGATGCCGATCCCTCCGATTACGAGGGCCGGAATGGACGTGGCCGGTTGATTCACCGGTGTGGATTTCCCTGTCATATGCGTGTTCCCTGCGATGATGGATAAAAGTTCATCTTCAAACCCGTGCCATAATCAGGCGCCGCTGCCGGCGCGGTCGGGCCCTTCCCCGGTTGTCCCGGGCGAAAATTTCCGGCGGTACCGCGCGAGCCGGAATCGAAAAAAGGCGGCCGCGCCCCGCACGGTCCCGTGCTGCCTGACCTGGACGCCCAGCAGGCGCGCCTCCCGGCGCGCGAGGAACGTCGCGAAACCGTACGCGCGCAGCACCCGGCGCGAAACCGGCGGCGCGCCGGCCGCCGTCCCGCCGGTATCGACCATAACGTTGACGAGCCGCTCCTGCCGCCCGGTCAGCTCGAACTTGTATTTTTCGTCGCCCCGGAGCATGTCCAGGACGCCGATCCCGGCCGCCCGGGCCGCCGAGTGCATCGCCATGAGGAGGGCCATCCCCGGCCGCCTGCGCGCGCAGCCGGCGGTCTCGTCGAAACCTGAAAGATAATCGTACATCCGCCCGTGATACACGAACGCCATCCTCGCGGCCACGCAGCGGCCGGCTTCCACCAGGTCGCCGTACCAGAGCCACCCGTTGCGCAGGAACAGTTCCGCCGCCTCCCGCTGGAAAGCCGCGCTCCGGGCGTCGTGGAAGAGCCCGGGGAAACCCGCGGCGTTCCACCGGCGCTGATGGAGGGTCACCAGGTCGGAATAAAACCGGTCCCATTCCGCCCGGTCGTTGCTCCTGAACCGCACGCTTTCATCCCGGCCGTCGGTGAGCTGGATCGCCTGGTTCATCCGTCTGCGGACTCCGGAGGCGAGGCCCCGGATGAAGTCCGCCGTGTCGTTTTCAACCACGATGAAGGGGCAGAGGTCGCCCGGCGTTTCCGTCACCGTGAATCCCCTCGAGGCGAGCGCGGGGAGCAGGTCCGTGGTCGCCGGGCCTCCGGGTCGCAGGTTGACGAGGTCCATCCGGTGCATGCTCCCCCGGTGTTGTTCGAGATAGTCCGCGAACGCGCCCCCGACCGCGGGGCCGTACCCGGGTTCGACGAGGAGGTCCAGGTAATCGCTGGGCCCGTCATCGGCGAAGAGGCCACCGGAGCGGGTGAAGGCGTCGCCGGACCCGATGAACCTCAGCACGCCGGCGTCGCCGTCGAGGGTCCGTCCCGCGAAGAGGGGAGCGATCCCGACCGTCCTGCCGTCCAGCGTGAATGCGAGAATGTTCAGCCGACGCCCGGCGCCGAAATGTTTCCACCAGAGGGACTGCCATTCGAAGGTCAGGTAGATCGGCGCTTCGCACTCGTCGGCGAGGGCGTTCCACTCGCGGGCGCCGACGTCCGGCGACGCGAAATCCGCCACGACACGGACGCGCACGTCGCCGGCCCGGGGCGTCGCGGCGGTCCGGTTCAGCGGTCGCGCCGTCCCGGGAGTGGGAACGGCCAGGCTGTTCGCGTATGTCGGGATGCGCGGTCATCAATCGTGATGGTTGGTGACGGGCTCGCGGGTCCTGCCCTCGAGGCTCCTGATGATCTGTTTCATTTTCCATTTCATCCGGTCGTACCGTTCGTACGGGGTGACGACCTGGATCCAGAATCCGAGCGGGAGGATGTCCACCGACGGCGCGATCCTCCTGATGTCGAACGGGTCGGCGCCGAACGCCGATGGCCCGGTATAGACGCCGCACGCGAACCTGTAGCCGGCTTCCTTCACGAGCTGGCGGGCTTCGTCGTTGTTCAGGCCGTACGGGTACGAAAACGTCCGGACGGGGGCGTTGATGAGGATCTCGAGGAGCATCCTCGACCGGGAGATTTCCTCCAGGCCGCGTCCCTCGGGACCTGGGTGAGCCGCGGATGGGTCAGCGAATGCGAGCCGATCTCGAAGCCGGCCGCGTGGAGCTCCAGGATCTGATCGGGAGTCATGAGGGGCGCGGGCGTGATGTCGTACCCGGAATCCCAATCGTTCATCCTCACCTGCGGGTCCGCGACGACGAAGACCACCGCTTTCATTCCGTACTCCCGCAGGACCGGGAGGGCATGCTCGTGCGTGTCGAGGTAACCGTCGTCGAAGGTCAGGATGATCGGCTTCCTGGGCAGGTTGAGCTCCCCGCGCTTGAACAGGTCGTAGTCGTTGAACGTGATGGTCGAGTATCCCAGCCGCTCGAGGATCCGGAGGTGCTTGCGGAAGACCTTCGCGTCGATGCAGAATTCCCGTTCCCCGGGGCTCACGTAGTCGCCGTTGACGATGCGGTGATACATCAGGACCTTGATCCGTTCCGGGCTCCGCGCGGAGACCCCCTCGGAGGCGGCCGGGGCTGTCTGCTGGTCGGGCATCATGGCGCGTCCTTCAATTCCGGCCGCCGTTCCCGGTGCGTCCGGCCGCCGCGGGCGGCTTTCCTGCCGTCGATGGCCAGGCCGTACGCCCGCTCCAGTTCCGACCCGATGACCGACCACTCGTACCGGCGAAACATCAGATCACGGCCGCCGGCGGCGAGTTTCGCGCGCAGCGGTGCGTCCCGCAGCAGACGCACGACGGCGTCCGCGAACGCGGCCGGGTTCGTCGGCGATCATGATCGATTCGCCGTGGACCGCGTCGATCCCCTCGGCGCCGATCGACGTCGAAACGACCGGCTTGTTCATCGCGAACGACTCGACGATCTTCAGCCTCGTACCCCCGCCCATCCTGAGCGGAACGACGCTCACCGCGGCCCTGTCGACCCAGGGGCGGACGTCTTCGACCCTGTCCGTGATGACGACGCTGGAGGATTCCTTCGCCCGGAGGGCCGCCGGGGGCTCGGCGCCGACGATCAGCACCTTCGCGCCGGGGACCTTCGCGAGGATGAGGGGAAAGATGCTCTCCAGGAAATAGAACATGCCGTCGGAATTCGGGAGGTACTTCATCATCCCGGTGAAGACGATCGTCTCGGGGTCGGGGGCGACGGGCGACGGCCTGAAATACGAGGCGTCCACGCCGTTCGGCAGGACGAATTTCTTCACCTCCGGCAGGTCGGCGTCGAGGAGCGCCCTGTCGCGCTCGGAGGTGACCAGGACCAGGTCCTGTTTCCGGCACGCCGCCATCTCCTCGCGGTAGATCTTCCGGTATTCGTCGCGGTAGTGGAATTTCCTGAACGGGGAGGTCGCCATCTGCCACTGCCGCCGGGTGAGGTCGTACTCGACGTTGTGCTCGTCGAGGATCTGCACGGCGTCGGTCGGAAGGTCGTAGGCGGCCATGTGCGGGAACTCCGTCTGGACGAGGTCGTACCCCCCGTTTTCGAGTTCGTTCCGGAGTATTTTTTCGGTCCCGCGGTCCCATCCCATCTGGTAGAAGAAACTGTTGGGCGTAAAGGTGGAGTAGAACTGGCCGAGGCGCCTGTAGACCCGGGTCCAGCGCCGCGCGGCGACGTGGATCTTCGCCAGTTTTCCGCCGAACGCGTCCCGGAGACCTTCGTCGCTCCCGGGATGGCCGGGATAGACGACCGTGACCTCGTGCCGGGCCGCCATCTGCTTCAGGAGGTTGAACACCCTCAGCGCGCCGCCGAACTGCGGCGGGTACGGACAGTAGGGTATGACGTGGAGGATTTTCATTCTCCGGCCTCCGGTTTCGGCGCCGACCGTTTGAGCCGGGCATTGATGAATTCCCTGACGAAGCGTTTGTCCTCGGGACCGAACGTCTTCATCAACAGGAGCACGGCGACGTAGAAGATCCCGCCCGCCGCCGCCTGGGCCATCCAGGGGACCCCCGGGGCCGTCCGGGCGAGGAGGTCCAGCGCCAGGTACGTCGCGACGCCGCCGGCCACCGATTTCAACATCACCTTGCTGCTCCCGCCCTCGAAGATCGATTTCGGCAGGATCAGGACGTTGCAGACGAGGACGAAAAACTCCGTCACGGTGGTGGCGATCGCGGCGCCGACCCCGCCGTTGCCCGACCGGGCCTGTGTGTAAGGGATCATCACGTAGTTCAATCCGACGTTGATGAAGACGGCGATGGCCGATATGATGGCCAGTTGTTTCTGCTTGTCGCAGGCGATGAGCGCCGTCGCGAGGATCATGTCGATGTAGAGCAGCAGCAACCCGGTGGCGAAAATCCGGAGGTTGAACACCGCCGGGGCGTAATCCTGTATTCCGAAGAGGAAGCCGATGATCTGCGGCGCGAAAAAGAAGCACACCACGCTCATCGGGATGCCGGTCAGCAGGATGAAATCGAGCCCCTTCTGCGTGGTGCGGGCCAGCATCAGGTTTTCCTTGCCGAACAGTTTCGACATCACGGGCAGGATGGCGATGGAGAATATGCTCGGCAGGAACACGAGAACGTCGTAAAATTTATAGGCCGCGCCATACCATCCCACGACGACCTCCGGGACCATCAGGGAGAGCATCACCGTGTCGATCCTGTAATAGACGACCCCGAAGATCGTCCAGAGCAGGAAGGGGAACCCCTCCTTCATCAACTGCCAGGCCTTCGCCCGGTCGAATTTCGGAAGGTGCGGGATATACCGCCTGATGAAACCGGACGTGACGATGAAATTGAGGAGCGATCCCCCGGCCATGACCCCGGCGATGACGATCTCGTTCGCCCCCATGAGGAGCGCTGCGATCCCGACCCCGGCGACGAACACTTTTTCAATGATCGCGGTGATCGCCGTGTATGTCGTGTTTTCGAAACCGAGGAACGCCCCGGAGAGCACGCCCCGCGCGGCCGACCAGAACATCTCCAGCCCGAAGATGAGGAGTATGATCACCACGGGGGCGGGATACCCTGCCACCTGGGCGAAGATCGTCATCCCGGCGAAGGCGATGATCCAGAGCCCGATCCTGAAACCGATCGAGTTGACCAGGATCTCGCCCGCCTCGGCCCGGTTCCTGGAGACCCTTTTCGCGATGCTGAGCCTCCCGTCGTAGGCGACCAGCACGACGAACATGGCGGTCACCATCTCGGCGAGATAGATCCTGCCGTATCGTTCCGGCCCCAGGTAGCGCGGCAGGAACAACATCAGGACGAAGCTCGTGCCCCACGTGGCGAGCTGCTGCCCGAACTGCACCGCGGTGTTCTTCGCGACCGACTGCGCTATGCTCTCGCTGCTCATCGCGTCGTCGCCCGGTTGTGTGGATTCCGGCTGAAACGGTCGATCGCGCATCGAACGGCAAACCGCGGCAGCGCGAGCATTCGCCTCCACCGGCTCGGTTCGCGGACGAGCCTGTGGAGCCATTCGAGGCCCAGGCTCCTCATCCACCCGGGGGCGCGGACCGACTTCCCGGTGATGAAATCGAACGTCCCGCCGACGCCGATCGCCACCGAGACGCTCAGCCTGCCGAGGTTGCGCGAGATCCAGAGGTCCTGCCGGGGCGCCCCGTAGGCCACCAGGAGGACGTCGGGCCGCACCGCGTTGATCCTCTCGCAGATGCCGGCTTCCTCCTCCGGCGAGGGAGAGCCGCCCCAGGTCCCGACGATCGAGAGCCCGGGGTGCCGTGACTTCAGGATGTCCGCCGCGCGGTCGGCCACCCCGGGAGCCGCCCCGAGGAAGAAGAAGGTATAGCCTTTTTCCGCCGCGACGCCGGCGAAATTCTCCACAACGTCGACCCCGGCCACCCGTTCGCGGAACGGCACGCCGTAGATCCTCGAGGCGTGGATGACGCCGATCCCGTCCGGGAAGGAGAGCGAGGTGTTGTTGAGCGTCCGCATGAACGCGGGGTTCCGCTGGGCTTCCATGATGAACTCGGGATTGACGGTCGCGACCTGGTGCTTCCGGCCGGACCGGATGAACGACTCGAGCAGGTCGATGGTCTCCCCGTTGGTCACGTCGTCGACCCTGACGCCGAGGATGCTCGCCGAACGGGGGGCCGGGGGGGAGGGCCCGGATTCGTCCCGCGGTTGTTGTGCGAGTGCAGCGCGGGTCCCTCGAGGCACATTTCGTTGTCCATGGTCGATGACGGCATCAGGAATGGAGGAAAAAATAGTTCACGCTCTTCACGCCGGCGGACCTGGCCTTCAGCGCGCCGTCCGGCTGGGCCACGAAAGCGGCGTAGCCGGCCCGGTGCAGGAAGGCGAACGTCCGCCCCGCGGCGCTGCCGGGTTCGTCCGGGTCGCCCCAGATTTCGACGAGGAGCGAGGGTTTCGCCGCGCGGAGGATTTCAACCGCCCCTTCGAGGCATTCCAGCTCGTGGCCTTCGACGTCGATCTTGAGGAAGCGGACCAGCGCGGCGGCATCCCCGAGCGCGCCGTCGAGCGTGCGGAGCGGCACCCGGGCGCGTCCGCCCCCGGCGGGCCCCCGCCCGTCGTCGATATGGGCGAGGAAGAAATCCGGTTCGCCGGCGGCGCCGTTGTCGGGACGACCATCGACGCCTCCCCGTCGCGGTCGGCGGCCGCGAAATCCATCGTGACGACGTTCGTGAGACCCAGCGTCCTGACCTCGTGGTTGAGCAACTCGAAGGTCCTCGGGAACGGTTCGATGCTGAACACCCTGCCGGCGGTGCCGACGATCCGCGACATGATGACCGTGTACTCTCCCATGTTGGCCCCGACGTCCACCACGGTGTCGCCCGCCGCGATGAGGTTTTTCATCGCCCTGAAATCGGTGCAATCCCCGACGCGCAACGCCGAGAGCGAGCGGGCATACCGCCGTTTCTGGACGGAGAGCACCACCCGGTCCGGGAGTATTTTTTTCAGCAATGCGGAGCCCTTCGTCATGTGCGTCAGCGTGGTCGTCGTCAGTTTTTCGCCGCGGCCGCCGCCGACCTCCTCGATCTGGAGGCGTTCGAGCGTGGGATAGAGCCCCATGAGCGCCCCCAGGTAGACCATGTTCCGGTAGAACGTGAGCTGGAGATCGTAGTAGGACACGACCACCTGTCCCAGGACCGCGATGGCCACGACCGCGCAGACCGCCTTGAGGTAGGGGTCCTGCATCCGGGCGAACAGGGAGGCCGACCTCATCACGTGCGAATACAGGAAGTACCAGAACAGGAAAAACCCGATGACGCCGACCTTCACCATCATCCAGAAGATCTCGTTGTGCGGGATGTACTCCGCCAGCGTGAAGGGGATCTTCGGGAGCTTGATCGGCTGAAGGTATTTACTGCCGAACCCGATGCCGGCCACCGGCGACGATTTGATCGTCTGGGCCAGGTTGTAGTTTTCGAAGTCGCGGTAGAGGTTCGAGTAATACCGTTCACCCGCCTCCTCCCTCGTCGAGCTGAGGGATGACCGGACCAGGAACGCCCCATGGCCGATTCCGCCGGAGTCGCTGTTCCAGAAGACGCCGAGATACACCGACGCCAGCAGGACCACCGGGGCGAGTATTTTCAGGAACGCCCACCTCGGCTTGCTCTCGATCAGCGCCAGGAATGCGACGACGGAGGCGCCGAGGGCGGCCCAGGTCGCGCGGCGCTGCGCCATGAAAAAGACGAGGATCATCGGCGCCATGAGCCAGGCCAGGTACAACGCGCTGTCCGCCGCGGTACCGGTAGACGAAGAAGCCGGCCGCGAGCACGACGAGCGTGACGAAAAAGAGCGGATCTTCGTGGCTCGTCAACTCGTCCCGCCTGCCGAAACTGAACCCGAGGTTGGCGACGCGCACGACCCCCTGGAGCGTCTTGAACGAGAGGGCCGCGATGATCACCCAGAAGAGCTGCTTCACCTGGTCCTTCGTCTGGATGATCTGGGGGACGAAAAAGAACATGATGCCGAGGTAGAAGAGCGCCCTGATCTCCCACAGCGCCGGGAGGAAATCACCGCCGCGGCCGATCCCCAGCACGGCGCCGAGCACGAGCCACGAGAAGTACAGCGCCGCCGGCATCCAGCCGGTCACCCTGACGAAGGTGACCTTCTTGCCGGTGATGATCAGCATCACCCAGACGAGGATGATCAGAAAGAGGTGCAGTTCCAGCGGGTTCGCGACGGCCGGACCCACGTTTTCGAGCGTCGGGAGCGATTTCAGGTTCTGGAAATACTCCTTTCCGATGATCGACCGCTCGTACCCGCGGGGAGGGAACTGGTCGAAGAGGAGCACGCAGCCGACGAAGAACATGAATCCCCAGTCGATCCTGTAAAACGTCAGCACGATCACGGCCACGGCGCCGAGGAGCGACACGACCGTGAACACGGACCCCTTCGACACCACGTAGATGGCCGCCGTCAGCACCGACACCGCGATGAGGGCGGCGAGCTCGTAGCGGCCCGCGCGGGTTCGCGGCGGGAGTCCCTGTTCGCCGGATACGGCGCGTTCGTAGAGTGTCGAGATCATGAAGTTCAGTCCGCGATCTGCTTACGGGACGGGGATTGACATCTGGTACAGGTAGAGCAGGACGAGCCCGGTCTCCAGCGCGGCGGCCACCGCGACGAGCGCGTACGACCAGCCCGACGGGTGTTTCCGGGTCTTTCCGAGCATCAGGACGAGTCCCAGCATCCCCACCGTTATGACGAAAGCGAGCACGGTCCCGGTCCCCTATTCCCGCTCGTCGACGCGGTTGAACACGAAACCGAGGACCTGGTGCTGGTTGACCTTCTGGAACATCGCGTCGAGTTCCTCCTTCTTCGTCTTCCCGCTGTCCACCACGACCAGGAGCCCGTTGAGCTGGCTGAGGAAGAGGACCGGGATCTCGTCGGAACCGACCGAGGGCATGTCCACGATGACGAAATCGAATTCCTGCTCGAGCGAGTAGATGACGTCGCGGAACGCCGTCAGCTGGTCGAGGCCGAGCAGCGGTTTGATCGTTCCGCGGCCGCCCGACGCCGCCGCCGGGTTGGGCGCCGGCCCGCTCGTGTCGTGAAAAACCGGGATGACGCCGGCGTTCAGCACATAGAGGTTTTCGACGAGCGTCCGCGACACGTGGATCGCACCGTTGGTGAACGCCTCGGCGAGCCCCGGGCCGTTGGACAGCCCGAAGATGTCGTGCACGCGGGGTTTTGCGAAGTTCAGGTCCACCAGGACCGTCTTTTTCTGAAAACCCATCGCGAGCGAGACCGCAAGGTTGCACGCCACAAGGGTCTTCCCTTCGCCGCGCCTCGCGCTCGTGATCCCGAGCGTCATGTTCACGTTCTGGCCGGGGCCGGACAGGGCCGAGAAATTGAAGGCATTGAAATACCTGAATTTCACGATGCCGTCGTCGATCCGGTTCCCCTTCTCGGAGTTCTCCACGACCGACTTGATCAACCGGACCAGCCGTTGTTCTTTTTTCCCGGGTTCCTGGGAGTCGTTTATTTCGCTTTTATCGTTTTCTTCGTTGGCCATATCGTTTTCTGTGTTCCGGCGGGGGTCGCCGCCCCCTCCGGGGGGTTAGTTCATCCTCTTCTCGGTCGATTCGGTGATGAACGCGATGACGGGTTTCTGGTACGTCTCGACGTCACGGGGACTCCGGATCGTCGTGTCGAGCAATTCCTTGAATACCACCGTCAGGAAGCCGAGGAAGAGGCCGACGGCGAGGCCCCCGAGGATGACCATCGGGCGGTTCGGCTGCGTCGGCATCGTCGGGACCAGCGGGGGGTCGATGATGATGAACTGGTTGCTCGCGTTCCTGCCGAGATCGCGGGTCGTGATCGCCTGCTCCAGTTTCACCTTCATCTCGTCGTAGAGTTTCTGGTAGATGCCGTAGTCCGATTCAAGGTCCTTGTCGAGTCTCGCGCTGATGGACGTCTGTTTCAGTTCATCCACGAGGGCCGCGCGTTTCCGCTCGAGGTCCCAGCGCGTGGGTTCCTGTTTGTGGATCTCCGTCTCGATCGCCCTCTGGATCCTCACGAGGAGGGCCGAGAGTTGTTCCTCGGTGCGGAGCACCTCGGGGTACTTCCCCTTGTACTTCCGGGTGATGTCGTCGTATTTGGCGAGCAGCGTCTTCAGGTCGTCGGCGAACGGAATGTTGCTCCGCTGCAGTTCGTAGAGCGTCTGCATCCCGTTCAGCGTCCCCAGCGCGGCGGGGAAGAGTTTGAGGTCCTCGAGCTTCTCTTTATAGACGTTCATCCGTGTGTCGAAATCGGAGATCTGCAGCTGCACGGCCTCCAGCCTGGTGTAGAGTTCCTTGCTGTCCTGCGGAAGGACGTTGACGCGCGTCTGCAGGGCCGATACGACCCTCTGCTGGCTGGCCTCGAATTTCGTCCTGAGTTCGGCGAGTTTGTCTTCGAAGAATTTCACCGTCGCCTCGTTGCGCTGGCCTTCGACCGTCAGGATCGTCTGGATGAACTGGTCCGCCAGCAGGGCCACCGCGGCCTGGCACTTCGTCGCGTCGTTGCTGACGAACGAGATCCGGAAGGAGTCCGACCCGCGGCGCTCGGTGGTGATCCGCTTCTTCAGGGCTTCGAGCACGGCCTGGGCGTCGACCACTTCTTCTGCATCCACCTCCTCGGCGGTGAAGATGCTGTCCCTCAGTTTTTCGAGCATCGTGTGGCTGTAGATGATCTCGTTGAACGTCCTGAGCCGGTCCTCGGACGCCATGGCCACCGCCATCTGGTAGCTGATGAGGGGGTTCAGGATTTCGTCGCGCTGTACCAGGATCGTGGTGGACGATTCATATTTGTTCGACATGATCATCGCCCCCGCGGCCGACAGCACCGTCACGATGACGGCAGGGATGAAAAGGTATTTTTTCCGCCTGCGGTAGATCGACAGCAGGTCGTGGATGGTCAACTGTGCTGGTTTCACGTGATTGTCCCTTTACTATGGATCCGGATGGGAATTACCATCTATTGAACGTGCAATAGATGTGCCAAACGAGATGGTCCGGTCGTGTTGAAAAGACGGTGAATTGCTCACTATCTGCGCCTGGACCGGACCCGGGTCCCGGGTCAGCGAAGGTCGCAGTGTGGAGTGTATAAAAATTACCCGCTTCGTTCCGGTCGATTGGTCATGGTGTATACTTCTGACCCTTTAACGACGGGAACGCCAATAATCTACATCCTTTCCAAATCAGAATATGTGATCTGGGCAACGCTCCTGAAAATATCCACGGAATTGAAAATATCACTTAAAATTCACGATTTACCCGGATTATGAGTGAAAAATGACCGCGACCAGAGACCCCTGGCGCTGGGGAGACGATCTTTCGGAACGATCCGTGGCCGGCTGGCACATTAATTGCGGAAACATCAGGAGACAACATCCCACTATCACCATGCTGAAGTCGATTTTCACCGCAGTCCTCCCGATCGTGCTGCTCCTCGTATCATCCGGGTGCGGTTCCGACAACATGTCGAAGGACAGCGTCACGCAGATCATCAGGTCGGGGAGCCGTCCGATCCAGGCGGAAGCCAAGTCGGATGATTACGTCATCAGGCAAGGCGACCAGATCAAGCTCGAGGTGTGGGGGTACCCGGAATTCAACGCGGAGACCATCGTGAAAGAGCTCGGCACGGTGACCATCCCGAATATCGGTGAAATCAGCGCGGCCGGCCTGACGAAAGAACAGTTCAAGCAGGTGGTGACCACCAGGCTCGCGGAGTACATCACGGGCGATGTCAAGCTGTCCATGGTCGTGATCAGTTCGATCCCGCAGAAAATCACCATCATCGGGGCGGTCACCAGGCAGGAAAACTATCCGCTCACGTCCGAAATAACGCTGGTCGAGGCGCTCTCGATGGCGGGGGGCACGACCGAGGAATCGGACGTCAGGGCGATCAGGATCCTCCGCGGCGGCCTGACCAGTCAACCGATCGAGGTCGACCTGACCTATTACGTCGAGCAGGGGAACATCGAAGCGATCCCGATCGTCCGTCCTGGTGATACGATCTGGGTCCCGCGGACGGAAAACGTGATGCGCGAGATGTCCCTCTACTTCCGCGACATCATCTTCATCTTCGGGTTTTTTGCGCTCTTCGACTGACCATCGCATGAAAATCGTCACATATGCCATACTGGTGATGGCGCTGGCCTGCGGCTCGAGCTCCCGGTCGGTCGCCCAGTACAACACCGTCTACTTTTCGGAACCGTTCCGGGTGGGGGCGAGGGCGCTGTCGTTCGCGGGGGCCATCGCGGGTGACAACCCTGACGTGACCGTGATGTACGGTAATCCCGCCGGGCTGTCGTACCTCGAGAATTCCTCCATCATCATGACCCACGGATACGTGCGGTCGGTCGGCGTGATGGACGAAAACCTGGCCGTCCCGCTCTTCCTCAGGAGGGGAGAGGTCGTCGGGATCGCCCTGTCGGTGAACCACGTCGGCTATATCGACGAACCATCTCATAGTCCCGTACAAGGTCATCCAGTACGGATACGACGTCGCGTACAGTCGCAGGCTCACTCCCATCCTGAGCATCGGCGGCACGCTCAACGTGCGGTACGCCGAATCCACCCCCTCCAAGATCTGGGGCCTGTCGTCTTCATTCGGCATATTTTATTACCCGACACGCGACATCAGTTACGGGCTTGCGGTCACCGGGGTCGGGTCCGGGATCAAGTACATCTTCGACGGGGAGCAGACCTTTCTCAATTCCGAGCAGATCACGAGGAAACTGGCGGCGGGGTCGGCGTGGCGTTTCCCGTCCGGGGTGTCGAAGGTGGCATTTCTGAAATTTTCACTCGCGGCCGAGTTCAACTTCGATCTCTCCAGGGTCAACTATTCCGGCGGGTTCGAGGTCATTCCGTTCAGGTTCCTCGCGCTGCGGATCGGTTATCTCGGGGGGCCCAACAACTACGAATATCCGTCCTACGGCATCGGGGTCTTCGCAGGCGGGTGGAAGCTGGATTTCGGGATGACCCCGAGCAAGGTGGCCCAGGAGGTCTTCCAGCTGACGTTCTCCGCACCCATCTGGGACCAGATCAGCTCGATCTATTGACCACGCACTCATGATCAAACCCTCGGACATATCGCGGCGCGCAGACCGTAAACTGGAGGCCTTCTGGCAGGCCCAGCGGAGCGTCATCGTGCAGAACATGCTGAGCACGGCGAGGCATTTCGCGTTGAGCGACCTCGGCGTGAGGATCGTGGGGGAGAAGGGATCCGGCAAGCTGCCTCTGGCGCGGTTCATCCACCAGGCCAGCGCGCGGGCCGGCCGCGCCTTCGTTCACGTCGACTGCGCCGAATTGACCTCGCACGAGCCCCGCAAAACGCTCCTGGGTTTTGAACAGGACGCGACGGCGGGAAACCGGGAGGAACGCGGACTGTTCGACGCGATGCAGGGGGGGACGCTGTACCTCGATATGTTCGAGCTCCTCCCGCCCGAAATTCGCGTCCTTCTCCTGAAAGCCGTTGATATGCGGCAATTCCGGCGCATCGGGGGAACGAACGATATCCACCTGAATGTCAGGATCATCGGAGGTATTACGAAGGGCCGGGAGCTTCAAACCGGCGCCCGTGAGCCGGAACCGGAGATCCCGGAGCGTATCAGCCCCGTCTGTATCAACATACCCCCCCTGAGGGAGAGGCGGGACGACATCGAATACCTGATTTACCTGTTTCTCGCGGAATATTCTGAAGAAAATAAGAGAAATGTGAACGGGATCACATCGGAAGCCCTCCAGGTCTGCCGATATTACAGCTGGCCGGGAAACATCTACGAATTACGGAATGTCATTCGCCATTCCGCCTCGCGATGTTCCGGATCCAGCCTGGAGCCGGAACATCTGCCGGAATACCTCCGGCATGAGGATGACAGGGCCTTCGTGAGTCGGATGAAGGTTGTCTCGACCGGCCTGTAGCCGTTCACTTGAATTTTTCAATTTAATTTCTCAACTTTACGCAGTTGTACCTACCGATTGACCGTCCATCCTGGTCTCGCCGTCGCGAGCGCTGGACGGGGGCATGTTGCACTATCCGGTAACGCTGCGGAACCCGCGATTATTTTCCCGACGTGGGAAAGAGGATGACCGAATCGATGGATTTCCAGTATTTCATGGTTCTCGTACCGCTGGCGTTGTCGCTGTTCTTCACGCCGCTGGTGATCTCCTACGCGAAACGGATCGGCGCGATCGACCAGCCGAACGAACGGAAGGTCCATAAACAGCCGATCCCCCGTCTCGGCGGCGTCGCGATCTACATCAGCTTCTTCCTCTCCCTCGTGGTCGCGATGTACGTCGACCCGCAGATCAACACGCTCGCCGGGCATGAGCCCGAGCAACGGGGTGATGCTCGTCGTCTCCCTGACCCTCGTCCTCTTCCTGGGGATCTGGGACGACCTGAAATCGCTCCCGCCGGGGAAGAAGTTCATCGCCCAGGTGATCGCGGCCTCCATCGTCTATTTCGCCGGTTTCCGCATCACGACGATCACGCACCCGTTCGGCCCCAACCTCCTCGACCTCGGGCTGTTCGCGTACCCGATCACCATCATCTGGATCGTCGGGATCACCAACGCCATCAACCTGATCGACGGTCTCGACGGCCTCGCGTCGGGCGTTTCGCTCATCGTTTCGATCACCATCTTCTCCATTTCGCTCATCAAGGGCGACGCCACGACCGCGATGATGGCCCTTCTCATGGCCGGCTCGCTGATCGGTTTCCTCCGGTACAATTTCCAGGGGGCGAGGATCTTCCTCGGGGATTCGGGGAGCCTCTTCATCGGGTTCACCCTCGCCATCCTCTCGATGCGGAGCTCCACCAAGGGCTCGACCGCGTTCTCGATCATCGTGCCGGTGCTCGCGCTCGGCCTGCCGATCATGGACACGATGCTCTCGATGATCAGGAGGTTCCTCAAGTCGGTCATTCCGTCGTCGAAGGAATCGACGACGATGAAGGGGAAGCTCCTCGGAATTTTCCATCCCGACAAGGGGCACATCCACCACCGGCTGATCGACAGGGGATTTTCCCACCGCAAGGTCGTCCTCCTGCTCTACGTCGTCTCCTGCCTGTTCGGCATCGGCGCGTTCGCGGTGACGTTCTCGAACAGTTTCGGCGCTTCGCTCATCATCATCTCGATCGCCGTCGCGACGTTCGTGGGCGTCAGCCAGCTCCGGTACCGCGAAATGGCGATCCTCAGGAACGGGCTCTTCCTGCCGATGTACGAATGGCCGCTCTTCCAGAGCAGCCTCTTCCTGAGTTTCATCGACCTGGGGTTCATGCTGGCCGCGTACCTCGTGGCCTACAAGCTGGCGTTCCACGACGAGCCGCCCCTCGGCGCCACCGGGCGCAAGTTCTTCCAGGGCCTGGCGCTGACGACCGGCGTCCAGATGATCATGTTCTTCACGACCGGGCTCTACCGCCACGCGATCCGGCAATTCGGCCTGGGCGACATCATCAAGATCGTCAAGGGGGTGGTCGTCACCTCCCTCGCGCTGACCGTCGCGTTCGTGCTGCTGCCGGCGCAGAGCGCGCTCGCCGACCCGACGTTCATCCTGTTGAATTTCTTCGTCCTGCTGTCGCTGGTGCTGATGGCGCGCGGCTCGTTCAGGGTCCTCAACTATCTCTCGCGTCGCGAGGGGAAGTCGGCATGCACCAAGGTGCTCATCTACGGCGCCGACGCCAGCGGACTCCTCCTTCTCCACAGGTTCATCCACGACGATTCCCTGCGCTACTGTCCCATCGGGTTCCTCGACGACAATCCCCGGCTCGAGGGCAAGCGACTCGACGGCTATCCGATTTTCGGCGGGCACTGGAAACTGGCCCGGCTTATCCGGACGAAACAGGTGAACGAGGTCATCCTCGCCATCGGCGACCTGAAGCCGGTCGTGCTGTCCCGTCTCCACGAAATCTGCCGTGAACACGGCGTCATCCTGCGGCGTTCGACCGTCCACCTGGAAGAATACAGTCCGAAGGCGGACGTGCCGGTGCATGAGCCACTGACCCTCCAGGCCAGCCACGGGCTGTACGTCGAGTAAGCCCCGTCCCGCGACGCGGGATCCCGCGCGCTCCCCAACCCTTCTTCGCGATATCACTCCACCGGCTGAGCGCGCGGCGAAATCCGCGGGTGACCACCACCGCGGGCTGCGCTGTTGTCGCGCTCGACGGTGCGTGCGTGAGAAGTCCTCCCGGTGAAAACGGGAGCGGCTGTCGGGGGGATGGATCGGGTGGTGGGGTAGTCAGGCGTCCCCCCGGTGCATGCAAACCGTGGGGGGTGGTCGAAGTCGGAGGAGCGGTCTTACCGGATCAAACGAGCGGGGACGAAGGAACGCCGTGAGCCGTGCCCGGCTATCTGAGATAGACGAGTTTTTTCGCCGCGGTGTGCTGCGTGCCGTTCGGCAGCGCGACGGTCAGCCGGTACAGGTACATCCCGCTCGGCAGCTGGCCGCCGTTGAGGGTGGCGGAGTGGAGGCCCGGGGAAAGCTGCCGGTCGACGAGCGTGAGCACCTTCTCTCCGAGCACGTTGTAGACTTCCAGTTTCACCCGGCTCTCATCGACGATCGAAAAATTGATGACGGTCGAGCCGTTGAACGGATTCGGATAGTTCTGTTCAAGAGCGTAGACGGACGGCTGCGATGTCCCGTCGGCGGCCGACCGGCGCAGGAAAAGACCCGCGGCCCCGGAGACCCCGGGATCGTATCCTTCGGCGCGTCCGTTTCCCTCGAGGGGGACGCTCCACCCGTTGTCCGCCGATAGGGCTCCGCCCCGGTTTCGGGGCGCGATTTTCCATTCGATCGCCATCGGATAGACCGGGTTGCTGAACACGATCGGCAGGGCGGTGGATGACGGCGCGGACGAAGAAAGTATTTCGATCATCGATCCGTCCGAGGGCGCGGCAGCGGATTGAAACCGGGCCCCGAAGGAGGCCTCGGGCGGGGAGGGCGGTGCCGGATACGACCTGGATTCGTCCCCGTCAAATGTGAAATAGAGCGATTGGCGCTGTCCTGACGCCGAGATGAAAATCAGCTCGTTCAGATTGGAATCCGTGCGCGGGACCGCGCTTTCCGCGGCGGCGCTGTGCCCGGAATTCGATATGATGACCTTGCCCGGGACCGACGCATTGATCCAGTATCCCTTCCCGGGTTCGATCTGGTTCGTGACATAGCTGCCGCCTTCATAGCCGTAGACATACGGCGAAAGCAAGCCGGCAGGCACCGTGCGGAGGTCTCCGACCGGGATGGATTCCGCGATCGAGCCGATGAAATTCCACCCCGCGACAACGTCCACCGTGTCGGAGAACCGTCGGGTGCCGGCCACCCACACATCGTGCCCCTGGTTAAACTTGACCCAGTAGCCTTCGCCGGGCGTCAGTACATCCTCGACCTCGTACTGTCCGTGAAAACTGTACGCGGGCGTGACCTGCAGCGGAAATAACGACGCGGTCGCCATGCTTGCGACCGCCACGGGCATCGAGACGATGTTCCATGCGCGAGTTACGGGAAACCTGAAGGCCGTCGCCGAATAGCCCCCGAAATTTACATCCGTGGTCTGGTCGGCGGAGTCGATGGAGACGGCGTGGGTGGACGGCGAGACCGGATACGTCTGGGTCCACGCGGTTTTCGATACCATGCTGACGGTGTAATTGCCGAGGGGAAGCTGTTCGAAACTGAAACTGCCGGATGAATCGGAGAGGGTCTCCGTCGTCAGTGTCCCCGTGATTCTCACCGTCCGGCCCGCGATGGGGAGTTCACCCGCGTCAAGGACCTGGTTCTGATTGCCGTCGAAAAATACCTTTCCCTTGATTTTGGGAACGTCCGGGGGCGGCGGGGGCGGCGGCGGGGGGGGCGGTTCGATGTGCCCGATATACTTCCTCATCGAGTTGGTGAGCCAGTTCCGGTCCAGGTTTGGATAGCTCGCCCTGGGGAACCTGCCGGTCCCGAGGTATGCTTCGCTCAGGTCCCAGATCATGATGCCGCCGATATTAAGTTCTTCGGCCAGCCTGATGTGGTAGTACATCGTCGAATCCTGCCCGGGACCGCCCGCGTACCCGATGAACCGGTCGCTGGTGTTCCCGGCCTTGTCGATGCTCAGGAAATAGGACTTGGCGGTGTCGTCCCAATGCTTGATCGCCGCGGAGGCGGTGTCGAGAAAATCCTCGTAGAACGTATCGTATTTATAGTCGGCCGAGAACGACGGAGCGGAGCTCCACCTCTGCCGGGGCCAGGTCGCGCCGCCCGCCGGTGTGCCCGAACCTCCGGTCGCCATCCCCGCCATGAGGTCCATGCCGACCACCACCTTTGCCGCCGGAAACCCCGCCTCGGTCATCTGCAGCGCCTGCCGCTGCGCGGTGGCCATCTCCTCGCCGCCCCCGGGCATGCGGTCGACGATCACGTTGTTGATGCGCGAGTAGGGAGCGTAGTCGAAATACACCATCGTCGTCCAACTGCCCATCTTGTCGTACGACATGAGCATGACGAATTCGAGGTACGGGGCGATCTGTTTCCACATGTTCGCCTGTCCGCTCCCGCCCCCCGGGTTGATGTCCGCCGTCTGGATCGGGTGTCTGCTCGGGTCATAGTATGCCGGCATCCTCTGGAAGGAATCGTAGAGGGCGCGTATCGTCGGGAAGAGGTTCGCACTGTCGCCGCCGCCGAACGGTTCCCAGTCCCAGTCGATGCCGTCGTATTCGTTGGCGCGGACGGCGGCGAGGATCGTATTGATGGTGGTCGCCCGGTTGGCCGGGGACAACGAGCTGCCGAAATAACCGTCGGAGCCGGCGCCTCCAAGGCACAGGAGGACCGGTTTGCCGGCCGCGTGGGCGCGGTCGTTCAGGGGTTTACGCCGGGAGCTCACAAGGTTGTTCCAGTTGATGGAGCCTCCATTGGAGGACACGCTCGCGGCAAACGAGACGTAATGGGTCATGACGCTGAAATCGATGCTGTCGACCGGCATGTCCCCGTAATTGCCGTCGGTGCTGGACCCCATGTTGATGTCCCAGGCGGCTGAGTGGACCGACACGATCATGGAGGGGGCGTCCGAGGCGCGTTTGCCGGTTTTACCCGATACGCCGGCCTGTGAGAACGATGCGTGAGGGATGAAACCGATGATGAGGGAGAACGTGATGGCGCTGATGATTTGATTTTTCGTCAATGAATATCCTCCGGAATATCTGAATAGGGAACGGCAGGCGGTCGTTTTCGACCATTGATATTCGTTAACGATATTGAAAAATTTCGAGAAATTCAAGGGTTTTTTCCACGACCGATAGGTTCCGAAAAATAAATTGGAGCACGATGAGGAATCCGGTGGATTCGATTCCTTTTTCATGCTCCAATTCACGTACCTTCGCAGAAAATATTGCGAATTTTTTCCCCGGTTCAGGCCCCGGCCTGATCCGGCGACGCTACCTCAGAAGCAGCATCCTCCTGGTCTGCGTGAATGACGCGCCCGCGCCCCCGAGGCCGACCGCCTCGATCCTCAGGAAATAGGCCCCGCTGGGGAGCGACACGCCCCCATGGCTCATTCCGTTCCAGGTGATCTCCCTCGATCCGCCGTCCTCGATCCCCTCCCGGAGGATCGCGATCTCCTGACCGTAAACGTTGTACACGGTCATCCGGACGAACGATTGTGCGGGGAGGGTATAGTTGATTTTTGTCTCCGGATTGAACGGATTGGGGTAGTTTTGCGACAGCGCGTACCCGTCGGGCGCAGATCCGTCGGGCGTCGACCCGTTGCCGCGCAGGCGCACCGTGTCGATCCGCGTGACGGCGCCGGAAATCGTGATCACCAGGTCGGTCTCGGTTCCCATGCGGTCCGGCGCGAACTTCAGGTACATTGTTCTGCTGGATTTCGGGCCTATCGACATGTTCCCGGGTTGCGCTGTGAAGCGGCCCGAGGTGGTCCTGACGTCGGAGACCTCCACCGCAAAATCGTTGTCGTTGATCACCCTGACGGAGTCGGTCTTCTCGTCACCGATCCCGACGTTGCCGAAATCGACGAACAGCCGATCGTACTTCAGCCTCGCCGTCACGGAGTCCACGGGAGGCGGGGGAGGGGGCGGCGGGGGCGGGGGCGGTTCGATGTGCCCGATATGTTTCCGCATCGCGTTGGTGAGCCAGTTCCGGTCCAGGTTGGGATAGGTGGAGTTGGGGAACCTGCCGGTCCCGAGGTACGACTCGCTCAGGTCCCAGATCATGATGCCGCCGATCGCGAGTTCTTCAGCCAGCTTCACGTGGTAGTACAGGGTCGAATCCTGGCCGGGACCGCCCGCGTATCCGATGAACCGGTCGTCGGCGTCGCCGGGCTTGTCGATGCTCAGGAAGTATGACTTCGCCGTATCGTCCCAGTGCCTGATCGCCGCGGACGCGGTATCGAGAAATTCGTCGTAGAACTGATCGAATTTATAATCCGCCGAGAACGACGGGGCGGAACTCCACCGCTGCCGCGGCCAGGTGGCGCCGCCCGCCCACGTGCCCGAACCGCCGCGGGCCATGCCCGCCATGAAATCGATGCCGACGACCACCTTGGCCGCGGGGAATCCCGCCTGGGTCATCTGCAGGGCCTGGCGCTGCGCGGTGGCCATCTCCTGACCGCCGCCCGGGATGCGGTCGACGATCACGTTGTCGATCCGCGAGTACGGCGCATAATCGAAGTACACCATCTCCGACCAGGTCCCCATCTTGTCGTAGGACATGAGCATGACGAAGTCGAGGTACGCTGCGACCTGCTTCCACGCGTTCGCCTGTCCGCTCCCGCCCGCCGGGTTGACATCGGCCGTCTGGATGGGCTTCTTCGACGGGTCGTAGTAAGCCTGCATCGTCTGAAAGGAGTCGTGGAGCGCGCGGATTGTCGGGAACAGGTTTGCCGAATCGCTGACGCTGAAGGGTTCCCAGTCCCAGTCGATGCCGTCGTATTCATACGTACGGACGGTGTTCAATATCGTGTTGATGGTGGCCTGGCGGTTTGCCGGCGACATCGCGGACGAGAAGTTCCCGTCGGACCCCCATCCTCCCATGCAAAGGAGAACGGGTTTGCCGGCCGCGTGGGCCCTGTCATTCAACGGTTTCCTGCGTTCGCCGATGAAATTTCCCCCCCAACTCATCTGGCCGGTGGTGGTAAGGCCCGCGGCGAAGGCGACATAGTGGGTCATGACGCTGAAGTCGATGCTGTCGACGGGCATGTCCCCGTAATTGGCGACTGATCCGGGGCCGAAATTGATGTCCCAGCTCGGGCTGTGCACCGCGACGATCATCGACGGATCGGCCGTCGCGCGGCTGCCGCCGGCGCCGGATTCCCCCGCGGCGAGCGATTGATGCGCAACGCCGATGATCAGTGTAATCGGGAGGACTCGCAGGAAGGCGGGAGCAATTGATCGCATGGTCAATTTCCTCGGAAATGGCACATAATCGATGACTCGCCGGCGGACGATCGATGCGCGCGGCATTGAACTGCACCATTGGTATTCAGAAAACGTTTGACCTACAATACACTCCGTGACCCATATCACTGCTTTTACCATGCGCGGCGTTCGGACGGTCCGCACACCGAGTGAGAGTGGTCACGTCGTGATGTCAGGATGGGAGGTTGACGCCGTGCCGCGTGCTGTCACCGGGTGAGGGTCGCGTCCTGGCGCGCGGGGCCGTCGCGGATCGATCCGGAGCGGAGTGTTACGGTGGGGGGGGGGGGGAATTACCCGGAGATGGTGTTTCCTGATTCCGGGTCGCTGAGGCGGGGCCGGGGGCATCGCCGGGGCCCGGTCCGGTCATCCGCCGGTTCCCGGGGTGCGGGGCACGCTGCCGTTAAAAACCCGAGAGTTTGTTGTGGAGCGTCTTCCTGCTCACGCCGAGGATCCGCGCGGCCTTGGCCTTATTGTAGCCGGCGGATGCGAGTGTCTGCAGGATCAGCATTTTTTCGGCCTCCTGGGTCGAGGAGCCGATGGGGATGTTCACGTGCTGACGGACGGCCGGCCTGGCGAGGATCCGGTCCGGGAGGTACTGCGCGGGGATGACGTCGAGGGGTCCGATCACCAGGGCGCGTTCCACCACGTTTTTGAGCTCGCGGACGTTGCCGGGCCAGTCGTAGGTGTTGAGGATGTCCATCGCCTCGCTGGAAAATTTCTGCGTGGCCTTCCCGTACCGTTCCGAAAAGAGCGAGAAGAAATAGTCGATGAGGATCGCGATGTCCTCGCGGCGCTCCCGCAGGGGCGGGATGTGCAGTTCGATGACGCTCAGGCGGTAGTACAGGTCTTCCCTCAGCTCCCCGGCTTTCAGCGCCTCCCCGACGTTTTTGTTCGTCGCGGCGATCATCCTCACGTCGACCCCGACTTCTTCCTTGCCGCCCAGCCGCCGGAATTTCTGCGTCTCGATCGCCCGCAGGAGTTTGGCCTGCGTCTCCATGCTCATCTCGGCGATCTCGTCGAGCAGGATCGATCCGCCGTTGGCCAGTTCGAAACAGCCCGCCTTCTTCACCAGCGCGCCGGTGAACGCACCCTTCTCGTGGCCGAACAGTTCGTTCTCGATGACGTCCTTCGGGATCGCCGCGCAATTGATGGTGAGGTAGGGCTCGGCGTGCCTCGGGCTCTGGCCGTGGATGAGTCTCGCAACGACTTCCTTGCCGGTGCCGCTCTCCCCGGTGATGAGGACGGTGGTCCGCGATTTCGCGATGAGGCTCACCGCCGACCTGATTTCGCAGATGGAGGGGCTCTGGCCGACGAGGATGGTGTCGACGCCGGGCGAGGAGGGGCCGCCGGAGGGTTTCTTTCCGGGGACCGACTGGCGGTAATTGGTTGTCGTCCGGAGGATCGATTCGACGAGGCGCGAATTGCCGCCGTCGCGGGCGATGAGGAAATCGTGCACGCCCGCCTTCATGAAGCGGACGGCGCAGTCGACCGAACCGTCGTCGACGCTGACGATCATCCTCGTCGCCAGGTCGTTCTCTTCAATGAAACGGAGGAGGTCGAGGAATTCGTCGGACGGGGAGGGGGCGAGGCAAACGCACACCGCCGGCTTGATCGAGACGAGCAGTTCACGGGCTTCCGCGGAGGTCCGGACGATCTTTTTCCGGAAGCCGCCCGCGGTGATTTTTTTCCAGAAATCCCCGCGCGGAGGGTCCCCGAACGAAAGAAAAACGATGGTAGTCTCTGACAAGCCCTGTTCCACGGACAATTGTGTTTGAAAGAAATGTGTGTGAAACGAAACCGATGATATCCTCGGAAAAACAACCCCCCCCTAAGGGGTGCTTCCGACGAAACGGCTGATGATCCCCCGGGCCTGTTGAATACCGCGCGGCGGCAGGGAAAACCGAAGGGGAAGAGTCATCTGGTGGTGCTCCCCGGAAACGATGACCCGGGCCTAATATGCCTGATTCACATTACACTGTCAATAGGAAATTATGAATTTTTCGTCACCAACCAGTGATATGCGTCACGGCGTTCGAAAATCACCGATTTTTATTTCACCCACTTCTGCGAATTTTTTTCGACCACGTTTTACGATAATATCTTAGTGAACATTGATAAGGTGGCGGGAAATTGAAACGATGTAACCCCGTATATTCAGCGGGGTTGCGGGGCCGGCCGGAGGGCGTCCGACGGCGTGCGGAGGGAAAGCGGGCTTTCCGGTCTATGTGCGGGCTTTTTCCATCAAACGCTTTCTCGTGTAGGGGATGAGTCCCCCCGCATCGACGATCGCCTGGCGCGCTTTCGGGAGCGGCTCGACAGGAAATGATTTGCCGGTGGTCCTGTTGACGACGCGATCACTCAGGATCTCGAGTTCGTCGGCCTCTTTGGCCTCGATCGAAGGACAGACGACGGTATTCAAACCCAGGTTGATGGAGTTCTGGAGAAAAATCCGGGCGAACGCGCGCGCGACGATGACCAGGTCGTATCCTTTGAGCGTCGAAACGGCCTGTTCGCGCGACGAACCGCATCCGAAATTCGTTCCGGCGACGATGACGCTGCCGGGAGGGATTTCCTTTTTCTTGAGTTTCCCGTTCAGCTCGGCGTTGTCCGCAAAGGCGTACTGCGGAGTTTCCGACGGCAGGACCGTGGCCATGAAGCGGCCCGGATAGATGATGTCGGTGGAAATATCGTTTCCCATGACGGCCGTGACCTTCGATGTCGACATGCTCATGCTCCTTCCGATGGATCGGTGATGAATCCGGTAAGGGCGCTCGCCGCCGCGACGGCGGCAGAGCCGAGGTAGACCTCGGAATTCGGGTTTCCCATGCGCCCCTTGAAATTCCTGTTCGTCGTCGAAATGGCGACGTCGCCGTCCCCGAGCGCCCCCTGGTGAACGCCGAGGCAGCAACCGCAGTTCGGGTTCATGATGACGGCGCCCGCGTCCATGAGGTCCACCAGGTAGCCGCGCTTGAGCGCCTCTTTGTAGATGCGCCACGAGGCGGGGAAGACCAGCATCCTGACGCCGCCGGCGACTTTCTTCCCTTTCAATATCCGCGCCGCCGATTCAAGGTCGTCCAGCCGGCCGTTCGTGCAGGATCCGACGACGACCTGGTGCACCCTGACATTTTTCACCTGCGACACCGGTTTCACGTTGTCGACCGTGTGGGGGCAGGCGATCTGGGGCGTGAGCGACGAGGCGTCGATTTCCACGACCCGCTCGTACCCCGCGTCCGGGTCCGGGCCGACGATTTCGATCGCGGCGGTCACACCGGCTTCTTCGCGCAGGTAGCGCGTCGTTTCAGCGTCGGGAGGAACGATGCCCGACGTCGCTCCGGCTTCGACGGACATGTTGGCGAGCGTGAGCCGGCCCGAGGTGGACATGTTCCTGATCGTCTCGCCGTGGAACTCGAGCACCTTGAAATTGGCGCCCTCGGCCGTCAACGTGCCGATGAGGTGGAGGATGAGGTCCTTGGGGGACACGTGCGGGCGGAATTTCCCGTTCACCACCACCTTGATCGTCCCGGGAACTTCGACGTTGAGGACGCTGCCGAGCGTCCAGACGCTGGCCATCTCCGTCGCGCCGATGCCGAACGCGAACGACCCGAGCGCCCCGTGGCTCGTGGTGTGGCTGTCCGTGCCGACGATGACGTACCCCGGCCGCACGTAGCCGTTCTCGGGGAGTATCTGGTGGCAGATCCCCCCCTCGTCGCCCCGGATGTCGTGGAATTTCCCGATCCCCTGTGCGGCCACGAACGCGCGGATTTTCTTCTGGTTGCTCGCCGTTTTCGCGCTCTCCGCCGGAACGCGATGGTCGAAGATGATCGCGATCCTCGACGGGTCCCAGACGTTCGCCGGTATCCCCGTGCCCTGATGGATTTCCGCGAACTGGTTGATGACCAGCGCCGCGTTCTCGTGCGACATCGCGAGGTCGACCTTCGGTTCGACGACGTCGCCGACGTTCACCGACGGTTGCCCGCTGGCGCGCGCGAGGATTTTTTGAACGAGTGTCATTCCCATGCGAAACTTCCTTTCGGTGATTCGATGTGCGTGGCGTCCGTTGCGACCCCTGTCATATGACCTTCTTCTCCTTCAGCCCGGCGATCTCCGGCCCGCTGTAACCCAGTTCCAGCAGGATCTCCGTCGTGTGCTGGGAGAGCCTGGGCGGCGCCGAGGTGATGTCCCCCGGCGTCCTGCTGAATTTCGCCGTCATGTTGAACAGCTTCAGATCGCCGACGCCCTCGCATCCGATCGACGCGATCGTGCGACGGTGCCTGATCTGGGCCTGCGCCAGCGCTTCATCCAGCCGCAGGATCGCGCCCGCGGGGACATCCCGCCCGTTGAGGGCGTCGACCCAGTGCGCCGTCGGACGCTCCACGAGTTTTTCTTCCAGGAGGGGAGTCAGCTCCCTGCGGTTGCGCTTCCGGGCGTCCCTTTCCTGAAAGCGCGCGTCGGTTTTCAGCTCCGGCACGCCGAGCACGTCCGCGACGGATTCCCATTGTTCCTGTTTGTTCGCGGCGATGTTGATGTGCCCGTCCTTCGTCCGGAAGACGCCCGACGGGGCGGCGGTGAAATTGTCGTTCCCCATCAGCACCGGCTGCTGCCCGCCGATCAGGAGGTTGGCCGCGACCCATCCCATCAGCGGCATGATGGAATCGAGCAGCGCGATGTCGATGTACTGTCCTTCACCGGTGCGCTCACGGTGGAAGAGGGCCGCCATGATCGCGAAGGCCGCGTTCAATCCCCCCACGGTATCGCACACCGGAAACCCCGCGCGTAGCGGGCTCAGCCGCTCGTCGCCGTTGATGGCCATTTCGCCGCTCAGTCCCTGGATGATCTGGTCGTACGCCGGCTTGAGCGCGTCGGGGCCGTCTTTCCCGAATCCCGAAATCGCGCAATAGACGAGGCGGGGGTTGTCCCCGCTCAGGACGTCGTAGGAACACCCGAGCCGGGTCATCACGTCCGGGCGGAAATTCTCGACGAGCACGTCGGCCGTCTTCACCAGCTTCAGGAATATTTCCTTCCCTTCCGGCTGTTTGAGGTTGAGCGTCAGCGATTTTTTATTGGCGTTCTGCGCGAGGAAGCTCGTCCCCATCCCTTTTTTATTCAGCTCGGGAACGCAGCCGAGCGCGCGGGCGAGGTCGCCGCCGGCGGGATTTTCGACCTTGATGACCTCGGCGCCGAGGAACGCGAGGTGCAGCGTGGCGAACGGCCCCGAGAGCACGTTCGTCAGGTCGAGGACGCGGATGCCTTCCAGAAGTTTCATGGTGCGCTGTCCTGCGGGGTCATGGGGTGTCCGTCGGCGCTACGCCTGTTTTTCCGCGGCGATCCCCCCGGTCCTGTAGACCAGGCCAGGCAGATCGCGGTTGAAGAAGGCGGCAAACTCTTTCGCCAGGATGACGAGTTTCGACAGGCTGACGTCCGGCCGAATGCCGACTCTCTGGAGGGAATGGACGAGGTCCTCCGTGCAGACGTTGCCCGCCGCGACTTTCGTGAAGGGACATCCGCCCAGCCCCGCGATCGACGACTCGTAGTTTTGAACGCCGACGCCGATCGCGGCGAAGACGTTGGCCAGGCCGAGTCCGAATGTGTTGTGGAAATGGCACGCCGCTTCGACCGAGGCATCCAGCGTGAATACCGCCCCGTACAGCTTCTCCACCTGCCGGGGGTTGGCGTGGCCCGCGGTGTCGGCGAGACTGATTCTTCTGATGCCCGCCTCGAGATATTTCCTGACGATCCCGAGGACGCGCTCCTCCGGCACCGGCCCTTCGAATCCGCACCCGAACGCCGATTGCACCGAGACCTGGACGCGTTTTCCCGCCGCTTCCGCCTCCCGCGCCATGGCGACGATGCGCCCGGTGGCCTCCGCCGTGCCCATCCCGGTGTTCTTCATGCTGTGGGTTTCGCTCGCCGAAACGCCCATGCAGAACATCCCGACGCCCGCCTTCAGGCCGCGTTCGAGTCCCTTCTCGTTCAACACCAGGCCCGAGAGGATCGCCTTCGGTTTCTTCTTTGCCAATGCCACGAACAGGGCGTCGGTGTCCGCCATCTGCGGGACCTTTTCGGGATGGACGAAGGATCCGGCCTGGATGATGTCGACGCCCGCTTCCGCCAAGGCGTCGATCCATCCGAGCTTTTGCTCCGTCGGAACGATCTGCTTCTCCATCTGCAGACCGTCCCGCATCCCGACTTCATGGAGGATGATGCGCTTCATATCGCTTCGGCCCGTGTCGGTCGTCCGGTATCCGCCGGTCAGAGTTTCGCCGCGATCGCGCGGGCCATGTCCGTCGTCGTGGCCGATCCGCCCATGTCGTAGGTGCGGACCTTCCCCTCCTTGATCACCGCCGCGACCGCGTCTTCGAGGAGCTTGCCTTTTCGCGTTTCGCCCAGCCAGTCGAGCATCATTTTCGCCGCGAGGATCGTCGCGATGGGGTTGACCTTGTCCTGGCCGGCGTACTTCGGCGCGGACCCGTGGGTCGGTTCGAAGACGGCAAGCTTTTTGCCGATGTTCCCCGAACAGCCGAACCCGAGGCCGCCGACCATCTGCGCGCAGAGGTCGGAGATGATGTCGCCGTAGAGGTTCGGCGCGACGAGGACGTCGTAGTTGAACGGGTTCTTCAGGAGCCACATCGTCATCGCGTCGATGTTCGCGTCGTCCACCTGGATCCCGGGGTAGTCCTTCGCGACCTCCCTGCCGATCTCGAGGAAGAGGCCGTCCGTCGCGCGCACGACGTTGGCCTTGTTCACGATGGTGACCTTCTTCCGGTTGAACTTCTTTGCGAAGTCGAACGCCGCGCGGATGATGCGCTCTGACCCCGCGCGCGTATTGATCTTGCACGATATGGCGTACTGGTCAGCGGGGAGGTCCTGGAACGGCTTGAACTGTTTGGAGAGTTTGGACAATGTCGCCGCCAGCTCGGGGGGCACGGGGTTGAATTCGACGCCGGCGTAGAGGTCCTCGGTGTTCTCCCTGAACACCACGATGTCGATCCCCTCCTTGAAGTTGATCGGGTTGGCCGGGTAGGCCTTGCACGGCCTCAGGCAGATGTACAGGTCGAAGAGTTGCCGCATCCGGACGATGGGGGAGCGGTAGGTGAGGTTCTTCGACTGCAGCGCCGGCGCCAGTTCCGCCTGGGCCGCCTTCACGGGCTTCGACGTGATCGCGCCGAACATCGCCGCATCGACGCCGCCCAGCAGGTCGATGGTCCGCTGAGGGAACGGATCGCCCTCCTTGCACCAGAACTCCCACCCGATGTCGCCGTGAACGTACTCGGCGTCGAACTCCATCTTCTGCAGGACGATCCTGGCGGCATCGAGCACTTCGATGCCGATTCCGTCCCCCGGGAGCCATGCGATTTTATAACGGGCCATGACCGTCCTTTCTCAATGAATGGTGGAATCGACCACCCCGGTTTGCGGTCGTCACGCCGCCGTGCCGTTGCCGTTCAGGAAATGGTGGATCGACTGCGCGGCGAGCCTGCCGTCGCGCATCGCGAGGATGACCGTCGCGCCGCCGCGCGCCAGGTCGCCTCCGGCGAACACGCCCTTGCGGCTGGTGAGCTGTTTCTCGTCCACGACGACGGTGCCGCGGTTGCTCGTGTCGAGGCCGGGCGTGGAGGCCTGGATGATCGGGTTCGGTTTCTGCCCGATCGCCTCGATGACCGTCTGGACCTCGAGAAGGAATTCCGATCCGGGCACCGGCACCGGCCGGCGCCGGCCGGAGCTGTCGGGTTCGCCGAGGTCCATCCGCTGGCATTCGAGCGCCTTCACCCAGTTCCTCTCGTCGCCGATGATGCGGGTCGGGTTGGTCAGGAGGACGAATTCGATCCCTTCCTGCTCGGCGTGGTGGATCTCCTCCTCGCGGGCGGGCATCTCCTTTCGCGACCTGCGGTAGACCAGGTACGCCTTTTCGGCGCCCAGCCGCTTGCCGGTGCGGACCGCGTCCATCGCCGTGTTGCCGCCGCCGATGACCGCGATCTGTTTGCCGATCCTGATCGGGGTGTCGTGCTCGGGGAACTTGTACGCCTTCATCAGGTTGACCCGCGTGAGGAACTCGTTCGCCGAATAGACGCCGCTCAGGCTCTCGCCCGGGATCCCCAGGAAATTCGGCGTGCCGGCGCCGGTCCCCAGGAACATCGCCTTGAAGCCCCACTCGTCGAACAGCTCGTCGATGGTGGCCGTGCGGCCGACGACGAAATTGGTCTGGATCGTCACGCCGAGCGCCTTGATCCGCTCGGTCTCGAGATCGAGGATGTCCCTCGGGAGCCGGAACTCGGGGATGCCGTACCGCAGGACGCCGCCGACCGCGTGGAGCGCCTCGAAGACCGTCACCTGGTATCCCATCTTCGCGAGCTCGGCCGCGCAGGTCAGCCCCGCGGGGCCGGAGCCGACGATCGCGACCTTCTCGTCGCGCCGGACGGGGATGTCGGGGGGAGTGAAGAGCCCCACCTCGCGCTCGAAGTCCGCGACGAAACGCTCGAGTTTGCCGATCGACACCGGGTCGTGCTTCTTCCCCAGCGTGCAGACGGCCTCGCACTGCGATTCCTGCGGACAGACACGGCCGCAGATGGCGGGGAGGTAGTTCGTCTCGCGGATCTTGTTGACCGCGCCGATGTAGTCCTTCTTCATGATGAGGCGGACAAAATCCAGGATGTTCACGCTCACCGGGCACCCGTCGATGCACAGCGGGTCCTTGCACTCGAGGCAGCGGGCCGCCTCCTTCAGGGCAAGCTCCTCGTTCATGCCGAGCGAAACCTCGGTGAAATTTTTCACCCTCGCGCCGGCATTCTGTTCGATCGCCTCCTGCCGGGGGATTTTCATCCGCTCGGACGGTTTCAGGGGGTTCGATGAGACGGGCGGTTTCACCGCGGTCGCCGCCTTGCTGGTCGTCGGTTCTGTCTGGTTCGTCATACCTGGCAATCCGCCATTTTTTCGAGGTCGTTGTAGGTCCTGTTGCGCATGATCAGCTCGTCGAAGTCCACCTTGTGCCCGTCGAACTCCGGCCCGTCCACGCACGCGAATTTCATCTCGCCCCCGACGCTCACCCGGCATCCGCCGCACATCCCGGTGCCGTCCACCATCAGGGCGTTCATGCTGACGTAGGTCTTGAGCCCCGAGGCCCGGGTGGCGTTCGCCACCGCCTTCATCATCGGCAGGGGGCCGATGGCATAGACGGCGTCGAGTTTTTCGCCCGAGTTCATCAGGTCATTCAGCTCGTCCACCACCGTGCCGCGCCGTCCGTACGATCCGTCGTCGGTCGTGACGTAGACGTTGTCGGAGCAGCCGCGCATCTCGTCCTCCAGGATCACGAGTTCCCTCGTCCTCCCCCCGATGATCGTGTGGATCCGGTTCCCCTTCTCCCGGAGTCCCTTCGTGATGGGGAGGAGCTCCGCGGTGCCCACGCCGCCGCCGATGCAGACCAGGTTTTTCCCCTGGACGAGCGGCGTCGAGTTCCCGAGCGGACCGACGACGTCGAGGAGCTGGTCTTCGGCGTAGAGGGTCAGGAGGTACTTGGTCGATTTTCCGACCGCCTGCACGATCAGCGTGATGGTGCCCCGTTCGACGTCGGAGTCGACGAGGGTCAGGGGGATCCGCTCGCCGTTTTCCACCGCGCGGACCATCACGAAATTTCCGGGCTTCCGTTTCTTCGCGATGAGGGGGGCGTAGATATCGAACCTGGCGATCGACTCCGCGAGGAGGCGTCGCGACATGATGGTGTACATCGGGGGGGCTTTCGGTTTCGTCGGCATCTGATCGTGTCCCTGATATGGTTTCGGGTACTCTATTCCAGATGAGAAACTGCAATCATTATGCCAGAAGCCCGGCCAATGGAATACTAAAAATCAGCGATTCTGACATGAATTGCCTGCTATCCCGGATGGCGGTGTTTCTTGATCGTGTCCCATTTTCAGCTTTGAGAGGGGGAACCCCTTCCCGTTACCGAAACTGAAACTATTCGCAGAAATTTTGTCATTCCGCGGGTGTATCCTGCGTCTCATAAAACAGGTGATGCAGATCACATCCGGCTTGAACACTCACGTGCGGGCGGCCGAAACGTGATTATAATTGCCCGGTGTCCATAGGAGGCGGTCAGATTTGGGAGATATCCTGATAACGAAGGTCCGGAGCATGTATCTCCGGGATGAGGAACGCTACGATCGGTGGGGGGCCCTCGGAAAGGTCCTGGCCACTCTCGAGGCCTTTCGCCGTGAGGGGGTCGAGCTCGATCCCGGAGCGCTCCAAACTTTCGTGAATGCGGCGTTTCCGAGGACATTTTCCTGTCAGCGGGTCCCGGCCGCCGGCGAGGGGTTACCGTCCCGCGAGGAGGTCCGGACCGAGTACGCGGCGGTGACTGCGCTCCTGGGGGCATACGGTGTTCCGGCCGCAAAGGCCGGCCGTCTTGCGCTGGAGGAGGTCGGGGAGAGGAGGTGCCTGGACGCCGGCTTTCTGAAGGAGTACCTGAAATGAGAAAGGGCGGTGAAAACCGCCCCCTGATGCTGCCCGGCTAGGATTCGAACCTAGACTTCCTTGATCCAGAGTCAAGTGTGTTGCCAGTTACACCACCGGGCAATGATACGAAATCGCTGTAAATATAATTAAACCCGCCTCGATTTCCAAGACACTCGCCCTGTCATTCACTCCCCATCTTCCTCCAAATTGACTTTCGGCCGCAATTTTCTTAAAATGATGCGCATGAATCACTTATTCCGGCGATCATGAAGGCTCAGGCCCAGTCGTTACTATTGGAAAGCAGGGAGGGCGTCGCCGAGACGGTTCGGGGGGAGCTCCTCAGCGCTCAACCCGGCCGCAACCTGTACCGCACCAACAAGCGGGATCTCCTCATCCAGGAATTCGTCGCTTCCGCCCCATCCAACGGCAGGAAAAAAACCGGCCCGAGGGACCCCGCGCTCATCCGGAACGAAATTTCCTCATACCTGTTCGAGTACCTGAAAGGCTTCCACGTGCCGACGCACTACGTCGGGCCCCGGCCCGGCGCGGAGATGCTGGTGAAATTCACCGACCCCCTGCCCCTGGTCGTCAGGATCTTCAACGTCCCCGACGAGGGCTGGACGGCGAGGTTCGGGATCGAGAGCGCCGGACGCCTGGAGTTCCCGGTGATCGAACATTACTTCGCCGCGGAGGGCGCCGCGCCCTCGTGGATCAACGAGTACCATCTTTACGCGTTCAACCTCGTCAAACCGGACGAGTTCCGGCAGATCAACCGGCTCGCCACCAAGGTCAACGCCGTCCTGCGCGGACTCTGCGAGCGGCGTGAACTGGCCATCGCCGACATCGGCCTGACCTTCGGGCGGTACAACAACCAGGTGATCATCACCGGGGAGCTCTCCCACGTCACCTGCCGGTTCCTCGACGCCTCGGGCGGCAACCGCAGGGGGAACGGCGCGTATACACCCGTGGAGACGGGGACGGACGAAGCCGTCGAGAGTCTCTGCGGACGGTTGAAACTGAACGGATAAACCGACGGCAACGGGCATGCTCACACCATACGGACGATCGACGCTGCTCTGGTACGCGGCCGGGCTCTGCGTCGTCGTCGCGGCGCTCTTCGTCGTGGAGGTGGACCCGGCCGTGCGGTACTCCGTCCTGGCGGTCGCGGCGGCCGTGACCTGGCTCGTCCTGAATTTTTTCAGGGACCCCGAACGCACGGTCCCCGCGGGCGACGACCTCGTCGTCGCGCCGGCCGACGGCAGGATCATCTCGGTCGGCCCGGTCACCGAACCGGTGTACATCAACGGCGAGGCGCTCCGGGTCTGCATTTTCATGTCGCCCCTCGACGTCCACGTGAACAGGTTTCCCGTTTCGGGGCGCATCGGCTACATGGAACACGTCGCCGGGCGCTTCACGCCCGCATTCAGGGACAAGGCCTCCGAAGACAACGAGAGGACGCTCATCGGCATCGACCGGGGGGGCGTGAAAATCCTTTTTAAACAAATCTCCGGCTCGCTCGCCCGCCGCATCGTGGCCGACGTGACGGTGGGCCAGCAGGCGGTGGCCGGAAAACGGTTCGGCATGATCAAGCTCGGATCGAGGGTCGACGTGCTGTTGCCGCCCTCCGCGAACATCGCGGTCCGCGTCAACGACCGCGCGGTCGCGGGACAGACCGTCATCGCGAGGCTGGCCCCGTCCGGATCACATCAACAACCAGGACACGACAGGTGAAAATTACGCGGGCGGTCGTACCGAGCCTCTTCACGGTACTCAACATCTTCTGCGGCTTCAGCGCCGTGGTGCAGACCTCCCAGGGGGGGTACCGCCAGGCGGCGTGGTTCATCATCCTCGCGGCGATCTTCGACGTGCTCGACGGCGTCATGGCCCGCATCACGAAGTCGTCCAGCTCGTTCGGCGTCGAGTTCGACTCGCTCTCCGACGTCGTTTCGTTCGGGCTCGCGCCGTCGTTCCTCGTCTACCAGTCGCTCTTCTACAGGGACGGCGGGATGGGGCTCCTGGTCAGCTCGCTCCCGCTCATCCTCGGGGCGCTGCGCCTCGCCCGGTTCAACAGCCAGCTGGTCGGCTTCACGAAGGAATATTTCCGCGGCCTGCCGATCCCGGCGTCGGCCCTGACCATCTGCGCCTACGTCCTCGCCTTCCACGTGGAGGGTTTCGGCTACACGCCGCTGACGGCGTCGCTCCTGCCGCCGCTCGTCACGGTGGTCTCGCTCCTGATGGTGAGCACGATACGCTACGACACCCTCCCGCAGATTTCAAAGCGCGGGATCAGCGCGCATCCCCTGAAGTTCACGGCCCTGGTCGTCGCCGTGACCGCGATCGCGGTCACGAGGGGCGCGGCCCTGTTCCCCGTGTTCGGCCTCTACCTCCTCACGGGGCCGATGCGGTACACCGTTCAAGCCGTCCGGCACGCGCTGCGTCCGGCCGGAAAGGATATCAAGGAAGACGAACCGGGGATGACGAGCGTCGACGTCTGACCGCCCCACAACAAAAGAGGAACCGACCCCGTGTATCTGGCAAAAATCAACATCACTCTGAGGACGTCGATCCTCGACCCGCAGGGAAAGGCCGTCCAGCACGCCATCGCCAGCCTCGGCATGGGGCAGGTCCGCGAGGTCAGGATGGGAAAATACGTCGAGATGAAGATCTCCTCCGACGACCGCGTCGAGGCGGACCGGATCGCCTCGGAGGCGTGCAAAAAACTCCTGGCGAACCCCGTCATGGAAAATTTCCACTACACGCTCGAACAACTGTAACCGCCCGACATGAGCGCATCGCCCATCGACGTCCCGTCCAACGGTTCCCCGAAAAAATTCGGGGTGGTGGTCTTTCCAGGCTCGAACTGCGACCACGACGCGTATTACGTCCTCAAGAACATCTTCCGGCAGGACGTCAGGTTCCTCTGGCACAAGGACTCCTCGATCGAAAAGGTCGACGCGATCATCCTCCCCGGGGGGTTCTCGTACGGCGACTACCTGCGGTGCGGCGCCATCGCACGGTTCTCCCCGATCATGAAGGAAGTGATCGCCTTCGCGAAGGGGGGCGGGATGGTGATGGGCATCTGCAACGGATTCCAGATCCTCTGCGAGGCCGGACTGCTGCCCGGCTCGCTCCTGCGGAACGCCGGCCTCACCTTTTCGTGCCGTTACGTCCACCTGAGGGTGGAAAACGCGGCGACGGCGTTCACCTCGGCCTGCGCCCCCGGCGAAGTCCTCAAGATCCCGATCGCGCACGGCGAGGGCAACTATTACGCCGACGAAGAAACGCTCGACCGCCTGACAAGGAATAACCAGATTATTTTCAGATATTGTGACGCCGGCGGGGCGGTGACCGATGAATCCAACCCGAACGGCTCGGTCCGGGATATCGCCGGAATCGTCAATGAAGGGGGAAACATCATGGGGATGATGCCCCACCCCGAACGGGCTTCCGACCCCGCCCTCCGGGAAACCGACGGGGCGAAGGTCTTCAGGTCGGCGATCGGCCACCTGGTCGGCGCGACGCACCTCACGCACGCGACATACTAAAAGAGGCACACTATGTTTGGTCTTGGAACCGGCGAAATTATCCTCATCCTCCTGATCATCCTGATCTTCTTCGGGGCGAAAAAAATCCCCGAGCTTGCCCAGGGTCTCGGGAAGGGCCTGCGGGAGTTCCGCAAGGCGACGAAAGACATCCAGGACGAGGTCGAGCGTCCTGACGATCACAGGAAAATCGACAAGAGCGACAAAAGCGACAAGACCGCCTGATTCGCCGGACGATCGTCCGGGTTCGCGGCACCCCCGGGGGGGATGGCACCTCCGGGGCCTGACTTCCGTTTCCCATCCGTTTTTTCTCTGATTTGCACAGCCGTCTGCCGATGAAGTTCCATGAAGAGCGCGGGCGCCTCCTCGCCGGGGAGGTCACCTGCGAATCGATCGTCGAAGAGCACCTCGGCCGGATCCGCGCCGGCGCGGACCTGAACGCCTTCCTCGACGTCTACGACGCCGACGCGCTCGCCCGCGCCCGCGGGGTGGACGGCAGGGTGGCGGCCGGGACGGCCGGGCCGCTCGCCGGGATGGTCGTCGCCGTGAAGGACGTCATCTGTGTGAAGGGCCGGAGGGTGACGTGCGGCTCGAGGATGCTCGAACACTTCGAGGCACCCTACGACGCGACCGTGATCGAGCGGCTCCGCGCCGCGGACGCGGTCGTCATCGGCAAGACCAACATGGACGAATTCGCGATGGGCTCGTCGAACGAGAACTCCGCGTTCGGTCCCGTGAAAAACCCGCGCGATCCGGAACGCGTCCCGGGGGGCTCCAGCGGCGGTTCGGCCGCCGCCGTCGCCGCGGGGCTCGCGATGTCGGCGCTCGGCTCGGACACCGGCGGCTCGATCCGCCAGCCGGCGGCGCTCTGCGGAGTGGTCGGCCTCAAGCCGACGTACGGGCGGGTGTCGCGCTACGGACTCGTCGCGTTCGCCTCGTCGTTCGACCAGATCGGGCCGTTCGCCGATACGGTGGGGGAGGTCGCCGGCGTGCTCTCGGCGATCGCCGGGCACGACCCGAAGGATTCGACCTCCTCGGAGCTCCCCGTCCCCGATTACGCCGCCGCGCTCACCGGTTCGGTGGCGGGCCTGAGGGTGGGGATCCCGAAGGAATATTTTCCGGACGGGCTCGACGCCGAGGTCCGGGACGCGATCATGAACAAAGTGGGTGTCCTCCGGAACGCGGGGGCGTCGGTGAAGGAGGTGTCCCTTCCGCACACCGAGTATACGATCGCGACGTACTACATCCTGACGACGGCAGAGGCCTCGTCGAACCTCGCGCGCTACGACGGGGCGCGGTACGGCCGGCGCGCGGCGGAAGCGAAGGACCTGCAGGATCTGTACGTGCGGTCGCGGAGCGAAGGTTTCGGCGACGAGGTCAAACGGCGGATCATGCTCGGCACCTACGTCCTCTCCTCGGGGTACTACGACGCCTACTACCGGAAGGGGCAGAAGGTCCGGCGCCTCATCAGGGACGATTTCGACCGGGCGTTCACGGGAGGTCGACGTCCTGGTGACGCCGACGACGCCGACCACCGCCTTCCGCTTCGGTGAAAAGACCGACGACCCCCTCACCATGTATCTTTCGGACATCTTCACGGTGTCCGCGAACCTCGCGGGCCTTCCGGGGATCAGCGTCCCCTGCGGCCGCGACGCGAAGGACCTGCCCATCGGGCTCCAGATCCTCGGGCGGAGGTTCGACGAGGCGACGATCCTCCGCGCGGCCGATTTCCTTGAAAACAACTGAATCGATTACACCAACGGAACGCATATGAGCATACTGGTCAATAAGAAAACGAGGCTCGTCGTCCAGGGCATCACCGGCGGCGAGGGCACCTTCCACACACAACAGATGATCGAGTACGGCACGAACGTCGTCGCCGGCGTCACCCCGGGAAAGGGCGGGATGCTCTACAGGGGAAACGAGCAGTACGGCTTCAAGACGGGCCGTCCCGGTCTACAATACCGTCGCGGACGCGGTCCACGAGCAGGGGGCCGACGTCAGCGTGATCTTCGTCCCCGCGGGGTTCGCGGCCGAGGCCATCATGGAGTCGGCGGCGGCGGGGATCGGGCTGGTCGTCGCGATCACCGAGGGGATACCGGTCCGCGACATGGTCTCGGTCTTCGACTACATCGGCAAGACCGGCACCCGCCTCATCGGGCCGAACTGTCCCGGCATCATCACCCCCGGGGAGTGCAAGATCGGCATCATGCCGGGCTTCATCCACCGCCCGGGGAGGGTGGGCATTATTTCCAGGAGCGGCACGCTCACGTACGAAGCCGTCTGGCAGGTCTCGGAACTCGGCCTCGGCCAGTCCACCTGCATCGGCATCGGGGGGGACCCGATCATCGGGACGAAGTTCATCGACGCCCTCAGGCTGTTCAACGAGGACGACGCGACCGACGCCGTCATCATGATCGGCGAGATCGGCGGCTCGGCCGAGGAGGAGGCCTCGGAATACATCAAGAAGCATTTCAGGAAACCCGTCGTCGGCTTCATCGCCGGCAGGACCGCGCCCCCGGGCAGGAGGATGGGACACGCGGGCGCCATCATCTCCGGCGGCAAAGGGACGGCGGCCGAGAAGATGGCGGCGATGAAAAAGGCCGGCATCCACGTCGTGGAGAGCCCGGCGGCGATCGGCTCCACGCTGATCAAAATTCTCGGGACCAGGGCGACGAGGAAGGCGGTCGGCAGGAAATCCGCGGCCTCCCGGACCACGGCGAAAAAACGCCCCGCACGTTCAACCCGCCCGGCCCGGAAAAAGGCCGCCGCGGGGAAGAAGCGGCGATGAAGCATTCCCCCGGGTTCCTGCGACTCGTCGAGGACGCGAAAGGCCGCGTCCGGCAGACCACCCCCGAAGCGGTGCACGATCGCCTGAAGCGGGGGGAGAGGTTGCTGCTGATCGACGTCCGGGAGGAGTCGGAGTTCGCGGCCGGGAGGATCGCCGGGGCCGTCCACGTCGGGCGCGGCATCCTCGAGCGCGACATCGAGACGAAGGTCCCCGACCACTCGGCGGAGATCATCCTCTATTGCGGCGGAGGGTTCCGTTCGGCGCTCTCCGCCGACAACCTCGGGAAGATGGGGTACACGAACGTGGTGTCCATGGACGGCGGCTGGCGCCGGTGGACCGAACTCGGTTACGAAACTGAACCATAATCACCAACAACCAACGCGGAGCACATTGTGGTAGAGCAGACACTGGCGATACTGAAACCGGATTGCGTGAGGAAAAACCTCACCGGGGCGGTCATCGCCCACATCGAAAAGGCGGGATTTAAAATCCTCGGGATGAGGAAAATCAGGCTCTCGAAGGACGCGGCCGGCGGATTCTACGCCGTGCACAAAGGGCGGCCGTTCTACGACGGCCTCGTGGAATTCATGTGCTCGGGGGCGTGCGTGCCGATCGCCCTCGAGAAGGAGAACGCGGTCGCCGATTTCCGGAAGCTGATCGGGGCCACCGATCCGAAGGAGGCGGCCGACGGCACGATACGGAAACTCTACGCCGACAACAAGGGGGAGAACATCGTCCACGGGTCGGATTCCCCGGAGAACGGCAGGATCGAGATTTCGTACTTCTTCACGCAGCGCGAGCTCGTCGAGCTCCGCTAGCGGCGCTTCACCCGCGCGCGCGCTGGCGGCGCGCTTCCGAGAGGAAGACGGCGCACGCGGTGCTCACGTTGAGCGAATCGGTCCCCTTCCACATCGGTATCGCCACACGGCGCGTGCAGGCGGCGAGCACCGCCGGCCTGATCCCCGTTCCTTCGTGTCCCACCACGATGCAGACGCTCCCCGTGAGCGTGGTCTCGTAGAGGCTCGCACCGGCCGCCGGATCGGCGGCGATGGTTTCCGCGCCCGCCCGCGCCGAGAGCTCCGTGAGCGTCGAGACGATGTCCCGTGAATGATGGATGGGGAGGCCGAAGACGGTGCCCATCGACGCCCGGACCGCCCGCCTGAGATAGGGGCTGCCCGAACTCTCCCCGCAGATGAGGGCGTCCACGCCGAACGCCGCGCAGTTCCTCACCACGAGCCCCACGTTTTCCGCGTTCACCAGGTCGTCGAGCGCCACGTAGAGCCGTGCCCCGCCGGCGGCCGCGCGGACCAGATCGTCGGGCCCGGTTTCGGGGGGCGTCCCGGCGACGGCCATGATCCCCTGGTGGAGGTTGAATCCCACGATCGATTCGAGGAGGTCTTTCCGCGCGAGGAAGATCTTCGCGCCCGGGACGAAAGAGCCCTGCCCGGAGACACCCTGCCCGGAGACGCCGGTCCCTCCGGGGAACAGCGCGCCGTACCATTCCGGCGTCAGCAGCATCGACCTGACGCTGAGCCCCGAGGCGAGCAGCCTCCTGACGACCTTCTCCCCCTCCGCGACGAAAATCCCCTCGCGGAGATGATCGGCCTGCCTCCGGAGCGTGCGATACGGCTCCACCCCGGCGACGTTCAGGTCGGTGACGTTGATAAGGGAAGGGTTCTCGGTCATGGTTGTCTTTGCGGGCGGCGGGATCGTGGACGCTGCTGGGATCGAACCAGCGACCTTCGCCTTGTAAGGGCGACGCTCTGAACCAGCTGAGCTAAGCGTCCGGCACGTGAAAATATAAGCAAAACCGCGCTGACGGCCAATACGGCGATTCTTCCTCCCGCATGCGTCGTTCGTCCCCCCGCGGCGTATCCTGCGTCACATTCGTAATCCCTGAAACCGGCCGGTTTTCCGCGACCGATCTTTCCCATCCGTCCGATCACCCGTCACCGCTTGACCTGCCGCACATCGCGTGCGTGGACGCGTTGGATATTTCGCTCTCTCTATGTACATAAGGCCGTTCAACTACCGAAATTTACGTGCGGCGGATGGAAAAAACATCGGACGGGTCGCGTTGAAAACCACTTTTTATCATCCGGGCGGGGGCTTCCGGGCGGCGAGGAGTATCGGACCGGCCGTGCTGGCCGCCGTTCTCTTCCTCTGCCCGCCGCGGGCGCGCGCCGGCGAGGAAATCTCCGGATTCGACCGCCTGACGATCGAACAGGGCCTCTCCCAGAGCACCGTGCGGGCGATCCTCCAGGACCGTGATGGCTTCATGTGGTTCGGGACCATGGACGGACTGAACCGGTACGACGGTTATGAATTCGTGGTCTTCAGGCACGACCCCAGGCATCCCACGACGACGCTGACCGACAACGACGTCCGCTCGCTCTACGAAGACAACCTCGGAGGGATCTGGGTGGCCACCGGCGGAGGGGGCCTCTCCCGGTATCACAAATCCACGGGCGAGTTCGAACAGTTCCACAACGATCCGAACGACCCGGACGCCCTCAGCGCCGGCGAGGTGACGCTCATGTTCGAGGATTCCCGCGGGTCCTTCTGGGTGGGAACGGAACAGGGGCTCAACAGGTACAACGCCGGGGCGAAAACCTTCACGCGCTTCCGGTACCTCGACCGTGACGGCGCGTCCGAATCGAACAACGGCATCAATTGCATCCTCGAAGACCACGCGGGCTCGGTGTGGTTCGGGACGAACGCGGGCCTGAAGAAATATGACCTCGAGAAGGGGACGTTCCGGTCGTACGACGTGTCCGGCGCGTCCGGCCTCCGTCTGGGGGACCAGAAGATCACGGCGTTGTCCGGGATCGACTCCGGCAGGATCTGGGTGGGGACCGAAAGCGGCCTCTACCTGCTGAACCTCCGTGCGGGCGCCATCCGGAGGTACACCGAGACCGAAACGGGATTTTCGCGGATCTCGGGAAACCGGATCACCTTCCTCGCAACGGACGGGAACGGCGGGATCTGGGTCGGCTCCAACCGCGGCCTCGACCAGTATGATCCCCGCATGGACGGATTCATCCGCCACACGAACCCGGCGGATCCGGACGCCGGCGGGGCGCAGAGCCACTTCACGAACATCCTCCGCGACGCGCGGGGAACGATCTGGCTGTTGTCGGCGGACAAGACGCTCTATTCGTTCGACCGCCGCACCGGTGAGTTTGCCTCGTACAGGAGCGGCGTTTCACTCCACCATCGCCTGACCTACAACCGCGTCAACTGCCTCTACGAGGACCGTTCCGGAACGATCTGGTTCGGCACGGCGGGGGGCGGTTTGTCGAAGCTCAGCCGCGGAAAAGTGAAATTCGGAATGCTCGGCAACAGGGCGGCCGAGGTCAACGAACTGCAGAATTACTCGGTCACCGCGCTTGCGCAGGGGCCCGACGGGCGCATCTGGATCGGGACGGCCGAGGACGGCCTCGCCAGGTACGACACCGCCTCCGGCAGGCTCGCCTGGTACCGCGCGGGTCAGGCCGGCCCGGGGGGCCTGTCGGACAACCGCGTGACGGCGTTGAACGCGGACGCCCGGGGCACCATCTGGATCGGGACCGAGGAGGGGGGCCTCCACGCGCTCGAAACTTCCACCGGCCGCATGCGGCGCCACCGGTATCCGTTCGACGGAACGGTGCCCGACGGGAAACGTCGCATCAACACCCTGTACCGCGACAGGAAAGGCGGCCTCTGGATCGGCACCTGCGTCGGGGTGAGCCGGTACGATCCCGTGACGGACGGATTCACCACCTACGACCTGGCGGGGAAGGTCAGGAACCCGGGCGACGAGTTTTCCGTGACCGCGTTCCACGAGGACTACGCCGGCACCATCTGGATGGGGACGTCGACCGGCAGCCTGGTGAGGTTCGACCCGGTCACGCTCTGGCTGGAGAGCTTCGTCATCACCGGGGACAACCTGCTCCGGCGCCATAACGCGATCTCGGCCCTCCTGGGCGACCGTCCGGACAGAATCTGGATCGGGACGGCGGCCAGCGGTCTCTATAATTTCGATCCGACGACGGGAACGTTCGAACCGGGATCGGTGAAGGAGAAGCTCAAGAGCACGAGGATCAACGGGATGATGGCCGACGACAGCGGCTCGGTCTGGCTGAGCACGAACGTGGGGCTCACCCGCTTCGACCCGGCGCGCGGCACCGTCAGGGACTACGATTTTTCGGACGGATTGCAGAGCAACGAATTCAACCGGGGGGCGTACTGCCGGCTCGCCGACGGCGGCATGCTCTTCGGCGGCGTCGGCGGCGTCAACAGGTTCCATCCCGAGGCCGTGCGCGACAACCCGGCCATCCCGTCGATCGTCCTCGCTTCGTTCAGGAAATTCGACCGCGAGGTGCCCGTCGGCGCGCGGGACGGCCGCGTGCCGATGGTCGAGCTCTCGCACACCGAAAATTTCATCACCTTCGAGTTCGCGTCCACGGACTACACGGCGCCCGAGCGGAACCAGTACGCCTATTTCATGGAAGGGTTCGACGAAGATTGGGTGTATTCCGGCACGCGGCGGATCGCGAGTTACACGAACCTCGACCCGGGGGTGTACACCTTCCGGTTCAAAGGGTCGAACAGCGACGGCGTCTGGAACGAGCAGGGCTCCTCCATCGTCATCTCCATCATGCCGCCCTTCTGGAAGACGAGCTGGTTCCAGTTCATCGGCATCTCGTTGCTGATCACCGTCGTGTACTACGGGTACCGGTGGAAGGTCAACGCCATCCACACGCAGAAGAAGACCCTCGAGGGCCTCGTCGGCGACCGGACGCGCGAACTGTGGGACATCACCCGTGAGCTGCGCTCGGCGAGGGACCAGCTGGAACTGCGGGTGAGTGAGCGGACGCTCGAGCTGCGGAACGCCAACGAGACGCTCCGTTCGGAGATCATCGAGAGGATCGAGACGCAGGAGGAGCTCCGCAGGCTGAAGGACTTCCACGAAAACCTCGTCCACACGATGGTCGAAGGCGTCTCGGTCGTGGACATGGAAGGGAAGATCACCTACCTCAACCCCGCGGCGGCGACGCTCCTCGGGTACGCGCCGGAGGACCTGGTCGGCCGGCACTGGTCCGTCCTCGTGCCGTCGGGGAGTCGGGACCAGGTCGTGGCCGCCGACGAACGCCGGAAGAAGGGCGTCTCCGACCACTACGAGATCCAGATGCTCCGCAGGGACGGCACGCGGGTCGACGTCTTCGTCGGCGGAAGCCCCATTTTCACCGGGGGGAGCCTCACCGGGACGATCGCCGTGTTTACCAACATCACCGGCCTGAAGACGGCCGAGAGCAGGATCAAGGAGCAGGCGGCCCTCATCGACAAGGCGCGCGACGTCATCATCGTGACCGACGTCAGCGGCACCATCACCTACTGGAACGGCAGCGCCGAAACGATCTACAAATGGTCGTCCCCGGAGGCGGTGGGGCAGAACGTCCACCAGCTCCTGCAGGACCGGTCGGACCACGCCTCGCTGGACGCGGCCCGGGTCATCCTGGAGAAGGGCGAGTGGTCGGGGGAATTGCAGCACATCTCCAGGGACAAGAAGACGGTCATCATGCAGAGCCGCTGGACGCTCGTGAGCGACGCCGAGGGCTTCCCGAAGTCGATCATGATGATCAACACGGACGTCACCGAGAAGGTGAAGCTGGAAAAACAGTTCCTGCGCGCCCAGCGGATGGAGAGCCTCGGCACGCTCGCCAGCGGGATCGCGCACGACCTGAACAACGTCCTGTCGCCGATCATCATGGCCCTGCAGATCCTCCGGGACAAGCGCGTCGACGAGCGCGAGAAGACGCTCCTCACGACCATGGAGCTGAGCGCGAAGCGGGGTTCCGACATCGTGAAGCAGGTGCTGATGTTCGCCCGCGGCGCGGAAGGCAAGCACGAGGAACTCCAGTTGAAGCACGTGATCCGCGAGATGGAGACCATCGTCCGCGAGACGTTCCCGAAGTCGATCGGGTGCCAGACCGACGTGCCGAAGGAGCTCTGGCCGGTGTCGGGCGATCCCACGCAGCTCCACCAGGTGCTCCTGAACCTCTGCGTCAACTCCCGGGACGCGATGATGCCCCAGGGCGGGACGTTGAAGATCGCGGCCGAGAACGTCGAACTCGACAACCTCGAAATGCAGCTCCAGCCCGAGAAGCGCTCCGGCCCCCACATCGTCGTCAGCGTCACCGACACCGGCTGCGGGATGCAGCAGGACACGATGATGAAGATCTTCGAGCCCTTCTTCACGACGAAGGGGGTGGGGAAGGGGACGGGCCTCGGCCTGTCCACGGTGAACGGGATCATCAAGGGACACGGCGGATTCATCAACGTGTACTCCGAGCCGGGCGTCGGGTCCACGTTCCGCGTCTACCTGCCGGCGGTGCCGGAATCCGTGACCGGGAGAAAGCCCGACGCGGCGACCTCGCTGCCGATCGGCAGGGGTGAGACGATCCTGCTGGTGGACGACGAGCCGGCCATCCGCCAGATCGCCAAGGGGACGCTCGAGGCGTACGGGTACCGGGTGCTCACCGCAGCCGACGGCGAGGAGGCGGAAGAGGTGTACCGGCAGAACATGAAGGACGTCGTCCTGGTCATCACCGACATGATGATGCCGGTGCGCGACGGGCGGGAGACGATCCGCGTCCTGCGGTCCATCACCCCCGGGTTGAAAATCGTGGTGACCAGCGGACTGGTGAGCACCGAAAAAGAGGACGACGGGTGGCACAAGCAGACGCAGGCGTTCCTGGCGAAGCCGTTCACCGCCGAGAAGCTGCTGAAGACCCTCGACGAAGTGCTGCAGATGCAGAAGAACTGAACCGCCCGCGCCGCCACGTACCGACGAGCGGCGCGCGGCGTGTGCGCCTCGTGACGCGCGGACCAGAACCGAAAAAGGCCCCGGACATTCCCGGGGCCTTTTTTGTCATGCGTGTCGGCGTGAGGATGGCGGGCCTCGAACCCGCTGCATTCGCCCCGCAGACCATGACGGGATCGGTGGCCGTTATTCAGCCCATATCAGTTTTCCGGTGGAATCGATCTCGGGGGACTTCCCGCGCTGCGTCCCCTTTTGCGGCGCGACGGGGTGCAGGAGGACGCCGAAAATATCGATGAGGAATCCCATCGCCCAGATGAACGCGCAGAAGAGTATCACCGCGGGCGCGAGCGCCGCGAGGAAGGCCCCGGGGTTGAAACTCCACTGTTCATCCGGCAGCTCCAGGTCCGATCTGATGCGGGCGATGGCCGCCGGCAATTCCACGCGCAACCGGACGAGCCGTTCGTAGTCGGGTTGAAAAATGTGCCGGGCGGGGGAATCCCGGGGGGCGTCCATCAACGCGGCCATCCTCTCGCGGGCGCGGGCGTTCCTGAAATACTGGAGGAGCAGCGCTTTCCTGCCGTCGATCAACGTCGACGTCGGAAGGAAGGCCTCGAGCCTGCCGATGATCTTCGCGGAGGAGCCGGCGGCGGCCGACGCATTTCTGAACTCGAGGAAGATCTCCCTGGTCGAAGGGTCGCCGGACAGGATCTGTTCGATCCCGGCGTTCGTCCTGTCGAGCTCCCCGATCGCGGGAGCGAACCGCTGCCGGTGCGCCTCAGCGTAGCGCGCGAGGGCGAGATCCCATTCGCGGTCGAGCGCTTCGATCCCCGACCTGGTCTCTTCCAGTGTCCGTTCGAGGAGCGGGAGTTCCGCTTCGAGCATCGCCGTTCGCTGCGGCTCGTTGCTCTGCCCCCTCGAGGCGCGCAGACCGGTGAGGATGCCCGTCGTCAGAATGAAAATCCCCCCGACGACGATGAAGGCCCGTATGGCGGTGAGGAATCGCGGTGTGAGGATCGATCGACCGCCGTCGGCTTCCGGTATCCGCTGCAGCGTGATCGTCGCGAGGGTTTGCACGTTCCTCCGCCAGAAAACGAACGGCGTCGTGATCAGGCTGATCGGGGCCGCGAGGAGGATCAGGAACACCCGTGGAGATCTCCGCCCCGCAAACGGCAGGACCGCCGCCAGGAGGAGGACGGCGGCGACGGTAATCGCCGTCGCGGGATACTGTGTCAACAGGCCGGTGAGCATCTCCATGATGAACGTTCAGACGGATAAACTGTGTGCGCTCACTGAACCCGCCGGATGGGGACGCGGGCGTGAGTGGAATCGTGGTATACATCCAAGATAACGTGGGGTGCCGCTCTCCCTGTGATGTGGGTCACGGATTGGTCCGCCGATTGTCCGATTTCCCCGATTAGGAAGATGTTTGGAGGCGGATGACGGAAGGATGGGGCCGGAGAAAAAAAAGCCCCGGGGTTGCCCGGGGCGTTTTCCTATTCGCAGGCGCCGTGCGCCTGGTGTGAGCGGGAGACGGGACTCGAACCCGCGACGTTCAGCTTGGGAAGCTGACATTCTACCACTGAATTACTCCCGCGGGGGTGATTTCAGGCAATGAGACGATCTGGCGCGATAATTTAAGAAGATTTGCCTCTCGATGCAAGGGCGGGGATCACATCTCGCGTTGATGCAGGTCTTGGGCCATTCCCCCGTCTCGTCGCGCGTTTTTTAAATCCTGGCAGGAGATTGACATTGCCGTCCTGATTTTATATCATTTCGTATCATCCTCCCGGGAGGCTCGTCCTTCCCCCTCGTTCCTCGCTCTCCCCATCATCCTGACTCACTCGTTCATTCCATATCGTCCGCTCGTCCGTCACTATTCTCCATGGAGGGTTACGACATGAAGCATACCGTAGTCATATTTTTTTTCCTGAGTGTTGTTATCTGCCCGGTCTCTGCCCAGGACACTGTTCTCGTACATACGGGTTGGAACATCATCGGATCGCTGGGGTCCGGGATCGTTCCAACGGAGCTCGTCACTGTTCCTCCCGGGATTATCACCACGGCGATGTATGGATACAACCCCGGGGCAGGGTATGAATCGTCCGACACACTCGAAATGGGGAGGGGATATTGGGTCAAGGTGAGCGCAGATGGGATCATTCTTTTCGAGATTTCATCCTCCGATGAATGCGGTATCAAGAGGGTGGAATACGGGGGCTTCAGCTACGGCACGGTGGAAATAGGGAGCCAGTGCTGGCTGGAGGAAAACCTGAATGTGGGGGCGATGGTCCTGGGGGTCGCCGAGCAGACCAATAACGCCGTACTGGAAAAATATTGTTACGGTGACGATCCGGTGAACTGCGGAGTGTATGGCGGGTTCTATCAATGGGACGAGGCAATGCAGTACACAACTGCAGAAGGTGCGCAGGGTATCTGCCCGCCGGGATGGCATATTCCGACCAAGTCGGAATACCAGACCCTCTCATCGACAGTCGGCGATGATGGAAATGCATTGAAGAAGGGCGGCGTGGGAAGCGGTGATGGTCTGGGAACGAATACGAGCGGATTCTCCGCATTGCTTGCGGGCTTCCGTCACCACACCGGCCTCTTCGCCGGCCTGGGCCTGGGCTCCTATTTCTGGGGTACCACCGAGGGCGTTGCGGCGATCGCGAGCAGTATGTACCTGGCCGAAAACCTCAGCGATATCTACATCAACGACAACCTCAAGCTCTTTGGCTTCAGCGTCCGCTGTCTCGAGGATTAGTATGGTTCTGCTCCCCCCCGCGCTGTACTTCCTGGGCGTGCCCCGTTTGATTTCCCGAACGACTCCCTCCGGTCCTGGCTTGCTGTTCAGGATATCTCATCCTTTCTCTTGAGATACCTTGAATATCCCGATCCTATCCCTTAATTTCACCTATACTCTGTCCAGCCCAGGCTGAACCGTCACAGACAGTCAGGGGAAAAATCGTAAATTCGATGGTGGGAGGCCCACACAAACAACCTCGACGATCGGCCCCGTTCGCGTGATGATTCCGTTGTTCTGCGATCGATGTTCGAGACACAATAAAGTCTAACCGAAGTCAGGGCACACCGGATGGAATCAATTCAGCGGTTGGGTCTTACGTCAACACTCAAATGCCGGGAGGATAACCTCGGATGATGGCCGGATTGTGGGGACTGCTATTCGGTTCTATTGCAATCGCATTTGGTCTCTTCCTGCTCACCCAATCGTATCGTAAAGTAATGCGCTGGCCGCGCATCCCTCCTGAGAGCCGTTTCGTCTCACTCGTACGCGTGAGGGTAATCAAACAGATGGGATCGGGCATCACTCTGATCATCATCGGGGTATACCTGATGGTCCGATATTTCAATTCACCCTGATCGTGATGAGCATTGAACAAAGATCGTCAGCAATCTTCCGATTGATGGTGTCTGAATTAATAAGTTCATCGAGGTCCGGAATCGGTACGTTTACGCTCAGACTGAAAATAATCCAGGGGGCAGGTCAATTGCCGCCTGCCAAATCACTCTGCCGGACCCGACGCGTCTGTCACGCGGCCCTCACGCAGACGGCCATCATTGCCGTTGCGGTCATCGCATCCATCCTCCTCGCCGGCCCCAGCCATGCCGTCGCACAAACGACCCCGCCCGTCCAGCTGCCTGGGCAAGAGGAAATCACCATCACACCCGAAGAGGTCATGAAGCCCTGGACCGGCGACCTCGAGGGCATGATCGAGCGACGGGTCATCCGCATACTGACGGTCTACAGCAAGACCTTCTTCTATGTGGATAAGGGCGTCCAGCGCGGCGTGAGCTACGAGGGCGGCCACCTCTTCGTGGAGGACCTGAACAAGAAAGGGACGAAACCGAAAAATGGAACGGAAAAGTATCTCAAGCTGCACGCGGTATTCATTCCGGTCCGTCGCGACGAATTACTGCCGGCGCTGGCGGCCGGCAAGGGCGATATCGCGATTTCGAGCATCGGTGTGACCGAAGAGCGCCGGAAGCTGGTGGACTTTTCCTCCCCGCTGGTTTCCGGCGTCAACGTAGTGGCGGTGTCGGGTCCCGGTGCCTCCGCGATTTCCAGCGTGGACGACCTCTCGGGAAAGCAGGTCTTCGTTCGCAGGTCCTCGGTCTATTATGACGACCTCACGGCCCTGAACAAGCGCCTCGCCGCCGGGAAGAAGCCCGCCGTAATCATCAAGGAGGCCCCCGAAACCCTGGAAGACGAAGACCTGATCGAGATGGTCAACGCGGGCCTGATCCCGTTCACCTTCTCCATCGACGTCGTCGCGAGCTTCTGGAAGCAGGTCTTCCCGAAGATCACGGTGTATGAGGGGATCACGTTGCGCACCGGCGGGAACATCGCCTGGGCCATCCGCAAGGGCAGCCCGCAACTCAAGGCCGCCGTCGACAAGTTCGTCGCCCGTCACGCCCAGGGAACATCGGTGGGAAACCAGGTCCTGGCCAGGTACCTGAAGAACGCCAGGTACGTGAAGAACGCCGCGTCCGAGAAGGAGCGCCGGAAGTTCCTCGCGATGACCAAATACTTCCAGAAGTATTCCGACAAGTACGGCATGGACTGGCTGCTGATGGCGGCGCAGGGATACCAGGAATCCCGGCTCGATCAGGACGTCCGGAGCCCTGTCGGCGCCATCGGCGTCATGCAGGTCATGCCCGCTACGGGGAAGGAGCTCGACGTCGGCGATATCACCAGGGTCGAACCGAACATCAACGCCGGGATCAAGTACATGCGGTGGATGATCGACAACTATTATGGCGACGAACCCATGACGCCGCTCGACAGGGCCCTGTTCGCGTTCGCTTCCTACAATGCCGGCCCGGGCCGCATCTCCCGGTTGCGCGATGAAGCCGCCAGGCGCGGGCTGGATCCCAACGTCTGGTTCCGGAACGTGGAGTATGTGGTCGCCGAGAAGACCGGTGCCGAGACGGTGACCTACGTCAGCAACATCTATAAGTACTCCATCGCCTACAAACTGATCATGGAGTCCAGGGCGGAGAGGGAAGAGGCCGTAAAGCGGATGAAGGGAGCGAGATAACCGGTTCGTCGGGTCCGCCGGGAGGCCCGGCAGGTCGCCACACACATGATTAACGCTGCCCGATACCCCATCGCCGACAACCACCAATAAAAAGCGTATGGGCCCGGTTGCCGGACCAAGGGGAGGAGCTTGATCGCGACGTGGATTCCGAACCCATACACGTTTCACACACGAACTACCGGAGCGGTGCCTACTTCATGAGGAGCATCCTCCTCGTCTCGACGAACGTTTCTCCGGCGCCCTGTATTGCGACGGCCTCGATCCGGTAGAAATACACGCCGGTGGCGAGCGTCGCGCCCGCGTCATTGCGTCCGTCCCACTGGACCGAGCCGAATCCGGCGCCGAGTTCCCCTTCGAACACCGTTTTCACCTCCCGTCCGGAGACGTCATACACGCGGACGGTCACCTGGCTGGCCTCCGGCAATCCGAACCTGATGGTGGTCGTCGGATTGAACGGGTTCGGGTAATTCTGGGCCAGCGAAAAGCGTTCCGGGACCACCGATTCCGTCTCGATCCCCGGAGAGCGTCGTCGATGATGCCATCCCGGCCGGCTTGACGTGAGTTCCACCTCGTCCACGTGGTACGTCCGTCGCCCGTTTGTAAAGTTCTGGATGTTCAGCTGGTGGACAACCTGTCCGCCGGCATTCAGCGCGGCCACGGGAATCGATATCACCGTCCACTTGTATGAGGGTAGATTGGACATCGTCACCTTGGGGAACGTCCCGCCGATGTCGTTTCCGAACCAGACGGCCAGCGACAGACCGGTCCCCTCCGGATAGACCGCGAACCTGAGCGAGTCGTATCCCGATGTGTTGAGGTTGACCGGGGTGGTCCAGCTGCCGTTGTGGACGCTGATCGAGCCCCATGCGTTCTGTACGGACTTGATCGCAGTAGGTGCCCTCCAGCACCCGGTCGGTGGAATTGAACGTATTGACCGCACCCCACGACACGTTCATCCACGGCGACACGAGCTGTTCGTCGTAGATGTTCACCGTTCCACCGGCCGGCGGCGGCGGCACGACGGAATTATTCACGGTGATCGATACACCGCCCGCCGCCTTGAGTCCCGCGCCGTCGGTGGCTTCCGCCGCCAGGGTGTGGGCTCCGTTCGTCACGCTCGCCGAATTCCAGCTGAACGAGTAGGGAGACGAGGAATCGGCCGCGCCTGTGAAGACACCGTCGACTTTGAATTTCACGGTGCTGATCCCCGACGCGTCGGTGGCGTTGACGTTGACCTGGATCGTCCCTGAAACGGTGCTGCCCGTCGCCGGCGCCGTCAGGGAAACCACCGGCACGGTCACGTCCCCGGGCGGGGGCGGCACGACGGGATTATTCACGGTGATCGATACACCGCCCGTCGCCTTGAGTCCCGCGCCGTCGGTGGCTTCCGCCGCCAGGGTGTGGGCTCCGTTCGTCACGCCCGTCGAAATCCAGCTGAACGAGTAGGGAGACGAGGCATCGGCCGCGCCGGTGAAGACACCGTCGACTTTGAATTTCACGGTGCTGATCCCCGACGCGTCGGTGGCGTTGACGTTGACCTGGATCGTCCCTGAAACGGTGCTGCCCGTCGCCGGCGCCGTCAGGGAAACCACCGGCGCGGTCACGTCCCCGGGCGGGGGCGTAACGATGGGGCATCCGTTATTGCTCGCCGGTCCCGCGACCGTCGGGCAGTTGTCGGACGCGTCGGGAACTCCATCGCCGTCAGTATCCGTCGGCGGCGGAGGGGTTGTCCCACCGGCATATTTTATCATCTGGGTCCCGACCCAATCCCGGTCGAGGCCGGGGTATGACGCGGCCGGGAATCTGGACGTTCCGAGATAGGCTTCCGTCCAATCCCACACCGCCACGCCGCCATATCCCTTCGACTTGAAGAACGAGAACGCCTTCCCGATCGCGCGGTCGTATCCCGGCGCACCGAAAAACGAATAGAAATTTCCGTTCTTGGTGAACCAGTACGCCCCGGCGAGCGTATCGTAGCGAACGACGGGGACAGGTGAAGCCGTCAGGACGTCCTTGTAAAAGGCGTCAAACTTGACGTCCGCGTTGATGGACGAGCCCGACGGAATTGTCTGCAGCGGTGCGGTGACTCCCGACATCGAAGCGCCCATCACGTCGAATCCGATGATGAGTTTCTTCGGGTCGAATCCCGCCGTCTGTGCCGCCTGCCGCTCCATCGTCGCGGGTTCCTGTCCTCCGACCGTCTGTCGCACGACACCCGTCGCGTCCCTGGCGGTCACGGCGCAATCGTAATACGAAACGACCGTCCACGTGCCCATTTTGTCGTAAGCCATCAGGACGACAAACTTCAGGTACGGCTCCATCGGTTTCAGGGCCGCGCCCCATTGGCTTCCGCCCGGCGACATCGTCAGGATGATCTCCGGTTTCTTCGACGCGTCGAAGTAGGCGTGTTTGGCCGCGAGTGCGGCATAGAGCTGCCTGACGAACGGATAAAAGATGGCCGTGTCGGATTTGCTGAACGGCTCCCAATCGAAGTCAAAGCCGTCATATTTATAGGCGTCGAGCGTCGCGATGAGCGTTGCGATCGTCGTCGCCCTGTTCGTGGAATTGAAGGCCGACGTCATCCACGCGTCCGAACCCCAACCGCCGAGGCAGAGGTAGATCGGTTTCCCGGCAGCGTGCGCCGCGGCGTTCACCTGCGTTCGCCGGTCGGCGAGCAGGTTCCCCCAGGAGATGGTCGTCCCGGCGGAATTCATCCCGACGGCAAACGTCGAGTAGTGGGTCCCGACATTCCATCGCATCGCGCTCAACGGCATGTCGCCGAAATTGCTCGATGTCCCCGGAATGTTGATGTCCCACGACGGCATCCAGACATATCGCACGAGTTCCTGCGCGCCGAGCAGTGAAAACCCCGACAGGAGAAGCAGGCTGAGCAGGCTGAGTATCAGGATCTTTTTCATAGTAAACCCTCCATTATTGAGTTTCTCTGTGGTCATAGGTCGACACGATCCCCGCCATCCGTCCACGACAATTCACATCGGTCGTGCCGATGGGCCGAAACTCCCCATTTCGGCTCCGGATGGTCAAAAACAGACCCTGATTGCATCCAGGGGGAAATCGTGTCGGTGGATCAGGTTGGAAAACGCACTGTTTGAAGGCGTGAAACGAAGGCGCACTATGTGGTCTTATAAAAGTTATACTCCCCGCCGTCCGGGAATGTTCCCCGCTATTCTATTTGATTTTCAATCGTGAACTTCATACCATACCGCGGGAGCAGCAGTCCTGATCATTTTCTCCCCCCATCACTTCCCCGCATCACTCCTGTTCGTTCTTCACGTTGACGTTCCGGCCCGCGCTACGGGAGTTTTTCCCACGGCCGGGCGCGTCGATTGCTTTGAAGCTCTTGAGAATAAGGAGACAGGACATGAGACATTCGCTCGCTCTGATTGTTTTACTGGCTCTCGTCATCGGTGCCCACCAACCGTCGATCAAAGCGCAGGGGACCCTCCCCGACAGCGTGATATTCCGGGGTTCACAGGTCGATGTCGGTGAATCCTTCCGCACCGGATTGGCGACCGGGTTCGGACACACGACCATCAATTCGTATTTCAGGGACAGACTGGGGGTCGAACACCTGGCCTACATCGACAATTACAAGCTGTATTACTTCAGGTCCACCGACGACGGCGAACACTGGAGCAAGGAACAGGTCGTCACCGGGCACGAAGGGGACATCTATCTTTGCGCCCTCACCGCCGATACGAACGGAAAAGTGTTCATCGCCATTACCGTGCACGACCTGTTCAACTACGCCAATCCCAGCGGCATCACGTCGGGCGGACAGTACTTTTTGTTCGACGCGTACTGCGTCAACAACCTGGGCGGAAGCTGGGAGACGGAACTCGTCGCCGTGCACGAGGCGCTCAACGCCGGGCCGAAGGTGGCCGGACTGTTCGTGGACGCGGGCAACAATGTCCACCTCGTCGCGAACCGGTACGGATGGTACAGTTACGGCGGCGTCGCGTGGGAATGGGTCAGGAATTCATCGACCGATACCTGGGGAACGGTGACGACGATCGTCGAGTTCACCGACGCGGGCATCGACCGGGCGATCTACGACACGTATACGATCGTGCCGGACCAGCAGGGCGATGTCACCGTGGTCATGTGCCGGATGTTTCCCCCCACACTGACGCGGCTCTTCTACGTCCGGTACGACGGCCTCACCTGGTCGGCGCCGGTCACCATCACCGACACGGTCGCGGTCGCGTGGAACAGGTTCGACGCCGTGGTCGATCCCGGCGGGCACACGTTTATCGCCTATCTGCAGAACGATTCGTCGGGGATGCCGGCACTGCGGGTGATGAAGGATTTCCAACCACCGGAGACTGCGTCCTTCTCCCTGGCCCCGGGGGACACCCTCTCCTACTTCCGGCTGCATTGCAATTCCGCGGGGTTGTTCACGATGTACGCCTGGATCAGGAACCAGAACGTCCGCATCGCGTTCAGCACGGACGCCGTTCACTGGACCGAACCGATCGAGTCCCCGGATGAACTGATCAATTATACCGGCGGCACCATCGTGCAGACCGACACGCGGGCGGGGGACTTCACGGAGTACTGCAAGCAGATGCTCGCGGTGTCGGGACCGCGCGCCGCCCAGCCCTACGGACCCGACACGCTGTTCTACGGGAGTTTTCGTCATCTCGTTCTCCCCTCGGTCCCGGACCTCGTCACGCCGCCGCCGGCCGCGGTCATCGACGCTGACACCGTGGAATTCGGATGGACTCCCGCACTCCCGGAGGTAACGCGTTACTGGCTGGAGATCGACACGACGTCCGGGTTCCTTGTGCCGTTCATCGACTCGACGATCTCCGGAACGACGTACCGGTACGACCAGGTCGTCGACGACCGGTCGTATTACTGGAGGGTCAGGGCGGGGAACCAGAGGGGATGGGGAGAGTTCAGTGATGCCAACTGGTTTAACGTTGTCTTCGTCCCGGTCGGCGACGAAGACCTCCTTCCGGCGAGTTATCGGTTGCACCAGAATTACCCCAATCCCTTCAACCCGGGCACGCTGATCCGGTATGAGCTGCCCGAGGCGTCCCATGTCCGGCTCAGGATCCATGATATGCTCGGGCGGGAGGTGGCGACGCTGACGGATGAAATGAAACAGCCGGGCGTGCACGCGGTCAGTTGGGACGCCTCGGGGTTGACCGGTGGGGTGTATTTCTTGAGGTTGACGGCGGGTTCGTTCACGCAGACGATGAAAATGGCGCTGATCCGTTGATCGGAATGAATGCCAGGGGGGGGACACCATCCGGGGCCGCCGGCGCGTCGGGTCCTCGTTCAAACTCAATTGATGCTCCGGCAGACGGCCGTGGCCCCGGCATTGGAAAATTTTTCGTACATTCGAATCGACCTGTCAGACGCCTCCTATCGATGAAAGAACCGTATGAATAAACTGCTGCGACCCGGCCTGCTCCTCCTCCTGCTGGTTGGCCCTTTCAAGCCCGCGATGAATGCCCAGGTGGAGGATGTGATGACGAACAGCTACTTCTACCCTCACGCCACGGGGCCGAAGAATGTCATGCAGACGCTCGGATTGTCGACGGCGAAACTGCCGGAGGACGTGGTCGAAACGGACGACGTCTTCAGGGCGCCGCTGTTCGGTTATAACCTCAAATACGGCCTGCCCGAACACTTCAACCTCGAGGCGGGCCTGGCGACCAACCTCATCACCTACCATTTTTCGCTGGGGCCTTCGTGGACGCATAACACGGGACGGTTGGGACTCTCCGCCGGGACCGACCTCGCATTCTGGTTCGGTCAACTCGAACAATTCGGATTCAATACCAGCTACAGCGGGTGGATCCTGTATCCCAACGTGAGCGTCGGGTACGCCTTCAACAACTTCTCGCTCTCGGCGAAAGCGGAGGCCGTATTGAACCTCGCCGAGACTTCCAAGAACGGCGAGAATGAGGTCTCCGACAACGCTGAATTCTTCAACGGGTGGACATTCGGCCTCTATATGGAACAGCCGCTCTGGAAACATAACTATGTCGTCGTGGGGGCGAGGGCGACCTTCCTGAAGTTCTATTATCCGATGTGGGCGGCGTTCTCGACGTTCGACAGGACATTTTACATACCGGAATTCACATTCAAGTTTGTCTTATGAAGCGAGTACTCCCGATCCTCCCGTTTCTCCTGCTGTTCTACGCCTGCAACAACGACGTAGACATCGTCAACCCCGTCGTCGATCCCAACAATTTCATCGGGGAGACGACCCCCCTCACCGCGGTCTCGAAGGCGGTCATGGAGGGCGTCTATTCGGTCACCGAAGGCTCGGAGTTGCTCGGGTCACAGGTGGTCGTGAAATGGACCCGGGACCGGTTGTCGGTGTTCTCGGCGAAGAACGGCGGCTATATGGTGATGGACGGGGGATCCCTGGATTCCGTGTTGTTCTTCCTGGGGTACTGGCGGTACTCGACGAACACCGAAACCGGTCCGGTGAATTTCTACATCTCCTCGGACGAGGGGGGGAGCGCCATCATGGCGGGTGACACCGGGACGACGACCGTAACGTTCACCGGTTCATACGGAAACGGCAACGATGCGGCGGACAAGAAAATCACGCTCGAATACACGCGGCCGTTCAGCTCCGCCGTGCAGCCGGGCGGATTCGACATCATGGCGCACCGCGGCGGAGGACGGAACTCGGAATACCTTGGTGCCTCCGAAAACAGCATCGAAATGATCAACATCGCCGAGCGTTTCGGCTCCACCGGGATCGAGATCGACCTGCGGCTCTCGAAGGATGGAGTACCATTCCTCTATCACGACAACGACGTCAACCTCCGCCTCACGCAGAAGAGCCTCATCTGGGGGAACATCGAGGATTTCACCTGGCCGCAGCTCAGGACGCTGATCACCCTGAGGAACGGCGAAAAAATACCGAGCGCCCGGGAGGCCCTCGAATTCGTTCTCGAACACACGACCCTGAAAAAGGTGTGGCTTGACACGAAGGACATCGACGTCATACCCGCCTCGATCGCGCTCCAGCGCGAGATCCTCGATCGCGCCGCCGTGATGGGCAGGGACCTCGAGATTTACATCGGTTTGCCCACCCAGGACGTCTACGACGGTTTCATCGCGATCGCCGGTCACGACACCATTCCCTCCCTCTGCGAGCTGGCCACCGACCTGGCCCGGCAGGTGAACGCCCGGGTCTGGGCGCCGCGGTGGACCGAGGGGACGCAGACGGCCCAGGTCGCCGAGATGCATGCGGAGGGCCGGAAAGCCTTCGTCTGGACGCTCGACGAGGCGAATTACATCGAGGAGTTCGTCGCCACGGGCCAGTTCGACGCGATCCTGACGAATTACCCGACGATCGTGTCGTACTACTACTACACCCGATAACCATGTCACCGACAATGAAAATACTTTTCGCTCTGTTCGCCATTGTGTTCATCGGACCTGCGTCCGAACTGCGGGCCCAGGATTCCGAAGGACCGTACATCCTGACGACGGAAATCGGGGTGGGATACTCGCGGTACAACACCGACATGGATTTCGCCGACCTGAACACCAACGGCTTCGGCGGGATGGTCCGCGCGATGTGGAACCCCGAACACCTGTTGAGCATCGGGCTGGAGACCGGGTACCAGTACCTCTACTCGATCGACGTGAAAAACATTCCCACCGAATTCGGCAGCACCGACCTCTCGGCGTCGATGACGTCGGTCCCCATCCATATCGCGCTGGCGATGAAAATCACCGATGACCTGAAGATCCGGGGGGGAACGGGGGTCTATCTCCTGACCAACCACGGGGATATGTTCGGGAGCGCGCTGGAGAGTTCGCTGATCAGCATCGGGATGCAGGTGGGCGTGTCGTACGCCCGGCCGGTGGGCAGGGACATCTCGCTCGGCGCGGAATTGAAATATTCCTACATCTCGAAACTCCAGGACCAGACCGTCGCCCTCCAGTTCCTGTTCATCTACAACCTTCTCGAGTTCTGAGCGCCCGCGCCGTCGCCCCTATGCTTGAAATTGGGGGCGCGATCCTCTACATTGAACCGTATCAGGGTGAGGTGATCGTTCGTTCAATTTCGGGGGTGACGTAGAATGGAAAACCGGATTTCCTGTCGTTTCGCTCTCTGCTGCAGGAGGCATTCTCCGGGCGGGCTCGCGCTCGCCATTGTGCTCAGCCTCGCGGTCCCATCCGTCCTCCCGGCCCAGCCGGTGATCCTGAAGGACGCGTTCCCCAACCTCACGTTCCCCGGCCCGGTCGACCTCCAGCACGCCGGCGACGGCACGAACCGGCTCTTCGTCGTCCGCCAGGCGGGGTACATCGAGGTGGTGGACAACTCGCCCGCCGCGACGTCCTCGAAAACGTTCCTCGACATTGATTCACAGGTCGTGTCGGGGGGTGAACTCGGCCTGCTCGGGCTCGCGTTCCATCCTGCCTACGAATCCAATGGTTATTTTTTCGTGAACTATACGGCGGCATCCCCGCTCCGGACGGTCGTCTCCCGTTTCACGGTGAGCCCGGCCAATCCCGATTCAGCGGACCGGTGGAGCGAAGTGATCCTCCTCCAATTCGATCAGCCCTACAACAATCACAACGGCGGCCAGCTCGCATTCGGTCCCGACGGGTATCTCTACGTCGCCACGGGTGACGGCGGGTCCGGCGGCGATCCCCAGAACAACGGCCAGAACAGGTCGGCGCTCCTCGGGAAAATACTGCGCATCGACGTCGACGTCCCCGCGGACACGTTCAACTATTCGATTCCCCCCGGCAACCCGTTCGCGGGCAACGTCAACGGTTACCGCGAGGAGATCTTCGCCTGGGGTTTCCGCAATCCGTGGCGTTTCAGCTTCGACGCCGCCACCGGCACGCCCTGGGTCGGCGACGTCGGGCAGGGCGACTGGGAGGAGGTCGACATTCTGGTCAACGGCGGGAATTACGGATGGAGGTTGAAGGAGGGGACGCACTGCTACGACCCGCCCGATGGATGCGACACGATTCCCGGACTCACCGATCCTGTCTGGGAATACGCTCATGACGGATCGGGCGGCTGCTCGATCACGGGCGGATACGTCTATCGCGGCGCCGCGATCCCGTCGCTCTACGGAAAATACCTCTACGGCGACTATTGCACCGGGAGGATCTGGGCCCTCGACAGCAGCGGAGCGGGAGGTTGGGTAAACGTCCCCGTGCTCGATACCACGCGCAATATCACCTCGTTCGGCGTCGATTCCGCCAACGAAGTGTATGTGTGTTCCGCCGGCGACGGGAAGATTTTCAAACTCGTCCCGCTCCACCCGCCGGTCCCCACGCTCCAGTCTCCCGGAGACGGTTCGATGAACCTTCCCCCGAACCCGGAGCTCCGGTGGTACTCCAGTCCGTCCGCGACGCGCTATCACCTCCAGGTGGGGCAGGACCCGGGCTTCACGGTGCTCGCGCTCGACGACACCACGCTCACCGACACGGGTTTCACGTTCGTGGCGGGCCCGGGGATGGCGACCTGGTACTGGCGGGTTCGCGCGGGGAATTCCGTCGGTTGGAGTCCCTTCTCCCCGGCGTGGTCGTTCTCCACCGACAGCGTTGGCGAGGGATGGTATGTGTTCGCCGGGGGATGGAACCTCGTCTCGCTCCCCGTCGGGGTCGCCGACGGGCGGAAGGATTCGGTCTTTCCCGGCGCGATCTCGGCCGCGTACGGATATGACCCGGACTCTAAATATTCGGTGTGGGACAGCCTCGTGCCCGGGACCGGGTACTGGGTGAAATTCGGCGCGGCGCAGCTCGTCGCCATCTCAGGGGCCCCCCGGTCTGAGGATACGCTTGGCGTCCTCGCCGGCTGGAACCTGATCGGCGGCCTGACGGGGGTCGTGGACGTGGATTCGATCACAGCGGACCCCCCCGGGATCCTTGCGTCCAGGTTCTTCGGGTACGACGGCTCCTATTATGTCGCGCCGGCGCTCGCGCCAGCCAGGGGATACTGGGTGAAGCTCTCCGCCTCCGGCACGCTCGTGCTCCGGTCCCCGGGCACGGCCCTCCCGGCGGCCCGGAGGGGGGGTAGGGGAGGGGTAACTACGGCGGCCGACTGACACGGCCGATTTGAATTTCCAGGCCCGATTGCCTACCTTCGGGACATCACCTCTGCCGCGTGTTCCGGCCGGTTCCGGAGCCGGATGTATCGACGTTCCATCCCCTTGACTTTCCGCTCTTCGCTGCGACACGACAGGAGGAACCATGCGTTACGTGAAACTCATCGCCATACTCAGCACGCTGGCCTGCATTTCGGCAGTCACAGCCCTCGCGGGTGACAGCGGCAAGAACAACGCCGGCATCGTCCAGGGTAACGGGCGGGTCCGTGTTTTTGACCTGAGGGACTCGGACATCCCGCCGGACCGCGTGGAGAAGTCTTCCGCGCCGGTTCGCGTCGATGCGGCCCTGGCCAGCCCGCAGCCTGAACAGATCAACGCGGCGGCGCTGTCGAAGTATCCGACGGTGTCTGCGGCGGGCCTGTCAGGACTGTACACGATCCCGGGAGACTTCCCGGACCTCGTGTCGGCCGTGGCCGTCCTGAACTTCGTCGGCCTCGACGCTGACGCCACCTTTGAACTGACCTCGACGAGCTATGCGTCGGGGACGGTGAACATCGGCGGCACGTACCCGAACGCCGGCACGTACAACCTCACGATCACCGTGTCGCTCGGCAACGACGTCACGTATGATTTCACAAGCACCGCGACCAACGGCAAGGGTTTCGTGTTCAACGGCGCCAGGAACGTCACAATCGACGGCGTTGACGACGACAGCACGAGCCTGACCATCGGGATGGCGTCCTACGCGCCGTTCCCGCTCTCCGACCCGATGGGTTCGACGATCTACATCACCGGCGCCGCTGACGAAATCGGTGTGCTGAACGCGACCGTCAAGGGCGTGGCGAACAACCCGGTGTGGGAACTCCAGACCGAAGGTCGCTCCTGCGTGTTCGTGTTCGCGGCGACCGCGGACGGCGGACCGAGCACGAACCTCGAGTTCGAGAACTGCGCGTTCATCAACGGCACGATCGGCATCAAGATGTTCCCCGAAACGCCGGCGGTGACGGTCGAAGAGATGGTCGTCAACAACTGCCGGTTCGGCGGCGCGTTCGGCGGCCGCCTGATCATCGGCTCGTGGCTCGAGTACGGTGCCCGGGTGACCTGGACGAACAACCAGTTCAAGGACCTTTACTGGCTCGACTGGTACTGGAACAACCTCGGGACCGAGTTCGTGGAAGATGTCGCGTTCGGCGTCGGCAACATCTATTACAACCTCGGCCAGATGACCGCGTGGCACCACCTCGCGATCGACGGCGGCACCTACGCGTACAACGTGGTTGACGGCCTCTCCGGCGACGTCAGCCCGGGGACGATCAGCTACGGCACGAGGACGTTCGGGGCGAACAACGGCTACGCCGCGCCCCACGAGGTGCAGTTCCACCACAACCGGTTCCAGAACATCTTCCTGGACCATGCGGGCCAGTCGCTGTCGGTCATCCGTGGCGGCACGGGCCATTACAACCACAATACGGTCCGTATCACCGGTGCGACGACCTCGGCGTGGCTCAACGCCACCTGCATCAACGGGGTGACGACCGCGTACAATAACGCCCTCTCGAACGAGCTCACGGGTGTCACCGCCGCATCAGCCCGCAGGGGTGTGACGGCGGGCGGTACGATCGATTACAACGCGATCTATTCGTCGGGGTACCCGGTGTCCGGTCAGCCGACCGTCGCCGCGGCGATCGCCGCGGGCGTCAATCCGAACGGCCTCTACGGTCCGGTTGGAACGTTCAGCGCCGATCTCCACATCACCGGCGGTTCCTCGACGGCGAAGGAAGTCGGCAAGGCGCTCGTCAATGTCGGTCCCGACGTCGACGGCGCGCCGATCGACACGACCGTCGCCGGCAAACGTGACGCGGGCGCCGACGAGTTCAGTCCCCTCGGCACGTTCGTCGGCATCGACGCCCTCCCGGCCTCGATCTCGCCGCCGGGCACCGGCATCATTCCGACCGGCGTCGCGGTGGTCCCGAAGGTGACGGTGAAGAACAACTCGCAGGCCCCGGCGTCGTTCAGCGTCACGCTGGCCATCATCCCCGACGGCTACCTCGACACCAGGCCGGTGAGCCTCACCGCCGGCGAATCGAAGGCCGTATCGTTCGCGTCCTGGACGCCGGCGGCCTCCGGCGTTCAAACCCTCACCGCGACGACCCTCCTCGGGGGTGATACCGATCCCGCGAACGACACGCTCAGCAGGACCGTCGCCACCAATTACGGCGATCCGATCATCTCCCCCAAAACCTATACGTTTGACGGCTCGGCCGAGGGTTGGACCGGCACGGTGGACTGGGTCCGAAAGAGCAGCTTCTCGAAGCTCGGCGGCGTCAACGGCGGCGCCGGTTTCAGTTGGGTCACCGAACGGCCGAACGATGTCTCCACCTACACCGAGGGCGCATACGCAACGTCACAGGGCTATGCAACCACATATCCCGGGTTGAACTTCCTCACCAGTCCCTGGCTCGACATCTCCGGATTCGGCGGGACAGACCTCTACATCGCCCTCCAGCACAGCATCGAGACCGAACCCCTGTGGGACCGCAGCTGGGTCCAGTACACCGTCGACGGCGTCAACTGGATCGACCTCGGTGTGCTCAACGATCCGAACGGCATCAACTGGTATAACGAAAACCTGTACGAGCATGCGGCGATGAACTTCCCGACCTTCGACACACTGACGCTCGCGAACTATGGCCTCGCCTACCCTGCGGCCTCGTGGACGAGCAACGACGACGGCACGACCGGCGCCCCCGGCAATGGCGTTCCGAACGGCCCGAACGGTTACGTCTACTCCGAGTTGAAGGTCACCGAGAGCAGTCACCCGGCCCTCGTCGGCGCGACCGCCGTCCGTTTCCGCTACGTTGCTTTTTCGGACGCGATTGGTTCCTTCGGAGGCTGGGCGTTTGATAATTTCAGGCTGTTCGCCAACCCGCCCCTGTTCCCCGGAGGAGCCATCAGCGGCCATGCGTGGAACGATCTCAACGGCAACGGCGTCGACGACGGCGAGGCGGACATCACCTCGACCAAGATCTACGTCTCGCTGTTCGGCTATGTCGTCGACTCCGTCACGACCAGCGGCACGGGCGACTACAGCTGGAACCAGGTCACGCTTCCGGCCGGATACGTGCTGACGCTCAACGTGACCGGCACTGCGTTTACGGTTCCGTTCGGCGTGTCCAACAAGGTCACGGTCAACCATCCGGCTGATGGCAGCACTCACTTCCAGAATTTCGGGACCTTCGCCGGCTCGATCTCCGGCAAGAAGTACTCTGACCTGAACGACAACGGCGCCAACGACGGCGAGCCCGGACTCGCCGGCTGGACGATCGAAGTGCATCGCGATTCTACCCACGGTGCGTTCGTCGCTTCCGACGTCACTGACGTCGCGGGCCTCTATTCCATGACGGTCCCGGCCTACGCCGGCACGTACTATGTCACCGAAATTGCGCAGCCCAGCGTCGCGCGGCAGAGCGGTCCGGTCGGCGGGTTCCATACCGCCAGCATCACCGGCGGCACGCCGACGGCGGTCAACAAGGACTTCGGCAACTTCGTGTACGGCAAAATCCGTGTCCAGCTGACCGTCGACCAGAACGGCAACGGGACGCGGGAAGCCGGCGACATCATCGCGGTTCCGTCCGGGTTCAGCTCGAGCTTCAAGCTGACGAAGGACGGAGTCGGGTACTCGGCGGACAGCGTGTTCACGCTCGGCAACGGTGTGATCGCGGCGTCGTTTGACAGCCTCGATTACGGCACCTACGTCGTGCAGGAACTCGACTCGATCGCCGGATGGAGGAGGACGAAGGGCGGTCTGCAGGGCATGATCCTCACGCAAGGCGGGATGATCGACACCTCGGACTACCTCGACTTCAAGTACCTCGTCATCACCGGTAACAAGTTCAACGACATGAACGGTAACGGCGTGAAGGAAGGCGGCGAGCCGGGTCTCGCGGGCTGGACGATCGCGGTGGTCGGCGGCGTCTATTACGGCAGTGCGACCGCCGTGACGGACAGCCTCGGCAACTACTCGATCGACAGCGTCTTCACCGGTTCCCACGTGGTCGGAGAAATCCTGCAGTCCGGCTGGACCAGGACCCTCCCCGGCGGCGCGGGTACCTACGCCGTCAACGGGATCAGCGGCAACCTGATCGTCACCGCGGGCAAAGACTTCGGCAACTTCGACAACTCCGACGTCAGCGGGCTCGTGTATCGCGATTACAACGGCAACGGCGTGATGGACGGAACGGACGCTCTGATGCCGGGTGTGACGGTGAATCTCGCCGTCAACGGCGGCAGCGCCGTCTCCGACGGATCGGGCTATTCGTTCAACGGCCTGATCACCGTGGATACGGTGCGCATCACCGTGCCGGGCGGCTACCTGGTCTCCCAGCCCGCGGCGGATGAATACCCGCTCGCGTTGCTGAGCAACGACACGGCGGCGGACCTCCGCTTCGGTCTTTTCCAGTCGAGCGACTCGTCGGAGAAGTTCCGCACATTCACCGCGGAACAGCTCGGGGCCGACGCCGAGAAGAAGCCGGGCAAGGCGCCGAAGGCGGGCAAGCCGTACGATCCGGTGAAGAACAAGCCGAACACGGCCAACCTGGTCGACCAGCTGATCGGGAAGACGGGTCCGTTCAAGAACTCGGTCTTCGTCGGGCTGCCCGGCCAGGTCAACGCGGGCGGGAAGACGAAGGCCTACGTGGCGCCGAACAAACAGAGCGCATTCTGGGCCTCGCTCAACAACAAGAGCGCGCACCACACCGGTATGGCCCGCGGTTTCGACGTGGACCTGAAAGGCAAGCCGTTCCTGAAGGCTCAGAAGTCGTTCGGCCCGAACAAGAAGCAGAACAACAGGCTGTTCGCCGAACTGCTCGCGTTGAAGCTGAACCTGTACTCCTGCGGCGTGAGCACACCACAGGGGCTTCACCACCTGATCTACTGCGACACGGCGTCGGACTACGACGGTTGGACCGTCGGCCGGATCGCGTATTACGCCGATACCGTCATGACCAACTACGAGTTCGTACCGCTGAGCGTGTACGCCGGCCTCGATACGGTCGTCGCGAAGATCAACGGTGCGTTCTACCACCCGGCGACCGACGATACTGCCAATGGATGGGCGTCCCCGGTGCTGACGTGGAAGGCCTACACCCCGGTGTTGTCGGTGCCGTTCCTGAAGACGAACCTGGACGCGGCTCCGGAAAATTTCCGGATTCCGACCGCCGAAGCGGTTCCGGCGGAGTTCGCCCTGTCGCAGAACTATCCGAACCCGTTCAACCCGGCCACCACCATCGAGTTCGACCTCCCGGAGGCGTCGGTCGTGACGCTGAAAGTGTACAACCTTCTCGGGCAGGAGGTCGCCACGCTCTTGAACAATGAAGAGATCGAATTCAGCGAGACCGTCGAATTCGACGCCGGCTCGCTGCCTTCGGGCGTTTACCTGTACAGGATCGTGGCTGAGACGATCGCCGACCCCGAGGCCGGCATCGCTTCGGAAACGTTCACGCAGGTGAAAAAGATGGTGTTGATGAAGTGAATCCTCCCGGCGGCGGTGGGGGGGGCGGCGCCCGGTCACCGGCACTGTGCCGGATGATCATCACAACAAGGAAACCATCATGAAACTCGTCATCACGCTCCTCATCATCCTCGCCGGTTCGACCATGGCCGGAGCGCAGGCGCTCCCTCCCGAGCGGGCCTTCGACTTCTGGGTCGGCCGCTGGAACGTCCACTGGTTCACGAAAGACAGCGTCCGGGTCGACGGCGCCAACCTCATCGAGAAGATCCTCGACGGCAGGGTGCTCCAGGAACACTTCGAGGACACCGCGTCCGGGTTCCGGGGGACGAGCATCTCCGTCTTCAGCACGGCGGACAGCACGTGGCGGCAGGCCTGGGCCGATAACGCCGGCGGTTACTTCAATTTCATCGGGGAGATCGGGGGCGACACCAGGATCTTCAGGACCCGGCGCAATTCCGCGGGGGTCGACTCGGTCGTCCAGCGGATGAGGTTTTATGACATCGCCGCCGACTCGTTCACCTGGGACTGGGAGGCGACCCGCGACGCGGGCGCGACGTGGAACCTGCTCTGGCGGATTTACTACGAGCGAGCGGAGGCGGGGAAATGACGACGGCGGCGGCCCCCACGGCCGGGGATTGAACGACGAAGGCGGTCCCGGAGGGCCGCCTTCGTCATTCATGCGGCGACAGTCTGTCGCCGGTGCGCGCGCTTCAGCTGGGAAAAGCTGATGAGTTTCTTCTGGTGCTCGTCCCAGAGCGTGAGCGGGAGACTCCGCAGGCTCGTGCGCAGGGTCAGGACCGACGCCTGCTGGACGACCGGCACTTCGGCGTGGACTTTTTCGAGGAGGTAGTTCGGGATCTTGGGGCTGAGGTGGTGAACGTGGTGGAAACCGATGTTGCCCGTGAACCACTGCAGGACCTTCGGCAGGCGGTAGAACGAACTGCCCTGGATGGCCGCCATGCTGAATTCCCACTCGTTGCTGGGGCGCCAGTAGGTGTCTTCGAACTGGTGCTGCACGTAAAAAAGCCACATGCCGAGCGATGAGGTGGCGATCGTGATCGGGATCTGGATGGCGAGGAAAGTCTTCCATCCCACGAGGAGGATCATCCCGGTGGCCGCCGCTGCGATGGCGAGGTTCGTGAGATAGACGCTCGCCTCGACTTTGCGGAGCGCGTTCATCCTCGAGATGGGGAAGCGGTACAGGACCGCGAACATGAACGTTGGCACGAAGACGAACAGGACGATCGGATTCCGGTAGAGCCGGTATTTGAGCTTGCCCCACCGCGACTTTCCGAGGAATTCGTCCACGGTCATCGTGTAGATGTCTCCGATCCCCCGCTTGTCGAGTTTGCCGGCCCCGGCGTGGTGGATCGCGTGGCTCTTCCTCCAGTAGTGGTACGGCGTCAGTGTGAGCACGCTGCCGATCATTCCGACGATGTCGTTGGCTTTCTGTGACCTGAAGAATGAGCCGTGTCCGCAGTCGTGCTGGATGATGAAAATCCGCGCCATGAAGCCGGACGAGATCACCGCGAGCGCCACCGTGAGCAGGTAGCTCACGTCGAGGCTCAGGACCATCAGGTACCAGAGGGCGAAAAAGGGGAGAAAAGAGTTACAGATCTGCCAGAGGCTGCTTCGAACGCGCGGGGCGTGGTATTTCGGTATGACGCTGTTCCAGAATGTCTGATCGATTTGGGGTTTGCCGTCTTCCATCCAACCTCGTTGTTATTGTCGCATTGTCAGATACGCATACAATTTAACAGATTCTGAATCAAAACGAAGTAGTTTTTTTTGGAGCGGGGTGAACCGTTTTCCGGTTCCGCGCATCATATGAGTGCGGGATTTCCTAAATTCAATAAATTCGGGGCGTTAGGAGCCCCGGAGGACCGTTTCCTGGTGAATTCAACAACCCCCCGGAGAATACGCATCATGACTGAAAAGAAGGCGATTGTCAGGCAATTGCAGGGAGTCACGCTCGCTGCGAAGAGTGATTCGAACCACTGGGTGATCATGGACGGCTCCCCCACGTTCGGGGGGAGCAGCGCCGGATCGAGTCCCAAGGAGCTCGTCCTGATGGGGCTCGGCGGCTGCACCGCGAGCGACGTCGTAGCGATCCTGTCGAAAAAACGTGTCCCGATGACGAACCTCGAGGTCCGCCTCACGGCGAAGGTGGGCGAGGAGCATCCACAGGTCTTCACCGAGGTGCATATCGAGTACGTCGTCGCGGGTGACGGGGTGAAGGCCGCGGACGTTGAACGCGCGATCGAACTGTCGACCACGAAATACTGCGCGGTCTCAGCCATGCTGAAATCGACGGTCAAGATCACGCACTCGTGCCGGATCGTTTCCTCCGCGGCGGCGGAAAGCACCGCGGCCCTCACCCGCTGAGACCAGGAGACCGCTGGAATGGAAACGGGCCAGGTCCTTCTCTACGTCCTCTTGCTGCTGTTCCTCTTTATCAACGTGCGGAAATTTTTCCGGCGCAGGTCGGTGCCCCAGACCGATCCGTCGGCGATCCCGGCCGGCTCCGTTCTCCTGGACGTGAGGACGAAGGCGGAACGTTCCCGGGACTCGATCCCGGGTTCTGTCCACATTCCGCTCCAGGAGCTCGGCTCGCGCTCGGGCGAGCTCACGAAATACCGGGACACCCTGATCGTCTGTTACTGCGCCAGCGGCAACCGGAGCCTGGCTGCCGCCGTGATGCTAAAAAAACTGGGCTATTCCACCGCGAACCTGGCCGGGGGAATATCGAACTGGAAACTCGCCGCCGGGAGGTGATCGACGGCCCCCGCCAGGGCCTTGAATTTCACTTAAAAAACTCGAATATTGGTGCCATGGACGTGTGCTCCACGGCACATTTCGCTCGGCCGGAATCGCCGCATGGGCTATATTATAGACTCTTGTGAAACCATGCGCGATTGATTCCGGACGCGATATTCGATGAAAAAATCCTCACATCAGGCCTTCGGGCTCTTCCTCGCGCTCATCGCCCTCTCGGCGGTGATCGCCCTCGCGCTCTACGGCGGCGCCTACTACCTCACGCCGCTCGAGTTGAGGCCCTTTCGCCACGATTACGCGCAGATGAAACCCTCCGGCGCCTTCTCCCACGGCCTCGGGATCCTCGGGAGCCTGATGATCATCATCGGGGTCTCGAGCTACATGACCCGCAAACGGATGAGACGGCTCTCCGGGCTCGGGCAGCTCTCCGGCTGGCTCACGTTCCACATTTTCCTCTGCCTCCTCGGGCCGATCCTCATCGTCTACCATAGCACGTTCAAGGCGGGCGGGATCGCCGCGATCTCCCTCTGGACCATGGTCTCCATCGTTTCCTCCGGGCTCCTCGGCCGCTACCTCTATGCACAGATCCCGCGCAACCTCGAGGGGCTCGCGCTCAACGACAGGGAGATCGATGAGGAAATCCGGTCGCTCTCCGAAGACCTGAAGGTGACGCCGGCGGGCCAGGGGATCATCGGCATCATGGACGGCGGGTTCGCCTCGGTGCACAGGCCGGAGTCGCTCTCGGAGACCATCGGCGCGTTTCGGCTGCTGTCGAAAGTCTCGGGCGACGTCCACCGGCGGATCGACGCGGCGCTCGGCCAGAGCCACCTGGACCATGCCACGGAATCGCGGCTTCGCGCGACCGCCGGCGCCCGTGAATCGCTCCTGCGTAAATCCTTGATCGTCGCCCAGGCGGGCCGGCTGTTCCATTACTGGCACGTCATCCACCTGCCGTTCTCGATCATCATGTTCATCACACTGGCGGTGCACGTGACCGTGGTGCTGTTGCTCGGGTACACGTGGATATTCTGAGCCCGTAGAATGGACCGCCGCCGTGCACACTACGCATCCATACTGGCCGTCATGCTTCTGACGCTCATGGTGAGAACGCCGTCGCCGGCGCAGTTTTCGCCCGGCCCTCTCTCGGCGGCGCACAGCCAGCTGGAGGGCTCGACCAACTGCACGAAGTGCCACGATGTCGGGACAGGAAATCGCCGGCTCGAAATGCCTCGAATGCCATTCGGAAATCCGGACAGCCATCGGGAAGAAGAGCGGCTATCACGCGAACGTCGCGGCCCGCCAGGAATGCATCGCCTGCCACAAGGAGCACCTCGGCGTCGACGCGAAGACGTACCTGTTCGACCCGGAGAAATTCGACCACGACCTCACCGGGTTCACCCTCTCGGGGAAACACGGGAAGATCGCCTGCGGGGACTGCCACAGGGAGAAATTCGTGAAGGAGCCCGCCGCCAGGAGCCTCATCACGGGACACCGGAAGGGCACCTTCCTCGGCCTGGAGGTGAAATGCGCCGACTGCCATAAAGACGTCCACCAGGGAAAGTTCGGCCCGGAGTGCTCCACCTGTCACCGCCCCTCCGGTTGGAAGGACGTCAGTTCGTTCGACCATTCGAAGACGAAGTTCCAGCTGATCGGGAAGCACGCGGTCGTGAAGTGCGAACAATGTCATAAACCGCAGGCGGGGCAGAGCGGGACGAAGTTCAGCCCGATGCTCCCCGAGGCGTACGTCGATTGCACACCCTGTCACACGACCCCTCACCGGGCCGGAGCCGTGAAGGGGACGTGCGCGACATGTCACGACGCGGCCGGATGGGGGACGGCCCTTGAGAAACCGTTTGACCACGGCCGCACCCGATACCCGCTGGAAGCGGGGCACGCGAAGGTGAAGTGCCTGTCGTGCCATCCCGCGGATACCGCGAAAACCTTCGACCGGCGCTTCCGCCGCGCGTTCGCGCGGTGCACGGACTGCCACGCCGACCGTCACGACGGGGCGTTCGTGAAGACGTACGCGAACGACTGCGCGCAATGCCACACGGTCCGGGGGTATGCACCCTCGACCTTCACGTTCGAGCGCCACCAGAAGTCACCGTGGCCGCTCACCGGCGACCACATGGCCACGCTCTGCATCGATTGTCATCGCAAGACCCCGGCGGGCACGCCGTGGAACTTCACGATGAAGAACCCGCGCTGTGAGGCGTGCCACGCCGATGTGCACAAGGGCCAGTTCGCCGCGCAGATGAAGCAGGGGGGATGCGCATCGTGCCACACGACCGCCGGCTGGAAAGGGACCTCCTTCGCCCACGGAACGCTGACGTCCTTCCCCCTGGAGGGGAAACACGCGTCGGTGCGGTGCGAATCGTGCCACAAGGAAGTCGTGGGGAAGGCCCCCGGCGACGCGAAGTATAAAAAATTGCCGATGACCTGCGAGAGCTGTCATAAGGACGCCCACCGCGGCCAGTTCGCTTCCGCCGGGAACACCGATTGCGTCCGCTGCCACAGCGCGGCGGGGTGGACCGGGATGGCGTTCAACCACGAGGTCCTGAGCACGTTCTCGCTCACGGGCGCCCACGCGAAGGTGCGCTGCGCGGAGTGCCACAAGAAAGAATTCATCGACGGGTCCGGGTTCACGAGGTACAAGCCCCTGTCCGCCGCATGCGAATCGTGTCATCAGAAAAAGGTAGGACGATGAAAACATCAGTGTTGCTTGGTTTGTTGCTCTGTGTGGCCGTCGCCTGCGGCCAGGAATCGCCGCACGGGAACATCACGATTCCGTGCGCGGACTGCCACACCACCGACTCGTGGCTGATGCGCGCCGACGCGACATTCCGGCACGAGTCGACCGGTTTCACGCTGGCCGGTCAGCACCGGTTCCTGAAGTGCGAATCGTGCCATCGCGGCCTCGCCTTCGCGGGCACGAAACGGGAATGTCTCTCCTGCCACACCGACGTCCACAACTCCGAGCTCGGGCCGGACTGCATGCGGTGCCACACGATGACTTCCTGGGTGGTCGCCGACATGCGGCAGAAACACCAGCAGACCCGCTTCCCGCTGGTCGGCCGTCACCTCGACGCCGACTGCGAGAGTTGCCACGGCGACAACGGCCCCCGGCGCTTCGCCTCGACCTCCCCCGAATGCGTCTCGTGCCACGGGGAAGACTACGCCGCGACGATGGAGCCGAGCCATACCGTGGAAGGCTTCCCCGTCGATTGCGCGACCTGCCACAGGGTTACCTCGCTGGCCTGGAAGGGGAGTTTCGACCACGACATGACGGGGTTTCCGCTCACGGGCGCGCACAGGGCGCTCATCTGCTCGGAGTGCCACATCGACAACAAGTTCAGCAAGCTCGCGACCGATTGCTACAGCTGCCACGGAACCGATTTCACGACCGTGATCGCGCCGAACCACGTGGCCGGGGGTTACAGCCACTCGTGCCTGTCGTGCCATACGACGGCGGCCTGGAGGCCGGCCGGGTTCGACCACAGCCTCACGCGTTTCGCCCTCACCGGGAAGCACGCGACGACACCGTGCGAGGACTGTCACACGAACGGGAACTACCAGCTGACCTACACGGACTGTTACCAGTGCCACGCGCCGGATTTCGCGTCGGCCCTGAACCCGAACCACCAGTCGGGCGGCTTCGACCACAACTGCCTGTCGTGTCATTCGACCGTCGGGTGGTCGCCGGCCACGTTCGACCATAATTCGACCCGTTTCGCGCTGACCGGCAAGCACACGACGACGCCCTGCGCGGACTGTCACACGAACGGGAACTACCAGCTGACCTACACGGATTGTTACCAGTGCCACGCGCCGGATTTCGCGTCGGCCCTGAACCCGAACCACCAGTCGGGCGCATTCGATCACAACTGTCTGTCGTGCCACTCGACGGCGGGGTGGTCGCCGGCCACGTTCGACCATAATTCGACCCGTTTCGCGCTGACCGGCAAGCACACGACGACGCCCTGCGCGGATTGCCACACGAACGGGAACTACCAGCTGACCTACTCGAATTGCTACCAGTGCCATCAGCCCGACTATGCCGGCGTCACCGATCCGAACCACGTCGTCGCGAATTTCGGACAGGACTGCACGCCCTGTCATACCACATCGGCGTGGTCGCCGTCGACGTTCAACCACGACGGCCAGTATTTCAGGATTTACAGCGGCAGGCACAACGGGCGATGGGCCACCTGCGCCACATGCCACGACGCTCCCGCGGACTACAAGATCTTCACGTGCATTTCCTGTCACGAGCACAACCAGGCCGAAACCGACGGTCATCACAATGGCGAGCGTGACTATATCTATAACCGGACGTCGTGTTACACCTGCCATCGGAACACATGAGGCGGGGACTCCTCGTCATAGCGCTTTTCGGTCTCTGGGCGCTCTCCGGCCCGGGCGCCGGGGGGCAGACCGGGACCCTTCTCCGGGGGAAGGTCACCTATGTCTCGGGCGACGTGTACTATGTCTCGCTCGGCTCGCCCTCGGGCGTGACGGACTCGGCGGTCGTCTCTGTCGTGGACGGCGCCGATACCGTCGCGACGCTGAAGGTCTTCGCCGTGAGTTCGAAATCCTCGGCCTGCAGACTGGTCTCGTCCACGCGCGCGCCGAAACCGGGTGACGTCGTGGTCATACGCCGGGATTCAGCGCCCGCTGCGGAACCGGCCACCCCCGGCGCGGCCGCCGGGGCCGCAGTTCCCATGGCGCCCGTCGATACGGTGCCCGCCCCGTCGCGGCCGGAACCCCCGTCCGTACCCGCGTTCAGCGTCCGCGGCCGGGTCACCGCCGGGTATCAGACGTACATCACCGAACCGACCTCCGGGTCGACGACCCAGCCGTCCCTGTCGCTGAACCTCCGGGGGGACGCGCCCGGGGCGCGCATCCATTTCGAAGCGGCCGGAACATTGCGAAACACGACGACCGGCACACCCGGGGCTTTCCAGGCCGGGAGCGTCAACCACAGCCGCGTCTACCGTCTCTTCGTCGAGTATGACGACTCGCTCAACCGGATCGGCTTCGGACGGCTCTTTCCGTTCACGGGCCTTCCGTCGGGGTCCATCGACGGTCTCGTCGCCGCGCGGAGGTTCGGGGTCTTCGAAGTCGGCGCGGCGGCCGGGTTCGATCCGGACTTCAGGGAGGAGCACCTCGTCTTCGACAGGAAAAAGGTGATGGCGTTCGCCGGCGCGCGGTCGGCCGGTCCGTTCGGCTGGTCGTTCGTCGCCGCGTACGCGAAGACGTTCCTCGAGTCGGCCACGGAGCGGAGCGTCGCGAGCGCCGCCGCCACCCTCGCGCCGTCGCGGATGTTCTTCTTCAGCGCGCAATCGGAGGTCGATTTCCTCTTCGTCAGGAACTCGGAGGTCGTGCACAAGCCGAGGCTCAGTTCGCTGCTCGCCATGCTCAGCTACCGGGCGTCGGACCTGATCACCCTCGGCGCCGGGGTGACGGCGTGGCGCTCGGTCTACCGGCTGTCGCTCGATACCTTCCTGCCCGATTCCCTGAAGGACGATCAGCTGCGGGCGAGCCCGACCTTTTCGTTGCGTCTCTACGCCGGCGGCGGTTTCAGCGCCCAGGAGCAGTACTCCCCCCGGAACACGGCGGAGGGGTTCGGGACGGAGTATTCCAACCTCTTCTCCCTCGGTTACGACAACGTCCTCGAGAGCGGGGTGGCCCTCCGTCTCACGCAAAACCTCAACCGGTCCTCCATCGCGGTCTCCACGGGGTACGGGGTGACGGCGAGGCGGTCGTTCGCGGGGTCCGTCGACGCCGGCCTCCGGTACCAGTACAACCGTTATGACTTCGACCAGGGGCCGCAGGACGAGCGGACCAACGTCGTGGGTGCGGACCTCGGCGTCTCCCTGCCGGGTTCGCTCTATCTCATGCTGAGCGCCGAACTCACGTCAGGCGACCTCTCCGACTACGAGTTCTTCTCCGGAAGCCTCAGCTGGAGGTTCTGATGGAGTCGTTCCTCACCTTCGTCATCTTCCTGTTCCTGATCGCGGTCGTCGCGGTGCCCTACTGGGTCCGCGCCTCCCGGAAGAAGAAGGCGGCGCGGGAGAGCCATCACAAGGCCTCGAAAGCCGGCCTCACCGAACCCGCGACGCTCCACCCGAGGATCGAGATCACGACCTGCATCGGATGCGCGAGCTGCGTCCGCGCGTGCCCCGAACACGTCCTGGGCCTCGTCGGCGGGGTCGCGGCGGTCATCAACGGCACGCGCTGCGTGAGCCACGAGCTGTGCGTCGAGGCGTGCCCCGTCGGCGCGATCACGATGCACTTCGGCAGGCCGCGCGCCGGGATGGAAATCCCGCTGTACGACGAACATTACCAGTCGAACGTGCCGGGACTCTACCTCGCCGGCGAGGTGGGGGGCGTCGGGTTGATCCGCAACGCCTTCAACCAGGCGATCGCGTCGATCGAACACATCGCGTCCGCGGGGCCTGCGCGGCGGAACGGGACGATGGACGTGCTCATCGTCGGCGCGGGGCCGGCCGGGTTCGCCGCGGCGCTCAGCGCGAAATACCGGAACCTCTCCTTCGGGGTGATCGAACAGGATTCGCTCGGGGGGTCCATTCTCCATTACCCGAGGAAAAAACTCGTGCTCACCACTCCGGTGGACCTCCCCCTCTTCGGGAAGTTCGAGGGGCCCGAGATCAGCAAGGAGCAGCTCCTCGATATATTCGTCTCGTCCGTCCGGCGCTTCGGGATCCCGGTCCGCCAGCACGAGAAGGTGCACACCATCGAATCGTCCGGCGGCATCTTCCGGGTCTCGACCGACAAGGCGTCCTTCGAGGCGCGCTCGGTGATCCTCGCCATCGGGCGGAGGGGAAGCCCGCGCAAGCTCGGCGTGGCGGGCGAGGAGTTGCCCAAAGTGTTCTACCGCCTCATCGAGGCGGAAACCTACACCGACAAGAACCTCCTCGTGGTGGGGGGAGGCGACAGCGCGGTCGAGGCGGCGGTCGCCCTCGCGCGGCAGAAGGGGAACAGCGTGACGCTCAGCTATCGCCGCGAGGACTTCGTGCGGCTGAAGGAGAAGAACGACAAGAACATCCGTTCGATGATGGCCTCGGGAAAGGTCCGGGTTGAATTTTCATCCGAAATCACCGTTATTACCCCCGACTCGGTCACCATGAAGACTTCCACCGGTGTTGAACGCCCGATCGCGAACGACGCGGTGTTCGTCTTCGCCGGGGGCGAACTGCCGGCGGAGTTCCTGAAGAAGGCCGGCATCGCGCTGCGCACGGAAGAAAATGCGACGGTCGAATAACGTCCTCAACGCAAGTCTGCCTGCATGAAAATCGTCATCATCCTCGGCCTCATCGCGGTCGTCTCCATCCTGGGCTACATGGGATTCATCTACCTGGGGTCTTCCCAAAAACCGCAGGGGGCAAAGAGCGCGAAGTCCATTTACGAGTATTCATTCACGTCGATCGACGGGAAGGAAGTCAAACTCTCCGCCTACAGGGGGATGAAGATCCTGTTCGTGAACGTGGCCTCCGAATGCGGGTTCACGCCGCAGTACGACGACCTCGAAAAACTCTACCGGGAGAAGCGTGACAAACTCGTGATCATCGGGTTCCCCGCCAACGAGCAACGGCGAACTGGCAGCCGGTGTCGGTTGGCGAGGGCATCGAGACGATCGTGCTGATCTTTATCGAGATCGATACCGATGAGGGGGTCACCGGGGTGGGTGGTCCGTCGATCGCGGCACCGCCGCGCATCTGCATGTGCATTATCGGAATAAGCTAATCGGCATGGATCCGCTCGCCACTGAGCGCATCTGGGACATCATGTATCGCAATGGGGTGCACGACCGCAAGGGCACGCCGATGTTCGCGATCAGTGCCATCGATGCCGCTCTCTGGGATTTGCGCGGCAAGTCGATGGGCCAGCCTGTGCATCGTGCTGCTCGGTTGACCAACGCGTACCGCTCCTGCCTATGCCTCGATGCTCGGTTTCTCACTCGAACCAGACAAGGTGACCGCCCGGGCCAAGGCGTACGCGGCCGATGGGCTATGTCGCGCAAAAGTGGTTCCCACGCTGGGGACCGAGCGATGGCCGTGATCGTCGAGTTCGCGAAGCCGCTGTCGTCGGCCAAATACGTCCGCATGGAAACCTTCCTCGACAAGTCGATTGCGCCCGGCCAGAAGCAGTCATGGTTTCCGTGGCCCTATGTCGAGGGCCTGACCATGGCCGAGGCGACCAACGACTCGCCTTCCTCGCCACCGGCGCCTACGGCAAGCCGATCGCCAAGCAGCACGGCGCGCCGATCCGCCTCGCGGTGCCGTGGAAGTACGGCTTCAAGCACATCAAGTCGATCGTTCGCGTGTCGTTCACCGACAAGCGGCCGAACGGCTTCTGGGAAGATCTGCAGTCCTCCGAATATGGCTTCTGGGCCAACGTCAATCCGGAGGTGCCGCATCCGCGCTGGAGCCAGGCGAGCGAGGAATTGCTCGGCACCGGCGAGCGGCGGCCGACGCAGTTGTTCAATGGCTACGGCGATTACGTCGCGAGTCTCTACAAGGGACTCGAGACAAGGACCGGCTGTGGGCTGAGACTGTAGGGCCGCGATGTTCGCATATGATTTCGGTGACACCGGAATGGAAAATAGTCCCGAGCCCCAGAAGCCGGGCCCTTGCGGGCCCGGCTCAGTCATGTCGGCGCGGGACGGCCGACAATGACCTTCCAGAGGGGAACTAGCTGACGCTTCGGTTGCTAGATCTGGGGGGATGCGACAACCGAGCGCCATCAGCGCATTGAAATAATGCGGCGCGCTTGCGGCATACAATGCGGAGCGCCGCATGCCAGCCATGCAGGGTCGCAAACGAATTGTAGCATGTCAGCCATGCGGAGCTCGCAATCGCGTGGGACGCTTGCAGGAAAAAATTTCGCGCACTCGATGGGTCGAGAAATTTGGCAACGCCGGGGGCGCGCACAATATAAACAACTCAGAAGCTCCAGCGCTGCGCGTTGCTCACCAGGAAGTCGCGGAACGCCTGCACACGCGCGACCGACTTGAGCTCTTCCGGATAGACGAAGATAGGCGTCGAGCGCCGGTCCCTCCTCTTCGCCGAACAGTTGCACCAGGTCCGACGTTCTCCTCGACCAGATAGTCCGGCAGCAGCGCGATGCCGAGGCCGCTTCTGGCAGGCGCGCAGCACGCCCATGATGTTGTTGATGACGAGGCAGGCCGTGCGCGGGCCCTTGCCGTTGCGGGCGACCTCGGTCAGCCAGCTGCCGGTTCTGCAGGTAGGCCGGCACCGTCGTGCCGCCCAGCATGCACGATCCGGTGCTTGTCGAGCTCGTCAAGCGAGCGCGGCGTGCCGAATCGCTTGAGATATTCCGCCGACGCGTAGGCGTGGAAATGCACCGAAAACAGCTTGCGCTGGATCAGGTCGGGCTGGGTCGGCTGGCGCAGCCGAATCGCGACGTCGGCCTCGCGCATGGCGAGGTCGAGTTCCTCGTCGGTGGTGAGCAGCGTGATGCGGATGTCGGGAAACAGGTCGAGGAATTCGCCGAGCCGCGGCGTCAGCCAGTGGATGCCCAGGCCGGGCGTCGTCGTCACCTTCAATTCGCCGTGCGGCTTTTCGCGGCTGTCGGTCAGCTTGGCGCGCGCGGCTTCGAGCTTCATGAACACGTCATGCGCGGTGCGGTACAGCAGCTCGCCCTGCTCGGTGAGGATCAGCCCGCGCGCATGGCGATGGAACAGCGACACCGACAGTTCCTGTTCGAGCGCGCTGACCTGCCGCGACACCGCCGATTGCGACAGGCCGAGCTGCTCGCCGGCATGCGTGAAGCTGCCGGCCTCGGCGACGGCGTGAAACACCTTGAGCTTGTCCCAGTCCATCGTTGCCTCGCACGCCATGCTGGCAGCATCCGTTACTCCGCCGCGTGCCGCTTCGGCGCCGTGGTGGGCGAGGAAGCGCTCGGCTTCGAGCGCCGCCATGCAGCCGAGGCCGGCGGCGGTCACGGCCTGGCGGTAGATTTCGTCGGTGACGTCGCCGGCGGCGAACACGCCCGGGACCGCGGTCGCGGTCGAATCGGGCGCGGTGATGACGTAGCCGTTCGGCTTCATCTTGAGCTTGCCCGCGAACAGCTCGGTGACCGGCGAGTGGCCGATGGCGATGAACACGCCGTCGGCGGCGATTCCGCGCATCGCGCCGGTCTTGACGTTGCTGCAGCGCGCACGCCGCGTCACCTTGAGCGGGTTGTCGTTGCCGACGACGTCCTCGAGCGCGCGAGTCCCAGATCACCTCGATCTTGGGATTCTTGAACAGGCGGTCCTGCAGGATCTTCTCGGCGCGGAAGCTGTCGCGGCGGTGAACCACCGTCACCTTCGCGGCGAAGTTGGTCAGGAACAGCGCCTCCTCGACGGCGGTGTTGCCGCCGCCGATCACCAGCGACTTCCTTGCTCTGGTAGAAGAACCCGTCGCAGGTCGCGCAGGCCGAGACGCCGTAGCCCTTGAACTTCTGCTCCGACGGCAGACCGAGCCAGCGCGCCTGCGCGCCGGTCGCCAGAATCACGGTCTCGCCGATATAGATGTCGCCGGAATCGCAGGTCAGCCGGAACGGCCGGCGCGCCGAGGTCGAGATCGGTGACGTGGTCGGTGACGATGCGGGTGCCGACATGCTCGGCCTGCTTCTGCATCTGCTCCATCAGCCAGGGGCCCTGGATGACGTCGGCAAAGCCGGGGTAGTTCTCGACGTCGGTGGTGATGGTGAGCTGGCCGCCGGGCTGGATGCCCTGGATCAGGATCGGCTCCAGCATCGCGCGGGCGGCATAGATGGCGGCCGTATAGCCGGCCGGTCCCGACCCGATGATGACAAGCTTGGCGTGGGTGGTCTTGGGCATTGCGTCCCTCGATCGCGATGCAAAGGCGGGTTGTCGCGCGAACGAGTGTGTCGGCGGCCCGTAAGTGGTCCGGCCGCAATGCACCCCCGCAACCCTGAATGTCGGGTTTCAGCGGAGCGATGCAGGATACGCAACCCATGGATCCACACGGGCCGGAATCGCGCATAATTTTGCGCGGCGACTAAAATTCGCGCAATAATGTTCGCGTTGGCCGCGGGATCCCGACTACAATCGCGCCCGTATCAACCGCGGCGGGGGCCTCCATGGCCGCGCGCCTCGACGCCATCGACCGCCAGATCCTCGAGGAACTGCAGGACGATGGCCGCATCACCAACGTCGAACTGGCGCGCCGGGTCGGCATCTCGGCGCCGCCCTGCCTGCGCCGGGTGCGCGCGCTCGAGGAGGCCGGGTTCATCAGCGGCTATCGGGCGCTGCTCGACGAGAAGATGCTCGGCTACGAGGTGACGGTGTTCGCCATGGTGCATCTGTCGAGCCAGGCCGAGGCCGACCTCAACGCGTTCGAGGATTTCGTCCGCAGCGAGCCGCTGGTGCGCGAATGCTGGATGCTCTCCGGCGAGATCGATTTCCTGCTCAAGTGCGTGGCGCCGGACCTGGACGCTGCAGGCTTCGTCGCCGACTGACGGGCGCCGCACGTGCGCAACGTCGAAACCTCACTCACGCTTTGCAACTCCAAGGACGCCGCTGGTGCCGATGGAGTGACAACCGCGGCGCAGGCTGGAGGCCGCGCGCTGGAGTGACTTCCACTCGATTCCGGCCACGCGCCAGGGCCCGCCGGCGGTGATCGTCGAGCGCGAAGAGCTCGAGCGACGGCGCTGCTGATCGTTGCGCCCGGCCGCGGCGTGTCGCACGTCCGCTGGTGGTCGCTCCCATGACCGTCCATGGCGCCGATCCCAAGCCGGTCGGGCACGCTGGCGAACGCCGGCATGACTTCTTGCGAACAGCTCGATGCCGCGCGCAGCGCCTCGGCAAGCGTCATTCGGCCGAACGCGCATGCTGCGGCACGAAATAGTTCGGTCTCGTGGCCTTGACCTCGTCGCCTGATGAAGTGGCGTACCGTCTCTGGCGAGCCGGCGCATGCCGTTGTCGAGCTGCAGCAGCTCGTCGAACGTGTCGCGGGTAGATGGCGTCACGCGCGGCTCGGCGCCGTGGCGGGCGAACAGCCAGCGGAAGCTATTCGCGCCAGCGCGGATAGGCCGCGCCGCGCGATCTGCCAGCGCCACGCTCGTCGGTGTCGGCGACCACGAGGTGGCGGCTGACGCCGGTCAGCGTGCCGTTGCGGTCGCTAGCCGCACTGGCCGGCGCGCCGCCGATAGTTCTTGACGTCGCGCCGGATGGTCGGCGCGCAGACCCAGCGCCGACGATGTTGACGTCGTTCTCCGCAGGCCAAGCCGCGTTGGCGGGGAAGGTCACGCCGTACCACAGCGGCGGATGCGGCTTCTGCACCGGCTGCAGCATCATCGGCACCTTGTCGAACTGGTAGTATCGCCGTCGAAGCGACAGTTCGTCCGACGTCAGCCCCTTCAGCAGCACCTGAAAGGCCTCGTGATACATCGCCTGGGTCTTGGCGAAATCGAGCGCGTAGGCTTGCGGTCTCGTACGTCGAGACGCCGCGCCCGACGCCGAGCTCGAAGCGGCCGCCGCTCATCTGGTCGAGCATGCAGACTTCCTCGATCAGCCGCAGCGGATGGTAGAACGGCATCAGATAGACCATCGGGCCGAACCGCAGCGTGCTCGGTCGTAGGCCAGCGCCGCAGGATCAGGCTCGGCGACGCCGCGGCGCCGAGCGGGGTCGAGGTGATGCTCGGCGACGTGGTAGCCGTCGAAGCCGGCGCGGTCGTAGCCTCCGCGATCCCGCAGCCGGTCGGCATAGAGCTGGCCGTGCGGCACGCCGGCGTCGTCGATGTGATCGAACATGCCGAACTTCATATGAGCCCCGCGGACCGAGGGGTATTGGGCGTCACGAACAGGACTGCGTCGTGATTTCGTGTCTGCTCGCGCAGTTCAACCCGATCCTTCGTGCGGCGTCTGCTCGAGGTCCGTGAGCTAGGGATCACGCGATCTCGAATCGATGTCGAATTGTCAACGACGGATGCGCGGGTCGATCAGCCCGGCGATGGCGCTGTAGGTTTGGCAGGCTCGTCGACCGTAAGTTAATGCGTAGCCATGCGCTCTTCGACGTGCTACTTCCACTCGATCTTCGTGATTTCGTAGCCCTTGGCGCCGCTGGGCGTGATCACTTCGACCGACGCGCCCTTCTTCTTGTTGATCAGCGCCCGCGCGATCGGCGACGTGATCGAGATGCGGCCGCCTTGGCGTCGGCTTCCGGTTCGCCGACGATCTGCCAGACGTTCTTCTTGTCGGTGTCCTCGTCGAGCAAGCGTGACGGTCGCGCCGAACTTGATGGTGTCGCCGATGAGCTTGGAGACGTCGATGACCTCGGCGCGCGCGAGCTTGTCCTCGAGCTCGGCGATCGCGCCCTCGTTGAGCGACTGCTGCTCTTTCGCGGCGTGATATTCGGCGTTCTCGGATAGGTCGCCATGCGAGCGCGCGTCGGTGATCTGCTGAATGATCCGCGGTCGTTCGACCTTTTGGCGGTGCGTCGTACTCGTCTCCAGCACGGATAGCCGTCGGCGGTCATTGGTATCTGTGTCAACCACTTCTCGGTCCTCCTCCGAGCGAGGAACACAAATCCACCCGCGGACCGAGTTCCTTTCGGGCCGGCATTATAGCGAAACGTGCTCAACGCGCCGTCAACGTTTCGGCCGACCCGTCAGGCCGACCCGCGAAATAGCTCTGCAGCGCGCGGACTTCGAGGTCGTCCCCGAGATAGGCTTTTATACCTCGCGCCGCGGCGACGGCTCCGGAAAGAGTGGTGTAGTAGGGGACTTTATGCAAGAGGGCGGCCCGCCGCAGGGGACCGACTGTCGGCCAGGGCGGTGGCCCCCTCGGTGGTATTGAAAACAAGCTGCACATCACCGTTTTGGATGGCGTCCACGATATGGGGGCGGCCCTCCGCCACCTTGTTGATCTTGACCGCCTCGACGCCGTGTTCGGCCAGGTAACGCTGGGTCCCCGACGTTGCGATCACGTCGAAGCCGAGCGTCCGCAGCGTCGTAGCGATTCCAGGATCTTCGGCTTGTCGCCGTCGCGCACCGAAACGAATCACCGTGCCCGTTTTCGGCAAACGGGCGCCGCCGCCGAGCTGGCTCTTGGCGAATGCCACGCTGGTAGTCGCGGTCGAGCCCCATCACCTCGCCGGTCGATTTCATTTCCGGGCCGAGGAGCGTGTCGACCCGGCCGTCGAACTTGGCCAACGGGAAGACCGCCTCCTTGATAGCCGACGTGGCTGAACTTCTCAGGTCGCACGACCGCCGTCGCGCAGCTCTTTAAATCCGCCAGTTCTCGGCCGCCATGACCCGCGTCGCGATCTTGACTATCGGCAGCGCCGGTCACCTTGGCAACGAACGGCACCGTGCGGCTCGCGCGCGGGTTGACCTCGAGGATGTAGACGTCGCCGTCCTTGATGGCGAACTGAATGTTCATCAGCCCGACCACGTCGAGCGCCAGGGCGAGCGTGACGGTCTGACGCGAATCTCCTCGAGGATCTTCGGCAGAAGCGAACAGGGCGGCAGCGAGCAGGCCGAGTCGCCGGAGTGCACGCCGGCTTCCTCGATGTGTTCCATGATGCCGGCGACGTAGACGTCCTTGCCGTCGGCGAGCGCATCGACGTCGACCTCGATGGCGTCCTGCAGGTAGCGGTCGATCAAGCCGCGGTTGTCGTCCGACACCGAGCTCCACGGCGTTGGTGCCGGGCTGGTAGCGGTCGAGCCCGGCGCGGTCGTGGACGATCTCCATCGCGCGCCCGCCGAGAACGTAGGAGGGGCGCACCACGATCGGATAACCGATCCGTTCGGCGATTGCGGCGCACCCTCGACGGTGCGGGCGGTGCCGTTCTGGGGCTGCGCAGATCGAGGGTCTTGAGCAACTTGAAGCGGTCGCGGTCCTCGGCCAGGTCGATGGCGTCGCGCGAGGTGCCGAGGATCGGGACTTGCGCCTTCTCCAGCGGCTCGGCGAGCTTGAGCGGCGTCTGGCCGCCGAACTGGACGATGACGCCGAGCAGCGTGCCTTTCGCTGCTCGGTGTCGACGATCTCGATCACGTCCTCGGCAGTCAGCGGCTCGAAGTAGAGCCGGTCCGAGGTGTCGTAGTCGGTCGAGACCGTCTCCGGGTTGCAGTTGACCATGATCGTCTCGTAGCCGACGTCGCGCAGCGCCAAGGCCGCGTGGACGCAGCAGTAGTCGAACTCGATGCCCTGGCCGATGCGGTTCGGCCCGCCGCCCAGGATGATGACTTCTTGTTGCGCTCCGACACGTCGAATTGGCGCATTCGGCCTCCGCGCCGGCGACGGCTTCTCGTAGGTCGAATACATGTAGGGCGTCTTCGACGGGAACTCGGCGGCGCAGGTGTCGATGCGCTTGTAGACCGGATGAACGTCGAGCGTGTGCCGTCGCTTGGTCACCTCGTCGGCGGATACGCCGGCGAGCTTGCCGAGCCGTGCGTCGGAGAAGCCCAGCGCCTTCAGCCGCGAAACGCACCGGCGGCTAGCCGGCAGGCCCTTGCTCCGCACGTTGGTCTCGGCCTCGATCAGGCCGCGCACCTGCGCCAGGAACCAGGGATCGACCTTACCGTGTCTGTGGTTCGATACCGAGGCCGAGGAGGCGGCGAAGTTCTATTGCTCCGTCTTCAAAAACTCGAAGATGGGCAAGGTCAGCCGGTATGTGGATGAAGGCCAGGAGATCCACGGCAAGCCGGCGGGCTCGGTCATGGCGGTCGAGTTCGAGCTCGAGGGGGCAGAAATTCGCCGCGCTGAACGGTGGCCCGCATTTCAAGTTCGACGAGGCCAATCCCGCTTCAGATTGCCTGCGCATCGCAGGACGAGGTCGACTATTTCTGGAAGGCGCTGTCTGCCGGCGGCAGCGAAGGCCCCTGCGGCTGGCTGAAAGACAAATTCGGCCTCTCCTGGCAGGTCGTTCCCACCGTGCTCTACGACATGTTGGTGGACCCCGACCACGCCAAGGTGAAGCGGGTCACGCACGCTTTCTTGCATATGAAGAAATTCGACATCGCCGAGCTGAAGCGCGCCTTCGCCGGCACGCACTGAGGATGGGCTGAGCACACAGCAAGGAGCGCCACATGCGTGTAAATCCCTATCTGACCTTCGACGGCGATTGCGAGGAGGCCTTCAAGGTCTATGAGAAGGTGCTTGGCGGTAAGATCGTCGCCATGATGACGCATAGGGACACACCGGCCGAAGCGCATGTGCCGGCGGAATGGCGCGACAAGATCCTGCATGCGCGCCTCGTGTTCGGTGACAACGTGCTGATGGCATCCGACGCGCCTCCCGGCCGTCAGAAGAAGATGATGGAGGCAAGCTCGCCGACATCCGCGCGCAGGATGGCAGAGTACCACGATTGGACTGTCCATTTGGTTTCGTTCAAATCAAGCCCGTAGACGCGGGAATTTAAATCCCGAAAGCGGGTGTAGATTGCAAGAAAAATGATCAAGCCAAGCAGAATTTTTTCGCCGGTCTGATTCAATTGGAATTGGTTGGCAAAGACATGTCTCCATTTTGGATTGTTGTATATCCAAATGAATAACCCGGCAGCGCTGGCAGCGTACATTAACGCCCCAATCCATGTCAACTGATTGTGGATCAGGATCTGAGCAGTAATTGCCATCATTACCGGAATAATGATCAATGCTGTATCGGGGATATTAATTGTGTTCTATCGATTCTCCCCCTCCTCCTTTCCTTAAAATTTGTGAAGGGAGACAGCGTCAGGAGCCTTTATCCAATCCGATATGGAGGCCACTTTTCCTGCTCGAACCTGATAGAATTTGATCTCCCAACTTCCTCGTCGTGAAGTTGGACTGTAGGCACACGGTCCTTGGAGTCCGGCTCTCTCCACACCTGTGAGTTTTTGGTAGGCCTGATACGTGACCTCACCGTCCAACTTTTTGTAGCCCACTTCTTTTAAAGCGATTTTCAGCGCTGCCTCGAACGTCATGGCCCAGAGCCATCCCAATGGTATAGACCTCGTTCATATCTTCCAATTTTCCACGCCCATATTTCACCCAGAGATTTGACAGGGCATGTTTTCTGGCATCGTCTCCACGGAGATAGTAAGAGACGATAACGGTTCCTTCCAAGGCTTCGGGGTGGAGCCGGGTACCGAGGGAGGTGGGTCCCCAATAGTCACAGAAGAACTGGATGGTTTTGGTTAAGCCCAATTTATGGGCATCTCGAATCACATTGGTCGGTGTCGGGGACCTACCCCGCCTACGAAGCATAGATATAATTTACCTCTGCTTTTGCCAATCGGCTGAGATAAACAGTATGATCCATTGTTCCTGGCGGGGAAAAACTCTGGCGGAGCCAAAGTCACTCCCCTCTTCTCAGCATATTCTTTTCCACCTCGGAGAGGTTCCTTGCCATAAGCACTATCCCAGGAGATGAAACCGAGTTTGGGCATTCCTGTTTTCTCCTTTCTTCCAATCTGCAAGGAGCCAGTCAACGGTGGCAGCAAAAGCGTCCTGGTAGGTTGGGCACCAAGCAAAGATCCTACCAAGATTAGCTTGAAATTCTCCTCGTCTCCAGGGACGAGTTGGACTATTTTCTCTTTTGTCGCTAATGGTGCGACGGCCTTGCCAATGGGGGTGCCGATGGCGTTGGCCACCAAAAGTTTGGGTTCGGTCCTGTACCTCTTGTACGCAGATACGCCTCTTGCTACGTCGTATCGGGTGTCGACTCCGATGAATTTTACTTTCACGCCGTCTACGCCGCCTTTAGCATTTAACTCCTTGAAATAGTCCTCAGTGCTGATGTCTCCAGGTACATTGAGACCTGCAATGGCCGCGGTATAATCTGCCAGACTGAGATAGGAAACATACTCTTCCCGTTGCATCACTCTGGATCACTCCCATCGCAAAAAGGAAAGTAAAAATTATGACT
>CAVRTZ010000014.1:0-5554 GCA_963724215.1 uncultured Ignavibacteria bacterium
AGTCGTCGGCCGGACCATCCGGGATGGCTCCGGTCTACCGGCCGGACGATCCGGCGCATCTTCGGTCCACCCGCGGACGGGTCTGTCCGCCGCGGGATCAAGGGTGCGGTAAATATCCACACGGGAGAGGGGCGACCCTCTCCTGTTTTTTTCCCTCCAGGATTTCCGCCGGATCTTCCGCTCGCTCCCCCGTTGACATTTCCCGAAATTCTGCATACCATGCCTCGTGGTAGTCCGGGTGACCGGCACTTGGCGGTATCAGTCGTCAGCATATCACGGAATATCAAGGAGGTTCCATGATCAGGCTTGTTCTCATCCTCACCGTCATTCTCTCCCTTCCGCCACCCCACATTGCCCAGACACACACGCCGCAGGATCGGTCTACGGACACGAAACCCGGGGCCCGCGTCATCGATTCCGTCACCGCGGCATACATCCGCTGGCAGATCGCGGGGGGTCCGAAACCCGCGCCGCGCACTTCACCAGGCGATGTCCCGCGGGCCGTCAGGACACTGCCGGAGAACGGAGACCTCATGGCGCAGGTGAAGATGTTCGAACGGTGGTTCCCCGAAGGTCAGACACGCACTCCGGAATCGAGGATCGCCGTTCATCAGGAATTGAAGAACATGGCCGGGGTGGAATCGGCGAAGAGGAACGCACTGTCCGCGCCGCCGTCGAAGTGGCAGCTCCGCGGCCCGTACGGACTGGAATTCGCCTGCACGACCGCCACCTACTTCGCCGGACGGATCAGCACGGTGGCGTTCGGCCCGACCGGGTCGTATTACGGGGCCTCCAACGGCGGGCTCTGGGGATCGGCGCTCCTCACCCTCGTTCCGCTCACCGACGACCTTCCGACGCAGGCGAGCGGTTCGGTCGCCGTCGATCCCGTCAATCCCGACATCGTCTATTACGGCACGGGCGATTACGGGGCGGGCGGGACCACCCCGGGCACCGGCGTCTACCGTTCCACCGACGCCGGACACACCTGGGAGCCGATGGCGCTCAACCCGACGCCCACCATCGTCTCGAAGGTCCTCATCGCGCCGTGGGACCACAATCGCATCCTGGTTTCTTCGGACAGGGGGATTTTTCTTTCGACGAACGGGGGTTCGGTCTGGACGCGGGAAGAATGGAGCAACTGTTCCGATGTCGCGGCCACGACGACCGGAAGCATCATCCTCGCCGCGGTTAATAGCGGGGGACTCTATAAGTCCGTCAACCAGGGCCTGGACTGGTCATTCGTTCCGGGGTTGCCGCAGAATTACATCCAGAACATCAAAGTGACCATTTCCCCGTCCGACCCGAACAGGGCCTACGTGGTCCTGGCCCGCCCCTCGGTGAAGGACGACACCAACCGGACGGGGCAGGTCCGCGGCATCTACACGACGTCGAACCTCCTCGCACCGACCATCACCTGGACGGACATCACTCCCACCGGTGAAGCGCTCGGCTATATGCGGACGCAGGGATGGTACCATAATTCCATCGTGGTCCATCCGACGAGCCCGGGTACGGTGTTTGCCGCGGGGTGCGCATTGATCAAATCGACCAATTTCGGCGCATCGTGGTCGGTCCTGGTGAACCATCCGCACGGCGATTTCCGGGAGGTGAAGTACCGCCCCGGAGACAATCTGTTCTTTACCGTCGGGGACGGGGGAGTGTTCACGTCCAGCGACGGCGGCGCCACCTGGAACAGCGACATCAACCAGCTGCTCGCGACGTCGCTGTTCTTCAATATCAGCGTCGCGAAGTCGAACGACGACGTGGTGTTCGGCGCCGCGCAGGACAACGCGACCGACGGGACGTCGCCCGGGGCACGGGACACCTGGAAGATGTACAACGAGGGGGACGGCATCGACGTCAGGATCGACTGGTCGGACGAGAGCGTGGTCTGGACGTCGACGCAGGGCGGGGTGGTCTATCGCACGGACAACGGCGGGTCCGAACCCGGATGTGTGTGGCCCCATTTGAACGACAGCCTGGATCAGACGGAATGGTCGGCCACCATCTGGCAGGAGCCGCAATTCCAGGACTGGGTGTACTACAACGGCGGATCGAAGATTTTTTTCTCGTCGAACAAGGGGAATACCTGGGGAGAAGTGAACCCGTCGGGACCCCCGGCCCGGGCCCTGGAAATCACGACGAACACGGACGGGTCGGAACTCTATGCGCTGACGAAAGCCAACCATGCCACGGTCGTACGATTCTCCTACACCGGTGGTAATACATGGTCGTACGCAAATATCACCGGGGACCTCCCGTGGCCGCTCGAGCCCGTCGGGATCGTGGCGTCGATGTCGAGCCCGGAGCGGCTCTATACCTTCGTCAACGGGTCGAACACCACCAGTAAAATCTTCCGGAGCACCGACAGGGGATTGCACTGGACGAACATCACCGGGAATTTCAACCAGGGGATCGAGATCTTCGACCTTCTGGAACATCCGGCCGACCCCAATGTCCTTTTCATCGGGACGGCCCAGGGGGTCTTCAAAAGCTCCAACGGGGGGGCGGTCTGGCACTGGTGGAACCACGGAATGCCGGACGCCGTCCAGGTGACCGACCTCGAGTATGCCTACGCGGCCGGCGGCGATTACCTCGTCGCCGGCACGTGGGGCCGGAGCACATTCGAGCGCAACATCGACGCCCCGTACTTCTTCAGCGTCACGGCGGGGGACATCCAGGGCATCACGGCGGTCAAGCCGGTCGGGAACTTCGTCCTCGCGACGGGGGATTCCGGCAAGGTCGCGAAATCAACCGACGGCGGGCAGAACTGGACGGTCTCGCCGACCCCCTCCGGCCTGAAACTCAACGACGTCCATCCCTTCGACTCATTGAAGTACATCGTGATGGGGGACGCCGGCACGATCATCGGGACGACCGACGGGGGCGCCAACTGGATACCGCAGGCTTCCCCGACAGGGGAACATCTGCGCCGGATGGCGTTCACCTCCCCCACGCAGGGCTTCGCCGTCGGTGACAACGGAATCGTGCTCCGGACCACCGACGCAGGCGACACCTGGGAGGACGCCAGCCCGGGCCTCAACGCGTCGTTTTTCGACATCTTCTTCACCGACGAGCTGCACGGCTTCCTGGCCGGCCACGTGCCGGAGGGCATGGTCAACGAGCGCCGGCTCCTGAAGACCACCGACGGCGGACAGACCTGGGACCTCGATCCGGCGCTCTCGTCGGTGGGTTCGTTCTTCGACATCTTCTTCACCGACACCGACCACGGATTCATGACCATGGACAACGGATCGGTGATGACCACGACCGACGGGGGCGGGAGCTGGGCGGAGATTCCGACGGGGGCGGGCGTCGCTCTTCTCGCGTGTTATTTTTCAACGCCGACGAAGGGATGGGTCTGCGGGGTCGAGGGTGTGGCGTTTTCCACGACCGACGGCGGTGGAACGTGGGTGGAGGAAGAGAGCGGAACGCCCGAGAACCTGAACACGATCGCCAGCATCGGCGGCAATCTCTTCTACGGCGGGGGCGCAGGGCTCTTCACGCAGGGCGTCCTTGAGCCGGCGAGCGTGAACAGGGCCATGGCGCAGGGATGGGGTCTGGTGTCGGTTCCGTTCGGATTGCAGGATTATTCCTCGGCGGCCGTGTTCCCCGGGGCGTCCTCGAACCTCTATGCCTACATCGGGGGATACGAGGCCCGGATGGTGCTGGAGAACGGAACGGGATACTGGGTGAAATACAACGCTCCGGCCACCGTGCCGATGATCGGGACCCAGATGCTGAGCAAGACGATCGATGTGGCCGCAGGATGGAACCTGATCGGATCGATTTCGGCCCCTATTCCCGTGCAGTCGATCGAACAGGACCCGCCGGGGAACGTGACAAGCCAGTTCTTCGGCTATGAAGGCTCCTATGCGGGTTCGGGGACGATCGAACCGGGCCGCGGATACTGGGTGAAGGTTACTGAGGACGGCCGGCTGAGGCTCGACGCGGGATCCATCCATATTTCCGATCCGACGTCGGGGGGATCGGGACAGGCCCTTTCCCGCGCGCTTGCCCGCGTCGACGATTTCAACCGGATGGCGCTTACCGACGCGAAGGGGAGGTCCCAGACGCTGTACTATTCGGTTGCTGACGAGGACGAGGCGATGATGAGGTTCTGGCAGGCGCCTCCGGCTCCGCCCGAAGGGGGGTTCGACGTGCGTTTCGCGACGGGCGCGATTGCGGAGGCGCCCCGCGGATCGTCCTCCCGGTCGGTGGGGATCGGGATCACGTCGGCAGCGTATCCGGTGACCGTCCGGTGGGAATCGAAGCAGACGGGAGTGCCGGCCCGTATCACGGCGGACGGGCGGGAGATTGTGCTCGAGGGAAGCGGGTCGTTGACCCTCGCCGGGCCCTCATCGGCCCCCGCGCTCCAGCTCCCGGCCGGATCCGGTGTCCAACTCCCCGTCGAGTTCGCGCTCCTGGAAGCCTATCCCAATCCCTTCAACCCTTCAACGACGATCCGGTATGAGCTTCCCGGGCCGTCCCCGGTGTCCATCGTGGTCTATGACGTTCTCGGCCGCGCTTTGGCGGCACTGGTCGACGGAGTGGAGGATGCCGGATACCGGTCGGTGGTGTGGGACGCCTCGGGCGTTTCCGGCGGCGTCTATTTTTATCGGATGGAAGCCGGGCGGTTCACGGCGGTGAGAAAGGTCGTCGTGATGAAATGATCGCGCACGGCCCCCCTGCGGGCGATGTGAGACGCTACGAAACGTCCCTGTACCGCCCCGCGGTGCCGCCGTCACGGCCGGCCGGAGTGTTGCCCGGTGGCACGGCCGTTCCTACGGGAAACAGCAGCGCCTTCTTCCAGCCCGCGCCCTTCCTCGTGTAGACGAGCCGGTCGTGGAGGCGGAAGTCGCGTCCCTTCCAGAACTCGAACGTCGCCGGCGCCAGCCGGTAACCGCCCCAGTGCTTCGGCCGGGGACCTCTTTCCCCTCGTACTTTTTCGACAGCCTCCCGAACTCCGCGAACAGCACCGACTGGTCGGCCATCGGCCGGCTCTGCCGCGACGCGTGCGCCCCGATCTGGCTTTCCCGCGGCCTGGTGGCGAAATAGGCGTCCGATTCGCGGGCGCTGACCTTCTTCACTCTCCCGTCGATCCTGATCTGCAGGTCGAGTTCCGGCCAGTAGAACAGCAGCGTCGCCCGCGGGTTCGCGTGCAATTCCGCGGCCTTGCGGCTCCGGTAATTGGTGAAGAAGCATATCCCCTTCGGGCCGACGTCCTTCAGGAGGACGATGCGGGCGGCGGGCGCGCCGCTCTTCGACGCCGTCGCCAGCGTCATCGCGTTGGGGAGTTTCAGGCCGGCGCCGATCGCCAGTTCGAGCCACTGTTCGAACAGGGGGTATGGATTCCCCGGCGTTTTCGTGAGGGAGATGAGGCGAATCACTTTCGGTTTCATGGGCGCTCAAGCATTGTCGGGATTGTCTGTTTTGTCGGGATTGTCGAATGAAAAGAAGGTGTGGAGTGACGGCCGGAATATAGCGATAAACGGCCCGATTTTCAATCCGGGGAAATCCGGGAATGGCGGTGTGAATGGACGCGATGACATAC
>CAVRTZ010000015.1:0-11796 GCA_963724215.1 uncultured Ignavibacteria bacterium
AACTTTCCGAGGCGGCCGCCATCATCGCCGTGAACCCCATCGCGCTTCAACTCCGGTTCCTGCAGACGCTCACCGAGGTCGCGGCGGACAAGAACTCGACGATCCTCTTCCCCGTCCCGATCGACCTGATCAAGCCGTTCCTGGACAAGAAGTGACCGTGGGGCGGATGTCAACGGGGTTTCGCGCGGGTGGATTCACTACTGTTCGGGCATAACCCGGAGCCCGGCCTGGTGGTGGTCGACGAGGCGGCCGACGACCGGATGCGTCTCTACTCGAGGACGCCGTCCGGGGTGACCGCCCGTGACGCGGAGTTCTTTCCGTTCTTCCACGTCTCCGACTGAACCCTCCTCGACGGGTTTTCGACGAAATACTGGATCAAGGAGCTGGAGGGGGGGAACTACTACAGGTTCCTGGCCGCGTTTACCCGGTGGTCCGAGATGCGGGACGCGGTCCGGCACATCATCGACCGGCATAACGACCGGCTCAAGACCGGCGCGACATCATACCAGGACGTCCCCTCCATCCTCCTGAGACCCGATCCGGTCGCCCAATTCCTCCTTCAGAGCGGCCACACACTCTTCAAGGGTCTGCAGTTCGACGACATCCACCGTCTCCAGCTGGACATCGAAACGTATTCCTCGCACGCGCGCAGGTTCAGCGACCCCACACGGCCGGAGGACAGGATCATCCTGATCGCGATCTCCGACAACAGGGGCTTCCGGGAAGTCATCGACGGGAGAAAACTCGCCGAACCGGAGATGCTCAGGAGGCTCTTTTCCGTCATACGGGAGAGGGATTGCGACGTCATCGAGGGCCATAATATCTACAATTTCGACCTCCCGTACATCCTGAGGCGCTGCAGGCTCCATGACGTCGAGCCCGATCTCGGCCGGGAAGGGATCAGGCTGAAAGTCAGCGACGGCCGTCAGATGCGCAACGAGCGCGCCCAGGAGGTCCAGCTCCTCGACATCCCCGGGAGGCACATCATCGACACCTGGCTGCTCCTGCAGACCTACGACCATTCCAGGCGGAAGCTGGAAAGTTACGGCTTGAAGCATGCGGCCCAACACTTTGGTTTTGCGAGGGATAACCGCGTCTACATCAACGCGGATCGGATATCGTGGCACTGGGATAACGACCCGGGCCCCCTGGTGGAATACGCCCTGGACGATGTCGATGAGACCCGGAAATTGAGTGAGGTCCTCTCCCCCCCCTATTTCTACCTCACGCAGATGACCCCGTATAATTACGGGACGGCCGCCCGGAACGGATCGGCCACGAAGATCGAGTCGATGCTCCTGCGGGAGTATGTCCGGAGGCGGGTTTCGGTGCCTTCCCCGGAACCGATGAGGCCCACATCGGGCGGGTATACGGACGTTTTCCTCACCGGCGTCCTCGGGCCGATACTGGACATCGACGTCGAATCCCTCTATCCCTCGATCATGCTCTCGGAAGGGATAGCGCCGCACAGCGAGGGGCTCGGCATTTTCTCCTCGATGCTGGGCGAACTCACTGCGATGAGGCTTAAGGCGAAGAAAGAGATGAAGGCCGCCAAGGACCCGTCGGATAAGACGAAACTCGACGCGATTCAATCCTCATTCAAGATCCTCATCAACTCATTCTACGGTTACCTCGGGTACAGCCGCGGACTGTTCAACGACACGATCGCCGCCGACCGTGTCACGAAGACGGGACAGGAACTTCTCCGTACATTGATAAGGGCAATCGACGAAAAAAAGGGAACGGTCGTGGAGGTGGACACCGACGGAGTCTTCTTCGTGCCCCCCCCCGCCGTCAGAACTGAAGAACAGGAGCAGCGCTTCGTCAGGAGTGTGGCTTCAGTGCTTCCGGAGGGTATCTCCCTCGCCCTGAACGGGCGATACCGTAAGATGTTGAGTTATAAACCGAAGAATTACGCGTTGGAGGGATACGAGGGTAAAATCACGCTCAAGGGATCATCCCTGACGTCGAGGAGCGTCGAACTGTTCGGCAGGAAATATGTCCGGAACTGCATCGAGGCGATCCTGCACGGGGACGTCGGGCGTCTCCACGGCGAATACGTGGATCGATACCGGGAAATTTCCACGAACGGGCTTCCGGTTGAGGAATTTTCAAGGACGGAGGCGTTGAAGGACACCGCGGTCGAATACCAGGAAGCGGTCAACGCCGGCCGGCGGAACCGCTCGGCGCCCTACGAGGCGGCCCTTCGAGCGCTGGGTGAATGGAGGCGGGGCGAGAAAGTTTCGTTCTACATCACGGGCAATGACCCCTCAGGCCAGAGTTTCGCCCATTGCCGGCTCGCCTCGGAATGGGATCCCGTCGCGCCGGACGAGAATGTTCCGTTTTACCTCAGGCGCCTGGAGGAACTGTCACGGAAATTTGAGCTGTTTTTCACACCGCCGGATTTCAGGAAGATCTTCTCGCCGGAGGATCTCTTCGGATTTTCTCCGGAAGGCATCAATGTCGTCACGAAACCGGTGGAACCGGCCGGTCTGTCGGGGGTCGATGAGACGGAGGAGGACGCAGGGACCCGCGAACCGACGATCTGGCTCGATACCGGGGGGTGACGGGCGTCAGTTCCTCGGATGTTCCCCGGCCCACGCCTTGAGGTAGGCCACGATATCGAGGGTCGAGGCGCCGGGGGTGAAGAGGGCCCCGACTCCCGCTTCCTTGAGCGCCTTGATGTCCTGGTCCGGGATGATGCCTCCACCGAACAGGAGCACGTCCTTGAGGCCCTTCTCCCCCATCAGGTTGAGGATCCTGGGGAAGATGGTCATGTGCGCGCCGCTCAGGAGACTGACGCCGATCGCGTCGACATCCTCCTGGAGGGCGGCCTCGACGACCATGTCCGGAGTTTTTCTCAGGCCGGTGTAAATGACTTCCATCCCCGCGTCGCGCAGCGCGGCGGCGATGACCTTCGCCCCCCTGTCGTGACCGTCGAGCCCGACTTTGGCGATGAGGACCCGAATTTTCCTGTCCATGGCTAATGCCCTTTGAATGCTGAAAATCTCAGGTGGAACTTCGTGAGGGGAAACCCCACCACCGTATAGAAGCAACCGTCGATCCTCTCGACGAAAATCGCCCCATAATCGTCCTGAATGCCGTAGGCGCCCGCTTTGTCCATCGGCGAACCCGATCGGACGTAGGCATCGATTTCCCCCTCCGACAGCGTCCGGAACGTCACGTGCGTGACCTCGTAATCGCAAACCGATCGGTCCCCCGGCTTCTCGAGGATGCAGAACCCCGTATAGACCTCGTGTGTCCTGCCGCTCAGGAGCCGGAGCATCCGCGCCGCGTCCGGCGCGTCGGTCGGTTTCCCGAGCACCGCGCCGTCCAGGACCACGATGGTGTCGGCGCCGATGATCCAGGCGTCGCTGTGCCTCGAGGCGACTTCGGCGGCCTTGCGCCGGGAAAGGTCGAGGACGATCTCCGCCGGGGACGCATACCCGGCGGTGTCCTCGGGGACGTGGCTCTGGTCCACCGTGAAGCTGATCCCGATCTGGTGGAGGAGGTGTCTCCTGCGGGGGGAGCCCGAGGCGAGGATGATCCGCTTACTCAAAGCGTCCGTAAAAAAAAAGAGCGAACTGAGATTGCCCGCTCTTCAAAGGATCCATCCCCGCGACGGCGTGATGGTTATCGGAACATCGCCTTGATACTTCCCCAGGTTCGCCTCACCCCCGAAACCGCGTGGGAGATGGTCATCGGGGCTGTGTAGTACGGCGCCTGGCCGTTGCTGAACGAGACCCTGATCCGGTATTGGTAGATCGACGCGGTCTTCATGAAAGCTGAATGGTCGACAAACTCGTAGACCGATGGGCCTTTCGGATCGATGTGCCCGATCGGCACGAACTCCCCGTCAGTCCCCCCGCGACGTTCGATCTCGAACATCGCGACGCCCGCTTCATCCTCGGAGACCCAGCGGACAGTGACGTCCACGCCGTCGCTGGTCGCCTGGAGTGTGCCGGCGCGGATCACATCCGCGACGGCCGGGGCGATCGAGAAGAATACCGAGAAGAGTACCGCGGATAAAACCGCTGTTATGGTCCGTATGTTCATCATGCCCTGTCGGTCGGTAAGGTACGATTTAGACCTGATAAAGTCAAGAAACGATCACAATGGTGCGCGAGGCGAGACTTGAACTCGCATGCCCTTTCGGGCGCCACCCCCTCAAGATGGTGTGTCTGCCAGTTTCACCACTCGCGCATTTCGTGAGCCCGGTTGGAATTGAACCAACGGCCATCTGCTTAAAAGGCAGATGCTCTACCCCTGAGCTACGGGCTCCGTCGTATAATCGGGGTTTTCAGGCGAAATTACTGCGCAAATATATGCAATTTCCGCCGGTTATGCAAGGAGCCGGCCCCGAAATGATGCCCCGCACGGGCGATCAGGGCAAATCAGTCGATGGGGCATTGAGGCGGTAGACCCGTATCGTGCCACTCTCCAGGACGAGTCCGTTGAGGAACGGTTTGAACGCCGCTGATTCGTCGATCGCGCGCGAATCCGAGTAGAGGTATCTCGCGCCCCTGAGAATCATCTCCTTCAGGCGCCCGGGCTCAAGGTTGTCATGATCGAAACCCCACCCTTTCTTTCCGATGTAGTAGAAATAAATATTGCGGGATTCATCGTTCCCGACCACACAGAGCGCATCGTCAGGGACGGCATTTCGCAGTTCGGTTTTATGGGCGAGGAGGTCCCTGTTGAATCCCGGCGATTCCAGGTTCCATCGGTGATCGATGCGAAGAAAGGCGGTGACCGGGAGAAGGATGAGGCAGGCCATCGCGGTGATACGCAGCGGCCTGTGCCGCGAACTCACGAGGTGCCGGATGCCGTAGAAGACGATGAGAAATACCGGCGGGAGGAACGGCAGCAGGTAGTAATCGTGGACATATCCGATCATGTTCATTTCGAAGACAAAATAGAGGAGCAGCGCGGCCCCCCAGCATGCCGGCACGATGAAGCGGGAGTGAGCGTAGAGTTTCCCCCGAAAGATGCAGACGACCCCCGTCATGAAGAAGATGACCGATCCGTAATTGATCAGCAGTTCCGGCAGCGACGACACCAGGTTGAATCGGGCGATGTTCAGCAGCTCACCGAGGGGGAGCCGGTTGGCCAGGATCCCTCCGACGACGCCGTTGCCCTGCCACTCCGGGACGACCGACGAGTACCAGGCCAGGGCCGGGAGGAGAAAAACCGCCTGGAGGATCGCGATCCGGAAATATCCCTTCCGGTACCGAAATCCCGACCTGACGGCTTCGGCGATGACATACCCGCCGACACCGGCGACGCAGACCACGAAAGGCAGTTTGACCAGGGTCGCCAGGCCGAGCGCGAGGGCGGACAGGAACGCGTCGGTGAAGGATTGCGATCGCAGATACCGGAAGCAGAACGCCATCCCCCAGACGGAGCAACAGAGCGCGAGGTTGTCCGGCATGGGGTTGACGGAATAATAATACCAGAGGGGTGAAAAACAGAAGGCCCATGCCCCGAGCACCGCAAGGCGGGCCGCCCGAAAAACGTTGAGGAGGAGGTGATAGAATCCGTAGAGTGTGGCGATGCCCAGGAAGAAACTGAGTATCCGGGTCAGCGTGACGCCCGGCCCGGCGAGCCTGTAGACCATCGAGAAGCCCCACTGCATCAGGGGGAAATCCATCCTGTGGATGCCGGCGCCCTCACCCCTGTCATTGATCCTCGGGTGGAGGATGTTCGAATCCTCAGCGTGGAAATTGTCGATGTTGATCTGCGTCTGGGTCTGCCGCCAGGCGTGGTAGCCGACCAGGTCACGGGAAAACACGTGGAAATGAAGGATGAAGCTGATCAGCGGGATGGCGATATAGACGACGAGTTTCCGGGCCGTGACCGCCCCCGGACCGTCGGAAAAAATGTTCCAGGTTACGCTGCCGTTCATCCGATGCCCCCCGTGGGTGCCGACCCTCAGACGATCGATTTCCTGAGGAGCCGCTTGAGGTGGTGGATCTTTTCGCGGATCTCCCTCACCTTCTCGCCGTTCTTCGCTTCGAGGGCGGCATCCCGCTCCCGTTTCAGGCCGCGGATCTCCTGCTTGACCTTCGTCTTGTCGATGCCGGCGGCGACGTGATGCGGATGGGCCTCGATCCCCAGGACAGTGCAGAGCAGGGGGAGCAGTTTATCCTTGTGCAGCGTGGCGATGCCGAGGAGATCGGGATGGTTCTGGGCGTGTCCGATCTCGCGCAATTGCACCGCCGTCATGGCGCTCAGTTGCTCGTAGGTGTATCCCATGGCGTTTCCTCCTTCGTGTTGGTCAGCCTGTGTTCAGTCCCAGGTCCTTCTGACCGGGTGCGCCTCGGTCATGAAGACCGTGTTGCGGAAGTCGATCGTCGCTTCGGGGGCGAACAGCAGATAAAGGTATTTCAGCGTCTCCGCGAAAAAGAAACTCTCCATCGCGTCCGCCTTTTCCTTCGTCACGACACTCTTCAGGTGCGCGTACCCCGCCTCGGTCCGGCAGGAGCGCACCAGGTCGGCGAAGAACACCCGCCCCATCGAGCGGTACCGCTCGTCGCCGGTTACCTGGTGGAGGTAATACGCGGATTCGATGATCTCCGGCCGCAGATGGTACGCCGCGGATTTCACCTCCATGGTCGTGTAATCGATCTCCTCCGGCTCGATGCCGTGGAGGGTCCACATCCTGTAGCACGATTCCTGGAGTCTCGCCGCCCGCGCGGTGTCCCCCGCCAGGCAGAGGACCGCCGGGAAAAACGCCTCGAGAGCACCGAAGCGAGTGCCGGTCCTTTTGCCGCTCGCCATGTCCGACTGCCCGTACCAGAGGCCGCCGTTCACCGTGTCCGCGAGATGGAGATTGATCGCCGCGATATGGGTCTGCCACATCTCCAGGCATTCCCGGTCGTCGAACAGGAGCCACGCCTTGATCAGGTACTCGTAGTAGGAATCGATCGCCCCGCCGATGTGGGCGGTCGAGTTCGTCCACTCCCCCGTTTCGACGTTGAGCCACGTCCCCATCAGGCCGGCCCGCGATCGGCGGGCGAACAGCGCCGTGATGGCCTTTTTGGGTTTGTCGTAGTAGACGACTTTCCCGGTCAGTTTCGAAAGCGTCCCGAATTCCAGGAGGGCGGTGCCGATCTCCGCCGGGTTGTTGATGGAATCGCGGATCTTTCCGGTTTGAAGATTGACGTAACGGTATGGCATCCCGGTCGAGGACGTGAACACCGGGAGCAGCCTTCTCCCCAGGTCCTCGGCCAGGTCGAGGAACCGCTTGTCACCGTCCAGCTGGTACGCCGAGAGAAGCCCCCCGAGCAGCCGGATGGTGATCTCGAAACTCTGGACCTCGAGGTCCCTGTCGAACCTCAGGCTGTCGAAGATGAGTTGTTTCGCCTCCGCGGCCTCGTCCTTCAGTCCCATCAGCACCATCGTGTCGAAGGCGTCGACGGGCGTCATGCAGAGCGACACCCCGTACCAGTCGTGGGGAGTCTTGCTGAGCGGTTTGAGGGCGTCGTGGCCCCACGCGTACTGTTTGTAGGCGTTCCACGCGTGGAGGAACTCGGTCCTCACCGAATCGGCCATGGTCCCGTCCTTCGGCGGGCCCGCGGTGACGAAAACGGATGAGGAGAGAGTGACGAGGAAGAGAAGCGCCGCACGTTTGATCGGGCCGTTCATGCCTGTGCCTGATGGTGTGGAGGATCGGGGTGTTGGAAGATACAAAATAATATTATATTGACGCCACTCATGGAAAAACCCGGATTCGCGCGCAGGCTGGGGCTGTTCGACGCCACGATGCTGGTGATGGGCGGGATCGTGGGGTCGGGCATTTTCATGAACCCGCATGTCGTGGCCAGGATTGTCGATACGCCCTGGCTGATCCTCGGGACCTGGGCGTTCGGGGGCCTGATCGCGCTGGCGGGGGCTTTCATCTACGCCGAGCTCGCCGCGAGGAGGCCGGCGGTCGGCGGCCAGTACGCCTACATCCGTGAGGCCTTCCACCCTCTCCTCGGTTTCCTGTTCGGCTGGGGACTCTTCCTGGTGTCCACATCGGGTGGTCTCGCCGCGGTCGCGATGACGTTCGCCCGGTATACGATCGAACTGACCGGCACTTCCCTCCCGGAGTGGTTCCTCGCGGTCTCGGCGCTCGCCATCCTCACCGGCGTCAACTGCCTCGGTGTGCGCACGGGCGGAACGGTGCAGAGCGGGCTGATGGTGTTGAAGATCGCCGCGATCGGGATCCTCGTGGTCTGCGGATTCGTGTTCGCGCCGGGAAACAGGTTCGACGCGTCGGCCGTCACCCGGCATACCGAACCGTTCAGCCTGCTCACGACGTTCGGGGCCGCGCTCGTCCCGGTGATGTTCGCGTACGGGGGCTGGCAGACGGCGGCCTTCATCGCCGGGGAGATCCGTTCCCCCGAAAAAAACCTCCCGAGGGGGCTCCTGCTCGGCATGGCCGGCGTGGTCCTGCTCTATCTCCTCGTCAACATCGTGGCGCTCGTGGTGCTGGGGGCCGACGGGCTCGCGAATGCCCCCGCGCCCGCTTCGGCGGTAATGCGGATCGTGCTCGGCGAGGCGGGCGCGACCGTCATCGCGCTCGGCATCGCCATCTCGACGCTCGGGTTCCTGAGCCAGGGGATTCTCACCTCCCCGAGGGTCTATTACGCGATGGCCGAAGACGGACTCTTCTTCCGGAGCATGGCGGCGCTCCATCCGAAGACCAGGGTCCCGGTGGCGGCGATCATCGTGCAGGGGGCGGTGGCCATCCTCATCTCGCTCTCCGGGACGTACGAACAGATCCTGAGCTATGTCGTGTCCGACGATTTCATCTTCTTCGGCCTCGCGGCCGCGTGCCTCTTCGTCTTCAGGCGCCGGGACGCCGGCGCCCCCTGCGCTTACAGGGTGCCCGGCCACCCCTGGACGACGCTCGGCTTCATCGTGGTCTGCTGCGCCGTCGTCGTGAACACCGCGTACGCGTACCCGGTCAATACGCTGGCCGGGGTGGGGATCCTCGCGGCGGGAGTCCCGGTCTATTATTTCTGGCGCCGCCGCGCTTCGGACGGCAGCCGGTTTTCATCATAGCAGGTACGGTCTCCGATGCCCATCCACGAACGCGTCATGCAGTCCGAGTACATGCACTGGGCGAAGAGCCATGTCAACGCCCGGTACAACGTCGGCGCCAGCGGCGTGGCGAACTATCCGTTCTCGTCGCTGCCGGTTGCCATTGATGACTTGGAAATCACCGGGGACAGCTTCTACGGGTACGCCCCGCTGCAGGAGGCGATTTCCCTGCATACAGGCGTCCCCGTCGAGCGGGTCTTCAGCGCCCTCGGCACGTCCCAGGCGAACCATCTCGCCATGGCCGCCCTTTTGCGGCCGGGCGACGAAGTGCTCATCGAGCAACCCGCATACGAACTGGTCGTCTCGACGGCGCTCTACCTCGGCGCGAAGGTGGCGCGGTTCCCCAGGCGGAGTTCCGACGAATTCCGCGTCATTCCGGACGAGGTGACGCGGCGCATCACGCAACGGACGAAACTGGTCGTCATGACGAACCTCCACAACCCCACCAGCGCGCCGGTGGACGAAGGGACCCTTCGGGAGATCGGTCGCGCGTGCGGGAAGGTCGGGGCAAGGGTCCTCGTGGATGAAGTCTACCTCGAGTCGGCGTTCGGCATGGACTTCCGGTCCGCCGCGCTCCTCGGTGGGGATGAGTTCATCGTCACCAACAGCCTGACGAAGGTCTACGGCCTGAGCGGCCTGCGGTGCGGGTGGGTCCTGGCCGATCCCGGGCTGGTGTGCTCGATGTGGAGGCTGAAGGACCTGTTCGAAAGCATCCCGCCCCATGTCTCGGAACGGCTCAGCGTCATCGCGTTCCGGCACCTGGACGCGATCCGGGAACGGGCGCGATCGCTGATCTCGGAAAACCGGCGCGTGCTCGGCGCGACGCTGCTCCGGCGCCCCGAGATCTCCTGCTTCGACCCGGGGTACGGCACCGTCGTATTTCCGAAACTGCTCGAGGGGGACGTGGAACGGCTGGGGGATCACCTGATGAAGAACTATGAAACGCTGATCACTCCCGGCAGGTTTTTCGACCTGCAGGATCATTTCCGGATAGGTCTCGGGGGGAAAACGGAGATGTTTTGTGAAGGGATGGAGCGTTTATGCAAAGGTCTTGACGATCTCAGGGGCGGCTGACGCATATTCCTGCCGCGCCCACCTCCTTCGCCGGAGCCGTTCATTCAGGCCGGGGACTTTACTGCAGGTCGCCGGTATAATTCCAGTTCCCCGCCGCGCCGTTGCTGTCGATGGTCGCCTCGACGGTCCCGTACCCCAGCGCCGAGGTCCCGGTGATCACGATGCTCGCCGCTGAAATCGCCAGGCTGAACGAGCCGTCGTCGTTGGTGCCCATCCTGGACGGCAGGACATAGCCGACGTAGCTGTTCCCGCCTCCACCCATCGAACGGAGCTTGCTCCGGTACTGTTTCGCGTTGGCGGCGATATTGTTGATGTCGTTGATCATCGCGTCCCTGTTCGCGGAGGTGCTGCTCGCCCCGAACAGCTGGATTCCCACAGCGATGCCGATGGCGGTAATGATGATCCCGACGATGATGAGAAGTAATTGCTGGGTACCCATAGGTCTTCCCGTGGAATGATCGCCTTGCTCCCATGATACACAATTAACCGTTTTTCCACCCCCCCCTTTTGACGGTCGTCACGCCCGCGCCATTTTCCCTCAAGCTGGCCGGTTTCACCGGATTTTTCGCCCCTCCGGATACGACAAATTTATCGTCGGCCTCTTGACAATACGACAAATATGTCGTATCATCCCAGAGAACGCCAGAGAACGAAACAGAACAAATCACACTCCTCCCGGTGCATTCGCCAGTACATTTCGGACAGACGGAGTCCTCCCGTTTTCTGCCCCTCGCCCGCCTCGGCGCCGCGGCGGGCCGTTTCCTGGGGCCTCCGGGGGCCGTCCACCTGCTCCACGGCCATTCGTCGGTCTATACCGCCGCCCTCCTGTTCGCCTGCGCCTCGAAACGCCCCGTCGCCGTCATCGACGGCTCGATGCGCTTCAACAGCTATCTCATTTCGCGACTCTCGTCGTTCCTGGGGGGCGTCCCGAAGGAAACCCTGGCGCGGGTCCACGTCACCCGCTCCTTTACGGCGTTCCAGACGGAGGCGGCCGTCACCTCGAAGCTCCCCGGTTTCCTCACCCGCACCCCCTGCCCGCTGGTCGTCGTGACCGGCCTGCTGGACACGTATTACGACGAGCAGGTCAAACCGTCCGAGTGCCGGAAAAGCCTCGGCCGCGTCATGCGGGCGTTCGGGGAGATGGCGCGCGCGGGGACCCACGTGCTGATCGCCGATGTGGACGTGGGAACGGCCGCCCCCGCGGGGAAATCGGACCTCTTCGCCCTCGTGAGGGGCAGTGCGGACGAGGCGCTGCTGTTGATGCACGGGGACGGCGGGCGCGACGGCGCGAATTTTTACCTCGACCAGGACCTGAGCCAACAACAGAGGAGTTCCCATGGGACGCAACAACGACACCTTCACGCTGATCATCGACGCCAACCGGGAAGCCTGGAGCAAATTCCGTCGGGCGCTGAGGAAGGAAGACCAGGAGCTCTTTGACGAGATGTGGCGGGCCCCGAAGGTCCACCTGGCCGCCGGGGCCTTTATCGCGAACGAAGTCCCCATCGAGGCGATCTTCATGAGCATGCTGCTGGAACAGTACAAAAAGATCAAGTACCTCGAGACGGCGCAGTACGTCCGGGCTGTCGACTCCGTCGCGGGCGATGACGTTACCCCCCCACGGAAGGGATC
>CAVRTZ010000016.1:0-12781 GCA_963724215.1 uncultured Ignavibacteria bacterium
GAGGATCGGGTGCGTGCAGGCCCCGAAAATTTCAAGCGCCCCCTTGGCCCTGAGCGCGTCGGCGGCCCCGCAGAAGGTCCCGCCGGTGTCGATCAGGTCGTCGACGATCAGGATGTTCCGTCCCTCCACGTTGCCGATGATGTTCATCACCTCGGCTTCGTTCTGCCGCGGCCGCCGCTTGTCGATGACGATCAGGTCCGCTTCGAGCCGCTTCGCGTACGCCCGGGCCATCTTGATCCCGCCGACGTCCGGAGAGACCACCGCGAGGTTCGGGCTTCTGTTCTTCGTGAAGTACTTCACCGAGCAGAGCGTCGACGAGTAGAGGTGGTCGACCGGGATGTCGAAGAACCCCTGGATCTGCGGCGCGTGCAGGTCCATCGTGATGACCCTGTCGGCCCCGGCCTCGGTGATGAGGTTCGCCACCAGCTTCGCCGTGATCGAGACCCGCGGCTGGTCCTTCCGGTCCTGGCGCGCGTACCCGAAGTACGGGATCACCGCCGTCACCTTCCGCGCCGAAGCGCCGCTTCGCGGCATCGATCATGATCAGGAGCTCGATCAGGTTCTCGGCCGGCGGGTTCGTCGACTGGATGATGAAGACGTCGGTACCCCTGACGTTCTCGCTGTATTTTACCCAGATCTCGCCGTCGCTGAAATTCCTCAGCACGCAATTGCCGAGCGGGACTCCCAGGTTCAACGCGATGTTTTCGGCGAGCGCCCTGTTCGAGCGACCCGCAAATATCTTCAACTCAGGCATTCAAAAAACGTACATCCGGATGTGCATTTCAAGGAAAAATTGCCGGAATGCGTCCCAAAAGAGGCTTCCCGCAGAGTCTGGAGCGATTAATATAGGGAATTTCGGGATCTATTGCAACATCCGGAGGGTCCCCCGGCGCCGGAACCGGGGCGACCGGGGGAAACGGCCGCCCGGGCAGGAGGATCGATCATTTCAGGAGGAGCATTTTCGTGGAAAACGTGCGCCGTACGCCGTCAAGGCCGGTCGCGTCCATCCGGCAGAAATAGATGCCGGAGCCGAACGCATCGGCCCTGAATTCGAGCCGGTGACTACCCGCGGTGAAATCCCCGTCTTCGACAAGCCGGGCGACCGTCTGCCCCAGGACGTTGAACACGCTCACCGACACCGTCGCGTCCGAGGCCAGGTCGAACGCGATCGTCGTCACCGGGTTGAAGGGATTGGGATAATTCTGGTGGAGCGCGAACGTCTTCGGGATCTCGACGCCCGTGCCGGCGCGGACGAGGAGCGATGTCACGGCGGCGTCGCGAAGGACGAACGGTTTCCCGGGACCGACGTTCAGTGCGATCACGGTGCCCGTGGCCGCGTCGACGAGGTCGACGGACGGCGGGCCCCCGGATTCGCCGGCGCTCACCTCGATCGTCACGGGGTACCGCGCGGCCCGCAGGACGATCGGCCGTGAGACCGCTCCGTCAACCGCCAGCAGTTCGGCCGCGCGGTCCGAGGCGAACCGGGCGTCGAAGACGCCGTCCGGCGGCGGCGGCGGCAGATCGTACAGGAGCGGGTTGACGCCGTCCGGCCAGCGGCTGCCGAACCGCAGCGTCTGCCGGGACCCGTGGCGGTCCGTGAGGGTGACGCCGTGCATCGAGGAGAGCGCCTCCCATTCCGGCGGGACGGCGGCGCTCTTCGGGGCGGCCGTCGCGGAGGACAGGACGAGCGTCCCGGCGGCGTTGGTCTTCACCCAGTAGCCGCGGGCCGGTTCGAGCGTGGACGTGGGCGTGTAACTCACGCCGAACCCGAAGTACGAACTGACGACGTTATTCGGCGGCTGCTGGACGATCCCCGTCGTGGCGACCGGGCTGGTGATCGCGCCGATCATGTTCCATCCCGAGACGACCGGGATCGTGTCCGATTCGACGGTATCGCCGTCGATGCCGATGTTCTGGCTGTTGGTGAATTTCAGCCAGTAGGCCACGCCGTTGTCGAGGGTGTCGTCGAACTGGTACCCGTTGCTGAAATAGAATGCCTTCGACACGGCGGAAGGGAAGATGAGGGTCTTGACCCTGCTCCCGCTGGGTTTGAGGGGGAGCGAGACGATGTTCCATCCGTTGTTGAACTGGAAGAACTGCGGCCCGTCGTGGACGATCTCCACCTGGGTGATCGCCGCGTTCGTGACCGTATAGGTGTTCTGGTTCTTCATGTTGATCGAGAACTGGCCGCCGGCCGTCGCCTTGTCGCGCAGCGTGAATTTCCCCGGGGGGAAGTTCGCGTTGTTCCACCGCAGGGTGAACGGGAAGCCGCCCGGCCCCGCCTGGAGCCTGACGGAATGGATGTTCTGGACGTGGGCGATCGTCAGGATGTCCCTGAAATCGACGGTCGAGCCCTGGGTCGGCGGGATCAGCCACCGGGTATCGAACGTCCCCGGGCCAGGGGGCGCGGGAAGCTCGACCTCGGCGAGCGAGCTGTCGAGGCCGACCGTCGCGCCGGGGAACGCGCCGTAGCGGAGGGTGTCCCTGAGTCCCCCGTTGTCGGTGAGGAAGAGGCTGTCGATGAACTGGAACTGGTTCTTCGGCAGGAAGTCGTACTTCCCGAGGTACCAGCGGGAAAAATTCCTGACCGAATCGAGGGAAATCGCGACGAGGTCGCTGTCGAGGTAGTCGGTCTGTCCCATGTTGACCACGATGTTCGCGGAGTCCCTGAACAGGACGAGGTCCTCGATGGGAATGGTCGTTTCCGCGGTGTCATACCGGAACGACACGGTCGCCATGTAGTTGCTGCCGCCGCTGGCCGTGAGGTTGTACCAGCGCCGGACGAAGACCGAGTCGCCCTGACCGGGCGGGAGCGCGCCCGGGTTGGCCGTCATGGTCACGGTGTCGGGCGGCGATCCGACGGGGGCGAACCTGATGAAGGTCACGGGGCTCTCGAACCTGTAGGTGTCGAGCGTGCCCGGCGCGATCGTCCGCCGGATCGTCCCGGGGCCCGTCGAGCCGGTGCCCTGGAAGGCCGCGGGGTCGCCGTTCAGGATCACCAGCGTGTCCACCGACCTGAGCGTCAGCCGGTCGAGGATGAGCAGTGAATTCTGGATCACCACGTTCCCCACGCTCTGAAGGTGGACGCTGTCGCGGACGATGACGTTATGGAACCTTCCCCTGATCAGGCCGTTCCCGGTGAAGATCACCGTCGAGGACCCGTGGATGAACTGCCCGTTCCCCCCCACCACGAAATCCCGTCCGAGCACAAAGTTCGTCTTCGCGACGGCGTCCATCTCCAGCGTCCCCTCGACGTTGATGTTGCCCTTGACGACGAATTCCGCCACGCCGTTCCGCATGGTGAGCTTCGCGCCGGGGCCGATCCGCATCGCGCCGATGTTGATCTGCTGGACGGTCGACCGGATCACCGGGCTCCGGGCGGTCAGCGGGATCGAAACGCTGTCCGTCTTCCCGGGGATGCCGGACGGGGACCAGTTGCCGGGGAAGGTCCAGAGGGAATCGACCGCCCCGGTCCAGGTGCGCAGCGGTAGCGGTGTCACGCCCGAACAGATGATCGTCCCGCCCTCGCCCGCGGCGAACAGGAGGCCGCCGGTGCTGAGACGGACGAGCTGGACGTCGAAGAGGGTCTGGGTCGTGCCGCTCGCCATCCTCGTCCAGGACGCGCCGCCGTTCGTCGTCAGCACGATGGTGCCGTCGTCGCCGACCGCCCATCCCGTGGACGGGCTGCTGAACGCCATCCCGTAGAAACTCTCGAAGAAATCGCCGGGCAGGGCGTTCCAGTTTTCCCCGCCGTCGGTCGTTTTCAGGAGCGTCCCGAAATCACCCGATGCGTAGACCGTGTTAGCGTCGATGATCTCGAGGGCGTAGATCGCCTGCGTGGACCCGCTGAACTGCTCGACCCAGGTCGTGCCCCCGTTCGTGGTCTTGAAGATTTCGCCGCCGTACCCGGCGACCCATCCCACCTGGTCGTTCACGAAGCGGATCTTGAGGAACGATGTGAAGGACGCGATCGTCTGGGCCGACCAGGTCGAGCCGCCGTTGGTCGTGGCGAGAACGGTCCCGAAATCGCCGACCGCCCAGCCGCGGCTCGAGTTCAGGAAGTAGACCGAGTTGAGGGTCTCCTCGGAGCGGCTGTTCTGGTCGTTCCAGGTCGCTCCCCCGTTGGTGGTCTTGAGGATCACGGCGCTGTCCCCGACGATCCAGCCCGTGTTGTTGTCGACGAACCAGACGCCGTAGTAGGTCTGGAAGATGCCGGTGAACAGCTCGTTCCAGTTGTAGCCGCCGTCGCTCGACTTGGCGAACGTCCCCTCTTCGCCCACGGCGAAACCGTTGGTCTGGTTCGGGAAGTGCACCCCGTAGAGGATGTTCTTGGTGCCCGTCGAGAGGACGTCCCAGGACGCGCCCCCGTCGGTCGTCTTCAGGATGGTCCCGTAATCGCCGACGGCGTAGCCGAGGGTGGGGGAGAGGATATTGACGGCGTAGATGTCGTTATAGGTGTTGCTCGATTGTTCGAACCAGGACAGGCCGCCGTTCGTGGTCTTGATGATCGAGCCGAAGGCGCCCATCGCCCACCCGTTGAGGGCCGAGGTGAAATGGACCTTGAACAGGCTGTAGATCGCGTTGGTCGGCATCGGGGTCCACAGGTCGCCCCCGTTCAGGGTCTTCAGGACTTTGCCGAAGGCGCCGGCAGCGTACCCGACGGTCGGGGAGACGAACATCACAGAATAGAGCGGTTGCGTGGTGCCGCTGCCCTGGGGCGACCAGCTGTCGCCGCCGTCCGTGGTGTGGACGATCGTACCGGTCGCGCCGACCGACCACCCGTTGAGAGAATCGATGAAAAATACGTCGTAGAGGTTCGCCGTGACGTTCGTCGTCTGGGTGTGCCACGTCGAGCCGCCGTTGAGGGTGGAGAACATCGATCCATTGCTGCCGCTGATCCAGCCGATGGTGGGCGAATGGAACTGCACGGCGAGGAGGTCGCGGATGGTCGAGAGCTGCTCGTACTGCCACGTGTGCCCGCCGTTCGTCGTGCGGACGGCCTGCCCCGTCACCCCGACGGCCCAGCCCGTCTCGCTGCTCGTGAAATCAACGTCGAAGAGGGCCTCAGTCATGCCGCCGGCGGTCGGCGTGACGAGCCATGTCGTGCCGCCGTTGGTCGTCTTGATGACCGTGCCGTAGTCGCCGACCGCGAACACGGTGTCCGGGTTCACCGAGGTGACCCCGTTGAGCAGGTTGCCCTGCGGCAGCGGGTTGACCCACTGCCACGACGTCTGGCCGGTGGCGGCCGCGCTGATCAGGAAGGTGGAAAGAACGAACAAACGGATATTTTTCATGATTCGACCCGGGGATAATGACGACTATTTTACGATGATGAATTTTCCCGTGTACCGGCCGGACAGGAGGGGGTCCTCCGCCATGGCCGTGAGTGTGTAGAAGTACACGCCGGACGCGAGGTCCCCGGCGTCATACTCCAGGACGTGGCTGCCCGCAGGCAATCCGGCGTCGGACGTCGGGACGCCGACCTCCTGGCCGGCGATGTTCCTGATCCGCAGAGAGACGCGGGCCGGCGCCGGCAGGTCGTACCTGATGGTCGTCCTGGGGTTGAACGGGTTTGGATAATTGCCGTACACCCTGAACGTGCCCGGTGTGGCTTCAGTTCCTGTCATCACGAGACGGATGACCGTCCCGGGCGCGGCGTCGACGGACATATCCCGGCCCAGCCGGTGGCGCCGGACCCGGCCCGACGGTTCCGTCAGCTCGAGTGAAAAACGATCGGGCGGCGGCTGATCACCGTCATACCGGATGAGGATGCCGCCGCGGCTGTTGCTGACGCGGATGCCGATGCCGGTCGGGCCGGCGTCCGCCATCCCCTCAAAATACTCAACCGAATTTTCAGTTTCAAATCTGGCGTCGAACGACGGTGCCGGCGGTGCGGGCGGAAGCCGGTAGCGGTCCCGGGCGACGCCTGCCGGCGGCGTCAGGCCGAAACGGAGCGTGGCGCGCGCGCCGGACGCGTCGGAGATCTCCAGCCGGTGGGGCGGGAGAGACTCGCCGGCGCCGATGAGCGGGGCGGCCGTAGGGCCGGAGAGCCCGCAGTCGAGAACCAGCGTGTGCATCCCCCGATACCAGTACGCTTCGCCGGGGAGGAGGGTGTCGGGTAGTGTAGTAGCCGTTCCGGTATCCGTAGATGACCGGGGGCTCCGACACGAAGGGCATGCCGCAGAGCGGAGGATCGGACAATACACCGAACCCAGGAGGAGCCAGGCGCCCGTGCTGTTCGTGACGACGTTCCGGTGGAAGGGGACGCCGGAGAGGACGACCGCGCCCGCGCCGTCGTTCTTCACCCAGTACCCCGGACCGGCGGAGAGGAATTCTTCCTCCACGTATTCCGTCCCGAAGGAGAACGCGTGGGGCAGCGCGTCGGGGAACAGCGCGCCGACCGAGCTGTCGGCCGGTGTGACAGGGAGGGAGACCAGGCTCCATTTGTCGGCGATCCCGAAGGCGAGGGTGCCGGCGGCCGCGTGGACGATGTTCACCGTTTTCACGGAGGTGTCCGTGACGGAGACCTCGCCGGTCAGCCACATGTCGGCGTCCGGCGGCCCCGCGCCCGGGAGGGTGTCCATGATGGTCCAGGCGCCGGGAGCCAGGTTTTCGCGGTCCCACCGTATCACGAGCGGGTAGTCCGACGCGCCGGACCGGAGTCGGAGCGTAAAGAGATTGGTGTCCGCCGGTGATCCGAGCGTGTCGCGGACATCGAGCACGCTGCCGTTGGTCCCGGCGACGTCCCACCTGGCGTCGAACGTGCCGGGCGGGGGCGGCGGGCCGAGTTCCGCCTCGCCGAGCGAAGAGTCGATGCCGTCGGTCGCGCCCGGCCACTCGCCGAAGAAGAGGTCGCTCCCGGAGAGCGAGGCCGTGGTGACACCGAGGGCGCTCCCGGGGATCGTTTCACGGTACCCGGTGATCCGGATGTCGTCGATGTACCACCCGTCGCGGGAATCGGCGCCGTCGGTGGCGAGCTCGAACCGCAGCAGCGCCTGGGACCCTGCGAATGCGGAGATATCGATTTCCTGCTGCACCCAGTCGAGGCCCGGCGTGTAGGCGTCGTACCCGTACAGGCCCGGTGATTGCACGCCCGAGCCGGACCCGGCATTCGAGAGGGCCGAGCGGAGCGTCGACCAGGTGGCGCCGGCGTCCGTCGAGATCCTGACCATACCGAAATCGTAGGCCGGTTCGATCGCCCACTTCGTCCAGAAATCGAGTTTCACGGCGGAGTACCCGGCGAGGTTGACCGGCACGCCGGTCTGAATTCCCGCATTGGATCCGAGCGGCGAAGCCCCGGAGGGGCTGTCGTGGAATGAGAGCGCGCCGTCGTGCGCAACGGTGGAAACGCCCCAGCTCCCGCCGGCGACCCAGGAGGCCGTCCCCGACTCCGCGTCGTCGCTGAAGAGGACCGACGGTCTGCCGATGAACAGCGCGACGGTATCGGTCCGGTCGTAGCCGTCGGCGTCACCGATGTGGACGAAGAGGCGGACCCTCGACCCGGGCGTCGACGAGGCGTCGACAGTTCCCGCGACGCCGAGGAGCGTGTCCCCCATCGGCGCGAGGCGGTATACCGGGATGGACCCGGGCGCGAACTGGAGCGAACCGGAATCGGTGGAGAATGACACCGCCAGGCCGGCGGCCGTGTCGAGCCCCTTGTTCCGGATGGCGGCCTGGAATGAGAACGGCGCGCCGGGACGGAGACCGCTGTCGGCGGCGGGGCCGGAGAGCAGCGCGCCTGCGAGCACCGGCATCGCTCCGGCGACGTACGAAAAATGGATGTTCGCCTCGAGGTTTTCCTGCGCCAGCGGAAGAATCTGGTTGGAGGGGGGCCAGAATGACGTCCCCACCTCCGGCGTCATCGCGAAGGTGCTGAATTTCGTCGGGTCGCCGTACATGTAATCGTCGGAATTCCCCCGCGTCGAGTAGGCGACCGTCTGCTGGTCCGTGCCGGTCGCGTACCGGTTGGTCCGCGTCATGTCGAACGCGAACTCCCGGAAAAGGAGCGAATCTCCGCTCTCTCCCTCGAGATACCCGTACGGATAGATCAGGAGCCTGCTGTAGGTGTGGTAGTTCAGGCAGGTCCTGATGGTGTGCAGCCGCATGAACGTGTCGATCGTCTGGGTTTCCGGTTCCGAGAACGGGCCCGTGCCGCGATAGGTTTCACTCCCGGTGTTCGTGCTCGATCCCCCGTTCGGCGCGTTCCACATGTAATCGGGTCCGTAGTTGCGGTTGAGGTCGATGCCCCAGGTGCCATTGCCGTTGTTCCGCCGGTTCTTGCGCCAGAACCCGCCGCCCGACGGGTTGGTCGATTGGTTATAGGCGTACCCGTCGACGTTGATGACCGGGATGAACCACGCCTGCCTGTTGTTCACGAGGTAGGCCGCAGAAGGGTCGGAGGCGTACTGTTCCAGGAGCCACCACATGTAATAGACCACGGTCATCATGCCGGCGGGTTCCCGGGCGTGGGTGAGCGACGTGTAGAGCACGCCGGGCTCGCCCGGCTCGTCGCTGTCGGGGTTGTCGGAGATCCTGACCGCCCAGATGGGGCGCCCTTCGATCGAATACCCGATTTCCTGTTTTTCCGTGACCAGGGAGGGGTAGAGGAGTTTCATCGAATCGAGCTGTTCGCCGACCTCGGCAAGGGTGTAATATCCTCCCATGCTCCCCGTCCCGAAACCGAGCGCGTTCATCGGCACCGGGGAAAGGTCCCTGGCCGCCGCGGCCGCGAGATCGGGTTCGGCGACGACATAGGCGATGCGGCGCGCCGTGAGTTCCCGAAGGTCGGCGGGCGTGGCGACGAACTCCATCCAACCGCCCGGCTTCCCCGCGGACCCCTCGAAATCGAGTCCGGCGCTCCAGATGTCCCGAAGCTCGGTGGCGTCATTCACGTGGATCCTGATCAGGCTGTGGCCCGGGGGATCGTCGGCAAAGGAATTGTTGGCCAGGCCGAGCAAAAGAGCGATGGCCGGAAAAAAAAGTTTCATCTGTGGAAATCGGGACGTGGTTGTGTATGTAATAATATAGAGAATGAGGGAGTTAACCTCAAGCCCCCGGGCCCACAAACCGCCGCGCCCGTCGATTCTTGACAACCAGGGCGGCCGTTTTGTACTTTCACAACCGATGAGCGTTCCCCGAATCGTAAAAAACAGCGTCGTGATCCTGAACGCGTCGGGGGAGCCGGTCGCGTGCGACGTCCGTTTCGATGTCACCGCGGGCCGGAGACCGGTCGTCGTCATCTGCCACAGTTTTATGTCCTTCAAGGATTGGGGGTTCTTCCCCCACGCGGCCGAACGCGATCGCCGGGGAGGGATTCACGTCGGTCGCATTCAATTTTTCCAGGAACGGCGTCACCCCGGGGGCCGATCGTATCACCGATTTCGACGCGTTCGCGTCGAACAGTTTTTCCCGGGAGATCGATGACCTCGGTTGCGTGGTGCGCGCCGTGCGCGACGGAGGTCTGTGCCGTGAATCGGGTGATCCCGGGACGGTCGTCCTGCTCGGTCATTCCAGGGGAGGGGGGGTGGCGGCATCGTTCGCCTCCCGGGAGCGGGCATCGCCGCCCTCGTAACGTGGTCTGGTATCGCGACCTTCGACCGGTGGACCGCACACCAGAAGGCAGGATGGCGGGAACGGGGATTTTTACCCCTCTCGGGCTCTCCCGGGAGTGAGCCCCCTGAGAATCGGGCGGGAGATCCTGGACGACATTGAAACGCGGCTGGGAGATATTGATCCGGTGATCCGGGCTGCGTATATTACGGCACCCTGGCTGGTCCTCCACGGGAAGGCCGACGTGACCGTCCCCGTGCGGGAGGCGGAGGCTCTCGCCCGGGCCGCGGGTGGGGGAAAGGTGGATGCTTCTGCTCGACTCGGTCGGTCACCTCTACAACGCCAGGTCGGCGGAAGAAGATAATTACATGACACTCAACCACGTCATCTCGCTGACGCTCGAATGGCTCCGCGTGGTGATATAGAAGGAGAAGGTATGATCGAACAGAATAACGCGGGAACCGTCAGCGCCGTAACGTCGGAACATCCCCGCTACCTTGCGGTCACGCTGCAGGTTCTTCTCTTCGCCGCTCTGACGGCGGCCGGGGCCCAGGTGGAAATTCCGAACACACCGGTTCCCTTCACTCTCCAGACACTCTTTGTCCTTCTGAGCGGAGCGCTCCTCGGCCCGCGGCTCGGGGCGGTGAGCATGCTTGCTATCTCGGGGCCGGCACCGCCGGGCTCCCGGTATTCTCCTCGTTCGGGTTCGGGTCGCCCGATTACTCGGGCCCACCGGCGGGTATCTCCTGGCCTTCCCTGCTGCGGCGTTCACGGTCGGATACCTGCCGGGTGAACGTCCGACCTGGTCAGGCTGGTGGCTCTCGATGGCCGCCGCGTTGCTCGTCGTCTTCAGGTGCGGTACGCTCCAGCTGCGGCTCACGCTCGTCCGGAGTGGTCGGATGCCTTCAGCAGCGGCTTCCTCATCTTCAGCTGGTGGGACCTGGCGAAGCTCGCCGGGGCGGCGTCGATCGCCCGTGCGATCCGGGCGGCACGCGGGCAGGCGTAATCCCGGCCGGGAGGTCAGCGCAAGTCAGCCTCATCACCGCCGCCGACGAACAGCGGGCGCCGGTAAACTGTCCCGAGGCAAGGATAGGTCCCTCGAGCGCGTCACGTCCGATCCTGCTGAATCCTCGCTTCCCGAAAAAATTCTCCGCCGTCGTCGTCAGGAGCACCAGCTTGTCCAGGGATCGCGCCCGGGCTTCACGGACGAGCGCCTCCACGAGTAGTGCGCCGATGCCGCACTCCCGGAACGCCGGTAGTACGGCGACCGACCGCAACAGGCCAACCGGCGGATAGGACTCCAGACCGATCGTGCCGACGAGCGAGCTGTCCGACTCTGCAACCAGGAACGTGACATCACCTTCGCCGAAATCCTCGTTCGGGAGGCCGCATTCCGACAGTATCGACCGGATCGTCCCCAGGTCCCCTTTCAATGCGTGACGAACCCTCTCCACGTTACTTCGTTCCTGTGACGGGGATGCTCAGGAAACCGGGGCCCGCCCGGCGAAGGTACCCCAATTGACCGTGACCTTCGTCTGCGTGAACTTCAGCGGCCGTCGATATGGCAGACGCAGAGATCGCCCGATTCCAGCAGGAGGTTCGGGATTCCGGACGGGAGGGCTCCATAAGTGTAGCGAGGCCTGTCATACCCGTACGGGATCCACCGGCCGGACATCGAGGATGTAATCGAGCCTGAATCTCCTCCCGATTGGAGGACATGGCAGAATGCCTCGAGTTCAGTGCAGGGGGCGCCGGGCCCGGCCTTCCCGGGGCGCCGGATCGGAGTCACGATCCGCTGTGTGACCTCGCCGTCCGACGGGGAAAGGTAGCGGATCCAGAGGTCTCCGCCGGAACCGAGCGCCGAGGCGATTTTCTCGGCGCGCTGGCCGCCGATCGATCGTCCGATATCCTTCCTGATCAGGTCGCGGAGGTCACGACGGCCGTAGGCCTTGAGCATCGAGAGGAAGTGCATCAGGATTTTCGACGTGACCATGGCATCCTCGATCGCGCGGTGCCTCACCGGGTACGAGATCCGGAGGAGCGCGGCCACCGCGGACTGGGGATATCGCGGCCTCCCGGGGAGGAGTTGGCGGGCGAGAGCAAGGACGTCCACCACTGGGTTCGGAGGGACGGGCGCGCCGCCGAGCCGGAATTCGCTTTGCAGGAACGACACGTCGAAGGGCGCGTTATAGGCGACGAGGACCGAATCGGAGAGCAGCGCGGCGATCTTCGGCAGGACGTCCGGGAAGAGCGGCGCGCCGTCGAGCATGGCCGGGCTGATGCCGTTGACGGCGTAAGCGCCCGCCGAGACGGGAACGGTGGGATCGATGAGCGTCCCGAACGTCTCCATCACCGCGCCCCCCCTGATCCGCACCATCCCGATTTCGCACACGCGGTCACCGCGGTCCGCCGAGAGGCCGGTCGTCTCGAAGGTCGACGACCGTGAAGTCCACGCCGTCGAACGGGGTATCCTCGGGCGGAGTCGCCACCTGCCGCGGGGCGATACTGACCTGGCGCGGGTATTCATGGGATGTTTAGGATACTGTTTCCATCGGCGGTAGAGCTCGGCCGTGGCGATCACGTCACCGATGCAGTATCGCGCGATGTCGCGGTACTTCCCTTCGCGGTAGAGTGGGCCGAGGTCGAGCCCGGTGATTCCCCCGGCCTTCGGGCTCTGGATGCCGAACGCCCTGCAGTAGAAGTCGAGGTTGAACTTCCTCGACGCCCCGTAGAAGGTCAGCTGGTCGAGAAGGTCGCAGTGGGCGGTCGGTGCTGTAGCGGTAAGGGACGAGGTTCTTTCGTCGGGCGGAGGCCGAGCAGTGCCGAGCGGAGCATGAGGAACGGGCAATCGAACGTGCGCCCGTTGAACGTGATGAACTGTCCGTAGTTCCGGATATCGTCCCAAAATGCGGAAAGAATTTTTCCTTCGTCCCCGGAGATGAATTCGATTTTCCCGTCATCCGAGTGAAATGTCTCATTCCTGTCCGACCGGTAGAGGACCCTGCCCCCTCCCGTATCGGGATTCAGCATCCCGATCGCAAGGACTTCGGCGGTGAGGGGGGAGAGGTTGAGCCGGTTGATCTCTTCCTCCCGCTCCCCGGCGGCCGCCCCTTCCTTGAAGAGATATGCACGCTGGGTATCGTCGAACGTCCCGACCGGCATCCCCAGGGTCTCGATATCGAAGACGACGACGGCGATTGTCCTATCCTCCCGTCACCGCCGTGGCCAGGAC
>CAVRTZ010000017.1:0-94518 GCA_963724215.1 uncultured Ignavibacteria bacterium
AGAAGGCTGGGGAAAGGGGCAAGCAGAAGGCATCTCCGGTCCCGGCACTCGGAACCGGAACGCGCCAACATCCCCATCAGATCAGCAACTTGGCCGGCTGGATATTCCTAACCGAGGGATGCGCGCTGCCAACAATCCGGTAGCGGTAGGCACCGGCAGCATCACGCTCCGCCAGATTGATCTCATCGCCACCGCTGAAGCGCCCCTGCCCGTCACTCCGCAGGATTAGCGCCCGGGGCCGCGTGAGGTCGTCGGTCAGGGGAGGACGCGAGACTATGACTGATTCGGCATTCTCCAGGTCCAGAAGAGTGCCGATGGGATAAACCCCAAGCATGCGATGAAGACCTTCAAGACCAGGGGGTCGAAGACGTTCTCTGCCCCCACTATCATAGGACCCAGGCCCGATCACCGCTCATGGGCAGGCGACGGTGAACTTGGGCTGAAGTTAGGGCGTCGTAGGCATCGCAGACCGCGATGATTCGCCCCGACAAACTGGTAGATTCGCGCCAGCCCGGGACCGGATAGCTGCTGCGGTCGGCCTTGAGTTGGTACTCGAAGGCCGGGATCATAATTCCCGCCTTCCGAGTTACCTGTGCCACCATTCCATGCAGGATCAACCGGGCGCTATCAAGACTGTAGCGCTGGATCAAATCGAAGTCGTCCTGGGGTAATGTCCCTTTATTGTTCAAAATTTCGTCCGGGATCCACCTTGCCCAGATCATGAAAGAGGGCACTAGCGCCCAACCTTTCCAACCCGTCCTTAGAAAACCCCAATTTCCGGCCCAGATGAAGGGCCAGGATGGCGACGTTTACGGAATGGAAAAAGATCTGATCCGAATACTCACGCACCGTACTCATTGCCAGAAGCCGGCTGTCCGGGGACAATATTTCCTCCACCATGGTCTGGACCATCCGGCCCGTTCGGCGCATGCCGAAACGCTGCCCGGCGGCAACCTTTTCGACCGCCTCCCTGAAGGCCCGCAGGGTATAGGCATAGATTTTTCGAGGATAGCGCCGACCCTGGACATCAAGCTCCCCATCTAGACGCTCTTGGCGTTCTTTAATATCCTCATCCACCTGGAGAACGGAAACCCAGCCGATCCCTTTTCCATGAGCCGCGTCTCCAGCCACTCCGCCGGGTCCGCCTGTTCGGCGCAACTGTCCAACAGCTTGGCGAAACCGATAAACTCACCCGCCGAAGCGGTGGCAATGGCAGGCATAATCCGGAATCCGGGAATCCGGCGATCGGTCAGATAGTTGTAGAAGCTGTCGATAAGGACCGCCGAGACCTTGCGGCGGAGCACCTTTTCATCGTTGATGAAGAAGCGACCATTCTCCAGATGAATCAGCAGCCATTCATTGCCGACCAGCAATGTTTTCACGGCACTTACCAGCTGCTGCATGACGTTCACCAGCAACTGGTTGTTGGCCTGATATATCTTGGCCATTTTGATCAGCCCTTGCATTGCCCGCAACATTTGTTCCGTCGGCAACTGCTCCGCTGAGTATCCCTCTTCCGCCATCTTCAGTTTCTCGGCTTAGTTAGTTCCATCCGGAAACGTGGATTTTCATTCGAGACCAAGGCGCGAGTGCGACGAAAAAGCGGAGCGTACTAGGGTACGTGAGCATTTTTCAGCAACAGAGCAACACCGGTATCGGGAGAAGACAGTTTTCCGGAATGGAAGCTAATTATCCCCTGGAAAGTCCCACCCGGGCAGCAAATTTTAATGAACTCGCAAAAAGTCGAAACAGTCGGCGGCGGTTACGAATCCCTTCACGGTCGCCGTGGCCCAGCGGGTCGCCGACCTCCCGCTCTTCTCGGGCGCCTGGGTGCGTATCATCTTCTTCCTTCCACGGTCTACCTCCTCGTGACGTTCTTCGTGATGCGCCACGCGAACGGGTGGAGGCGAATCCCCGGCTGTCTCCGACTTCGCCGCAGACGAGGAGATCCGCGCACGACTCTCCCGCCGAAACCGGCGGCACCGATGCGGTCGCCGTCTCCGCATCGGAGAATCGTTCGCGCGGCCGCGCCCTCATCTGGTTCGCCGTTGCATCGTCATCGCGATGACGATCGTCGTGGTCACCGCTCGCCTCCCGGACTCTCGGATCTCGCCTTCCCCGTGATGGGACTTCTATTCCTCTTGGGCGGCTTCGGCAGCGGCACGCTTCTCGGGTCTCACCTGGGCCCAGACAGGAAAAGCCTTCGGCAGAGGGGCTCTGGACCTCATCCCCGCCGTCTCCCTCATTCTCTCGGCCTATGAAAAATTGTCGATACACTCGACTCACGGGCTGGGTGCGGTTTTTTTATTGTTTGATGATCCGGAGGTTTTATGCAGTTGGATTTGTTGACGGTCGCCCTGATCATTTTCGCGGCGATCGTGACAGGCTTCGCGGCCGGCTGGTTTCTGCACGCGCGCAAGGGAAAGCACAGCATACTCAAAGCGGAGGAGCGGGTGAAGGAGATCGTCTCCCGGGGTGAGGCCGCCGCGGCCGCGTTGTCGAAGGAAAAGCTCGCCGAGGTCCGGGAAGAGTGGGAACGGAAGAAACAGGATTTCGAGAAGGACGCGGGCTCCAGGCGGAACAAGCTCCAATCGTTCGAGCAACAACTTTCGACGAGGGAGGAGAACCTCGAGCGCAAAGTCGAGATGATCAACCGCAAGGACAAGGACCTTTCCCAGGCCCGGAGGGATCTCGACGAGAAGGTCCGTCACACCAGCGAAAAGCATGAAAAAGTTTCCCTCCTCCTCAGGGAAGAGAACCAGCGGCCTGGAACGGATCGCCGGGTTGACCTCCGAGGACGCGAAGAAGATGCTGGTGGAAAACCTGGTGCAGGACGCCAAGTCGGATGCCGCCCAACTCCTGAAGGAGATCAGGGATACCGCGAAAACGGACGCCCGGAAGGAAGCCCAGAAAATTATCGTCCAGGCGATCCAGCGGACGGCGGCGGACCATTGCGTCGAAACCACGGTCTCCGTGCTCCATATCGAAAACGAGGAAATGAAGGGGAGGATCATCGGCAAGGAAGGCCGAAACATCCGCGCCTTCGAGGCCGCCACCGGGATCGACGTCATCGTCGACGATACGCCCGAAGCGGTCATCATCTCGGGATTCGATCCGCTCCGCCGCGAAGTGGCGAGGCTGTCGCTCGAACGGCTCATGGCCGACGGCCGCATCCACCCGGCGAGGATCGAGGAAGTCGTCGAGAAGGTCAGGGCCGAGCTCGACGAAGAGCTCCTCCACATCGGCGAGAACGCCCTCATCGAGGGAGGGATGCACGGCGGTCATCGCGAGCTCATCCGGCATATCGGCATCATGAAGTACCGGTCGAGCTACGGGCAGAACCTGCTCTCGCACAGTCTTGAAACCGCGCACCTGGCCGGCCTGATGGCGGTGGAGCTCGGCCTCGATCCGGTGCTCGCGAAACGGTCCGGGCTCCTCCACGACATCGGGAAGACGCTCGACCGGTCGGTGGAAGGCCCCCACGCGCTCCTCGGAATGGACCTCGTGAAAAAGTATGGCGAGCACGCGGTCGTCTCAAACGCCGTGGGTGCGCACCACGACGACATTCCGATGGACAGTCCCATCGCGGTCCTCGTCCAGGCGGCCGACTCGATCAGCGGCGCCAGGCCGGGGGCCCGGCGGGAAAACGTTGAGGCCTACGCAAAACGTCTCCAGCGGCTCGAGACCCTCGCCCAGTCGTTCGACGGCGTCTCGAAGACGTACGCGATCCAGGCCGGCCGTGAAATCCGGGTGATCGTGGAGCATGACAAGGTCGACGACGCCATGGCCGACCAGCTCGCCCACGAGATCGCAAAAAAAATCCAGTCGGAGATGGAATACCCCGGACAGGTCAAGGTGACGGTGATACGGGAAACCCGTTCGATCGCCTTCGCAAAATAGCGCCCCCATGACGTCGAGACGCCCCGCCGGAGGACAACGGCCCGTGTCGCGGCGGATCCCCGCGGTCGGCCTCACCGGAGGCATCGCGTCGGGGAAATCGGAAATCGCGGCGGTGTTCAGGAAACTGGGCGCCCTGGTGGTCTCGGCCGACGCCGAGGCGAAGGATTTGCTCGCAACGGATCCCGCCGTGGCCGGGAAGATCAGGCGCCTGCTCGGGGCGTCCTCGTACACGGCCGCGGGCGACCCCGACAGGAAGTTCATCGCACGGAGGATCTTCTCGAACCCCGCCGAACGGCGAAAAGTCAACGCCATCATCCATCCCGCCGTCATCGCCCGTATCCGCCGGATCATCAGGCGCGAAAAACGGTCCGGCAAACATCCCCTGGTGGCGGTCGAAGCGGCGCTTCTGTTGAGGCGGGCATGGACCGGATGTTCGACGCCGTCGTCGTCGTCGATTCCCCCGTCCGCGACCGCGTCGCGCGCATCCGGCGCCGGGACGGGGTGTCGGGCGCCGACGCCCTGCGCCGGATCCGGGCCCAGCAGTCCAACAGGAGCAAGGCGGCCGTCGCCGACATCGTCATTTCCAATCGCGGCGACCTGCGGTCGCTCAGGGCCGCGGGACGGTTCGTCTACCGGCTCCTGGCGGGCTTCAACAAGGGCCGCCGGTGATCGGTATGGCTTCGGAGCGGGCATATGATTTCCTGGTCATCGGGAGCGGCATCGCCGGACTCACCTTCGCGCTGGAGGCCGCGGCGGAGGGATCCGTCCTCATCATCACCAAGAAATCCCGCGCCGAATCGAACACCAATTACGCCCAGGGCGGAATCGCCGCCGTCCTCTCCCCGGACGATTCCTTCGATCTCCACATCAGGGACACGCTCAACGCCGGAGTCGGACTCTGCCACGCTGACGCCGTCGAAGTCCTGGTGAGGGAGGGCCCGGACCGGGTCCGTGAACTGATCAAGCGGGGGGTGGAATTCACGCGGGACGCCGGCCGGCTGGACCTCGGACTCGAGGGGGGCCATTCCGCCAGGCGGATCGTCCATGCCCGCGACAGGAGTGGTTCGGAAATCGAGCGCGCGCTTCTGAACGCGGTCTCGGCGGAACCGAACATCACGGTGCTGGAACACCACCTCGCCGTCGAGCTGATCACGCAGCACCACGAGAAGGGAGGGAGGAAGGCCGGCGAGAGCATCCGGTGTTCCGGGGCCTATGTCCTCGATGCCGAAAAGGGGCAGGTGAGGAAATTCCTTTCCAGGTTTACGGTGATCTGCTCCGGGGGCCTCGGGCAGGTCTATCTCCATACGACGAACCCCGACGATCGCCACCGGCGACGGCGTCGCGATGGCCCACCGGGCGGGGGCCTCGATCGGGAACATGGAATTCATACAGTTCCATCCCACGTCGCTGTACAATTCGGGGAGCCCGGCATTTCTCATCTCCGAGGCGATCAGGGGATTCGGCGGGGTGTTGCGGAGCGTGAGGGGGGAGGAATTCATGAAGCAGTACGATCCGCGCGGCGATCTGGCCCCGCGGGACATCGTCGCCCGCGGCATCGACGCGGAGCTGAAGAAGACCGGGGCGGAATTCGTCCACCTGGATCTCACGCACCTGAACGCCGACGCGATCAGGAAGAGCTTCCCGCACATCCACGACACCTGCCTGACGAAATTCAAGCTGGATATCACGAAGGAACCGATACCGGTCGTGCCGGCGGCCCACTACTCCTGCGGGGGGATCGTGACCGACCTGACGGGAAGGACGACCATCGACAATCTCTACGCGCTCGGAGAGGCCGCGATGACCGGCGTGCACGGCGCGAACCGGCTGGCGAGCAATTCACTCCTCGAGGCGCTCGTCTTCGCCTACCGGGCGATCCACGACATCGCCGGGAGGTCCGCCGGTCGTTCCGGGCCCCTTGCCCGATGTCCCGGAATGGGACGACAGCGGGACATTCGACCCGGAGGAATGGGTCCTGATCGAACACAACCGGAAGGAAATCCAGCGGACGATGTGGGATTATGTCGGGATCATCCGATCGACGCTGCGGCTCGAGAGGGCGCTCCGGCGCGTCAACCTCCTCAGGGAGGAGATCGAAGCGTTTTACCGGAGGACCCGGGTGGTTGACGGGCTCATCGAACTCCGGAACCTGGGGACCGTCGCGGACCTCATCGTGCGGAGCGCCCTCATGCGAAAGGAAAGCCGGGGTCTCCACTACGTCACCGATTATCCGGCGACGTCGCAGGAATGGTTGCACGACACCATCCTCCCCGTTTTTTGAAATGACGGCGATTTTTCCGAACTTTCGGGACTGATGAACGACGACATCGATAAACCGAGAGAACACTGCGCTGTTTTCGGGGTCTACGGGCATCCACAGGCCGCTCAGATCACCTATTTCGGGCTCACCGCCCTCCAGCACAGGGGTCAGGAAGGATCGGGGATCGTCACCTCGTACCACGACCCGGCGCGGCCCAGGCCCAGGTTCCTCAGCCACAAGGGGTTCGGCCTTGTCAACGACGTGTTCAAGCCGGAATCCATCATCACGGACGTCCTGAAGGGCGAGTCGGCGATCGGCCATAACCGGTACTCCACATCGGGAGCCGCCGACAACGCCACCAATATCCAGCCGATCACGGTGAACTACCGGGACGGTAATGTCGCCGTGGCCCATAACGGGAACCTCACCAACTTCCGGGCCATCAGGAAGAAACTTCAGGACACCGGCACCATTTTCCAGACGACTTCGGACACGGAAGTCATTCTTCACCTCATCGCCCGGAGTCCCGAGCAGGACCAGGTCCGCCAGATCCTCGAAGCCCTGAACATGGTCGAGGGGGCCTTCTCGCTCGCCATCCTCACCGACACGATGCTCATCGCCGCCCGGGATCCGCTCGGGGTCCGGCCGCTCGCGGTGGGCCGGCTCGGGGACGCGTTCCTGGTCGCCTCCGAAACGTGCGCCTTCGACATCGTCGAGGCCGAATACATCTGCGACGTCAATCCGGGCGAGGTCCTCGTCTTCGACCGGGAGTCGTTGAGGACGAGGGAGGCGAAATCCTTCCGCCTCAAAGGGCAGGGAGTGACGCCCCGCCACTGCATTTTCGAATACGTCTATTTTTCGCGTCCCGACAGCACGATCTTCAACGAGAGCGTCGACAAGGTGCGGCGAAAGCTCGGCAAGGCGCTCGCGCGGGAGCATCCCACGATCAAGGACAACGGAGACGAGAAGGTCGTGGTCATCAACGTCCCCGACTCGAGCAACACGGCGACGCTCGGCTTCGTTTCGGAGAGCCTCAAGCTCGGATACAACACGAAATACGAAATCGGCCTCATCCGGAGTCACTATGTGGGGCGGACGTTCATCCAGCCGGTCCAGGGGATGCGGCAGTCGAAGGTCCGCACCAAGTTCAACACCGTCAGGGGCGTGCTCCGGGACAAGGTCGTGGTGATCGTGGACGATTCGATCGTGCGCGGCACGACGTCGAAACAGCTGGTGAAACTCATCCGCGACGCGGGCGCCAGGGAGATCCACTTCCGCGTGACGTCGCCGCCCGTGCGGCACCCCTGCCATTACGGGATGGACTTCCCGAGCACCGGGGAGCTCATCGCCAACGTGAGCGGCGGGGACATCGAAAAAATTCGCGAAGAGCTCGGGGTCGACTCCCTGGGGTATCTGTCCCTCGAGCAACTCGAGGCCTCCGTCCCGCGCGACCGCGGCCAGGACTATTGCACCGCCTGTTTCAGCGGGCGATACCCGACGGCGATCGAGCAGAACGGCTCCAAGAACGAGCACGATGTCTGAACGGGGATGAATGACCGGATCTGGACTCTCTCCAACGGACTGAGCCTGCTTCGAATTCTTCTCGTCGTACCGGTCGCCTTTCTCCTCCTCTCCGGAAATCCCGTTTCGCGCGTGGTCGCCTCCGTCCTCATCGCCGTCGCGGTGCTCACCGATTTCCTCGACGGGTTGATCGCCCGGTTGAAAAACGAAGTCACCGATTTCGGGAAAATCATCGATCCTGTCGCGGACAAGGTCGGCATCGGCGCCCTGGCCGTCATCCTGACGATCGAGGGGACGCTCCCCGTCTGGTTCACGATCGCCGTTGTGGGCCGCGACCTGGTCATCCTCGCGGCGGCCGCGCACCTCAGGCGTCAAAGCGCGGCCACGCCTCAATCAAACCGGACCGGCAAATGGACGGCGGGGATCCTGGGATTGACGCTGTTCGTCGCGGTCGTGGACCCCGCGGACTCGACCGGCGTCCTCCGGCCGTTTCTCGCGGCAAGCGCAGCCATGATCGCGCTCTCCTCCGTTTCGTATGCGAAACGTTTTTTTTCGCCGACCATTCACTGACAGGGAACTCGCCGTGGGTCTCTTCGACAAATTAAAGTTTACGCGACTCAGGGAAGGCCTCTCCAAAACCCGGGAATCCCTCTTCGGCCATGTGGAGCGGATGCTCAGCTCCCGGTCCAGGATCGACGATTCCGTCCTGGAGGACCTCGAAGAAATCCTCATCCGCTGCGACGTCGGCGTTTCCACCACGGAGACGGTCATCGCCAATATCCGCGAGCGCGTGAAGAAGGACCGGTATGAGAACACCGGGGAACTGAACGTCCTCCTCCGGGATGAAATTGCGAAACTCACCACCGGGGATGATGGGGAGGTCGACCCGTTCGCCGGGCCGCTCACAGGAAGCCCCCACGTGATCATGGTGGTGGGGGTGAACGGCGTCGGGAAGACCACGACCATCGGCAAGCTCGCGTCCCAGTTCCGGCAGTCGGGCAGGGCGGTCGTCATCGCGGCGGCCGATACGTTCCGCGCGGCCGCGAACGAGCAACTCGAAATCTGGGCGCAACGGGCCGGCGTGCCGCTGGTGCGGCAGGAACACGGGTCGGACCCCGCCTCGGTCGCCTTCGACGCGCTCCAGTCTGCGAAGGCCCGGGGCGCGGACGTGCTCATCATCGACACGGCGGGACGGCTGCACACGAAAGTCAACCTGATGGAGGAGCTCCGGAAGATCGAGCGGGTCCTACGGAAGATCGACCCGGCGGCGCCGCACGAGGTGCTGCTGGTGCTCGACGCCTCCACCGGGCAGAACGGCCTCCAGCAGGCCCGGCAGTTCGCCTCGGCGGTGGCGGTGTCCGGCATCGTCCTGACGAAACTCGACGGCACGGCGAAGGGGGGGATCGTGCTCTCGATCAGGAACGAGCTCAAGATCCCGGTCAGGTTCATCGGCGTCGGCGAACAGATCGACGACCTCCAGCCCTTCGACGGGAAACTGTTCGTCGAGGCCCTCTTCCGGAAATGACCCCGACGCTCAGCTGGTCGGTCGTCGAGCTACGGCTGAAACACGTCTTCACGATCGCCCGGGGCTCCAGGAGCGTCGTGCCCACCGTCGTCGTCCGGTTTTCGCACGAGGGCACCACCGGGTACGGTGAAGCGTCGCCCCTCGCCAGGTACGGGGAATCGGTCGATACGGTGGCGCGGTTTCTCGGCCGCATCGCACCGTCGGTGATCGGCGATCCCGACGATCCGGGGACCCTCCTGGATGCGGTCGGCGCGATCACCCCGGGGAACAGCTCGGCGAAGGCGGCGGTGGACATCGCCCTCCATGACTGGATCGGCAAACGGCGGGGCGTACCGGCCTGGAAATATTTCGGAATCGGCAACCCGGCCGCCCCGGCGTCGTCGATCACGATCGGGATCGATGAGCCCGGCGTTGTGGAACGTAAGGTCCGGGAGGCGGAACCGTTCGGTACGCTCAAAGTCAAGATGGGGATGCCCGGAGACAGGGAGTTCATCGCGACCGTCAGGAAATTCACGGCGAAACCGCTCCGCGTCGACGCCAACGAGGGGTGGAAGACGAAGGAGGAGGCGCTCGACCATCTCGACTGGCTCGCGCAGATGGGGGTCGAACTGGTGGAACAACCGCTCCCCGCGGGGGAGCCTGACGCGGTCGCGTGGCTGCGCGAACGCTCGGAGATACCGCTCTACGCCGACGAGGATCTCGTACGGATCGACGACCTGGCCGGAATCGCCGGCGCCTACGACGGCGTCAACGTCAAGCTCATGAAATGCGGCGGCCTCAGGGAGTCGGTAAGAATCATCGGGGCCGCGCGACAACTCGGATTGAAAATTATGATCGGCTGCATGATAGAAACATCGGTGGGGATATCGGCCGCGGCGCAACTCGCGCCGATGGCGGACGTGACGGACCTCGACGGAGCCCTGCTGGCGGGCAACGACCCGTTCAGCGGGCCGGTCGGGCAGGACGGGTCCATCCTCCTCAGCGAGCGGCCCGGGATCGGCGTCACGACGAACGTCCCATGACCCCGGGTTCCTCCATCATCCGGGTCCTGCCTCCCGACCTGGCCGACAAGATCGCGGCCGGGGAGGTCGTCCAGCGGCCGGCGTCGGCGGTGAAGGAGCTCGTGGAAAATTCACTCGACGCCGGCGCGCTCACCATCACCGTCATCCTGAAGGACTCGGGACGGACCCTCCTCCAGGTCGTGGACGACGGCTCCGGCATGGGCTGGGATGACGCCCTTGCCGCGTTCGGCCGCCACGCGACCAGCAAGATCTCGCGGAGCGAAGACCTGAACAATATCACGACCCTCGGATTCAGGGGGGAGGCGCTGGCCGCCCTCTCCGCCGTCGCCGTCGTGGAGTTGAAAGCAAGGCTCCGGGACGAGGACACAGGGACGCTCGTCCGTCTCGAAGGGGGAACGCTGAAGCACAGGGAGAAGACGGGGTGCTCCGCGGGGACATCGATCATCGTCCGGGACCTTTTCTATAACACTCCCGGCAGGAGAAAATTCCTCAAGTCCGACGCGACGGAATTCCGCCATATCCTCGATGCCGTGCAGCGCGCGGCCCTCTCGCGCCCGGATGTCGGGTTTGCGCTCCTCAGTGACGGGGAGACGATCCTGAAGTGCGCCCCGGAGACGCTCGAAGCGCGCGTCGTATCGATTTTCGGGAGAAAGCAGGCCGAGCCGCTGGTGCGCTGCAGGGACGAGTCGGGGGCCGGCGAAGTGAACGGTTTCCTCGGAAAACCGCAGTTCGCGAGGAAAGGCCGGTCCGAACAGTACATCTTCCTCAACGGCCGTCCGATCGTCAGCAGGAACATCGGACACGCGGTCTACAGGGGATACGAGCACCTCCTCGAAAAGGGGAGTTTTCCATTTTTCATCCTCTTCCTCACCATCGATCCGGGGAGGACGGATGTCAATGTCCACCCGTCGAAGAACGAGGTGAAGTTCGACGACGAAAGCCTCATCTACCGGTGGGTCAACGCCGCGGTCCGCAAAACCCTTGCCGCGCACGACCTCGGTCCCGGATTGGCTTTCCCGCGCGATGCCGGGGGCGGTGTTTTCCCGGCGACGGGCAAGGGGTCATCCGGAGGGGTGCGTCAAGCCGATCCGCCTGCAGCGTGGGAATTCCCCCTCAGGAATGACCAGGGGGCGTCATCCGGCCCGCTGATCGCCGAAGCCCGGGTCGCAGATCTTTTCCGTATCCAGGGAACAACATCGGGGGAAGCGCCGGCAGGGGAAGCACCGGGACCGCGGAGCGTGACGACGGGGCCCTTCTGGCAGGTTCATGATAAGTACATCATCGTTCCGACGGGGGACGGCATCATGATCGTCGATCAGCACGCGGCGCATGAGCGCGTGATCTATGAGAAGGCGATCCGCAGGTTCGATTCGCTGGAGAAACGCACGCAGGAACTCCTCTTCCCTCAGACGATCGAGATGAGCCCATCCGACGCGGCGCTCGTCAGGGAGTTGACGCCGCTGCTCGAAAATCTCGGTTTTCTCCTGAAGATGTTCGGCCCCCACACGGTCATCCTGGAAGGCGTCCCGATGGACATCAGGCCGGGCGATGAAACGACCATCCTCCGGGACGTCATCGGACTTTTCAAAGAAGCTGAACAGGGCGTGAAGCTCGATCCCAGGGAGCGCCTGGCGAAGACCTATTCCTGCAAGGCCGCGGTCAAGGCGGGGGACCGGCTGAATGAGTCGGAAATGGCCTCGCTCATGGAACAACTCTTCAGGTCCGAGGTGCCCTATGTGTGCCCCCATGGACGACCCGTCATGATCCGTCTGTCGCTCTCTGACCTCGACAGGCGGTTCGGCAGGACGTCATAAAGAACGCAGCGCGGAAGGTCCATCTGTTTGAAAAATATGCGATTATGCGTATCTTGAACGATCACGAACAGCATCAGGGGAAGCGGAAATGTTGAATACGAGCGGTAAAGAGGTCCGGGAGCAGCACGACAAATGGCTGCGCTCCGCCGGCGATGCCTCGAAGGGGAGACAGGTCAAGTTCACGACCGTGTCAGGGGAACCGGTCGGGATGCTCTATACTCCCGAGGATGTCGCACAGTTGAACTTCCTCTCCGACATCGGTTACCCGGGCGAGTTTCCGTACACGCGCGGAATCCACCCCACCGGATACCGGGGCAAACTCTGGACCATGCGGCAGTTCGCCGGTTTCGGCACCCCCGAGGACACCAATGAGCGATACCACTATCTCCTGAGCCACGGCCAGACAGGCCTCTCCGTCGCATTCGACCTGCCGACCCTGATGGGCAGGGACGCGGACGACCCGCAGGCGGAAGGGGAAGTCGGTATCTGCGGTGTCGCGATCAGCTCCCTGGCGGACATGGAAACACTCTTCAAGGGGATCAGGCTCGCCGATATCTCCACCTCGATGACGATCAACGCGCCGGCGGCCATGCTGATGGCGTTCTACATCGTCGTCGCGCAGAAGCAGAAGGCCCACCCCGCCGAGCTTCGCGGGACGATCCAGGCCGACATCCTCAAGGAATACATCGCCCAGAAAGAGTGGATCTACCCCCCGCATCCGTCGATGAGGATCATCACCGATATGTTCGAGTACTGCACGCGGGAGATGCCGCAGTGGAACCCGATCTCCGTGAGCGGGTACCATATCCGCGAAGCGGGGTCGACCGCCGTCCAGGAACTCGCCTTCACGCTCGCCGACGGTTTCGCCTACGTCGAAGCGGGGATCGCGAAGGGTCTCGACATCGACGTCTTCGCGCCACGGCTTTCGTTCTTTTTCAATTCCCACCTGGATTTCTTCGAGGAGATCGCGAAGTACAGGGCGGCGAGGCGGATCTATGCCCGGAGGATGAAGAACAAGTACGGGGCGAAGAACCCGCGCTCCTGGATGCTCCGGTTTCATACGCAGACCGCCGGGTGTACGCTGACCGCGCAGCAGCCCGAAAACAACATCGTCCGGACCGCCTACCAGGCCCTCGCGGGGGTCCTGGGTGGAACGCAATCCCTCCACACGAACTCGATGGACGAAACGCTCGCCCTCCCGTCCGAGAAGGCCGTGAAAATCGCCCTCCGCACGCAGCAGATCATCGCCCACGAGACCGGTGTGACGAACACGATCGACCCGCTGGCAGGGAGTTATTTCGTCGAATCGCTGACGGACAAAATGGAGAAGGAGGCGGAGTCGTATTTCGAGAAAATCGACTCCCTCGGCGGCGTGATCCCCGCGATCGAAGCAGGTTTCTTTCAGCGAGAAATCGCCGAGGCCGCCTACCGGTACCAGCAGGAACTCGACCGGAAGGAAAAGATCATCGTCGGCGTCAACGATTACGTCGAGGAGAACGAACAGGTCGAGATACCGATCCTCCTGATCTCCCCCGAGGTGGAGGTCCGGCAGCGGAAACGCATCGCGGAGGTGCGAAGCTCCCGCGACGCCGGACAGGTCCGGTCGTCGCTCGAAGCGCTGAAGCGCGCCGCGGAAGACGGATCCAACGTCATGCCGAGGCTGATCGAATGCACCCGGTCGTACGCCACGCTCGGCGAGATGTGCGGCACGCTCGCCGAGGTCTTCGGTATCTACGAAGAACCCGCGGTCTTCTGAGCCTTGAGCGGATCGCCACTCACGATCCTGGCCTCGATGAGGCCGCAACAGTGGATCAAGAACCTTTTCCTCTTCGCCGCGCTCGTTTTCTCGGGGCACCTCTTCATCACGGGAGACCTCGCCAGGATCCTGCTCGGGTTCCTTTTCTTCTCGCTGGCGGCGAGCGGCATCTATATTTTCAACGATATCACCGACCTGGAGCGGGACAAGCTCCACCCGGTGAAATCCCGGCGGCCGCTCCCGTCCGGCCAGATCACCGCCGGTGCGGCATGGGGGGCTTCGGTGTTCCTCATCGCCGCCGGCCTGGGCGGGTCGTCCCTCCTCGGACGACCCTTTTTCCTCGTCCTGCTGACCTACGTCGCCGTCAACGTCCTGTATTCGCTCTACCTCAAGAACGTCGTCATCCTCGACGTCATGACGATCGCCGCCGGGTTCGTCCTGCGCGTGCTCGGCGGGGCGGTGATCATCTCCGTTCCAACGTCGGAGTGGCTCATCATCTGCACGGTCCTGCTGTCGCTTTTCCTGGGATTCAGCAAACGGCGGCACGAGCTCACGATGCTCGAGTCGTCGGCCGACAACCACCGGTCGGTGCTCCAGCACTACAGCCCCACGTTCCTCGACCAGATGATCGGCATCGTCACCGCCTCCACCGTGATGTCGTACGTCCTCTATACGATCTCCGAGGACACCGTCCTCAAGTTCGGAACGAAGGACCTCATCTACACGGTGCCTTTTGTCCTTTACGGGATTTTTCGTTATTTATACCTTGTGCATAAGAAGGACGAGGGCGGGGATCCGACCCGGCTCGCGCTCACGGACCGCCCGCTGCTGTTGAACACCATCCTCTGGATATGCGCCGCGAGTTACATCATTTACCACCGGGGGTAGAAGGCCATGCGTTCGAAAGTCGCCGTCTTGAAGACCGGTCCCGACCGGGTCCTGGGGGACTTCGGGGAGCTGATGAAGCTCGCCGGCGCCCGGGACGCCCTGCAACAGGGCGTCACCACGATCCTCAAGGACAACATCTCCTGGCATTATCCTTTTCCGGGTGCGAACACGACCCCGTGGCAGATGGAGGGGACGATCCTGGCGCTGCGCGCAGCCGGGTACTCCGACCTGGTCTGCGTGCAGAATAAGACGGTCGTGACGAACGCGTTCAAGGGGGAGGACCTGAACAATTACGTCCCGATCTTCAAAAAATACGGGATTCCGGTCCTGTATAATTTCAAGGAAACGGACATCCGCTGGGTCTCGTACAGGCCGAAGGCCCGCATGCGCGTCCTGGACATGATCTACCCGGAGGGGATCACGATCCCGGAGTATTTTGCGGGGAAGAACATCGTCCACCTCCCGACGGTCAAGTGCCACATCTACACGACCACCACCGGGGCGATGAAAAACGCCTTCGGCGGGCTGTTGAACACGAAACGGCACTACACGCACTCGTGGATCCACCAGACCCTCGTCGACCTCCTCGCGATCCAGAAAGAGATCCATCCGGGCATTTTTGCCGTCATGGACGGGACGACGGCCGGCAACGGACCGGGCCCGCGGACGATGTTCCCCGTCGTCAAGGACTACATCCTCGCCAGCGCGGACCAGGTGGCCATCGACGCCGTCGCCGCGAAGATGATGGGTTTCGACCCGCTGAGCATAGAATATATCAACGTGGCGCACAATGACGGACTCGGCGTGGGCGATGTGCGCGACATCGAGATCGTCGGCTCCGATATCTCGGGCGAATCGTGGGGGTTCGAGGTCGGGGACAACGGGGCGAGCAGGATCGGGGACCTGATGTGGTTCGGTCCGCTCAAGGGGATGCAAAAGCTCTTTTTCCACACGCCGCTGGTCAATGTCTTCATCTTCGGCTCGGAGGCCTACCACGACTATTACCGGTGGCCCCTGAAGGACCGGAGGACGTTCGAGCGGTGGAGGAACGATACCCACTGGGGTGAGCTGTTCAGGAAATATGAGTCGGGCGAAGTCTGGGAGGAACCCGTCCGTTCCGGCCGGAACAACAGCTGACCGGCCCGGTCGGTGACTGCGCAGCGCCGGGCCGAGGCCCTGCTCCTCGGGGCAACGGTCATCTGGGGAAGCACCTTCGTGGTGACGAAGGGACTGCTCGACGAGACGAGCCCGCTGATTTACACCTCCATCCGTTTTCTCCTGGCGGCGCTGATCGTCGCGCTCCTGTTCCGGCGCAGGGTTTTCTCCGCACGAGAGGGTGTCGCGCTTCCCGGGATCATCCTCGGACTCCTGCTCTTCGCCGGTTTCGCCTTCCAGACGATCGGCCTTCAATACACTTCCGCATCCAAGTCGGCCTTTTTCACCGGGATGCTCGTCGTCTTCACTCCCATCTTCCACGCCGTCGCGCAGCGATGGTTGTCGTTGCCGAGGAAGGCGCTGCTCGCCGGCAACCTGCTCGGCGTGGTGCTTTCCGCGCTCGGACTCTTTCTGCTGACTTCGCCGGAGGGGAGCTCCTTCACCTCCGGGGACGGCATGACGCTCGTCTCGGCGGGCCTCTTCGCCGCGTATATCGTCTACCTCGATAAAGTGTCCAGATCGATCGACGCGATGGCCCTCACGTTCATCGTTTTCCTCAGTTGCGGCCTTTCGGGTGGCCTCGCGGCGGCCGCCTTCGAAGACATTCACATCGTCCCGGGAGCCGATTTCTTCCTGCCCCTCGGCTACCTCACCCTCTTCGCGACGGTGATCGCCCTGGGGGTCCAGAACCGGTACCAGGCGGACACCACCCCGACACGGGCGGCGGTCATTTTTTCCCTCGAGCCCGTCATCGCCGCGGTGTTCGCCTATTTCGTGAGGGCGGAGCAACTCGGTCCCGCGGGGATCGCGGGGGGGTGCATCATCTTCGGCGGGCTGATACTCTCCGAACTCTCCGAGAGCATCCCAGGACTCAGGCGTCCCGTCGCTGCCGGGCGTCCGATGCGTCGGTCGGGGGGTAAGATATCGACTCCGGCTTTCAACCCGGGTCCCGGACGCGTGCAACCGGTGTTGCATTTATTGGAGTTTCGTGCTATTTTCCCACGTTTGAATGAGCGATGATACCGCGCATATTATCGTCACCGGTCTTGTGCAGGGTGTCGGGTTACAGGTATTTTGTCTCCAGGACAGGCGGTGGCGCTCGGTCTGCGGGGTTATGTCAGGAACCTGATGGACGGCAGTGTCGAGGTCGTTGCCCGAAGGAGACCGCGGCCTGATCGTCGAACTGGTCGGTAGTCTGAAAACCGGCCCTCGCTCGTCCAGCGTGAGCGCCGTGATCCTTGACTGGGTACGGTCCTTCGAAAATTTTGACGAGGTTTGAAATTCGTTGATGAACGGCATGATGCGACGTCGGTATAGGATACGATGTCCATCCCCTGGTCGGGAGGCCGTCCGCTCATCCTCGGGGGGGTGGACGATCCCCTACCCGAAAGGCCTCTCGGGCCATTCGGACGCGGATGTTCTCGAGTCACGCGATCGCCGATGCGCTGCTCGGGGCGGCGGCGCTGGGCAATATCGGGACCCGGTTTCCGAACGATGACCCGACATTGAAAAATATTTCAAGTCTTGTATTGTTGGAAACAGTTAATTGTTGTTGATTAAGCAATCAATGGGAAATAATTAATATAGATTCTACGATTAATCTTGAGGCTCCGAAGATATCCCCTCACATCGACCTCATGCGGGACAACCTGGCGAGGTCTCTCGGGCTCCGGCCGGACCAGGTGTCGGTCAAGGCCACGACCGGAGAGGGGATCGGGATTCGTCGGCAGGGGGGAAGGGGCTGCCGCGTATGCGGTCGCGCTGCTCGAAAGCGCCGGGGGGGGCGTCCCGTGATGACGGAGTGGCTTGGGGAACTCCTCTCCGCGCTGACCGTCTGGGTATCCGAGAACGGGGTCTGGATCGCGGTTCTTTCGGTCGTCTATTTCCTGGTCAGTCTGTTCGTCATTCGTTACCTGATCATCCGGATCCCGACAGACTACTTCATGGACGGGCCGGGTATCCAGCGGAGAGAGGGGCGTACCTTCGTCTCCCTCAGCGTCAGGATCGGAAAAAACCTGATCGGGATCTCGTGATCTTCGTCGGCCTTGTCATGTCGATCCCGGGGGTCGCCGGACAGGGCGTACTGACCGTCCTGCTGGGACTCTCGCTCACGGATTTTCCCGGAAAGAGGCGACTGGAACTTCGACTGGTGAGACAGCCGGTCATCTTCAGGACGATCAACGCGATCCGGGTCAAAGCGGGAAAACCGGCCCTCCTCATTCCCGACGATTCCTTATCCGGTCCGGGTGGGGACGGACCCGGCGCCCGATGATCGATTTTCTCTATTCCATCGACGTCGCCCTTTTTCGTTTCCTGAACGGCACGCTCGGCAATCCCGTCACGGACGTGGTGATGCCGTTCCTGACGGACCTCAACCAGACCCTCTTCGGACGCCTGCTCTTCGCGGGAGCCTGGCTGCTCCTGCTCATCAGGGGCGGCAGGGTCGGACGGACGGCGGCGATCCTGCTCGTGCCGCTCATCGTGATCAGTGACCAGCTGAGCAGCACGGTCATCAAGAAAATCGTTACGCGGCCGCGTCCCTGCCACTTCGTCGACGGAGTGCCGGTGGTCGATCGGATCAGGCTCCTCGTCAACTGCGGGGGAGGGTATTCCTTCCCCTCGTCCCATGCGGTCAACAACTTTGCCGCCGCCACGCTGCTCTCGTTTCATTTCCCAAAATGGACCCGCTACCTTTTCGGATGGGCGGCGTTGATGGCCCTGTCCCGGATCAGCGTCGGCGTGCACTATCCGTCCGATACCCTGGGGGGCATGCTCCTCGGGATCATCACGGCCTGGTTGTTCATCCTTGGATGGAAGTTGGTGATCGCGCGATATCCCGCGCTCGATCCCCGTGGCAGTCCTCATCCTCCCGTCTCCACCGAAACGCAACGATGACAACCGCTCTCAAGGCCTTCCTCTGCATCCTCGGCGGGACTCTTCTCGGTTTCGCGCAGCCGCCGTTTCAGACCGGGGTATTCGCCGCCGCCGGGTTCGTGCCCCTCCTGATCCTCCTCTCCGGAGCCGAAAGCTGGGGGTCGGTGTTCCGCCTGTCTACTGCACATTTTTTATCTTCAACCTGATCGCACTCTACTGGCCCGGCGGATTCGTCCACGGGAAGGACGTCTACCTCATGATCTCGGGCGGGCTCCTGCTGCTGGCCCACCCGCTCTTCATGACCGTCCCGATGCTCGTCCTCTATTCGATCCGTAAGAGCATCGGGCCGTTGAAATCCGTCCTGTGCTTCCCGGTCGTCTGGGTCGCGTTTGAATATGTCCACGCGAGCACCCAGCTTTCGTTCCCGTGGCTCACGCTGGGCATACACCCAGACCTATGACCTGGACGCCATCCAGGTGGCGAGCGTCACGGGGGTCTACGGCATCTCCTTCTGGCTCGCGTCGCTCAATGTCCTCCTCTACATGCTCTTCGCATTCACCGCCGCCCGCCCGCGGGAATCCGGCACAGGAAGGGCGTGGGTCCTGGCGCTCTCCGCCGTGCTCCTGTACGCAGTCCCGTACGCCGCGACACGCTGGCTTGTCCCTGGACCGGAGGCGGGAAAGGCCGGGGAGAGGCAGGCTCTCAGCCACTGTCATCCAGCCTGACATCGATCCGTTCGAAAAGTGGAGCGCGGAGGCGTCCGGCCAGATCACGACCCTGGAGCGTCTGACCGACTCGACCCTCGGCTCCGGACACCTGATCTGATCATCTGGCCGGAGACGGCGGTCCCGTTTTACCTTCTGTCGCCCCCGCGGGCGGAGGCGTACGATTCCCTCAGGGCGTATGTGACGCGGATGGGAGTGCCGTTGCTCACCGGCGTGCCGGACATCGTCGTCTATGCGGCCCCGGTCGAACCGCCGCGGGGATCGAAGATGTTGCGCGACGGCACACGCTATGAGACGTTCAACAGCTCGATTCTCCTCCTGCCCGGGGTCGACACCGTTCAGAAATACGCGAAAACGCTCCTGGTCCCGTTCGCCGAGCGCGTCCCGTATTCTGACGTCCTCGGTTTCCTGAACGCAGCCCAGTGGAATTTCGGGCTCGGCGGCTGGTCGATCGGGAGGGATACCGCGCTCTTCCGGCTCCCGTTGCGCGGAGGCGACACGGCGGAGTTCGGGAACCTGATCTGCTATGAATCGGTGTACCCCGGCTACGTGGCCGGGCTCGTCCGCCGCGGAGCCCGGTTCCTCACGGTGATCACCAACGACAGCTGGTGGGGAAACACGGCAGGACCGTACCAGCATCGTCAATTCGCCGTCCTCCGCGCGATCGAAAACCGGCGATGGATCATCCAGTGCGCGAACGGCGGAATCTCGTTCGTCGTCGATCCTTCCGGCCGGATCCTCACGGAGACGGAGATGTTCACCAGGACTGCGCTCGCGGCGGATATCGGTCTGCCGACCGGCCTTACGCCGTACACGAGGCACGGCGATTGGTTCGCCGAGTCCTGTTTCGTGCTTTCGCTCTTCGTGTTCTTCGCAACCGCCATCCATCGGATCTTCCGGAGGAGAATGGAGAAACCATGACACGCACCATCGATCTTCGAAGCGATACCGTCACCCGACCCTCCCCGGGGATGCGGGAGGCGATGAAGAACGCCGAGGTGGGGGACGACGTGTACGGGGAGGACCCGACGGTCAACCGGCTGCAGGAAACTGTCGCCGCGATGTTCGGCAAGGAAGCCGCCCTCTTCGTCCCCACCGGCACGATGGGGAACGAGATCTGCGTCAAGATCTTCACCGAACCCGGGGACGAGGTCATCGCCGGAGAGGATTCCCATATCGTCGTCTACGAGACAGGGGCTCCGGGCCTGCTCTCCGGGGTGCAGATCAGACCGCTCCCGACCGAACGCGGGGTGCTCGATCCCGACCGGGTCCGCGGGGCCATCCGGCCGGATGTGTACTATTACCCCCGCACCCGCCTCGTCTGCGTGGAGAATACGCACGGCAGGTCAGGCGGCGCCGTCTACCCCCTCGACAACCTGAAGGAGTTATGGCTCGTCACGCGCGACGCCGGGATCCGGCTCCACATGGACGGGGCGAGGATATGGAACGCGTCCGTCGCCTCCGGCGTCGCCTACGCCGACTACGCAAGGTATGCCGATTGCCTTTCAGTCTGTTTTTCAAAGGGGCTGGGAGCCCCCGTCGGCTCGATGGTCGTCTCGGACAGAAAAACGATCGAACTCGCGAGGAGGTACCGGAAAATCTTCGGGGGCGGGATGAGGCAGGCCGGCATCCTCGCGGCGGGCGCGGAATATGCCCTGGTCCAGAATCTGCCGAAACTTGGTGAAGACCATGAAAAAGCGAGAGTGTTTGCATCGGAGCTGGAGAAGAGCGGGAGGCTGGCCCCGGCTCCCGGATCGGTGGAAACCAATATGGTGATCTTCGATATCACCCCCACCGGCCGGTCGAGGGATGATTTTTTGACGTTACTCGCCAGGGTCGGCGTCCTGCTGACACCGGAGCGGGAGAACCAGGTCCGCGCAGTTCTGCACCTCGACGTCACCATCGAGGAGGCAGCCACGGCCGCGAAACGCATCGTGGAGGCTCTGTGAGAGGTTTCAGGCACAAGACCCGGCTCCGGGTGAGGAATTTTCAGGTGGACTGGCAGGGGATCGTCCACAATGCAATCTACCTGGAGTATTTCGAGATCGGCAGGGTGGAGTACCTCCGCGGAGTCGGCCATCTGCTCGACCTGGCGTCCATCAACCGCTCCTCGAGGGTGGTGCTCGCAAGGAATGAAATCGATTACATACGTCCGGCGCGTTTCGACGACCTGCTGGAAATCGGAACGAAAGTCTCAATGGTAGGGACGTCGAGCTTTGTTTTTGAGGGGGTTATCGAAATCCATAAAACGAAACAATTAATAGCCAAAAACCGCGCGGTCCATGTGTGGTTGCACCCGACAGGGGGATATCCGGTGCCGGTTCCCCGGAAATTCCTTGGCAAGGTTGAATCATACGAGGGGAAACAAATTCCTCGAAAAATCGCGGATTTATAGGGTACCGCCCCCAACAACCCGCCGAATGGCGCTTGCTTTTGTCGGGAGACTTCCTTATATTTACGCGCTCGTATCAAGGTCCCAAATGGGACTTTTTTTTTAGTGTTCTCCCCGCGAGGCGGTCTTGAATCGTACGTTTGTCACCCAGGTTGCCGGCAGGATCGAATCCTTCCTCGAAGAATTCACCGGTCAGAAAGGGGTTTTCCTCGTCGATACCAGTGTCCGGGGTCCGCGGACCAGTCTGGTGATCGAGGTCTTCATCGATGGCGACGTCGGCATCGATGCCGGTACCTGCGCCGAGGTCAGCCGCGCGCTCAAAAAAGAGCTGGAAGCGACCGTGCTGACCACCGCGGATAATTACGAGCTGACCGTTTCATCCCCGGGGCTCGACCGACCGCTGAAATTCCCAAGGCAGTATGGGAAGCACGTGGGCAGGGGGATTTCGGTAGAGGTCAGGGCCGGCGGATCGACGGAGCAGCTACGGGGAATCCTGACCGCCGCAGGGGACAGGTCGATAGGCGTTCAGACCGACGCCGCCGGAGCGGTCCGGGAGATACCCTTCGACGACATCGTCGAAGCGAGGATCGAGCCGCGGTGGTAGGACAGGGACTTTACTCATAACAGTTTTTCAACAGGCAGGGCATTCATGAATTCGGAAATCGTAGAATCGTTTTCCCAGATGGTGCGGGAAAAGCGCCTCGACAAGGACATGCTTGTCGGGATCATCGAGGATGTGTTCTCGATGATGGTCCGGAAAAAATACGGCATGGAGGCCAGGTTCGACGTCATCGTCAACATGGACAAGGGTGAAATCGAAATCTACCTCGAGAAGTCGATCGTGGAGGAGGTCACCGATTCCAATCTCCAGGTCGACCTGGCGACGGTCCGGAAGAAGACGGACGAACCGCTCGACATCGGCGACGATTACGTGGAGGTCATCGACCTCCAGAGCTTCGGCAGGCGCCTCATCGTCAGCGCGAAGCAGAACCTGAACCAGCGCATCAAGGAAGTCGAGAAGGAGATCGTCTATAACGAGTACAGCAGCACGGTGGGCGAAATCATCGTCGGCGAAATCTATCAGATCAGGAAGAACGAAATCCTGATCAACCACAATCGCAACGAGCTGATCCTTCCGAAATCGGAACAGATCGCCAGGGAGCGGTACCGCAAGGGAGAGACGCTCCGGGCGATCGTCAAGGAGGTCCGCAAGGGCGCGGCGAACCCCCTCGTCATCGTTTCGAGGGCCGATCCCGGGTTCCTCTCGAAGCTCTTTGAAATCGAAATACCCGAAATCTACGACGGTATCATCGAAATCAAGGGCGTGGCTAGGGAGGCGGGCGAGCGGTCGAAGGTCGCCGTCATCTCGCACGACGACCGCATCGACGCGGTCGGCGCGTGCGTCGGCATGAAGGGCGTCAGGATCCACGCGATCGTTCGCGAATTGAACAACGAGAACATCGACGTCGTCAATTTTTCCAGAACCCCACCGTCTACCTCCAGCGCTCACTCGCGCCGGCGAAGCTCAAGAGCATCGAGCTGGACGAAACAGAAAAGAAGGCCACGATCGTGGTCGAGAAGGACCAGGTGTCCCTCGTCATCGGCCGGAACGGTCTGAACATCAGGCTCGCGTCGCGCCTCACCGGCTACGAGATCAACCTCATCAAGGAGGGTGTCGAGGAAGAATACGACATGGACCTCTCGGAATTCAGGGAGGAGCTCGGGGAACCGCTGCTCGAACGGCTCATCGAGGAGGGATATACCAGCGCGCGGAACGTGCTCGAGGCCCCCGCCGGGGACCTTCTCCAGATCGAAGGCCTGACCGAGGACAAGGTCAACGAGATGAAGTCGATGATGGAAAAGGAACTGGAGGAAGCCGACATCGAAGAGGATGGACTCCAGGGGAATCTCATCGTTTCCCCCACGGACCAGGCCGCGACCGACCGGAAGGACGAGCCGGCCCGGCCGCCGGCCCCCGAAGGGTCGGGCGAGGAACCGAAACGTGAGAGCGAATAACGACACCACTCAATGACCGCTAAGACCGCACATAAGAAGATCTACCAGGTCGCCAAAGAGATCAACATCTCCCACGAGACGCTGATCGAGTATCTCGCCAAGCGCGGACACACGGTGAAGAGCCATATGTCCACGGTCGACGACGAGATGATGCACGACATCCTGTCCCATTTCAAGAAGGACAAGGAGGTCGCCGAAAAGCACCAGCGGAAGATCCAGAGCATCAGGGAATCCCGGAAAAAGGCGGAAGCGAAGACCGCCGCCGCCGAACCCGAACCCCTGAAGGAAAAGAAAGGGCGGAAAGCCGCCGAGCCGGTCGTTGAAGAGAAGCCGGTCGCGGCCGAGCCCGAGTTCACCGCACCCGCGGAGGTCGAGGAAGCGATCACCGCCGGGGCCGGGCAGGAGGAAGTCCAGAACCCGCGCCCGCGGCCGAGGAGGATGCCCCGCGGCCGGAGATCGAGGCCGCGGCCGTCGACTCCGCGCCCGCCGCGGACGCTCCCGCCGAGAAAAAGCCCGAGAGTTTCAGGGTGCGCCGCGCGACCGAAGATGGGCCTGAAGGTGATGGGCAAGATCGACCTCGACGATGTGCGCAAGCGCGAGGCCGCCGCCGAAGGGACGGGCAAGACCCGCGACGGCGCGGCCGAGGCCGCCGAGAGCGAGGCGAAGAAAAAGAAGAAGAAAAAACGCATCCGGACCGAAACGACGGCCGCTCCCGTCGAAGAGACGGAAGACGCGTCGAGGAAGGGAAAGAAACGGAAGAAAACGAAGCACCTCGAGGTCGACAAGGTCGAGGTGGTGGAAGCGATCAAGAGGACCCTCGCGGAGATGGACGAATCGGGCGCGGCGACGCCCCGCACCACGTTCAAGAAAAAGCGGAAGGAAAAACGGGCGCTCCACGAACAGGCGATCCAGGAAGCGAAGGCGAAGGAAGAGTCGATCCTGAAGGTGACCGAATTCGTCTCCGTGCAGGAGCTCGCCAACCTGATGGGCGTCACCGCCTCCGAAATCATCAAGAAGTGCATCGAGCTGGGACTGATGGTGTCCATCAACCAGCGGCTCGACAAAGACACGATCACCCTCGTCTCGTCGGAATACGGCTACGAGGTGAAGTTCTACTCCGGGATCGCCGAAGACCAGGATGAGGACGAGGCGGACGCGGAGGAGGCGGAGCATCTCGAAACACGGCCCCCGGTCGTCACGATCATGGGCCACGTCGACCACGGTAAGACCTCGCTCCTGGATTACATCCGCCAGAGCAACGTGGTCGCCGGCGAGGCGGGCGGCATCACCCAGCACATCGGCGCGTACATGGTCACGGTCAACGAGCGCCGCATCACGTTCCTCGACACGCCGGGCCACGAGGCCTTCACCGCCATGCGTGCCCGCGGCGCCCAGCTCACGGACATCGTGATCCTGGTGGTCGCCGCCGACGACAACGTCATGCCGCAGACGGTGGAGGCGATCAGCCACGCCCAGGCGGCGAACGTGCCGATCATCATCGCCATCAACAAGACCGACAAGGCCGACGCCAACAGCGAGCGGATCCGTCAGCAGCTCTCCGAGAAAAACGTCCTCGTCGAGGAGTGGGGGGGCAAATACCAGAGCGTGGAAATATCGGCGAGGACCGGCAAGAACGTCAACCTGCTCCTCGAAAAAATTTCGCTGGAAGCCGACGTCCTCGACCTGAAGGCCAACGCCCGGATGAACGCGAAGGGCGGCGTCATCGAGGCCAGGGTGGACCGCGGCAAGGGCACCATCGCGACGGTGCTCGTCCAGAAGGGCACGCTCAATGTGGGCGACTCGTTCGTCGCCGGCGTCCAGAGCGGCCGCGTCAGGGCGATGTACGACGAACGCGGGCACAAGATGCAGTCGGCCGGCCCCTCAACGCCGGTCCAGATCCAGGGGTTCGACGGCATCCCCCAGGCGGGGGACTCCTTCTTCGGCGTCGACACCGAGCGCGAAGCGCGGGAGATCAGCCTGAGGCGGACGCAGTTGAAACGGGAACAGGATTTCCGCCTCATCCGGAGCGTCACGCTGGACGACCTCTCGAAAAAGATCCAGGACGGCCAGGTCAAGGAACTCAACGTCGTCGTGAAGGGCGACGTCGACGGCTCCGTCGGAGCCCTCGCCGATTCGCTCATGAAGATCACGCACGCCGAGGTGAGGGTGAATGTCATCCACCGGGCGGTCGGCGCGATCACCGAGTCCGACGTCCTTCTCGCGGCGGCGTCCGGGGCGATCATCATCGGATTCCACGTCAGGCCGAACCTGAACGCCCGCGTGCTCTCCGAACAGGAAAACGTCGACATCCGTCTGTACAACATCATCTACGACGCGATCGAGGACGTCCGCAAGGCCCTCGAGGGACTCCTGCTCGCCCGCGAAGAACGAGGAAGTGACGGCCACGCTCGAAGTGCGGGACACGTTCAAGATCCCGAAGATCGGGATGGTGGCGGGATGTTACGTCCTGAACGGGAAGATCACCCGCGGCAACAAGGTGCGGCTGATCAGGGACGGCATCGTCGTGTTCGACGGGACGATCAGCTCGCTGAAACGATTCAAGGACGACGTCCGCGACGTCGAGACGGGCTTCGAGTGCGGCCTGAGCCTCGAGAACTTCAACGACCTGAAGGTCGGCGACACCATCGAGGCCTACAAGATCGTGGAAACCCTGAGAAAGCTGGGTTGAGGCGGGAGCATGACGCTCAGGACCGACAGGGTGGCCTCGTTGATACGGGAAGAGCTCGGGACGCTGCTCGCGCAGAAGTACCAGGCGTCGCAGTACGGCCTGGTCACCGTCACCGAGGTGCACGTGACCCCGGACCTGAGGATCGCGAAGGTGTACGTGAGCATCCTCGGGGACGACGCCCGGAAAAAGGCCACGATGAAGCAGCTCGAGCTGGACAAGAAATCGATCCGGTCATACCTCGGGTCGAACATCCGGATCAAGTTCACGCCGGAAATCCACTTTTACCTGGACGAAACGATGGAGCGGGTCGACAAGATCAACCGGATCATCGAACGCATCCATTCGTCCGACCAGGGGAAGTGAGGAGCGTCGGGGCGGGCCCCCGGAAACGGGACGGGGCCTCTCGCGGGCGGAAGCGATGAACGTTGCCAGGGGCCTGGAACAAGTCGGGTTCGACGCCAACTCCGTCGTCACCATCGGGACGTTCGACGGAATGCACCTGGGCCACATGGCCATCATCGCCGAGGTCCTGGGGAAGAAAGCCTCGTCGGGCGGTCGGTCGGTGGTCGTGACCTTCGATCCGCACCCGAGGAGCGTGGTCAACGGGACGCCGGTGGGGCTCCTGACGACGATGGAGGAACGCCTGGTCCTCTTCCGCGGGGCGGGGATCGACCTGGTGCTGGTCGTCGATTTCACGTACGAATTTTCCCGCCAGTCGGCGTCGACGTTCTATGAAAGCTTCATCCTGCGGGGGACCGGCGTGAGCCAGGTGGTCGTGGGCCATGATCACATGTTCGGCCGGGACAGGGAAGCGAGCATCGAGACCCTCCGGCAGATGGGAAAGAGTTCGGGGTTCGCGGTCACGACCGTCGGACCGGTCACCGCCGGGGGGACCCGGATCAGCAGCAGTTCCATCCGCAGGCTGCTCACCGACGGCAGGGTCGCCGATGCCAGGGCTTCCCTGGGAAGGCCCTACTCGCTGCGGGCCGCCGTCGTCAGGGGGGACGGCCGCGGCGCGCGGATCGGTTTCCCGACGGCGAACCTCCGGCCGGTTTCCGCGGAGAAAGTCGTTCCGCGCGGCGGAGTCTATCTCGGGTCGGTGGATGTCGGGGGGACCGCGCACCACGGAATGGTCAACATCGGTACCCGTCCGACGTTCGCGGACAACGGCCCCGTCGTCATCGAGGCGCACCTGTTCGACCGCGTGGGCGACCTCTACGGGGAGACGGTGACGCTCGGTTTCCTCGGGTACATCCGGGAAGAGAAAAAATTTTTGAACATCGACGAATTGACAGCACAGTTAGAACGCGACCGCGACGAATGCCTCCGGCAGATCGCCTCGGGCCCAATGACCATAACGTAAAGGAGCAAGGAGACATGCCTCTCACAAAAGAGCAGAAACAGGAACTCATCACCAGGTACGGCAAATCGCCGAGCGATTCCGGGACGCCCGAGGTGCAGATCGCACTTCTCACCAAGCTGATCAACGAACTCTCGGGGCATTTCAGCGGCCATAAGGCGGACAACCATTCCCGGCTGGGCCTCCTGAAGATGGTCGGCAAGCGGCGCAGGCTGTTGACCTACCTGCAATCGAGGAACATGGAGAGATACAGGAAAATCGTTGAAGACCTGGATCTCCGTAAATAAGGGTCGCACACACACTACTCAAGAAAGTCAACCAATGATGAAAAAATCGATCGACATCGGAGGCAGGGAACTGAGCCTCGAAATCGGAAAGTTCGCGAAACAGGCCAGCGGCTCCGCCATGGTCCGGTATGGCGACACGATGGTCCTCGCGACCGTCGTCGCGAGCCCGGAGGCGGACGACAAGAAGGATTACTTCCCGCTCCAGGTGGAGTACCGGGAAAAAATCTCGGCCGCCGGGAAGATCCCGGGCGGCTTCCTCAAGCGGGAAGGACGACCGTCCGAGAAGGAGGTCCTCACCTCCCGCCTGATCGACCGGCCCATCAGGCCGATGTTTCCGGAGAATTTCCGGAACGAGACGCAGATCATGGTCACGGTCTACTCCTCCGACCAGGAAAACGACGGCGACGTCCTCGGGGCCATGGGCGCGTCGACTGCCCTCATGATCTCGAACATCCCGTTCGACGGCCCGATCGCCGAGGTCAGGGTCGGCAGGAACGACGGCCAGTTCATCGTCAACCCGACGTTCGCGCAGCTCGAGAAGAGCGACCTCGACGTCATCGTCGCGGGAACCCTGACATCGATCGTGATGGTGGAAGGCGAGGCGAAGGAGATTTCGGAGGCCGACATGCTGGCCACGCTGAAATTCGCCCACCCCTTCATCAAGTCCCTCTGCGATCTGCAGATCGCAGATCCGGAAGGAGATCGGTCTTCCCAAGATGGAGGTCGTCCAGAAACCGCTGAAAACGGACCTGATCCCGGTCATCGAAAAGCACGCGGCCTCCGGGCTCCGAGAGATCACCCACCAGGTGCTGAAGAAGGAAGAGCGCAGCGATCGCAACGGTGAGCTCTTCGATTCCCTCGTCGAGACCCTGAAGACCGACGCGGCGTTCGGCGCGGTCGCCGCGAAGCACTCCGCCGGCGGTGAAACACTCTCCCAGCCTGACTTCCTCGAGAAGCACATGAAGCTCGTGAAGGAGATTGTGAACGACATTGAATACCGCGAGATGAGGGAGATGATCCTCTCCGAAGGCAAGCGGCTCGACGGACGCGGCGTGAAGGACATCCGTCCCATCGCCTGCGAGATCGGCCTGCTTCCCGCGGACCCACGGCTCGGCGCTGTTCCAGCGCGGCGAAACGCAGAGCCTCACCACGGTGACGCTCGGGACCAAGATGGACGAGCAGATCCTCGACGGGCTCCTTCCCGAGACCACCAAGCGGTTCATGCTCCATTACAACTTCCCGCCCTTCTCGGTCGGCGAGGTGGGCCGCCTCGGCTTCACCGGCAGGAGGGAGATCGGGCACGGGAACCTCGCGGAGCGGTCGCTGAAGAACCTGCTCCCCGCGGAGTCCGACTTCCCGTACACGGTGAGGATCGTGTCTGACATCCTCGAATCGAACGGCTCCTCGTCGATGGCCACCGTTTGCGCGGGGTCGCTCTCGCTGATGGACGCGGGCGTGCCGCTGAAGAAGCCGGTCGCCGGCATCGCGATGGGCCTGGTCAAGGAAGGGGACCGGGTGTCGATCCTCTCCGACATCCTCGGGAACGAGGACCTCCTCGGGCGACATGGACTTCAAGGTCGCCGGCAGCGCGGACGGCATCACCGCGTTCCAGATGGACATCAAGATCCAGGGGATCTCGTTCGACATCTTCGAGCGGGCGCTGGAGCAGGCGAAGGCCGGACGCGCTCCACATCCTCGGGATCATGAACGCAGACGATCGCCGCGCCGAAACCGAACCTCTCGCCCTACGCGCCGAGACTCACCACCATCAAGATCCCCGTCGAGATGATCGGCGCGGTGATCGGACCCGGCGGGAAGATGATCCGCCAGATCGTGAAGGACACCGGGGCGGAAATCAACATCGAGGACGACGGGACGCGTCGTCATCGCCTCCGTCACGGCCGAGGGCTCCGAGGCGGCGCTCGCGATCATCAACAAGATCGTCGAGATCCCCGAGGTCGGCAAGACCTACAAGGGCAAGGTCGTGAGGATCATGGATTTCGGCGCGTTCGTCGAATTTCTCCCCGGCAAGGACGGGCTCGTGCACATTTCCCAGCTCGCCCTGAACCGCGTGGAGAAGGTGACCGACGTCGTGAACGTCGGCGACGCGGTGGACGTGAAACTGGTCCAGAAGGACGACGAAGGCCGCTACAACCTGAGCATGAAGGTGCTCATGCCGGGTTATGACGAGGCCACCGACCCCAACAAGGGGATCAGCACCAGGCCGCCCCGCAGGGACGGCGATCGCGACAGACGCGGCGGGGGAGGCAGCGGAGGCGGCGGTCACCGGGGCGGCCCCCGGCACTGATGAAACCGGCGTCCAAGGTCCTCCTGATCATCCTGGACGGGTTCGGGATCGGGAAGAACCCGGCGATCGACGCCATCGCCCAGGCGAAGAAACCCTTCATCGATTCCCTGATGATGTCATCCCCCTGGACGGTGATCAACGCGTCGAGCGAGGACGTCGGCCTGCCCTCGGGCCAGATGGGAAATTCCGAGGTGGGCCATATGAATATCGGCGCGGGGCGGGTGGTGTACCAGGAAATCACCCGCATCGACCGTTCGATCCGTAGCGGGGCTTTTTTTACAATCCCGGCGTTTCTCGAAGCCGCCCGGACCGCGAGGGAAAACCGTTCCGCCCTCCACTTCATCGGCCTCCTCTCCGACGGCGGCGTGCACAGCATGAACACCCACCTGTACGCGCTCCTCGAGCTCGCCCGCAGGGAAAAACTCCCGAACGTCTTCGTCCACGCCCTGACCGACGGCCGTGACACACCCCCCGAGGGCGGCGCACGGTACATCGGCGACCTCCTCGGTAAGATGAAGGAGACCGGGACGGGCACCCTGGCCACGGTGATGGGGAGGTATTACGGCATGGATCGCGACAACCGCTGGGAGCGGACCGAGCTGGCCTATCGGGCGCTCACGGAGGGAAAGGGTGAACGCACGACCGATCTCACCGCCGCCGTCCGCGCGTCGTATGCCCGCGGTGTGACGGACGAATTCATCCTCCCGATCGTCCTCGCAGACCGATCGGGGCAGCCGGCCGGAGTGATCCGCGACGGCGACAGTGTCATATTTTTCAACTTCCGCACCGACCGCACCCGGCAGCTGACCCGGGCCTTCATCGAATCCCCGTTTGAACGGTTTCAACGCGTCCGGCGAGACATCTACTTCGCCACGATGACGCAGTACCACGAGGATTTCCGTTGTCCGGTGGCCTTCCCGCCCTCCTTCCTGACGAAAACCCTCGGAGAGATACTCTCCGGGCTCGGCCTGAGGCAGCTCCACGTCGCGGAAACCGAAAAATACGCACACGTCACGTTCTTTTTCAACGGCGGGAGGGAGGACCCCTTCCCCGGCGAGGACCGCATCCTCGTGCCGTCGCCGCGCGGCGTTCCGACGTACGACCGGAAACCCGAGATGAGCGCCCACGAGATCACGGAGAAGACGATCGCCGCGATCAGCTCAGGGACGTACGACTTCATCGTGATGAATTACGCGAACGCGGACATGGTGGGACACTCGGGAAAGATGGAGGAGACGAAGCAGGCGGTCGGGGTCCTGGATGGCTGTCTCTCGCAGGTCGTCCCCGCGGCGCAGAAGGCCGGTTTCACGACCCTCATTACGGCGGACCACGGGAACGCCGACATGATGGTCGACGCGGACGGGGACCCCATACGGCCCATACCACGAACTGGGTCCCGTTCATCGTCGTGAGCGACCGGAAGCGGTACACGATGCGCAAGGAAGGGAAGCTCGCCGATATCGCCCCGACGATCCTCAAGATCATGGAGATCCCGGCGCCCCCGGAGATGGACGGGGTGCCGCTCGCAACGGAATCCCCCCGGTAAGCCCGCCGTGCCCCGCCGGGGCAGCCCGGGATAACCGAACCACAGACCGTCAGGTCCTGCGTCCCGAAGCATCCCCCCGGGAACTGAGGATCGGACCCTCAGCGCCGCGCGTGGTCACCTGTCTCCCGGTGGTTGGAGTTTAAATCTTCAGGATCTGGTGGGCGTACTCTTCCAGGCGGAGGGAGGAGGAAACCCGGTCGATGAATCCGGGCCCGTATTTGTTCAGGAACTGGAGCGCGTTGAATTCCCGTTCCTGGTAGTTGTCGTTCGGATACACCGTGGCGGACGCCTTGTGGAGCTGGCGGAGCGCCGTCTCGTGGCGTTTCGCCTGGGCTTCGACGGTCTTTTCCTTCAGCTGGGCGACGTTCGCCTCGTTCTTCGCCCTGGTGGTCTCGAGCGCCCCGAGGAGCGTCGGGTCGATGTATTGCAGGCCGAATTTCAACTCGTTCAGGTTGTCGTCCATCCGGGCCCGCGCCTCGGCGAACATTTCCCCGATGTTGACCTCCGAGATGAGATCGAGGACCTTCTTCTGGACCCGGGCGGGAGGCGCGAACAACTCGTTGATCGTCAGCTCGAATTTTTCGAGCGTCCTGGTGACCCTTTCCTCCACGACCGTCGCGCTGATCCTCGGGTAGATGGCGGGCATCGGGATGTCGAAGTAGCGATACACCGGTTCGAGCTGCGCGAAATACGCCACCTCGGACGGGCCCGCGACATAGGCGATCGTCGGCAGGAGCGTGTCCTGGCAGATCGGCCGCAGCGCGACGTTCGGGCTGAGGAGCTCCGGCTGTGTTTCGACGATCGCGAGGAGCTCCTCCCGCGTCACGTAGTGCCTGGTGCCCCTGAGCGAAAAATCGTTCTCCCTCGGTTCGATGAAATACCGGCCTCCCTTGTGATAGAGGAAGAGGTTCATCGCCTTGGTCTTGATCTGCGCGTGGTATCCGTTCTCGAGCTCCGCGCTCCGCTGGATGATCAACTGGGAGACGGCGGGGAAGCTCTCTATTTCCTTCCGGAAGATGCCGGCCAATTCCTTCTTGAACCGGGGGTCGTTCGCCGAGATGAAGACGAGGCCCGCGTCGGGGAACAGGTGGTTCATCCACGTCGCGAAGGCCCGGTTGAACGTCGTCCCGGGCGCGTACGCCGCCCTGAGCGCCTCGAGGAGCGGTTTCTTGAACTCCGAGTTGGGGAGGGCGCGATGGAGCTCGTCGATGAACGCGTCGATGTGCTCGTCGACCACCATCTCGCCGACCGGCATGACGTTTTTCACGACCGGCTTGCCCTTCGGCCAGTAGGTGATTTTGACCGGGTTGTTCTCCTGGTTGAGGATCCCCACCGAGTTCATCTCTTCCAGGTCGTGGTCTTCCCCCTCGAGCCAGAAGATCGGCACGAAGTTCAGTCCCGGGTGGACCTCCCGGAGCTTCTCCACGAGTTTCAGGGCGGTGATCGTCTTGTAGATGGTGTACAGGGGTCCGCCGGCGATGCCCACCTGCTGGCCCGTGACGACGGCGAACGTGGTTTCGTGGGTGAGGAGGTCGATGTGGCGAAAGGCCTTCTCGGAGCCGGAATACGCCCGGTTCTGCTCGGTCAGGACCGCGGTGAGAACGTCGCGCCGGGAATGCCCGTTGCGCCGGTGGTGCCCGGGCGGAACGAGCTGCTGGAACGAGCGAAAGTCCGAGCCAAAAAACTGTCTGACCTTCTGGTAGTCGTAGAGGTAATCCCGGTACAGGGCCGAGAAACCTCCGACGGTGGCCGGGAGTTCGGAAAATGCTATGGACTTCGCGTCGTTCATCGGCGAGGGATGGTCATCGGGAATGGGAAAATATAACCGTTCGGGCCCTGAGATGCAACCGGGGGGGAGGGCCGGGGGTGGAAACCGGTCGATTGACACTCTGACTTTTTTTGTCTATATTTTTTCGCTCAATTTCACCTTATCATAAGCACCGCGTGATGGAAACCGAAACCCAACCCAACGCCACACCTGCGCCCGAAGGGCGGCCCGCCGTCACGCCGGCTGCGGTAAAGAAACCGAAACAGGACAAGGCTCCCGCCGACGATCCCGGGATCTGGCGGATCAGCAGGCGCAATTTCTTCTCCGTCGCCGGGTGGGCGTCCTTCTTCGTCTTCATCGCGACCTCGACGATCGCGACCCTCCGGATGATGTTTCCCCGGATCCTGTATGAACCGCCCTCGGCGTTCAAGGCGGGATTTCCCTCCGATTACATCGTCGGCGAAGTCAGCGAAAAGTACAAGGACGATTACAGGGTCTGGATCGTCCGCGAGGTGGACGGCTTCTATGCCCTCTCGGCGATCTGCACGCACCTCGGATGCACGCCCCGGTGGCTCGCGCCCGAAGTGAAATTCAAGTGTCCCTGTCACGGGAGCGGATTCAGGCAGTCGGGCGTGAATTTTGAGGGTCCCGCCCCCAGGCCCCTCGAACGGCTCAAGATCTCGCTCGCCGACGACGGTCAGATCCTGGTCGACCGGAACATCAAATTCCGATTCGAAAACGGCGACTGGTCGAAACCGGATTCCTTCCTCAAGTACACCTGACCCCGGCCACGGAGACGTCTTCATGTTCAAATTGCGAGATAAGCTGCAACAGACCGAAGCTCTGGAAATCGGTTTTCCGGCACAACTACCAGGACACCAACCGGAACCGGGCGCTGCAGATCGTCGACAATGTCTTTCTCCACCTCCACCCGGTCCGGATCCCGCGGCACGCCACCAACATCGGCTTCACCTGGGGAATGGGGGGGATCACCTTCCTGCTGTTTCTCGTCCTCACGATCACCGGGGTGATCCTGATGTTCTATTACCGGCCGGCCGCGGAGTACGCCTACGACGACATGAAGTACCTCATGAACGACGTCGCCTTCGGCCCCCTGATCCGGAACATGCACCGGTGGGCGGCCCACGCGATGGTGATCACGGTGATGCTCCACATGTTCCGGGTGTTCCTCACCGGTTCGTACAAGCCGCCGCGCCAGTTCAACTGGGTGGTCGGCGTCATCCTCCTGATCCTGACCCTGCTGCTGTCGCTTCACCGGTTACCTTCTCCCCTGGGACCAGCTTGCCATCTGGGCGGTCACCGTCGGGACCAACATGGCCAGGGCCACGCCGCTGCTCGGGCATGAGGGCCCCTTCGGCCCCGAGCTCGGTATGCGGATCGACAACGACGTCCGGTTCGTCCTGCTCGGCGGGACGCAGGTCGGGCCTCCCACGCTCCTCCGGTTCTACGTCGGTCCATTGCATATTTCTCCCCCTGGTCGCGGCGGTGTTCATGGTCGTCCATTTCTGGAGGATCAGGAAAGACGGCGGCATTTCGGGTCCGACCGCCAAGCCAAAGGAATAATCCCTCACTCTCCGGCGAGCGTCAACCATGCACAATATCTGGCTCCTGGTCTCCAAACCCGACAACATTCCGATCGTCGGGCTGCTGCTCCTGGTGATCCTCTATACCTGGTGGGGGTTCAGGCGCGCCCTGAAGAACGATTCCCAGGAGATCTCCGACGAAGCGAAGCTGAGCGAGAAAATCCAGGTCTGGCCATACCTGGTCCGGGTCGAGTTCCTCGCGACACTGTTCGTCATGGTCATTCTGGTGTTCTGGTCGTTTCTCCTCGACGCCCCCCTCGAGGAACCGGCCAACCCCACGCTGACGCCCAACCCGTCGAAGGCCCCCTGGTATTTCCTGGGCCTGCAGGAGATGCTCGTCTATTTCGATCCGTGGATCGCCGGCGTGGTGCTCCCCACCCTGATCATCGTCGGCCTGATGGCGATCCCGTACATCGACGTCAACGAGAAGGGGAACGGGTACTATACCTACCGTGAAAGGAAATACGCGCTCTGGATCTACTGTTTCGGTTTCATCGTCCTCTGGGTGTCGCTGATCGTTCTCGGCACCTTCTGGAGGGGGCCGGGATGGTATTTCTTCTTCCCGTGGGAGACCTGGGACACGCACCGGGTGATCGCGCTGACGAACCTCGACCTCTCGGAGCTGTTCGGCATCGCGACGAAAAATCCCGACACCAGTCTCAATCCCGCCGCCTTCATCTTCGGGGCCGTCGTCGTCACGGGGTACTTCCTCCTCGCGCCGGCCTGCTGGGTCTGGAAAAAAAACACCGATCTCCTCAAGAAACTCGGGCCGGTGAGATACGGCATCATGGCGTTTCTCTTCCTCTCGATGATGTCGCTCCCCATCAAGATGGTGCTCCGGATCGCCCTGAACGTGAAGTACGTCTGGGTCACACCCTGGTTTAACATATAAACTCGCGAACCGCCCACGCCTATGCCGGGAATATTCGATGGTCTGAACAAGCGCTCCGACACGCCGATCGAAGAGCGGAAGTACGGCGGCATCTACCTGCTCCTTTCCGGCCTTCTCTTCGTCGGGACGATGTGGTCGGTGATCGACGAGGTGTCGACGAGGAGGCCCTGGAAGGACACGCAGGCGCGGTATCTCGCGCTCTCGGAGGAAGGGTGGAGGAACACGCTGGCGGAGGCACGCGCGGCCGTCGATTCGGCCGCCCTCCTCGACCTGCTCGCGCAGCACGACTCCCTGCAGTCGTCGATGGAGTCGCAGGACGTCGTGAACGCGAAGGCCGTCGTGGACCGGCTGGACCACGAGCTCCTCGACGCCGCCCGCGACGTGACATTCGCGAAGAGCAAGGGAGACGAGGCCTACTATTTCTGGAAAAAGTCGGTGCACGACGGGACCGAAGACCAGGCCCTGCGGGAGAAGACCGCCAGGCTCGGCGGAGAGCTCGCGGCGGCGAAAGCGATCGTCGACAGCCTCACGGGGGCCAGGTCGACGGCAGCCGCCGTCATCGACGGGATCATGACCAGGCAGAAGGAGGTCAACAGGAAAATTTCGGAGCTCCTGATGCCCGTGCAGGAAGCGGAGAGGAAACTCGACATCGCCTCCAACTCCACGATCCGCATCCGCCAGGTGATGATGAACGGTTATGACCGGTCGAATTTCGGGACGCCGAAGGCGAGGATCGACCGTTGCCAGACCTGCCATTCCGGGTGGAAGGACGAGATGATGGCGGACGCGGCCCAGCCGTTCACAAAACATTCCGTCCCCGAGCTTCTGAAGATCCACGATCCCGAAGTCTTCGGCTGCACGCCCTGCCACCGCGGCCAGGGAGCGGCGTTGACGGCCGGTCTCGCCCACGGCAAGGACGATCACTACTGGGAATGGCCGCTGCTCCCGGGCAAGGAAGTCTACGCGTCGTGCAACGGGTGCCACGAGAATGAACTCTACCTGAAACACGGAGGTGAGTTCAACAGGGGAAAACAGGTTCTCCTCGAATCGGGGTGTTACGGCTGCCACGAGATCAAGGGGTTCACGGACCTGCCGAAAATCGGGCCGGAGCTCGGACGCCTCGAAGAGAAAGCTCGAACCGGAGTGGCTCTATCGCTGGGTGAAGAACCCGAAGGAGTATAATGCGCACACCCGCATGCCCAATTTCCGGTTCGACGAACAGCAGGCGGGGGCCATCACGACCTTCCTGATGAGCGTGGGCAGCACCGGCGCAGCGCGGCCGACCGGCCGTTCCACGACCGGAGGGAACGCGGCGAGGGGCAGGGACCTCGTCGAAACGGTGGGGTGCAAGGGATGCCACGTCGTCGGTGACGACGAACGGATGAGGAAGGAAAGGGGTTTCAGTTTCGACATCGCCCCCGAGCTCACACGCGCGGGGAGCAAACTCGACCCTGAATGGCTCTACGCCTGGTTGAAGAACCCGAGGGCGTACCGGCCGAAAACCCAGATGCCGAACCTCCGCCTCACGGACCAGGAGGCGAGAGACATCGTGGCCTACCTCATGACGATGAGGGACGAGCGCACGTTCGAACCGGTGAAAATCGATCTCGCATCGGAGGAGGCGAGGAAGACCGGGTTCAACCTGGTCCGGGAATACGGCTGCGCCGGGTGCCACGTGATACCGGGCCTCGAAAAGGAAAACAAGGTGAGCGTGTCCCTCTCGAACCTTGGGAGGAAACGGATCGACGAGATCGACTTCGGTGATACGAAGGTCCCGCACACCTGGGATGACTGGTTCCTCGGGAAGATCCGGGACTCCAGGCAGTTCGCCACCGACAGGATTGTCTCGAAGATGCCGGTTTTTTCACTCGCCGACAGCGAAATCGTCATGCTCCGCACGGTGATGAGGGGAATGACGAAGGAGGTTCCGGAGCCGGAATACCGGAGGCCGTTCGACCGTATCCTTCAGAACGTGGAGGCCGGTCGCAGGCTTACCAAACAATACAATTGCATCAACTGCCACCAGGTCGAGGAGATCGGGGGGTCGATCCGGGCGGTCCTCGAAGGGGAGGGGATGGCCCCGCCGTTCCTGCTTCCGGAGGGTTCGAAGGTCCAGGAAGATTGGCTCCATGCATTCCTGAAGTCCCCCACGACGATACGTCCCTGGCTGAAGGTGCGGATGCCGACGTTCGCCCTTTCCGACGCCGAAGTCACGACGATCTCCAATTACTTCCTCGGCCTCCACGATCAGACACTCGGTCTGCGCGACTACCGGGAATACACTCCGGATCCGAAGTTCGTGGCAGTCGGAAGGAAATTGTTCGAGGACCTTCAGTGTCTCAGCTGTCATTACACCGGGACGATCCCGGAAGGAAAGGAGCCCGCGGACCTGGCCCCGGATCTCTCGATGGCGAAACTCAGGTTGAAACCGGAATGGGTGGATGAGTGGATCGCCCGGCCTGACTCGATCGCGCCCGGGACGAGGATGCCCAACTTCTTCCCTGAACTGGGGGAACCCTCGCCCTATTCGGACGATTTCGGGGGGGATGTCAGGAAGCAGATACAGGCCCTCAGGGAGTATATCTACACCGTTCACCGCTGACCGGGGCCCGGCCGGCCGGTGGGCCGCCGGTGGTCAGGCGTTTCCGGCGGAGACGAGGACGATTTTTGTGATCTCCGGCGGACAATTGAACCTGAACGGCACTCCGACGGTTCCGATCCCGCGGGAAATGTACATCTGCGCATCACCCTCGGTGTAGAGCCCGGCGACGTACGGTGAGACCAGCCGCGCCGGAGCCAGGACATCCTTCCCCATCCCGCCGAGCACCACCTGCCCGCCGTGGGTATGCCCCGAAAGCGTGAGATCGAACCCCGCGTTTGCGGCCTCCCGGAAGAAGTACGGGCGGTGACAGAGGAGGATCCTCGGGGCGTCCGAACCGCCCTTCCCGGCCACCATGTTCATGTATCGCTCCGCCGTTTCGTTGTTCCCTGTGTCGTCCACACCGGCGAGATGGATCGAATCCCCTTTCCTGGTCAGCGTGAGATTCCTGTTTCGCAGTATCGACATCCCGCATTTCTCGATCTCCCGGACGACATCTTCGATCTTGCGGGAGAAAAAGTCGTGGTTTCCGAGGACCCCGTACACCCCGTGTTCGGCGGAGAGAATGCTGAAGGCCTCGCGAAATGGGTATGCCTCCTCGAGCTGGCTGTTGACGAAATCCCCTGTCACAACGATCATATCCGCGCCGAGTGCGTTCACGGCCTCGGCATAGGACCTCATCCGTTCCCCGGACATGAAAATCCCGGAGTGGATGTCGCTGATGAAGCCGATCGAAAAATTATGAAAAGACTCGGGCAAACCCTTGATCGGTATGCGAATATCCGTCCTCTCGAAAGCGTCTTTTTTATACACTTCGTAGGCCGAGCCGAGAGCCAGGCCACCGGTGAGGACCGTCAGTGTCTGCCTGACGGCCTGCCGCCGCCGGATGTCGAAATTTTGGAATTTCCCGTTCGAGGTGACTGCCTGAACCATCGGACGCGTCCGTTCGAACCTGGACATGATCCAGCCCGCAGTGAGGAAGGGGATTTTGAGTATTTTCCCGACGAGGATGAGGGCGCAGAGGAATATTGAAATGAAATGCCAGATGTACACCGGGGGCATCACGTTGAGGGTGAACCAACCCGGCGTTCCGACCCCGATAGCCCTTAACAACGGGCCGATAACGATCGGGGCGTTGAAAATGATGAATACGGCGGTGACGGGCGCCAGGGCCTTGCGAAATCTCTCATGCTCCCGGGAAAACAGCCTGAAAGCCCAGAAAAGGTAGGTTTGGATCCCGAGCAGCAGGAGTGACAACAGAATTTGAATGAGATAAAACCTCATGGATTCCCGGTTATGTGGAGAATGGTGGTTGTTTCCGATACGGTTAAGAACACAAGATTATCAGAAAAAGTCTCAAACGCAAAAGTCTGAAATCGCCGGAAAGGGGGCGCTACCGGATAATTTGTAGTTCCGGTATTGATTTCCTATATTTTTTTTGTGAAATGAGTCTTAAAACCGAATTACCGCGCAGCCCGGCAGGAAATGGAATCCAGCCATAAGAGTTTTATCAAGAAAATATTCCTCGGGATAGCGCTGTTTTTCCTGCTTTTCGTCGTCTGCAACGACCTCATCCTGCCCTGGTACGTCGAGCACGGATCCACGATTGAGGTCCCGGATGTTGTCGGTATGGACCTCGAGGACGCCACCCGGGCGCTCGATTCCCTCGGGCTAGAGGGACGGCAGGGGGACGTGCGTCCTGACAGGGAACACCCCGAGGGAACAGTGGTGATCCAGAACCCCCTGGCGGGACACGAGGTCAAAAAAGGACGGCGGGTCTACCTCACGGTCAGCGGGGGCGAAGAATCCGTCAACGTCCCCAGCGTCAGGGGCCGCACGCTGCGTGACGCGACATTTCTTCTCGAACGAACCGGGCTGAGGCTGGGTGAAGTGTCCCATGCATCCTCCGAAGAGTATCCCGTCAATACGATCATCGAACAGGGGCACGTCCCGGGGGGAAAGGTGAGGAAAGACACCCGGATCAACGTGACCGTCAGCCTCGGCGCGGTATCCACGAGCGTCGCAGTCCCGGCCCTCGCCGGAAAATCGCTCTCCGAAGCGAAAAAAATCCTCGAACAGGCCGGGATCACTCTCGGCAATGTCACCTACATCCCCTCGGCGGACCTGCTTCCGAACACCGTGATCGAACAGTACCCCCAGGCGGGGGAGCTCGTGGAAGCGAAACAGGCGATCGACCTGGTCGTCGTCCAGGGGGCCGCCAAGGACAAGGAACCCTCAGAATATTAACCCGGACAGCCATGACCCTCATCGCACCGTCCGTCCTCTCAGCCGATTTCACGAACCTCGCGCGGCAGGTCCGGGAGCTCGAGAAGGGAGGGGCTGACTGGATCCATCTCGACGTCATGGACGGGCGGTTCGTGCCGAACATCTCCTTCGGGCCGATGATCGTCAGGGCGGTCCGGTCCCTCACGAAGCTCCCCCTCGACGCGCACCTGATGATCGTGGAGCCCGACCGGTACCTCGAGGCCTTCGCGAAATCCGGGGCCGACCGGATTACGGTCCACGTGGAAACGTGCCCGCACCTGCATCGTACCATTGAGGCGATCAGGGCGCTCGGAAAGAAGCCGGGCGTGACGCTCAACCCGGCCACCCCCATCGCCGCGATCGGGGACATCCTGCCGCTGGTGGACCTGGTGCTCGTCATGTCGGTGAACCCGGGGTTCGGCGGCCAGAAATTCATCCCGGGATCGCTCGCGAGGATCGGGCGGGCGGCGGCAATGATCCGTGAATCGAAGCGTCCGATCCGGCTCCAGGTCGACGGCGGAATCGACGCGACGAACGCCCGCGACGTCGTGGAAGCGGGGGCCGATGTCCTTGTCGCGGGCAATTCCATCTTTTCACAACGGGACATCCCGTCCGCCGTACGCCGCCTCAGGAAGGCGGCAGGCTCCTGAAACCCGGAATTCCTTCGAGCGACCCCTTGACCCCCCTCCCGCCACGATCGGAACATCCTGTTGTTTCCCGGCATGACGTTCGTTATTTTCCCCTCGCATGAAATACACGACCATCAGCCTCGACCAGACACGACCGCGTCGTCACGGTCACCCTCTCCCAGCCCGGGAGGAGGAACGCCCTCGACGACGTGATGATCAGGGAACTCACCGAGGCGTTCCTCGCCATCAACAGGGACGACGCGACGAGAGTCGCCGTCCTCACCGGGGAAGGGAAGGCATTCTGTTCGGGCATGGATCTCGGGTATCTCCGGAAGTTCACCGACCTCGGCGAACACGAGAACCTCGAAGACGCGAGGAACCTCCTGACGATGCTCCGCACCATCCATACGCTCAGGAAGCCGGTGATCGCCATGGTCAATGGCCCGGCGATGGGGGGAGGGTGCGGCCTCGCCAGCGCCTGCGATTTCGTGTTCGCATCGGAGGAACACGCCCGGCTCGGCGTGCCGGAGGTGAAGATCGGGTTCGTCCCGGCGGTGATCCTGGTTTTCCTCATCAAGACGAATGGGTGAATCGGCTGCGCGTGAATTCGTCCTGCAGGGCGGCATCCTCGATGCCGCGGGAGCGGTCCGGAAAGGGCTGGCCACCGAAGCGGTGCCGCACGAAAAGCTGCCGGCGAGGGTCCTGGAATTCGCAACCGAACTCGCGTTCGACGACGAGCGCCTCGTCGGTGACGCTCACCAAGGACCTCCTGAACAGGCTCTCCGAGATGCCCCTTCCTGACGTGATGGAATATTCGGCGCATCTGAACGCGCTCGCCCGAAAAACCGACGATTTCAGGCACGGCCTCGAATCGTTCCTCAAGAAGGAAACTCCCAAATGGTGAAGAATCCGGGTGAGGCGTTGCGGGGATTCATCCGCTCCATCCCTGATTTTCCCCGGAAGGGTATTCTCTTCAGGGACATCACGCCGCTCCTCCTCGACGACAAGGCCTTCAGCGAGGCCATCGAGGTGTTCTATCAGCGGTATCTCGGGATGGGCATCGACAAGGTCGTCAGCATTGAATCGAGGGGCTTCATCTTCGGCAGCGTCCTTGCTTACCGCCTGGGAACGGGATTCGTCCCGGTCAGAAAACCGAACAAACTGCCCGCCGAAACCATCAGGGAGTCGTATTCGCTCGAATATGGTGAGGATACGCTGGAAATGCATAGGGACGCGATTAGGAGTGGTGATTCCGTGCTCATCGTCGATGATCTTCTCGCCACCGGCGGCACCGCTGTCGCTGCGTCCCGGCTGGTCGAACGGTGCGGTGGAACCGTGAGGGAACTGGGGTTTCTCATCGGGTTGTCGTTCCTCAACGGCCGGGAGAAGCTTCGACCGAGACCGGTATTTACGGTCATCGATTACCATGATGAACTATCCTGAACATGAAAACGATCATCGAACCCTTTAAAATTAAAACAGTTGAGCCGATCAACTTCACGTCGGTTCAACAACGGGAAGAGATCCTTTCCACCGCGGGGTACAATCCCTTTCTCATCAGGGCGGTGGACGTGCTCATCGACCTCCTCACCGACAGCGGGACCTCCGCGATGAGCGCCAAGCAATGGTCGGGCATCATGGACGGGGATGAATCGTACGCCGGGGCCAGGAGTTTCTACCGATTCGAAGGGGTTGCCAAGGCCCTCACCGGATTCCGGTACATCATCCCGACGCACCAGGGGAGGGCCGCCGAAAAGATCCTTTTTACGCTCACCGGGGGCAAGGGCAGGTATATTCCGAATAACACCCATTTCGACACCACCCGCGCGAACATCGAATATTCGGGCGCGACCGCCGTCGACTTTCCCCTCCCGGAGGCCCGGGAGACGTCCGCCATCCTGGACTTTAAAGGAAACATCGATCTGGTTGCACTGGAAAAATTTATCGTCGACAAGGGGAAGGAAAATATACCCCTGATGATGCTGACGGTCACCAACAACGCAGGGGGGGGGCAACCGGTTTCAATGGAGAACATCCGGAAGACCCGGGACCTCTCGAGGAAATATTCCATCCCTCTTTTTCTCGACGCATGCCGTTTCGCTGAAAACGCCTTCTTTATCAAGAAACGGGAGCCCGGGTATTCCGGAAAAAGCGTCAGGGAGATCGCGCAGGAGATGTTCTCCTTCTTCGATGGATGCACGATGAGCGCGAAAAAGGACGCCCTGGTGAACATGGGCGGATTCCTCGGGTTGAACGACGAAACCCTCGCGCAGAACGCCCGGAATATACTGATCGTGACCGAGGGTTTTCCCACCTATGGGGGCCTCTCGGGCAGGGACCTGGAGGCAATGGCGCAGGGTCTCGATGAGATACTCGACGAACACTACCTGACGTACCGGATACGGTCCGTGGAATACCTGGGCGAAAAACTGGCGGCCGCGGGCGTTCCGATCCTGCAACCCCCCGGGGGACACGCGATCTACATCGACGCGAAGAAATTCGCCGACCACCTGAAGCCGGAAGAGTTCCCGGGCCAGGCGATCGTCTGCGAACTCTACCGCCTGGGAGGGATCCGTTCGGTGGAGATCGGGAGCGTCATGTTCGGGAAAAAGGACGCGCTCGGGAAATTCGTGGCTTCCCAGATGGAACTGGTCCGGCTCGCCATCCCCCGGCGGGTCTATACCCAAAGCCACATCGATTACGTCATCGAGGTCGTCATCGACGCGTACCGCGGGCGTAAAAACCTCCCCGGGTACCGGATGGTCTACGAGGCGCCGATGCTGAGGCACTTTACGGCCAGGTTCACCCCGATCGGCGCATGATCATCTGCCCTGTCTGCTCGACCCGCAATCATCATCTCACCGTTGTCTGCGTGTCGTGCGGCGGATTCATCCAGGGAAGGGTGGATAACCTCGACCTTTTTTCAACAATATGGAAGTTGATCGAACATCCGAGGGCCGCCTTCCTTTCCATCTCCCTCGCACGGTATAAGAATTATTCGACGATCGTGCCCGCGTTGGCGGGGATCGGCATTGTCTTCGCGTTTTTCTGGTTTATCAAGGCGGGCGATCAGACAACGTCGACGTTCACGATGCTCGCCGGGGGCATCGCCGCGGGACCCCTGATCGGCGTCCTGCTGGTCCTCCTGACGGCCACCATCGTGAGGATGATACTCCGGATCTCCCGGGATACCCGTCCGGTTCAGGAACCTGTATGCCGTCCTCTCATACTCGCTCGTGCCCGTCATGTTGTCGGTCGTGTTCATCCTCCCGCTGGAAGTCTTCACATTCGGGAGGTATTTCTTCTCCCTCAATCCTCCGCCCTGGTTGATCAAGCCGGTCTCATACTTCCTGTTCGTGTCGCTCGGGTATCTCGTGGCGGGCTGGACGATCGTCCTCGCCGCAATCGGGATGCGGGTGTTGCTGGATTGCCGATGGATTGTTTCCGCCGGTTTCGTTTTCGGCATGGGGTTGTGTCTGCTGGCGGCCGCCTGGATCGCCCGTTCATACCTGGCCGCTCCACCGGTCTGAAATATTATCCCAATAAATCTGTCAATTTTCGATTATTTTAGTATATTGGCAGTAATCAAAAAGGAATAATGCATGAGCAGGGTTATTTTCACGATATCCTATGAAATTCTTCCTGATAAAAGGGGCGAATATCTGCCGCTTTCGCAGAAGATGAAGGAGTACATTCTCCAGAAGGGAGGGGTTGCCGATTACTCGGTCTACGAGGATAAACGGAAACGCAACTCGTTTACGGAGGTTTTTTCGTTCAATTCCATGGACCAGTACAACGGCCTGGAAGATGAGGACGAATCGATGCAGAATTTCATGACGCTCCTCGAATCGATGCTCGTCGGCGGTAAGATGAAATACACCACTCTCGTCGAAGTCTGAATTCCCCCGTACCGCCCTCCGTATGCGCAATTCCGCGGATCCAATCGCACAGCTTCTCCAGGAACACAACGACGCACTGATCCAGCTCAAGAACCTCAACCGGGCGGTACAGGCGTTCTCCCAGGATGGGTACAGCGCGAAGCAGTACCGGACCATCAGGGCGGCGCTGAAATTCATCGAGGAAGAGGTGAGCGTCCATAACCTCAAGGAAGAGAAGGCCCTGTTCCCGGTGCTCGAGCGGTATGTGGAGGGACCCACGAGGATGATGAAGCAGGACCACCGGCGGCTGAAGAAGGGGTTTCACCGGCTGAGCGAGGTGATCCACGACGTCGACCGTAACCGGGACAGCTTTTCGGCGATCCGAAGGCTCAGGGAAGTGGCGAGCGAGGTCGTACAGTCGTTCGTCAACCACATCCACAAGGAAAATTATATTCTGTTCCCGCTCGTCCAGCGATTCCTGACCAGGGAGGAGTTGAGGGAAATCGCACGTAAAATGATATGAGCCATCCATGAACCCTCACAACGCGGAAGCCGGCCCCACACGGTTGCTCATCGTCGAAGACGAACCGCAGCAGCGGGAAACCCTCGCGATGCTCTTCGAAGGGGAAGGGTACAGCGTCAGGGCGACCGATTCGGCTGAGACGGCGATTGAAATTCTGCGGAACACCCCTCCGCACCTCGTCGTCACGGATGTCAAACTCGTGGGGATCGACGGGATCACATTCTTCGAGTCGGTGCGGGGGAGCGAAGCCGGAAAAAACATCCCGTTCATCTTCATGACAGCGTATAACGATGTGGCCGCCATCGAACGTGTAAAAAAAATGGGCTTCGTGGATTACATCACGAAGCCCTTCAATCTCGAAGAACTGGTCACCCTGGTCAGGCTCAAGAGCCGTCCCTGATCATCCCGCCGTTCTGTCGATGGCCATCCTGCCTACCTGCCGGTCAGTGTCACCGAAAACGTCAGCACTTTGTCGCCCCGTTTTACCTCGACGTTCACCACATCACCCGGCGAGTGTTCCTGCAGGATGTATGTGTAATCGTAAATATTGGAAACCGTTTTCTCGCCGAATTTCACGATCACATCTCCCGCCAGAAGACCACCCTTTTCGGCGGGGCCTTCCGGCCTTACGCCGGAGATCTTCATTCCGCCGCCCTCGTCCGCGTAATCCGGCACCACGCCCATCGTCACCCGCATCGGCCTCCGGTCACCCTGGGGGGCCTGTGACGCCACTTTCACGAATACGGGGGCCTGCGTGGTCCTGTCGAGCTCGCGAACAATCCTGAGGATGTAGCTCACCAGTTGCGCCTCGCCCTCATAGTTGATCTTCTCCCAGGTGTCGGACGGTTTGTGGTAATCATTGTGCATGTTCGTGAAAAAGAAAAGCACGGGCATGTCCTTGCCGTAGAATGCAGCGTGGTCGCTGGGCCCGTATCCGTCCGGTTTGAGCGTTAAATCGAAGAGGGAATCCCGGTTCAGCGTGTTCAGCAGGGAATCGAACCCCGGAGAGGTCCCGATACCCTCGACGACAACCTTTTTATCCCTGAGGCGGCCGATCATGTCCATGTTGACCATGGTCCGCATGGATGTCAGCGGGATCGTGGGATGGTTGACGAAATAGTTCGATCCGAGGAGTCCCATCTCTTCGCCGGAAAATCCCGCTGATGAGGATGCTGCGCCGCAGGGAATCCCTCGTCCAGGAAAGGTACTCGGCGGCCTCGAGCAGTCCCGCGGTCCCGGAAGCATTGTCATCGGCGCCGTGGTGGATCGCCACCGTGTCGGGAGTCAGCGAACCCTGTCCGCCCATCCCGAGATGATCGAAGTGGGCGCCGATAACGATATATTCGTCTTTGAGTACCGGGTCGGAACCAGGTATAAATCCAACGACATTGGAGGATTCATTCATGATCTTCTCGATGCTCGTCTCCATTTTTACCGTCGCATTCACCTGGAACGAGGCCGGTTGCTGCGATCCGTTGATCCCCTCCTGAATCGACTTTAATGACTTACCGTCAGCCTGGAGGAGCGAATCGACGGCTGCCCACGTAATCGTGGCCACCGCCAGTCCCGAGGAACTGAGCCCCTGGTCGAACGTAAAAGCCACGAGCTCGGGCTTTTCCGCATCGAGCGGACCGGTGACGAAGATGAGTCCGGCGGCGCCATGTTCACGGGCGTTAAAGGTCTTCGCACTGAGACTGGAATGCTGGATGAAGGGGGAGTGGGGATCATCACCTTTAGGCGTAAAGCGTAACACCAGTGCAATCTTGCCCTTTACGTCGATCCCTGCATAGTCGTCATACTTCTGCGAGGTATCGGTGATGCCATACCCGGCGAACACCATCCCCGCGGACACGGAGGTATCGCTGGAGAAGGCGAGCGTCCTGAAACTCTGGTCGAGGATGAACGCTTTAGAGGTCCCGCCGGACTCGATGGTCAGCGAGTTCTTCGCACCGGGCTTCGCGCCCGAAACGAAGGGGAATTTCTGTAAATACGTGCCATGATCCCCGGCCGGCATCAGGCCGTACTCTTTAAAACGATCGGCCAGGTAGGCCGCCGCCGCCACATTTCCGGGGGTGCCGGTCTTCCGCCCCTGGAGGGAGTCGGATGTGAGGTACCGGACGTGTTCCTTCAACTCGTCCGGAGTGACCGATGGGTTTTCAATTTTGTAGGTCGATCCGCCGCAGCCAAACATCAGCGTGGCTGCGAACGCCAGCGTGAAATATATTCGGTTCATGATCTGTCGATATTTAAGTTGAGATGATGGGCTTGAAACATTCTAAAATAAAAGGGGTTGCATCCTATCTATTCATTAGGAAAATCAGGGTATCCAATCGGTGATGAAGACGTTCGTCTCACCACGGGTCTTCGCGTTCCGGTTGGATGAAAAAATCAGTTTACTTCCGTCGGCCGTGAAGACAGGGAAGCCATCGAACGAATCGTTGAAAGTGATCTGTTCGAGGCCTGTTCCATCGGTGTTGATCGAAAAGATGTCGAAATCCCGCCCCTTGGGGTCTTTCATATTCGAAGCGAAGACGATTTTCTTGCCGTCGGATAGAAATATGGCGCGAAACTGGCCGAATTGAAGTTGGTTATCTGCTTTTTATCAGTTCCGTCGGCATTCATCACGAAGAGTTCCATGATCGAAGGACGTACCAGCCCGTTCCGCAGGAGTTGGAGGAAATCGGCCTGGCCGGCCGAATCAGCCGGATGATGGGCGCGAACACGATCTTTTTTCCGTCCGCGGAGAAAAACGCCCCGCCATCGTATCCAACGTCGTGGGTGAGCCTGACGACATCTGATCCGTCTGTTTTCATCGAGTAGAGCTCAAGGTCGCCGTCACGGCTCGAGGTGAAGACGATCCTGTCGCCGATGGGCGATACCGTCGCCTCGGCATCGTATCCGGCGAAGCGTTCAGTACCCTGGGTTGACCTCCGCGGATTCCGTTGACATAAATATCATAACTGGGATAGATTGCCCAGACATAACCCTTCGAATAGTCGGGTTTTTGGGGACATTCAGGGGCATGGCCGTGAGTGGACGAGTATATGAATGTGCTGTCGCCCGGGAGAAAGTATGAGCATGTCGTTCTCCCCAGGCCGGTGCTCCGGAGCGTAATGTTTCCGCCGCCCGAGATCCATGCTAAAAATCTGATCGCACGGGAAAGAATCCCTCGTGGATTGAAATATCAGCTGATTACCCCCGAATGAGAGGTATGCTTCGGCGTTCTCTCCGCCGGAAGGTAAGTTGTGTAATTTTACCGAAATGCGTTTCGCCCGTTTTCCGGAGCGTGTCTTCCTGGGGCCGGGCGGTTGCAGTGAGAAAGAGTGTGAGAACAACGGAGGTAACAGTGATTATTTTCATTGATATAGATCATTATGTTAATCTTCGTTCGATTTGATTTCATTGATCGCGTCCCGGAGCTTCTCAAACGATGTGGAGTCGCGCGTCGAGTATTCCATGTTGATGTATCCTATTTTCCCCAACTTGTCGACGACATAGACGGTTCGCTTGTTGTACCCGGAGGATTCGTTATAACTGTGGTAGACCGGGGCGACCCGGTGCCTGCTGTCCGAGAGGAGCGGAAACGGCAGGCTGTGGTATTTTGCCCACTCGTAGTGCGAATAGGGGTAATCTCCGCTGATCGCGAGAATTTCGGCTCCCAGTTCGGCGAGCGCGGAAAAATTATCCCTGAAATTGCAGACTTCTTTCGTGCAACCGCCGCTCCAATCGGCGGGGTAGAAGGCGAGAACGACGATTTTTTGCCCAAAATATGCTGAGAGGGTGATATCCCCATAACCGAGGGAGTCTTTCGTCGCGAAGGGCAGCGAAAAATCCGGGGCATCGGATCCCGACCGGAAGTGGCGGATAGACAGTCCCCTGGGCGGGAGAGATGACCGGCAGGAGGCCGGCGACAAGCACTGAGAACAGATATAATCGCATCGAATACCTCGGCACGGTTGGACGACAATATACGAACTTACCGTGGGAAATAAAAAAGGAAGGGGGGTGGTGGTGGGAGGGGATCCGTGCCCTTCAGCTCCCGGGAGTCTGGATCTCCCGGGAGTCGAAAGCGAGAGGTTTTACGATGGAATGGTCAGTTTTTCAGCCATGTTCTCCGCGATCGTGGCCAGATCACAGGGACCGGTTCACGGGTCGAATTGTTCCTCCTCGGTCGATCCCGGGAGCGCCGGGAGGGAGGGTGCGGCATCCGCCCGCGACGACCTTCGCAACTTCATCGAAGTACCCGGTTCCCACAAATTCCTGGTGTTTCACGGCCTTGTACCCGTCGGCCTCGCTCCTGAATTCCCTTTCCTGGAAATCGGCGTAGGCGGTCATCCCGAATTCCCGATAGGCCTTTGGAGAGGAGGAACATCGAGTAGTTCAGCGCATGGAAGCCCGCGAGGTTGACGAATTGAAATCGGTACCCCATGGCCCCGAGTTCCCGCTGAAAGCGGGCGATGGTCGTGGAGTCGAGCTTGCGCTTCCAGTTGAACGAGGGGGAGCAGTTGTAGGCCAGGAGTTTATCCGGGATACTCGGCCCTGATCGCCTCTGCGAAGCGTCTGGCTTCAGGGAGGTCCGGCTCGGATGTTTCGCACCAGAGCAGGTCCGCGTACGGCGCGTAGGAGAGACCCCTCCGGATCGCGGTTTCGAGGCCTCCCCGTAACCTGAAAAAGCCGTCCGTCGTCCGTTCCCCTGAAATATATTCCCTGTCCCGGGGGTCGCAGTCAGAGGCTATCAGTTTCGCGTTCCGCGCATCCGTGCGGGCGATGAGGATGGTGGGCACGCCCATGACGTCTGCGGCGAGACGGGCGGCGGAGAGTTTCCGGATGAAGTCGTTCGTCGACACCAGGACCTTGCCGCCCATATGGCCGCATTTCTTCGCGGCCGCGAGCTGGTCTTCGAAGTGAACCCCGGCCGCTCCGGCCTCGATCATCGCCTTCATCAATTCGAACGCGTTCAGGACCCCTCCAAAACCGGCCTCTGCGTCCGCGATGATCGGGGCGAACCACTCGATACCGTTCAAGCCCTTGGCGTGGTGGATCTGGTCGGCCCGCCGGAGGGCGGCATTGATCGACCGCACGACCGACGGCACGCTGTCGCACGGATAGAGGCTCTGATCGGGGTACATCTGCTCCGCCCCGTTGGCGTCGGCGGCGACCTGCCATCCGCTCAGGTAGATCGCCCTGAGTCCGGCCCGGACCTGCTGAATCGCCTGGTTACCGGTCAATGCGCCGAGCGCCTGGAGGTACCCGTCCTCGTGCAGGAGATGCCACAGCCGTCGGGCGCCGACCGTCGCCAGCGTATGTTCGATCTGAAGAGAACCGCGCAGCCGGACCACGTCTTCGGGGGTGTAATCCCTCCGGACGTCCGACCATCGCGGGTTTTCGAGCCAGTCTTTCCGGACGGAGAACGCGTTGATCTGATGCATGCGATGGTCCTTTCGCGGTCGTCAGAGGTACTGGTACGCCTTCAGCGTGAGGAAGGGCGTGAATTCCGATTCGTGGACGAGGTTGAAGAACAGCCGGGATGCGAGATCGAACTGGCCCCGGCGGTAGCGTTCCGGCCCGACGGTTGCGTAGATGTTTTCCATTTCGTCGGAGAAGTATTTCCTGAAGTTGTCGGTCGTCAGCAGGGCGCCGTCGTCCATCCTGGCGGAATGGTGCAGCCACTGCCAGACCTGGGACCTGGCGATCTCGGCCGTGGCGGTGTCTTCCATCAGGTTGTAGAGCGGCACCGACCCCGTCCCGGAAAGCCAGGCCTCGAGGTACCGGACGCCGACGTCGATATTGGTCCTCAGGCCCGCGACCGTGATCTCGCCATCGGGCACGTTCAGGAGATCTTCCCGCGCGACGGCGGCGTCGAACCGCATCTCCGTGAGCTGGTGGGGGTATGCAGGACCGAGCAGAACGCCTCGCGGGCGACCCGGACCAGACCGGGGTGCGCGACCCAGGTTCCGTCATGGCCCGGCCCGCACCTCGCGCATCTTGTCCTGCTCGAACGTTCTCCATGGCCGCCTCGTTCGCGGCCGGGTCTTCGCTGACCGGAATGTTCGCGGCCATTCCGCCGATCGCGTGCGCCCCGCGCCGGTGACAGGTCTGGATCAGGAGGGTGACGTACGCGTTCAGGAACCCCGTGTCCATCGTGACAAGCCGACGATCGGGGAGAAGGAAGTTCGGGTATTTGCTGAACTTCTGGATGAAGCTGAAGATGTAATTCCACCCGCCGCAGTTCAGCCCCACCGACCGGTCCCTCAGTTCATAGAGGATCTCGTCCATTTCGAACGCCGCAAGGATGGTTTCGATCAGGACGGTCGCGCGGATCGAAGCGAGCGGGAAGCCCCAGGTATTCCTCGGCGAAGATGAACACGTCGTTCCAGAGCGCTGCTTCGAACCGGCTCTCGAGTTTTGGAAGGTAGAAATAGGGACCGGTCCCCCGTTCGAGGAGGGCGTGGGCATTATGGAACATGTAGAGCCCAAAATCGAAAAGCGACGCCGAAACGGGATCACCGTCGACGCACAGATGTTTTTCAACGAGGTGCCAGCCGCGCGGGCGGACCATGAGGGTCGCGGGGGTCTGGCCGACGGCGTGCTTCCGGCCCTCCGGCGAGATGTGGCGTAACTCGCCTCGCACGGCGTCACGCAGGTTTCGCTGTCCCTCGATCGTCGCCATCCACGTGGGGGACTGGGCATCCTCGAAATCCGCCATGAACACGTTCGCCCCGGAATTCAGGGCGTCGATCACCGTCTTCGCGTCACCGGCGGGCCCCGTTATTTCCACCCTGCGGTCGATCAGGTCCACCGGTGCACTCCTGACCCTCCAGACACCCTCCCTGACGCTTCTCGTCGATTCATGGAAATCGGGGAGAATTCCGTGGTCTATCTCGCGCTGCACCAGCGATCGCCTTGCGAGGAGCTTTCGACGCCTGTCGCCGAAGGCGGTGTGGAGCCGGGTGAGGAATTCGATCGCCTCCGGGGTCAGGATCTCCCTGTCCCCCAGGGAGAGCGGGATGGAGAGCGTCACCCTCGAAAGGGCTTCGACCTGTCTGATGTCATTCATGCCGCTACCGTGTAGGTGTCTGGATGGCCCGTGAGGGCGGGGGGTGAACGTACCGTACAAGATAGGAGACCCTGCACACGGTGATGTGATCTGTGACAAAAAGGGAGGGGTGAAACCGGGGATCCGGTTTCTAAAAGAGGTAAAACGGGTACGGAAAGGGAGACCTCCCCGGGGGAGGGACCTTACCTCCGCTTCGGTATCCGGGGTTCGTCGCGGACCGACCTCTGGTCCGACCGGGAAATCGTTTCTTCACCAGGGTGTTTTCCCCGCTCCTGGGGCGGTTTGGAGAGGTACTGGACCCACTCTTTCAATTTTGCGGGGGAAACGCTCTTACTGAGGTATTTGACGTTTTCGGACAGGTCGAGCGTGGCGAGCGTGGATGAATCGGCGTAGGCGGAGACGAAGATGAACGGGACGTCGGCGGCGCCGGGCACATCCTTCATCGCCTTCTGCAGACCGATCCCGTTGAGGATCGGCATATAGATGTCCGAGATCACGATATCGTAACGATGTTCTCTTAATTTACCGAGCGCGTCCTCGCCGTTCTCGGCGGTGAAAACGGTCCAGCCCTGATTTCGTAAAAAATCACCCATGAGCATCAGGTAATGAGGCTCATCGTCCACCAGTAAAATATTCATCGGTCCTGAAAGGATAATTGAACAGATCCGCGGCGAAATTTCTCACCTGAATATACCTTGCCCGAATATGAATATCAAGTGCCCCGGGGGTTCTCTCCGGCGTGAAACCGGGTAAATCGAAGAAAATTGACGACGCTCACATCTTCTGAAAAAATATTTGATTATCTAGAATCCAAGACCACCAGTACCTCCCGGTCAACCCAGTCCACCGTCACCATGAGCGAAAATCAGGCCATCATCTTCATCGTCTCCGTCATCGTCATCACACTCATGATCTGGGTGGGGTTGGGCGTGTTCATGGACGCCCACCGCGCCGCCCAGAAGGACGATTTTCTCTCCGCCATGAACGATATCGGCGCTTCCGCCGTCGCGTTCCGGATGAAGCCGAAGGTACTCGGGGGCGGGGGCGGCGAATTCATCGGCTTCAACCTTCCGCAGAGCCTCGCATCGATCGACGCCGGCTCGATATTCGCCGTGATCGAGCCGAAGCGGATCCTGCTCGTCGGGCACTCGAGCCGGGGGTACGGGACCGTGTCGGCGGTGATCGACGATTCGGGGTCGGTGGGGAACATCAGCGTTGAAGGCGAATTTTAGGCGGTTCCCCCCGGCTTGAATTTCCGGCCGCAGTTCGGTATCTTCTCTCCAACCCATGGTCCACCTCAAGCCGATCTCGATTACGTGGTACGGCCACTCCGCGTTCCTCATCCGCGACAGTGCTGGCGCTTCCGTTCTCATCGACCCATGGCTCGAAAATCCCAAATCACCGCTCAGGCCGCGGGATGTGCCGAGGCCGGACCTCATCCTCGTGACGCACGGACACAGCGACCACATCGGCAACACGGTCGAAATCGCCCGACGGTTTGATGTCCCGGTGGTATCGATCCACGAAGTCAGTCTCTACCTCGGCGCCCGGGGTGTCGGAAAGGCGACGGGGATGAACAAGGGGGGATCCCTCGAGGTCGGAAACATCGGCGTCACGATGACACACGCGGTCCACAGTTCGGACATCGATGTCGGCGGCGGGGGAAAGCTCCAGCCCGGCGGCGCCGCCGCGGGGTTTGTCATTACATTCCCGGGTCACCCGAGCGTCTACCACGCCGGCGATACCGACGTCTTCGGCGACATGCGCCTGATCCGCGAACTCCACAGGCCGGACATCGCGATCCTGCCCATCGGCGGGTTGTACACCATGGGCCCGCGGGAAGCCGCGTTCGCCGTCGGTCTCCTCGAACCCCGATGGGTCGTCGGGATGCACTACGGGACATTCCCGCCGCTGCGGGGAACCCCCGGTGAACTGGTGAAACACCTGCCCGCCGCCAGGCAGGGGATCGTCGCCGAGCTTGGAACCGGGACGCCCAGGAACTTCGAGTGACGGCAACCGTCCGCCCCGCATCCGTTTTTCGCCTGCCATTTCACCCCTGAGCGTCCCGCCGTGGTCTTCCCCGAAAAATTAAACGCGCTGCTCCTCGTGATCGGCATGATCCTGGTGATCCTCGGAAGGCGGGTCTATCTCATTTCGATCGGCATCCTCGGGTTCCTCGGGGGATTGTACCTGTTTACGATCCTCCTGGGGAGGACCCACGACTGGCGGTCCCTGCTGCTCGCGCTCCTTTTCGGGACGGTCGGATCACTCCTCGCATTCGCGCTGCACAAGGCGGCATGGATTTTCGGGGGGTTCTGCGGCGGGGGAGTACTCCTGCTCTACTTCAACGACGCGACGGGAATTTCGCCGGTCGGTTCTCCCATCATGCTCTTTCTCACCGGAGGGGCGGCGGGCGCCATCCTCTTTCTGCTCCTCCTCGACTGGGCCCTGATCGTCGTGACCACGCTGACCGGGTCCGTGCTCATCGCCTACCAGAGCGGGCTCGGAGGGCCTCCCGGCCTGGCCCTCTTCGCCGCATTGGTGATCCTCGGGCTGCTCGTCCAGGGAAACGCCCTTCGCGGAGACCGGCGTGAGAAGCGCAAGGCCTAGGGGTCGTTCACCGGCGTGAGCGCAGCACGAACCTGATCAGGGCGAAGACGACGAACACGGCCCCGAGCATCGCCACGATCGAAGAGCCCGCCGGAAAATCGAACTGCAGCGCGAACAGGATGCCCAGGACCGAACCGAGGACGCTCGCGACGATCGCGAGGATCACCACGGTCGCCCGTGATCGCGCCACCATGATCGCCGACACGGGGGGAATGATGAGGTAGGAGAATACCGGAATGACCCCGCCCGCCCGCACCGCGAAAACGATCGCGATCCCGATCGACAGGAAAAAAAGGAAATTCCAGATTTTAAAAATCCCGGGCTGTCTCGTGGAATCTTCCTCGACGCTCTCGGTCATCGCGAAAAACTTTTTCCTGAAAATGAAATGGACGACGCCCAGGAGGCCGAACAGGACGGCCATCGTGGTGAGGCTTTCCGCGCTCACCGTGAACAGGCTGCCGAAGAGCACCTCGCTGATGTCGGAATCACCGTGGGGTGATTTGGCGATGAGGAGGACCGTGACGGCCGAAGCGACCGCGTAGATGATTCCAATCACCGCCTCCTGCTTGAGTCTCTTGTCCCGGATGTTGATCAGGGAGAGGAAAAACGCCGCAACCATGGTGACCGCGAGCGAGAACAGCGTCGCATCATAGCCGAAGTAATTGGCGATGGCGATCCCGAGCATCGAAATCTGTCCCAGCGCAAGGTCCACGAACACGATCCCCCTTCCGACGACGTGAACCCCGAGATAGGAAAGAAAGACCCCGACGATCAGGCTCACCTTGAGGGCGTTCAGGACAAACGATTCGGAAAAAAACTCGAGCATGCATTCCTCCTGTTCAGTGGACGGGCGGTTGCGATAAGACTTTCAGCAGGACGCCGACGTTGTAGTCGAAGAGATCGTAATAGGTGTTGACCCCGTCGAACGCCCCGACCGACGTCGCGAGGACGGCGATCCGCGCCCCGGTCTCCTTGGAGACCATTTCGGCTGCGTCCAGCATGAAATACGGGGAGGTGATGATGATGGGGATTTTTTTGGATTTCACCGTCGAGATGACCTTGACGAGCTGGCTCGGGGTCGGGGGGATGCCGGGTTTCGGTTCCAGAAAATCCTCGATCGTGAAGCCGAACCGCTCTTCCATGTACGGCCACTCGTTGTGATAGGCGATCACCGGAACACCGCGCAGCGGAGAGAGCTTTTTGACCCATTCGGCGGTCCGCCTGTCGATTTCCTCCTCGAAACGCTTCAGGTTCGCGCTGAAGTACGCCTGGTTTTCAGGCGACAGCTTCACCAGTTTTTCGCAGATGTTCTTTGCGATCTGTTTCCCCCGAAGCGGGTCCATCCAGTAGTGGGGGTTACCGTAAACGTGGATGTCGCCCTGCGCGCGGTCGCTGGAAGACGGCACCTGTAACAGCGCGATACCCGCGGAGGCGTCGACGTAACCGTCCCCGCCGGGTTGGATCTTCCCGTTTCTCGAGCTCTGAAGGAGGGAAGGCACCCACCCGGTCTCGAGGTCGAGCCCGGTGGTGATGAAGATATCCGCCTTCGAGAGTTTCATGATGAAACTCGGTTTCGGGTCGACGAAATGGGGATTCTGGTATCCCGTGGCGATCGCGAACGCGTCGACCTTGTCGCCGCCGACCAGCTCCGCGATGCTCTTCAGGCTCTGGAGGGAGGCCACCACGGTGAGCTTGTCGCCGGCCTGCGCCGCCGCCGGTATCGCCAGGAAGGCGAGGTATATGAGTGCACGAATGAAATTTCTCATCACGATCAGGCTCCTGAGTCGATTGTTATAAATAATAGGATTTCAATACTGGTGCGCGCCATGAGCCCCGATGACGAAAATCCATCGCAACACGAAATCCGTTCGGTTCGTGGCGACGTTGGACGACGAGTGCCCCCCTCCGAGCTCGATCTTCTGAAATTCCGTCGCATACCACCCGAGGGTTGCGGAATATCCGCGTTCGAAGGCGTCGGAGGTCTGCGGGAGGTCTGTGTAGTCGTACCTGCCGGTGAGGAACCAGGTCTCGCCGAGCTGGTAGGTCAGGAATGAATACATCCCCCATGATCGGACACTGTTCCCGCCTTCCATGTCGTATTGGCTATGGTAGAATTCCGACTGCCAGGTCAGGGACTTATACCGGTTGAGTTGGAGCGGTTTCCACTTCAAGGTAAGATCGGCAGCACCGACCGTGGACGTCCGGAGATCCTGGTTTGGGCCGGTCATTCCCGTCAGTCCGAGCTCAAGCGTGGTATTCTCGTCCAGATCCCAAAAATTCTTCAGGTGGGCGAGATAGAGAAACCGGTCGGCGTCGGGGCGGGTGAAGAGGGGACTCTCCGTGGGAACGTTTGAAGCCTCGACTTCGATTTCCTGGTAAAAATCGAATGGATTCGGAATGAGCCAGCTCACTGAAACACCCTCATCGATCATGCCGTCATCGCCGAAGAACGCCCGGTTTGCCGCAGGAATGTCGGAGAACGGGAGGGAGTGCGGGTGAACCGGGTTCACCCGTCCGATCGGCATGCGAAACCTGCCCGCCCGGGCTTTAAGGTCGAGGGGAAGAGAGAGTGTCGTGACATAAGCCTCTTCGAGCCCGGCGACGTACTCTCCGTCAGGCGTCCTCGCGAAGGAGACGTAAACATCGGCTTTGGCATAGGGATCGATCGACGAAATCAGGGCGATTTCAGCTTCCTCGAACACGAAGTTGAATTTTCGGTTCGCGGTATCGGCATAAACGCCCCTCATATCCCCGATAACACTGATATTCGGGTTCATCAGGGAACCAGATACGGGCCCGCTCTGCGCTGAGAGCGCCAGTGGGACCATCGAACAGACGAAAAGCAGTGAAACCTCTCATTTGTCACCTCAAGAAATCCTGTAAAAAACAGGACCGGAGCTATCCGGTGCCGTCCGTTAAACGAAAATCAACGGTGACGGGGGAGGTGGAGAGCGGTCTTTTAAACGTGGAAGAAGATGAGATGAGGTGGGTATCTCGCGCTGAACAAAGGGGATATCCTGAAAATCAGGAAGTAAAGTCGAGGTCGACGTTGGCTCCCAGACAATGGTCAGGAGAAGCCGTGCACAGAGGTCGCAGCGGCTGTCCGATGTCCATCCGTCGGGATGCCCGGACACGCTGACGCCATCGGGAGCGCGATTGGGGCCACTCCCCGGGTGATGATGGAACGAAGATGCCAGCGGAATGAAGACGGCCAACAGGCTGCCCAGCAGGAGGATTGTGGATATCTGTGTCAGCCGCGCCATGGATGAAGGTAGTGAAATCCATGCAGTTGCGCAAGTTCCAGAATTCGCGGTCCACGGGTTCCCGTGAACCGATCTGTCCGTCGCGGGATCACGGACCGAATTGATTATCGCCCGGTAAAGTGATATATTCATTCAATTTTTACAGGGTCTGATGCCGCTCGATGGTAAAATCGTTCTCGTTACGGGTGGTACCGGCGATCTCGGGAGAGTCGTGGTTAGCAGATTTGAGCGGGAAGGGGCGAAAATATTTTTCACCATACGCGGGAAGGTCCCTGCCGGAACCTTTCCTCCCTCGCTTCTACGGAACCTGACCGCAGTCAGGGCGGACGTGACGAACGAGAAAAGCGTGGCGGGCTTGTTTGCCACGATCGCACGGACATCAGGTAAAGCCGATATATTGGTCAATACGGTCGGGGCATTCAGTTCCGGACAGCCGGTCTCGCGGATGGACCTGGAAGAATGGGATTCCATGATGGACATTAACCTGAAATCTGTCTTCCTCTGTTCCCGGGAGTTTCTCCGGCAGAAGGGAATCGGCAAATTCGGCAGAATTTTCAATATTTCGGCGCAGACCGTCTTCCGGGCTTCCAGGGACCGTGCGGCCTACGCGGTCGCAAAAAGCGGGGTGGCCGCACTGACGGCCTGCCTCGGTGAAGAATTACGTGGATCGGCGATCACGGTAAACGCCTTTGCTCCAAGCATTATCGACACCCCCGCGAACAGGAAGGCGATGCCGGGGGAGGATTTTTCGAGGTGGGTCGATCCCGGGGTGATCGCGGATGAAATGATTCACCTCTGCAGGCAAGAGGCCTCGGCGATCAACGGGGCTGTCATTCCCATATTTGGAGGCATATAGAATCTGATGGCGCTCACCGAGAAGATTTCCGCCGACATTTCAAAGGCGTTGAAGGCCGGGGAGAGGGTCCGGCTCGAGACGCTCCGGACTGTCCTCGCCGCATTGAAGGAAAAAATCGTCGAGAAGCGTCCGCAGGGCGGCATCTCAGAAGAGGACGAGCTCGCCGTCCTGATGCAGGCCGCGAAAAAAAGACGGGAAGCGGCCGACATTTTCGCCCAGCAGGGGAGGATGGACATCGCATCCCTCGAAGAGGAGGAACTGCGGGTCATTCAGGAATATCTGCCCAGACCGATGACCGTCGAGGAGCTCAGCGCGATCGTTCTCCGGGTCATCTCGGCCACGGGGGCCGGAGGGCCGATGGATTTCGGCAAGGTGATGCCGGTCGTCATGAAGGAAGTGAAGGGAAAAATCGACGGGAAGCTCGTTCAATCAACGGTTAAAACACTCCTGGAAGGGCCTGCACATGGTGCTCATTGATCTCCTGGTCATCCTCATCCTGGTTGCGTCGACGCTTCTTGGAATCAAAGACGGTTTTTTCAAGAAAGTGTTCGGCGTCCTCGGGTTCTGGGGGGGCTTCGTGCTCGCGACGAAATACATGGGCCTCGTGGCGGAATTGCTCATTTCGTGGCTCGATATGGAGCGCGACACCGCGCATATCCTCGGTTACGCCATTATCTTCACCGCGGTGGTCGTGGGGGTGAACCTCGGATACCGGTGGTTCGGACAGTCAGGGAGAGAGACGCTCTCGCCGAAATCCAGGATCGCGGGAGGCATATTCGGTTTCTGCGAAGGACTCGTCCTCGCCAGCCTGCTCCTTCTCGCCATGTCGATTTTCGGCGAGCCAGACGACGAGACGAAACGGGAATCGGCGTTTTATTATTCCCTGATCAATGTTGCCCCCGACGTCTTCGACTATTCCCTCTCCTGGATGGCCGAGAGCAAGGAATTCGCCGACGAAATCAAGGGAAAATTCGGGACTTACACCCTCCCCAAATAGTGTCGTCGTATGAGAGAGTTTCTCTCCTCGCTGAGCAAGGTTGAATACGACAAGGTCAGGCTGCGCATAGGGGGATACCTCCAGACCCCGATGGGGAATGATCACCTTGTTTCCCTCGGCCCACGGTCCGATGAGGCCTGGATCCGGGCCGAACTTGCCCTCACCTCGGAGATGAAAGGTTTGGTGGGGGAGGGAACCCCGGTGCCGATCCGGGGTCTCGCCGACGTGAGGACTGCGCTCCAACGTGCCGCCATCGTCGATTTCGTTCTCCCCGCCGCCGACCTCCTGGCCATCGCCCACCTCGCCGCCAATTCCCGGGAACTCAAGACGTTTTTCTCCGGCAGGGCGAAGGAGTATCCGGGACTCGCGGGACTGATCCTGCCGCTGACGATCGACAAGATCATCGAGTATAACATCCTGAGGGCCATCGACGAGGAGGGAAGAGTGACCGACGGGGCCAGTCAGGCGCTCGGAACGATCAGGCGCGCGATTCGAAGGAAAAACGAGGCGCTGCGCTCGCAAATGGAGTCGATCCTCGGCAACCTGCATAAGAAGGGAATCACGCAGGAAGAGTTGATCACCACGAGGGACGGACGTCTCGTGATCCCGGTTCGCTCCGAATACAAGAACCAGGTCCCGGGATTCATCCACAGCATCTCCGCCAGCGGCGCGACCGCGTTCATCGAGCCCACCCAGACGCTCGAGATGAACAACGACCTTCGAACCCTTGAGAGCCAGGAACACCAGGAGATCGCGAAGATACTGAAGGAACTCACCGCCCAGGTCCGCGACGCCGATACCATCCCTTACGGCGAACATCGCGGTCATCGGCAGGATCGATTTCCTCAACGCGAAGGCCCGGTACTCGGCCGAGATCGGGGGAAACGAACCGCTGCTGAATACCGGGAGGCGGTTCAAACTGAACGGCGCCATCCATCCGCTCCTCCTCTCGAAGCATCAGCGAAGCGCGATCTCCCCGCTCGAACTCGAGGCGGGGGAGCGTTTCAATACGCTGATCATTTCGGGGCCGAATGCCGGCGGGAAATCCGTCGCGATGAAGACCGTCGGACTCCTGGCGGCGCTGGCCCAGTCCGGGTGTCATATTCCGGCATCGCCCGATTCTGAACTCTGCATCTTCTCGGAGATTTTCGTCGAGATGGGCGACGAGCAATCGATCGAAAACGACCTGAGCACATTCAGTTCCCACCTGAAAAACCTGAAAATCATACTCGAAAACGTCACGCCGAAGAAGTCTGGTGCTGATCGACGAAATCGGTAACGGCACCGATCCCGCCCTCGGGGCCGCCCTCGGCATCGCCGTCCTGGAACGATTGAGCGCAACGGATTGTCTCACTATCGTCACCTCCCACCACAGCGCCTTTAAAACCGCCGGTTTCGAACATGAAGAGCATGGAGAACGCGGGTATGGGATTCGATTCCGATTCTCTCGTTCCGAATTACCGACTGTCCGTCGGGACGACCCGGAAATAGCTACGCACTCGAGATTGCCAAGAATTTGAAGTTCCCTGAGAATGTCCTCAAACGCTCATTCGAGCTTGCCGGTGAAGATAGCGTCAAATTGTCAGAATATCTCACACGATTCGAGGAGACGGACACATCAGCTCGAGAAAACCTCGCCGAGGCGCAACGACAAAGAGCGTAAGGCCTCTGAAATAATCAACTCGTATGAAGATCGGTTACGCGTTGTCAATCAGGAAGTTAAGGCCATCCGTTCGCGTGCCGAAACAGAGGCGAACGAGCTGCTCGACGATGTGAAGCGGAAGGTCGAGGCACTCGTGAAGGAGATCCGGGAAAGCGGTGCGGCCCCCGAGGTTGTCCGTAAAGTCAGACAGGAGATAACGGCGATCAAAAAAAGTCACCCCGTTCCCGCCGAAAAGGATGAAAAACGGTCGATCCAAAGGATAGAACCGGGGATGCTCGTAAAAATCCGTGGGACCGAGATGGCGGGTGAAGTCATCGAACTGGTCGACGCGAAAAAGGTCGTCCTGGAATCCGGTGGAAAGCGGGTTATCGTCTCCATCGATAGCCTTGAAACAACGCGAGAGAAACCGCTGGTATTCATGAAACAAAATGACTTTATTGATTTCTCTGAAGCTTCAAATGAGGTCGATCTCCGCGGATTGTATGGGGACGAGTCGATTGAAATCCTGGATAAGTTTATCGACAAAGCGATTCTCCTGCGGTTGACCCGGTTCGAATCATCCACGGTAAGGGGAGCGGTGCGCTCAGGAAAAGGGTCAACGAGTACCTTTCGAAAAATACGAACGTCGCCTCATTTCAACTCGGGGAATGGAACGAGGGAGGAGCGGCGGGTGACTGTAGCTGTACTTAACGAATGAAAAAAATAATACGAAAAATATTAATTGCGAACAGGGGTGAAATCGCCATCCGGGTGATGAAGACCTGCGGGTCCATGGGTATCCGGAGCGTGGCGGTGTTTTCAGATGCTGATGCGAACTCCCCGTATCTGCGTCATGCCGACGAATCGTATCATCTTGGGCCGTCGCCGGCACGGGAGAGTTATCTCAACCAGGAGAAAATTCTGAACGCCGCGCGGGAGTCGGGTGCGGACGCGATCCATCCCGGTTACGGGTTCCTCTCGGAAAATCCGACCTTCGTGGAAGCGGTCGAAAAGGCGGGATTACGATTCATCGGCCCGTCCTCACGCTCCATTCGCCAACTCGGCGATAAAACCTCCGCGAGAGCGATCGCGCAACAGATCGGCGTCCCGGTGGTTCCCGGTACGATCAGGCCGCTGTCGTCCGCCGCGGAGGCGTCGTCCGTGGCCAGGTCGATCGGTTTCCCGGTCCTGCTAAAGGCCGCGGCCGGCGGGGGAGGGAAGGGCATGCGCGTGGTCAGGGAGGAGAAGGAGCTGGCCGGAGCGCTCGAGCTCGCGCGATCCGAGGCCGCGTCGTCGTTCTCCGATGACCGGGTCTACCTGGAAAAGTACATACTGAATCCGCGGCACGTCGAAGTCCAGATCCTCGCGGATACCCACGGCAACGTCGTCCACCTCGGAGAGCGGGAATGCTCCATCCAGCGACAGGCACCAGAAGATCATCGAGGAGTCCCCGTCGCCCGCCATCGATGAGCAGTGTCCGCGCGGGATTGACCGAATCGGCCGTCAGACTCGCGTCGCACGTCGGGTACGCCAATGCCGGCACGGTGGAATTCATCCTCGACGAGGCGGGCCGATATTATTTCATGGAAGTCAATACCCGGTTGCAGGTCGAGCATCCGGTCACCGAGCTGAGGACGGGCCTCGACCTCGTCCGCGAACAGATCCTCGTCGCTTCGGGCGAACGGCTGTCGCTGACGCAGCGCGACGTCCGGTTCGACGGCCACGCGCTCGAATGCAGGATCTACGCAGAGGACTCCTCCAGCAACTTCATTCCGTTCATCGGCACGATCGGCCACATCGCGCATCCCTCGGGGCCGGGGATACGGGTCGACACGGGTATCGAGACCGGCTCGGCGATCTCCGCCTATTACGATCCGATGATTTCCAAGGTGATCGCCCACGGCGCGGACCGCGGCGAATCGCTCGCCATCATGGTCCGGGCGCTCGAGCGATATGAAATTCACGGTGTCAGGACGAATATCGACCTCCTCCTGTGGATCCTCGCCGATCCCGATTTTTCCGGCGGCGCATTCGACACGAATTTCCTTGGCAGGAAGTATCGTCCGGAGATGTTCGACCGGACCCCGCCGGAGATCCGCGAACTTGCCGCCGACGTGGCGGCGCTGCTGCAGGTCCGCTCGGACGACCGGGTCCGCGCCGGCGCGCACGGCCACGACCCCGGCTGGACGTCCGCCAGGTCGGGCGGATTGAGGTGAACGATGCCGAAATCATTCATCGCGACCGTCGACGGCGCAGTTTTCGACATACCAGAGGCGCGCATCAGGAAGGAATTCAGCGACCCCGCCCGGGTGGTATTCCACCGGTCTCCGCCGGGGACCAACCTGCTGGATATTCACCGGGAAGGGAAAACCACCCGGGTCTTCGCCAGAACGCTCGCGGACGGGTCGAAGGAAATTTGGATCGACCGGTACCGCGTCGTCGTCTCACTGCAGGAAGAACCCCACCGGAGGCTTTCGGCGTTCATCCGTTCCGCCCTGCAGATCAGTTCCGGGTGTTCGGTCAAGGCCCCCATGCCGGGACTGATCAAGGACGTCGCGGTGCGGACCGGGGACGTCGTGAAGCAAGGTCAGCGGCTCGTCACTCTCGAAGCGATGAAAATGGAAAATGAAATATCTGCCCCCATCGACGGGACCGTGGGAGCATGCCGGCTGACGCCCGGCGTCAATGTCGAGAAGGACGAGGTACTCATTCATATCACACCAACGACAGAACACTGAAATGGAACATCGCCCCGAAACGGCTCCTCATCGACCGACGGCGGACATGGACGCGGCGTTGAAACTCGGCCTCACGCGCGAGGAATACGAAAAGATCCGTGGCATCCTTGGTCGCGATCCGAATTATTCGGAGCTGAGCATGTACAGCGTGATGTGGAGCGAGCACTGCAGCTACAAGAATTCGATCGCCGAGATCAAGAAGCTTCCCAGAAACGGCCCGCGGCTCCTCGCGAAGGCCGGTGAAGAGAACGCGGGGCTCGTGGACATCGGCGGAGGGTACGCCGTCGCGTTCAAGATCGAGAGCCACAACCACCCCTCGGCCGTGGAGCCCTACCAGGGGGCGGCGACCGGCGTCGGGGGGATACTGCGCGACATCTTCACCATGGGCGCGCGCCCGGTGGCGGCCCTGAACTCGCTGCGGTTCGGCGACCCGGGGAGTGCCCGCACCAGGTATCTCATCCGGGGGGTGGTGAAGGGGATCGGTGATTACGGCAACAGCTTCGGCGTTCCCACCGTCGCCGGGGAGATCTATTTCGATCCGAGTTATAACGAAAATCCCCTCGTCAACGCGATGGCCGTCGGCATCGTCAGGCACGACAGGGTGGTCAGGGCGATCGCCAGCGGGACCGGAAATCTCGTGATGATCGTCGGATCGTCCACCGGCCGGGACGGCATCCACGGCGCGACATTCGCCTCGGAAGAGATCTCGGAGGCGTCAGAGAGCAAACGGCCGTCGGTCCAGGTCGGTGACCCGTTCACCGAAAAGCTCCTCCTCGAGGCGACCCTGGAGGCGATTCGGGGGGGGTACGTGGTGGGGATGCAGGACATGGGGGCTGCGGGGATCACCTGTTCCACCTGCGAGATGAGCGCCAAGGGCGGGGCCGGTATCGACCTCGACCTCGGCAGGGTCCCCCTCAGGGAAACCGGCATGGAGCCGTTCGAAATCCTGCTTTCCGAATCACAGGAACGGATGCTCGTGATCGTTAAACCGGAACATGAATCGGAAGTGCGCAAGATTTTCGATAAGTGGGATTTACAGTGCGAGATCATCGGCCGGGTAACGGAGAGTACCAGGGTTGAAATCAGGCGGGGAGCGGAACACGTCGGATCGGTGCCACCCGACACCCTTGTGCTCGGCGGGGGGGCGCCGGTGTACGTCAGGGAGAGAAGGGAACCTCGATACTTCAAGGAGTTACAGGCCCTCGATCTTTCCGCCTTCGGGGAACCGCCGGATTACAACAGGGCGCTTTCCGACCTCCTCGGGGCGCCGAACATTTGCTCGCGCCGCTGGGTCACTGCCCAGTATGATTCGATGGTTCGGACGAACACGATAAACGATTGTTATCTCGATGCTGCGGTCATCCGATTGAAAGAAACAGATACCGTTCTCGGGATGAAGACCGATTGCAATTCCCGGTATGTGTATCTCGATCCGTATATGGGAGCGATGATCGCGGTCGCCGAATGCGCCCGGAACCTTGTGGCTGTCGGGACGCGGCCGCTCGGTGTCACCAACTGCCTGAATTTCGGCAACCCGTATAAACCGGAGATCTACTGGCAGTTCAGCGAGGCCATCCGCGGTATCGGGGATGCCTGCCGGGTCCTCGGAACACCGGTGACAGGCGGAAATGTGAGCTTTTATAATGAAAATCCGGATGGTGCCGTCTATCCAACGCCGGTCATCGGCATGGTGGGCGAAACCGGGTCTTTGGATGCGACCATGACGGCCGATTTCAAGAACGCGGGAGACATCGTCGTTCTGCTGGGATCGACCTCGGGGCAGATCGGGGGTTCCGAGTATCTCTCGACCGTACACCGGACAGTCGGCGGTCGGATCCCGACGCTCGATATTCAGGCCGAAAAACGGCTACAGGAGTTCGTCCTGGACCTGATCGGCGAAAAATTGATCAATTCGGCTCACGATTGCAGTGAAGGAGGATTGGCGATTGCGATCGCAGAATCCTTGATGGGGGCCGGCAGGAAAGGAAAGACGCTCGGTCTGGAGATGACATTCCCCGCAGGCATTCGACCAGATTACTACCTGTTCGGTGAAGATCAGTCACGGATGGTAGTTTCGATGGTAGAGGTCAACTTCAAGAAAATAAGGGAGTTGGCTATACTGAAGAAAGTGCCGGTTCAGGAGATCGGGAGGATTAACGATACGGGAAAATTCGCAGTCGGGACGCTGATCAGTATGCCGGTGGCCCGAATGATCGAGGTCTATGACACATCCCTGGCCCGAAGAATCGTCGAATGATCGCCCAGAGTGATGCAGCCGGAGGAGCAGGGAGGGATGGGGTGCGATGTTGGGCTAATTGGAGAAATTCAGACCGAAAAGGGCAAAAGTAACATTACATAATATATATTATGAGACAAATGGTTTACCCATTCACGTCTTGAAACTAGTGTGGCCGGCGACTGTTTTCACGATCGTCGGCCACAAGACTGCACTGCCTCCCGCTGCCGCCAGGTGTAACCGCGTTCAGAACCCGGCGATGATCCCCACGCTGAACATCGGCGCCCAGTCTTCGTACGGCGAGTTATCGTCCTGCAGGACGTCGAAGAGTACAGACGCCACAAGCGATACATTACCGGAAAGTTGTTTCACGACGCCTCCGCCGAGGTACAGGAACGGCACCCACTCTCGTTTGGTTTCCGTCAGGCTGGTCGGCCATTCGTAGCTCATCTGGACGTACTCAGCCTGCAGGTAGACGTTTGGATGGATGCGGGCATAGGTAAAGATCGAACCGCCGTAATTGCTCGCATTGAAGTCCGTACCGTACAGATCAGCGCTGACATATTCGTAGTTGAACCTCACTCCGGCCGACAACACAGGGTTGATATGGTACCCGATCATCGGAGACACCTCGATCGTCGAATAATCGCCGAACGTTGCACCGACATACCCGCCGAAGTAGAATTTACTCGGTGCTGATTCCCCCTGGGGCTCGGCCGCCGGAGGCGGGACGGCTTTGATCGTATCGGTCGCCGCCGGCTTGACGGTGTCCGTCTGCTGTGTGAATGCGGTATTTGTGAAGAATAACAGTACAACGGCAATGAGTAGATAATTTTTCATTTTTTCTCCCTGATCTATATAGTGTGAAGACATTACGCCTGATCGACTCAGGTGGAATATATCCAATTCATCGATAAAGTCCAATCAGCAGGCTGAAAATCGATCTTCAGTTCTCCGCTGATTTGCCGGACTTCCGTTCTTTTTTCAGCTCCGCCATCCGCAGATATAAGAGCATCCAACCGACTGCCAGGAAGAACATCCCGATGAACCATACGGAGATCCTCACGCCCAGGTCCGGGAGCTGACCCCCTCCCCCGTCCGGTTGTAGAATAAACATGATCAGGGAAATCATATCGTCAGATAAGACATGGCGATGGCTGCGATGTTAAAAAGCAGAAATACTATTCCGACGAACCGCAGGATGCGTCCGTTCGCCCGGTCCAGCCAGGGCAATGCGAGGAGCCCGGCGAGGATCACCGCCACGCCGACGTTCACGACAATTTCACTCGCGATGCCTGCGATCGTTCCGGGCATGAGACGAATCACCTGAAACAACGGCAGGAAATACCATTCCGGTTTGATCCCGGGAGGCGGCGAAGCCAGGATATCGGCCTTCGGTCCCAGGACGGGAGGAAAATAGATCGATAGCGTGAACAGGAGCATTACGCCCAGGAGCCAGGCAAGCGCGTCCCTGACAATGAAATCGGGATAGAATCGGATCTCCCCTGTTACGAGGGCCTTCGCGGGTGAAGCAGAGCCTGAAAATTGGTTTAAGACCAGATGGAAAAAGATGAATGCCATCGAAATCATCGGAAGGATCACCGTGTGGACGCTGTACATCCTTGTCAATGTCGTCGCATCGACATAATCGCCGGCCCCGCGGAGAAGCGCGACGATGGACGGGCCGATGAACGGCAGCGATCCCGGGATCTCTGTTCCGATCTGGGTGGCGAAATAGCCCGACGTGTCCCAGGGGAGCAGGTGTCCTGTGAAGGCGAACCCGAACAGAATCAACATTAAGAGGACCCCGGATAACCATGTGAGTTCGCGGGGTTTCCGATATGCCCTGAAGAAATACTTCGAAGCGAAATGTGTGAGCGCGGAGAAGATCAGGAGGTGTGATGACCAGACGTGGACACCCCGGACGAACCATCCGAAGGAGACCGAGTTCACGATTTCCGTTACGCTCTCGTGCGCCGTTTCCGGCGCCGGGTGGTAGTACAGGGTGAGTAAGATCCCCGAAATGAGCTGAATGAGGAAGAAAAAGAGGGTCAGGCCGCCGAAGAGATACCACGATGTATGGCGATGTTCCGGCACCGTTTTACGGTCGAGGAACCGCAGAACCTCTCCGGATGGAGTCCTTTCAGCCAGCCACTGACCTAATCCGGGCATTGCGGCCTAGAGGACGGTCACGATGATGTCGTCGTTCTGCACCTCGACACGGTACGGCTGCAAAGGCCGCGGGGCGGGTCCGGAGAGGTTGTTCCCATCGGAATCGAACACACTTCCGTGGCAATTACATCGAAATTTCTGTTCTTCATCGAGGAACTCGACCAGGCAACCCAGGTGGGTGCAGCGCGCGGAGAAGGCCCGGAGCTGCCCCGACTTCCGTTTCCTTGACGAAGAGCGCGCTCTTCCCCTGCCGGAAGAGTTTCACCGCGCCCGGTACGAATGCGGATCGTTTTCCGGCGACCAGTGCGGAGGGTGCGCCATCCGCTTTTCCCGGTGGCATCAGATATTGCATAAATACGTAAAGAACAGGGAGCGAACAGATTGTCGCCCATGCAGTTAGTATCTTCTGGATGAAATTATTTCTGGTCATCAGCCGTCCTGGAGGCTATCCGCGCCGATCTGTCTCGTAGATTCCATTGAAGGTCACGACCGCGGGTCCGTCAAGTGTGATGTCTGTGACGATTGTTCCGGTGCGAAGAAACGAGACGAATCAGGGTTTCCCCGCTCAGGGGGGTGATCCTGACCTCACGGCTCCCCTCCCCCCCTTCCAGAAGCGCATACACCAGGGCGGCAGCCACGGCGCCGGTTCCACAGGCCCACGTCTCATCCTCCACCCCTCGCTCGTACGTCCGGATGATCAGCCGGTCCTTACCCTCGACGGTAACAAAATCAACATTCGTGCCGGATGGGCTAAAGGCCTCGTGATGGCGTATTTCCCTGCCTACGTCGACGACCGAGCGTGAATCGCGCCCGAATATGTCCCCGACGATGACCAGGTGGGGCGATCCGGTATCGATGAAATGTCCCACGAGGTCGGCATTCCGGACTCTCAGGGAGACGTGCATCCTCGCGGGGCCTGGATCATCCATCTGTAACTTCACCCCGTTGACGCTCCTTGCGGCCCGGTACGGTCTTCCGCAGGCAAGGAATGACACCTCGCTCCGGCCCAGGATCTCCATCAGGTACGACGAGGCGCACCGGCCCCCGTTACCGCACATGCTCCCGGTGGACCCGTCGGCGTTGAAATATTCCATCGTGAAATCGGCGGTTGTCGCGGGCGTGACGATGATGACCCCGTCGGCCCCGATGCCGCGCCGCCGGTCGCACATCGCGGGAACGACCGACCCCCACGCAGGGCCTGGTGTCCCCTCCAACCGGTCCACGACCACGAAATCGTTTCCCGCGCCGCTCATTTTCAGGAATGGAATTTTCATGTCACGGTGTCCAGGTCAGGTTTCATGCCGTAATATAAAAAAAATCCCGGCTGCAAAGCCGGGATCATGTGGAGATGCGGGGAATCGAACCCCGGTCCGAAGAGAAGACCACTCTACCCTCTACATCAATAGTCCGGCCTGATTGCTTCATCCGCTCTCGCCGGGCCGAACTCGGCTCAAGCAGACTATCCCGGTATTGTTTCGCCCTGCTACCCCGGAACCGCAGCAAGACTAGCCCGGTACAAGCGACACCCCGTTCCGACCACCCGGGCTAGATCGGGCGGGATGGGTTGCTTAGTTAATTAAGCAGCCAGTGCGTAATCGTAGTTCGCACTTATGGTTTTCCAGTTTTTTTGCGTGTGACCGGAGAACACGAGATGCCAGTAGAACCATCCTCATCCCCGTCGAATCCATGTCATCCCCTCAATCCAAAGATACGTAATTCAGTCCACGAATTCAACCGTGCAGGATGCCCGCCGCATATCGTTTGTCGTGAATTTTCTGCAAGTTCTTCTTTCATCACCGTGAACGCCTCTTCCGGGGTGTCCGCGAACGTGAACAGCCGGGTGTCGGATTTCTCGATCACCCCCAGCCTGACCATTTCGCTGAAATTCAATATGGTATTCCAGTATTTCCGGCCGTAGAGGATGATCGGCATCGGTTTCGTGATCTTTTTCGTCTGGACCAGCGTCAGGACCTCGAGCAGTTCATCGAGCGTACCGAACCCGCCCGGGAACATGATCAGGCCTTTCGCCGGATAGAGGAACCAGAATTTCCTCATGAAAAAATAATGAAATTCGAATCCCAGTTCCTTGGAAACATAGGGGTTTGCGTCCTGCTCGAACGGCAGGCTGATGTTCAGTCCGACCGACCTGCCGCCCGCCTTGATGGCGCCCTTGTTCGCGGCCTCCATGATGCCCGGACCACCCCCCGAGCAGACCGCGAACTGCCGTCTCCTTATCAAGCGTCTTCGACCACCGGGAGAGAAGGAACGTCAGTTTGACGGCATCCTCGTAGTAGGCGGACATCTCGACGGCGACCCGGGCGTTCCCGAGCTCCTCCGGAACCCGGCCGGAGCCCGGTTTCCCCGCGCGGTGTTTCGACTCCAGGAGCGCGAGCTTTTTCTTCGCGACGGACCGCGGGAGGATCCTGGCCGAGCCGAAAACCACGATGGTGTTCCGGATACCCTCCTTCTTGAAACGGCCGAGCGGTTCGAGGAACTCCGAGAGGATCCGGATCGAACGGGCGATCGGGCTGTTCAGGAACTCGATATTTCTGTAGGCTTTGACTGGTTTCATACCTTTGAGATCAGTTGATGGACCTTCCGCCGTCGGCCGTGAACACCTGGCCCGTGATATAGCCGCCCTTCCCGGCGAGGAAGACGACCAGATCGGTGATATCGTTCGGGGAGCCGTATCTCCGCAACGGGATCCGTCGTTTCGGGAGATGCCGGATGCCGGTCTCCTCACCGGCGAGGATGATCGTCCCCGGCGCGACGGCGTTCACCCTGATCGCCGGGGCGAGGCCCCTCGCGAGGCACTTCGTCAGCATCACCACGCCGGCCTTCGACACCGAGTAGGGCAGGTATCCCGACCAGGCCTGCAGGCCCCCGACGGAGGCGATGTTGACGATCGAGCCTCCACCCTTCCGCTTCATGACCCTCGCGGCGGCCTGTGAACAGAAGAACATCCCCTTGAGGTTCGTGTCGAGGGCGTCGTCCCAGGATTTCTCGGTCGTCGTGAAGACCGTGCTCTCCCTGAAGACCGCGGCGTTGTTGACGAGGAGATCGACCCTCCCGTAGGTCCGGATCGCCTGCGCGATGACGGCTTTCGCGCCGGCGGGTTTCCTGATGTCGGATTGCACGTGGACGGCGGAGCCGCCCTCCCGCGTAATCGCCCTGACGACGGCGAGCGCGCCCTTCCGGGAGCGGTTGAAATGGACGACGATGGAGTAACCCTCGCGGTGCAGGGCGATGGCGATCGCCCTCCCGAGCCGGATCCCGGCGCCCGTCACGACGGCGACCGGACGTTTCATCTGGTTATTCCTGGACTTCATACTCGGCGTAACCATGGGGGAGGCCGGAGAGGACCCTGCAGGGTATGGTGTGCCCATCTCCGTCCTGGATGAAGTCGTACTCTGCGTCCGTCACACGCAGACGTCGGTATCCCAGGCCGATCCAGGCCTTGTGCAGGGGGGAATAGGTCGTACTGGTGATTCGACCGGCTTCGCGGTCGCCCTGGAACACCTTTCCCGGTGACACGGAGTCGCCCGTCATAGTCGCGGCAGGATGAAGAGCGTGAGGATGTTTTGAAGCTTCCGGTAGGTGTCGAGACGGGCGATCACCTCCTGTCCGACGTAACATCCTTTCGAAAAATTGATATACTGTTTCAGCCCCGCCTCGAGGGCGTTGACGTCCGGACCCGAGCTCCCGGCCGCGGACGGGACGGATTCTTCGATCCTCACGGTCTCAAAGGCGGCGGGCTCGGCGATGGGGAATGTCCAAGCCCTGCCACGGCGGTGCGGGTGCGGAGCTCATCTTCCCCTCCTTCGGCCGCCGGTACGAACAGAAAACCGGGGATCGACCCGAGATCCTCGCGGATGATGCCGGCCGGTCGGGATATTCTGTATGATCGCCGGTGTATCCGGGCCATAGATCGACGCCAGCAGCGTCTGGCCGCCGGGAGCGGTCAACCGGACATCGTCCATGATGATGAACTTCCCGAGCCAGCGAGCGAGTTCCTCCCCGCTCCCGGGGCTTCCGATGACGATCGCCTCGTCCCCGACCCTCGCGACGGTGACCAGATCGATCAACCTCCCCTTCTCGTTGATGATGACGCTCCGCCTGGACTCGCCGTCGCTGATTGTCTTCAGGTCGTTCGTCGACATCCTGTGGAGATAATCGAATGCATCCGTTCCTTCGGCGCGGATGATGGTACGTGGGAGGATCAGTGAGGCTGCCGCTTCCCTCATCAGCCGGTAGCCCGGGGGATGACCCGCCAGTCACCAGGTCCCGTTCGTTTCTCCACGTGGCGGGCGTTTCGTTCAACATGGACCGGAGTTGGTCGATCGCTGGGTGCACTCGAAGAGATCACAGCAGGTATGACAGACCCGTTTGTACGCTTTGTACCCGACGAATTCGATCTCAGCCGAAAGATGGGTGGGAGCCGGGCATTCCGTCCTGAGGAGGTCCGTGCTGAGGTATTTCTTGTTATCGTCAGGGAAGACGGTGACGACGACGGCGTCCGGACCGAGTTCGTTCTGAGCCTTCACGGCGCCGATGAAGTTGCACCCGGAGGAGATCCCCACCCCCAGCCCCATCTGCGCCGCCATCTTCTGCGCGGCGATGATGGAATCGCCGTCACTCACGCCGATGACCGGATCCAGGAACCGCAGGTCGACGATGGCGGGAATGAATTCGTCGGAGATGCCCTGGATGCGGTGTTTCCCGATTTTGTGGCCCGTCGACAGCGTCGGAGATTCCAACGGTTCGAGCGGGTGGACCCTGATCGACGGATCCTGTCTTCTTCAGGAACCGCCCGACCCCCATGATGGTGCCGCCGGTTCCCACGCCAGCCACGAACGCGCGCGGCTTCGTGGAGAGGAAGGAGAGCTGCCACCATAATTCCGGTCCCGTGGTCTCCTCGTGGGCCTCCACGTTCGAGGGATTGTCGAACTGGCTCGGCAGAAAAACATCCCCCCGCTCCTTCGCCAGCGCTTCCGCCCGGGCGATGCACCCGAGGAACCCGCCCTCATCGCGGCTGATCGGGACGATGCGGGCGCCCATGCTCCTGATGAGGTCCGCCCTCTCCCTGCTCATCCAATCAGGCATGAAAATCACGACCGGGTGGCCCAGGGCCCTGCCGATCGCGGAAAAGGATATTCCCGTGTTACCGCTGGTCGCCTCGGCGATCGTGTACCCTTCGCGGATGGCCCCGGCCCCGTACGCCCTGCGCAGGATGTGATACGCCATCCTGTCCTTGATGCTTCCGGTCATATTGACGTACTCGGCCTTGGCGTAGATCAGCCGGTCCTGGTTCTTGTACCGGTAATGGATTTCGAGCAACGGCGTGTTACCGATGATGTGCTGCAGTCCCTTGAACCTGGACTTCTCACCGAATTCAGCCGCGTCGCTCTTCATGGGTGTTAAACACGGATTGAACGGAGGTCGTGGATTACTGGCGCCGGAATGCCGGTCGCCGTGACAAGCGCTTCTTCCCGTCGCCGGGAGGGTTAAGGCAGGGAAATTTACAGATTTGCTGAAGAAATGTCAAAAACCGGGGCGTGTTCGTTTGCGGGTACCAGGGTCAGTACGAGTAGCTGGCGAGGGCCCGCCCTACGGTTTCATACGTGTCGAAGATCTGCACCAGCCTTGTTTTGGTGAAGATGTTCTCCAGATGCTCGTCCAGGCCCGCGATGCGTATGTCCCCTCCCTTGCTTCGGACGGATTTGACCGCATTCAGGAGTGCGGAAAGTCCCTGGCTGTTGATCGTGTTGAGCTTCCCGAAGTCGAAGACGATCTTCCTGATGTTGTCGGTGGTCAGGCTGATGATTTTCTGTTCGAGGACGGTGCCGTCCTCTTCGTCGAGCAGTTCACCGCTGAGGGCGACGACCGCGATTTCCCCGCGGATATGTTCCTCCAGATGCATAACGCCTCCATGTACTGTGTTTGACCTCAAACCCCGTGGAACGGTCCATCCGGGACTAGTGACAGATACGGAGGGGAGTGGAAAAGGTTACGGTGCCGCGCGTGTCCTGGCGAAGGGGATGGAGGAGTATCGAGCCCGGGGGATCCTTGGCCCGGATCGAAAGAAATCAGCGATTCGTGTGAATGGTGTGAGTCGGGAATTGAGGAGTGCGCCCACCAGGACTCGAACCTGGAACCCGCTGATTAAGAGTCAGCTGCTCTACCAATTGAGCCATGGGCGCAAAAACGCCGTCGGGGAAATTACTGGGGGTTGCCCGGCGGGGTGCCCTGATCCTGGGGTGTGGCGGCAGGCTGACTCACCGGGGGTACCGGCGAAGGGGCCGATGTCGGGGCCCCGCTCTGGATGACGCTTTCACTGTTTTCCACGCCCCCGGGCAGGTAAAAAATGTTGATGATCAGGCAGAGCGCGATGAAAAGTGTCGCCAGAATCGTCGTCGCGCGGCTCAGGAAATCTGCCGTCCGGCGGACTCCGAAAACCGTTCCGACGGAGCTCGAGCCGAACGTGCCTGCCAGGCCCCCTCCCTTGCTGGATTGCATGAGGATGACGATCGTCAGGAGGATGCTGATGACGATTTCGATCGATACGAGGAATGTATACATTGATAAATCCTTAAATCTGATTGTTTCCGGGGATTTTAAAGATACGGAATAATCATGAAATCTCCAAGGCCGGACAGTGCCGACAGTCGTCCCCTGACCCGAAACGATATGGTCAGAAACCCTGGGTTTTAAGGGACTCGATGGTGAGCGACGGATTGGTTCCCGCCTCTCCCTTGCCACCCCGCATCATTTTTTCGACGTATTTCCCGATGACATCCACCTCGATGTTGACGCGATCCCCCGGGCGGTAATAACGGAAGATCGTGTTCTCCATCGTGTGGGGAATGATCGAGATCCTGCAGATGTCCCCCTCGATGCCCGCCACGGTGAGGCTCACGCCGTCGACGGCAATTGAACCGGTATGGACGATGTAGCGCAGGTGATCCCCCGGTATCCGGATCGAATGCCACCAGCTCTCCCCCCTCTCCTCGATCGATGCGATGACGCCGGTCGTGTCGACGTGGCCCAGCACGAGGTGTCCGTCGACGAGGCCGTCCGGTCGCAGCGGCATCTCCAGGTTGAGGTGTTTTCGTTCGAGCTGCGCGGCGAGCGCCGTTTTTCGCAGGGTCTCCTCCACGATGTCGGTGGTGAAGCGGTCAGGGCCCGTCTCGACGGCCGTCAGGCAAGCCCCGTTGACCGCGATGCTCGCACCGGGCCTGAGAAGTCCCGCCGATTTCATTGCCCGGATGGTGGCCCGGATGTTACCGCCGGTCCGCGCAGTCCCGATGACCTCCCCCACTTCCTGTACGATGCCGGTAAACATGCTTATGCCATTTTCAAAGGATGGATGATTTCTCCCTCGGCGAGGACATCATCGCCGATCATTCTGACCGAAACGTTTTTCAGATGAAGCCGCTGCGACAGGGAGAAAGGCTCGAGCGAGCCGAATGCCCGGGCCTTTCCGCCGAGTAATGACGGCGAGGAATACACCACGAGTCTGTCCGCGCAGCGCGCGTTCAGAAAGGCTCCCCAGGTCCGGGGTCCCCCCTCCACCAGCACCGATGTGATTCCCCGCCGCCCCAGGGCGCTGAGGATCTCTCCCGGTGCTATCGACGAGGACCGGCCGGTCCCGAACACCATGAACATCACGCCTTTTTTTACCAGGGATTTCGCCTTCCGGTTCCGACCGATGAACGCCCGTTCCGTGGTGATGAGCACCGTCGGGACTTTCGCCGTCCGGGTGAAAATCTTCGCGCCTGTGGGGACGGAGAATTTGCCATCGACGACGACCCTGACCGGCTGCGGGCCGGATACATGCCGGACCGTGAGGAGCGGGTCGTCGCTCGTCACCGTCCCGGCCCCGATGAGAACGCAATCGGACCTGCTCCGGCGCCGATGGGCGTCGATCCTGGCCTCGGGTCCCGTGATCCACCTGCTGCGGCCGTCCCTGTCGGCGACCATGCCGTCGATGGTCTGGGCGATCTTCACGGTGACCAGGGGGAGCCCGGTCGAAACATGTTTGACGAATGCCTCGTTGAGGCGGGCGCACTCCGTCCCGAGGACCCCCGACCGGACCTCGATCCGGGAACGCCTGAGCGCCCGGATCCCCCTCCCTGCCACGAGCGGGTTCGGGTCGGGCATGCCGACGACGACGCTGGCGATGCCGGAGGCCCGGATCGCTTCGGTGCACGGAGGGGTCTTGCCGTGATGATTGCACGGCTCGAGGTTGACGTAGAGGGTGGCGCCGCGCGGCGAGACCCGGCAGGAACGAATCGCCCCGACCTCGGCGTGGGCGCCGCCGAAGCGCCGGTGATATCCCCTGCCGATGATGACACCGTTTTTCACGACGACAGCCCCGACGAGCGGGTTCGGGCTCACCGATCCCCGGCCCTTCTCCGCCAGGCGTATGCATTCCCGTCATGAATGTCTCATCGGTCGCACGTTTCATGTCCTCAGCTCCACCGTGTGCCCCGTTTTCACGCCGAGGAGATCCGCGGCATGGCCTTTCTTCACGGATATTTCAAGAAGGCCGTTGCTGCCCCGGATCAAAAACGGGCTTCTCTCGGGGCCTTCTTCGTAGGTCGCGCATATCCGCCGGATCATCCTGCCGGCGATCCTGAGCCTCAGGGTCCCCGGCGTCCGTTCCGGCATCCTGAAGTTGGTGACGATGTTCCCGAAATGGTCGATGTGGAGGACCGTTCCTTTCACGACGGCGGCCCTCCTCGCCGGGATGTCCGTGAAAAGATCGCGGGCCGGCAACAGGGGGATCGCCCGGGCGACGACCGGGAGTCGGACGCCGGCGGCGATCCGGGCGGCCACGGGGGCGAAGATGTCGCGACCATGAAACGTCGGACTGACGTCGCCCGACCGCGTGAAAGCCTTCAACTCATGCCATCGCTCGTCCTTGCCGCGATCCGACATGAAGTTCAGGATCCCGTTGTCCGGGGCGAGGAACACGTGCTTTCCCTTCTCGAGGCAGAGGATGCGGCGATCGGTTCCCACCGCCGGATCGACCACGCAGAGGAAGATCGTCCCGTCGGGATAGTAGGGCGCGACGCACCGGAGGGTATAGGCGGCGGATGTGACGTCATGGCGCGGGATGTCGTGGGTGATGTCGGCGAGCCGCGCGCCGGGATGGATGGAGAGGATCACCCCTTTCATCGCCGCCACGTACGGGTCGCCGGTGCCGAAATCGGTCAGCAGGGCGATGAGTCTTCCCTTCATCGATCAGCCCAGCCGGACTTCCTTCCCCTTCTGGGAGGACCGGTAGATGGCTTCGACGACCTTCATCCGCTCCATCGCCTCCTCCCCCGTCGACACCACCGGGTGGAGGCCGCGCAGGGCCCCGATGAAATGTCGAAGTTCGTTTTCGTAGCTCTTCCGATAGAGACCGTTCGGTGTATCGGATGAGGCCGGCGTGAGGTTCACGAGGCTGCCGTGGAGGTGTTTGTGGATCCGGAGCGGGTTGATCAACGCGCTGCCCTCCGTTCCGAAAAGGTTGCAGTAGAAGTAGTCGGCCGACGAAAGGAGCGACCAGCTCACCTCTAGGGTGAGGACAGCGTCCGGTTTCATCCTGACCGTTGCCAGGCAGGTGTCCTCGACGCTCTTCGTTTTGTGGCTGTACATCGTCGCGCTGACGTGGGTGACGACCGGAAATCCCATCATCCAGAGGATGAGATCGAGCATGACGATCCCCAGGTCGAGTACCACACCCCCCCCCGATTTGTCCTTCCGCGTCATCCAGGGGTTCGTGTCGGAGAGGGATTTCAGCCAGCCGCCCTTGGCGTAAAACAGTTTGCCGAGCTCGCCCTTTTCGATGAAGCTCTTCAGGATCATCGTGTCGGGCCTGAACCGGTTGTTCATGCCCACCATCATCGTGAGCTTCTGGCTGTTCGCCATCTCTGTCAGCTGCCGGGCCTCGAGGAGCGTCCGGGTGATCGGTTTTTCCACGAAGGCGTGCTTCCCGGCCTGGAGGGCGGCCACCGTCACGGGGTGGTGGGCGTCCGTGCTCGTGCAGATGATCACCGCGTCGATGTCGTCCCGGTCGAGCATCTGGCGGTAATCGCTGAAAACGTTCGGGATGGAAAATTTCTCCCCGATCATCCTCGAACGCGCCTTGTCCTTGTCGCAGACGGCGACGACTTCGGCCTCGTCGATTTTTGTGAGGAGCGGAAGGTGGAACACCTGGGCGACCCAGCCCAGCCCGACGACGCCCACGCGGATTTTTTTCATGGTGAGGTTGACCGTTCGGTATGATCAGGCGAGTGTTTCTGCCGGGGCGGAGCGGGGCTCCGTCCTGAAAAAGTCCTTGACGACGCTCGCGATGCCCGGGGGGTCGAGTTTGAGCATTGTGTACAATTCGGCCGGGCTTCCATGCTCGATGAATGTCCCCGGTATCCCGTGCACCCTCACGCGGGGCGGGGGAATGCCGAGCTTCAGGATGGTCTCGATGACGACGCTGCCGAAACCGCCGTCCACCACGTGGTCCTCCACCGTGAGCACGTTCCTGAACCTCCTGCAGACGCCGGCGATCATCGTCTCGTCGACCGGCTTGACGAACCGCATGTTGACCACCTCCGCCTCGATGCCGTCCTTCGAGAGAAGTTCGGCCGCCTTGATCGACTGGTGGACCATGTTCCCGATGGCCAGGATCGCCACGTCCTTACCCTGCCCTCACCGTCTCCGCCTTCCCGAGCGGAAGGATGTCGAAGCCTGGTTTCATCGGCACCCCGATCCCGTTCCCGCGGGGGTACCGGACGGCGACGGGGCCCCCCTTGTACTGGACGGCCGTGAAGAGCATGTCGCGCAGTTCGGACTCGTCCTTCGGCGACATGATCACCATGTCCTGGACGCACGCGGAGGTAGGCCATGTCGAGGACGCCGTGATGTGTCGGACCGTCCGCGCCCGACGAGCCCAGCGCGGTCGAGGCAGAAGACGACGTGGAGGTGCTGCATCGCGACGTCGTGGATGATCTGATCGTAGGCGCGCTGGAGGAAACTCGAATAGATCGCCACGACGGGTACGTATCCCTGCGTCGCCATTCCCGCGGCGAACGTGACGGCGTGCTGCTCGGCGATGCCCACGTCGAAAAACCTCGCCGGCATGTCCTTCTGGAGGATGTCCAGCCCGGTCCCGTCCGGCATGGCGGCGGTGATCCCCACGATCTTTTCGTTTTTCGAGGCGATTTCCACGATCGCCTTTCCGAAGACGGTGGTGTACGAAGGAGCGGTCTCGGGCTTCTTCGGCGATATCCCGGTGATCTTGTCGAACGGGGTCACGCCGTGGAGCGCCTGGACGTCCTTCTCCGCGGGTTCGTACCCCTTCCCTTTCCTGGTGATCGTGTGGATGAGGATCGGGCCGGAGAAGTCCTTGACTTCGGTGAAGATCCTGACGAGCTGCGACGATGTTGTGCCCGTTGATCGGACCGAAGTACCGGAACCCGAGCGCTTCGAAGAGCATCCCCGGAGTGATGATCACCTTGATGCCTTCCTCGACGCGCGAGGCGATCTTCCGGATCCGGTCCCCCACCACGTCGAGTTTGCCCGGTCGAGGTCGTAGACGTTCGATTTGAACCGGTTGTACGAGGGGTTGGCGATCAGTTCCGTGAAGTAGTTCGAGATCGCCCAGACGTTCGGGGCGATCGACATGTTGTTGTCGTTCAGGACGACGATCATGTTCCGTTTCAGGAGCCCGGCGTTGTTCATCGCCTCGTAGGCCATGCCGCCCGTCATGGCGCCGTCGCCGACGATCGCGACCACCTTGTAGTCGTTTCCGGCCAGGTCCCTCGCCGCGACCATTCCCAGCGCCGCCGAGATCGCCGTGCTGGCGTGACCCGCGCCGAAGGTGTCGTACGGGCTTTCGTCCCGCTTCAGGAATCCGCTGAGGCCGCCGAACTGCCGGATGGTGTGGAACCGGTCCCTCCGTCCGGTGAGGATCTTGTGGGGATAGGCCTGGTGCCCGACGTCCCAGACGAGTTTGTCGTCGGGGGTGTTGAACACGTAGTGGAGCGACACGGCGAGTTCGACTGCGCCCAGGCCGGCGCCGAGGTGGCCGCCGACCCTGGAAATTTCATCGATCAGAAAATCGCGGAGCTCCCTGCACAGGAGTTTCAACTCGGGGACGGTGAGGTTCCTCAGGTCGGATGGTGCATCGATCGCGTCCAGGAGTCTGTACGGCGGTCGGGATTGCGCCTGGCTATCGTTCATCTTCCTCCGGTGTAAGCTCAAATTTGCCGGCTGCGTCGCGGCTGAGTTTTTTCAGACGGAGTTCCGTCTTCCCGAGGTACTCAAGGCATTCCGACGAGAGGCGGATCCCTTCCTCGAACATCGTCACGACATCGTCGAGGGGCCTGTCCCCGCTCTCGAGGGCTTCGACGATCTCTTCAAGCCTGCGCATCCGTGCTTCGAACGACTGGGGTTTTTCGGCTGCTTTTTTAGCCATGGTCTGGGTCTTTGTCTTGTGAAGCTTCCGGGCCGAGGGCCTTCGTCCCGATCGTCCCGTCCCGGAATCGGAGATTCAACCGGTCGCCCGGCCTGACGATGCCTGCTGTCCCGACGCTCCGTCCGTCCCGGTACACGATAACGTACCCGCGGTCCAGAATCCGCCCAGGGTCCAGATTTTCGACCCTTTTATGGAGGGCGGTCAACCGCTGCCTGAGGGATTCCGTCCTGTGGACCGTCACCCGGGAAAGCGAAATCCTCAGCTCGTCGAGGCGCTGGGACCGTTGCCGTATCAGGTCCGCGGGCAGGTTGAACGCGTAGCTGCGAAGGTGTCCCCTGATCCGCTCGCGGTGTTGCGTGAGCGTCGTTTCAACCGATTTCCTTGCAGTATAATAATAATTGGTCAGATTTTCAATCAGCTCGGTTTTCGATTTCACGGCGAGCTCGGCGGCCGCCGACGGGGTCGGGGCCCGCAGGTCGGCGACGAAATCGGCGATGGTGAAGTCGATCTCGTGCCCGACGGCGCTGATGACCGGTATCTCCGACGCGGCGATGGCCCGCGCCACGATTTCCTCGTTGAATGCCCACAGGTCTTCGATGGAACCCCCTCCCCTCCCCACGATCAACAGGTCGACCCCGCGCCAGAGGTTGAACATCCCGATCGCACCGGCAATTTCCGCGGCCGCCCCGATCCCCTGGACTTTCACGGGACAGAGCACGAGCTCGACGTACGGGGCCCGACGGCCGATGATGTTGACCATGTCCCTGAGCGCCGCCCCGGTCTCCGATGTCACCAGCCCTATCCGTTCAGGGTATTCCGGAAGCGGAAGTTTCAATCGATCGTCGAACAGCCCTTCTTCAAACAGCTTTCGCTTCAATCGTTCAAACGCCGCCTGAAGCTCACCGATGCCCGGCGACCTGCAGCGAAACGGCGTCGAGCTGGTAGACCCCCCTGACCGGATATACGGTCACGGTGCCGCGGGCGATCACTTTCATCCCGTTCTCCGGTGTGAACGAGAGGCCGGCGACCCGCGTTCGCCACATCACCCCCTGGAGCTGGGCGTTTTCGTCCTTGAGGGTAAAATAGCAGTGTCCCGACGTGTGAATCTTGAAGTTGGAGATTTCTCCCTCGACGGTGATGTTGGTGAAGCACTCCTCGAGGGTCTGCTTGATCCGGAGGGTGAGCTCGGAAACGGAGAAATGCCGGGAGTCGTTCATCGGGAATGAATATATTCATTGGTGCACACAGAATCAACGGATAAGGGCCGTTGCCTTTTATGACCGATTTATATATATTTTTGCACTATTTTTTCAGGGGTACGAACAATGCAACTCGACATTCTCGCGATCGGCGCCCATCCGGACGACGTCGAACTCTGTTGCGGTGGGACCCTGGCAAAACTTGTGAAAAAAGGTCGGAAAGCGGGGATCATCGATGTGACCCGTGGTGAACTGGGCACCCGCGGCACGAGCACTGTGCGGCTGAAGGAGGCGACCGCGGCAGCATCCATCCTGGGATGTGTCCGGGAAAATCTCGCGATCCCGGACGGGAACATTGAGGTCAATTCCGCCAACGTCAGGAAATTGATCACGAAGATCAGGAAATATCGGCCAAGGATGATCATCATCCCCCACTGGCACGAACGGCATCCCGACCACGTCCACACCCATCTCCTCTGTCGGGAAGCCTGGTTCTACGCGGGGCTCAGGAAAATTTCGACGACGCTGAACGGCCGCCGTCAGGATCCCTGGCGTCCGGACAACTATATCCATTACATGCAGTGGTACGAGTTTAATCCTTCATTTATCGTCGATATCACCGGAGTCTATAATGTCCGGTTGAGGGCTATCAGGGCGCATAAATCGCAGTTCCACGACCCGACCTCGAAGGAGCCCGGGACCAAGCTGAGCGAGTCGACCTTCATGGAATTCGTCGAAACCAGGGCAAAATCGTATGGGGTCAAAATCGGCGTTAAATACGGTGAACCGTTCTACTCGGTCGAATCGGTGGGAATCGCGGATCCGCTCGATTTAAAGATGTTTCGTGGATGAGGGGGTGGCGGTTCGAAGTATTCCGTCGGTGGGATCACGCAACTGTTGACATAATGGAAGAAAAACGGTAAATTTCAGGTCATGCGATCAACAGCGAATCATAGCGCCAGCCTACTCCGTGGGTAACCGTCGACGGAAAACAGCGCTTCTGGCTCTGACGACGATATTCATCGTCTTCACCGTAGGCCTTCCGGTGGTCGTTGCCTCCTGCCCGATGGCGAAGGCGCCCGGTCGGACCACGTGCGCGCCCTGCCTCCCGGCGGGCGATGGAAATTCACCCTCGATCGGGTCTGAAAGAAATTCTTCATGTTGCAGAACAATCATCGCTTCCGGTCGTAATCTCACGGAGTATCTCACCGTCGGCGCTCCCGACGGTCTCAGGATGCTCGCCTCAGATTTTCATGTCCAGATGCCGTCGACCGGCGTCCAATCCTTTCCGGCTGTTTCCCCGGCCAATTCCATCTTCGTCAAACACCCTCCCCCGACACCGGACGATATTCAGATCCTGGTGTCTTCCCTGCTCATTTAGCGCCACCTTTAATATCCGTATCACGAACGGCCCTCGCGGGTCGTTCCGGAGAATCGTTTTCGTTGTGATCCGTCGTGTTCGCGAGGCCAACACGGCGAGAATTGCGATGTATTAAAGGACATAATTTGAGGTGTTTCAATGAGATATCAACTTTGGTCGATCATTTGTATCCTGACGTTTGCAGGGCTGTGTTCGGGTCAGGACTCGCTCCTGATCCCCGAACCCCTGGTGGTGCCCCTGGAGGACCTGGTCACCGAGGCGCTGGCACGAAACTCCGTCATCCTGGGTTCACTCGAGCGGATCTCGATCGTCCACGCCCGGGAACGACAATCAGGCGTTCTCGATGCGCCGGAGCTGACGTACACGAGAAATATGATGCCCGAGTTTCGGTGGGCAGACGCCGTTTACTCCGAGTGGGAGTTGATGCAAACGGTGCGATTTCCTTCGAAATACTCCTCCCAAAACAAGATCCTGGAGATCCAGTCGGAGCATTCCCACCACGAGGCCCAGGAAACCGTCAACGAAGTGCTCCTTGAGGTTCGACAGATGTACGCGGAACTCTGGTACGTGCAGCAGAGGTCGAGTCCTCCTCGACGAAAACCTCAGGATTACGGAACGGTTGAGGGACATCGCCTGCATCACGGTACAAAGTGGGGGCAGTCAGCCGGAACGACATGCTCATGGCCGAGATGCTGCGGACGTACCGCGGTCGAACTCGAGGATCGACCTTCGTCAGATGGAACTGGGTCTCAAGGCGCGCCTCTCCGCCCTGCTCGCCCGTCAACCCGGGGACACCATCGGCTATGCGGTTGTTTCGGAGACCCCCGCGTTCGACGTCCCGCTCGACACCATGCTGGCCATGACCCGGGCCACCAGGCCGATGTTGATCCACGATTCCCTCGGTGTCCGGGAACAGGAGGAGATGCTCGCGACCGCCAAACAGGAATATCTCCCCGACCTCCGGCTGGGTGTGTCGTACATGGACTCCAGGGACCTGATGTTCCAGGGCTGGACCCTCACGGCGGGTATCACGCTGCCATTCTTCCCCTGGTCACTCGGGAAAACCGCCGGCGGCGTGGAGGAGGCCGAGCACAGGATCCTCCAGGCCGAGGAATCGTACGCCTCGACGCGGTTCAACGTGATCGCGGAAGTCCGCTCCGCCTGGTACGACGTCACCGGCAAACTCGGGCAATTGCGGAATATCGGTGCATCGATGCTCCCCGCGGCCGAGCAGGCCCTCAAGTCGAGCCTCTCCCTCTACCAGACCGGTGAAGCCGATTACCTGATGGTCCACCAGGCGTATGTCTCCTTCCTCGCCGCGCAGACCGAGTATTTCCTTACGAGGATGGAATTCGAGAAATCGATCGCGAAACTCCGGTTCGCGACCGGTTACAACGGAGACTTTCAATGACACCGATAACTTCGAGGCCGATCATGGAAAAGAATCGATGGAACCGTCAGGCGTTGATCATGGCGATCGCGGCGCAGTTCCTTCTGTCCGGCGTCTCTCTCACGGTCCAAACGTCGGACGCCGCCCCGCGGCACGCAGCCTGGAGGACGGAGATCGGGTCAGGAGCCGGCCGCGGCGAAGGAAATTTACACCTGCCCGATGCATCCTTCCGTTCGTCAGGAGGGACCCGGTCGTTGCCCGATCTGCGGCATGGACCTCACCCCCGCCGGGAACGGAAGGCGTTCCACCCTCGACAGCGGGCGGGCGGTGTTCCACGTGAGCCCGGGCAAGCAGCAGGCGATCGGCGTGAAATATGACACCGTCGCGGTCCGGGAAATGACGAAGACCGTCAGGGCGGTCGGAAACGTGTCCTACGACGAACGGAGGGTGGCCATCGTGAACCTGCGCTATTCCGGATGGATCGATACGGTCGCGGCGGACTTCAACGGAAAGTTCGTCGGCAAGGGGGAGCTGCTCTTCCGCATCTACAGCCCGGCAGGCGGTCGCCGCCCAGAGAGAACACCTCCTTTCGCGCGCGTACGCTTCAGACACGTCATGGACCGTCGATGGGCTCCTCGGCGAAGACGCGCTCGGTTCGGCGACGCTCGACAGGCTCAGGTTCCTCGGTTTCAATGACGACCAGATCGCGAAGCTCGAAGAGAAGGGCGAGGTCTCGAACAACGTCGACGTCCTCTCCCCCGTCGCGGGATACGTGATCGAAAAATCCGCCACCGCCGGGATGTACGTTGAGCCGGGATCAAACCTCTACACGATCGCCGACCTTTCCACCGTCTGGCTCAACGCTGAAATTTACCAGAACGAGCTCCCGGATGTGCGGACAGGCCAGGAGGCGGTGATCAGGTTCGGTCAGCTCCCCGGCAGGGATTTCACGGGCACGGTGACATTCATCCTCCCCACGCTCGACAGGGCGACCCGTTCGGTCCGCGCGAGGATCGTGGTGCCGAACGCGGGGGGTGACCTCAAACCGGGGATGTTCGGGAATGTCACGATCCGATCGGCCGGCGGGAAGAAATTGAGCGTTCCCGTCGAAGCCGTGCTGAATACCGGGACGCGGGAGATCGTCTTCGTCGCCGGGGACGGGGACCTGATCGAGGCGAGGGTCGTGCGGACCGGGTTCCGGAACGATGAACGATGCGAGATCCTCTCCGGACTGCACGCCGGCGAACGGGTGATTTCCTCCGGCAACTTCCTCATCGACGCGGAGAGCCGGATCCAGGGCGTGCTGGACCGGCTTCAGGCTCCGCGCCCGACAGCCCGATAAGACCGGCCAGGTCGATAAGGACCGACGACCATGATCGAACGGATCATCGAATTCTGCGCGAAGAACAGGCTGATCGTCTTCGCGGTCACCGCGTTCGCGACGCTCTGGGGGGTCTGGGCGCTCTACCAGACGCCCCTCGACGCGCTGCCCGACCTTTCCGACGTCCAGGTCATCGTGTTCACCGAGTGGATGGGCAGGAGCCCCGACCTGGTGGAAGACCAGGTCACCTACCCCATCATCACGAAGATGGTCTCCGCCCCGGGGGTGCGGACGGTCAGGGGGATCTCGATGTTCGGGATGTCCTTCATCTATGTGATCTTCGAAGACGGAACCGACATCTACTGGGCGAGGAGCCGGGTGATGGAATACCTCAACGGCGTCAGCTCGAAATTGCCCGACGGCGTCAAGCCGGTCCTCGGTCCCGACGCGACGGGGGTCGGCTGGGTGTTCGAATACGCCCTGGTGGACGAATCGGGGAAAAACGATCTTTCCCAGCTTCGGTCGTTCCAGGACTGGACCCTGAAATATTACCTCGAATCCGTTCCCGGCGTGGCCGAGGTGGCGAGCGTCGGCGGGTTCGTGAAACAGTACCAGGTGAACGTCGACCCGGAGGCGTTGCTGGCCCACAACATCTCCCTGATGGCCGTGGTCGACGCCGTCAGGAAGAACAACAACGACGCGGGCGGGCGTGTCGTGGAATTCTCGGCGACGGAGTATTTCGTCCGCGGGCGCGGCTACATCACGTCGCTGGCGGACATCGAAAACATCGCCGTCGGATCGGACGGTGACGGGACGCCGGTGCTGGTGAAGAACATCGGCACCGTCGGTGACCGGCCCCGCGATCAGGCGCGGCCTGGCCGAATACAACGGGACCGGCGAGGCGGTCGGCGGGATCGTCGTGATGCGCCAGGGCGAGAACGCCCTCGAGGTGATCGAACGGGTCCGCGAAAAGATCCGGAACATCGAACCCTCCCTTCCTCCCGGAACGAAAATCGTCACGACGTACGACCGTTCCGACCTTATCATGAGGGCGATCGCCGTCCTGAAGGAGACGCTCGGCCAGGAAATGCTGATCATCTCGCTGATCGTCATCATCTTCCTCCTCCACCTCCGCAGCGCGCTGATTCCGATCGTGACGCTCCCGATCGCGGTCCTCCTCTCGTTCATCCCGATGTATTACATGGGGATCACGTCGAACATCATGTCGCTCGGAGGGATCGCGATCGCGATCGGCGAGATGGTCGACGCGTCGATCGTGCTGACGGAAAACGTCCACAAGCGGCTCGAGAACGGCGCTGAGACGCTCAGCCCCCGGGACCGGGACAGGACGGTGATCGCCGCGCTCAAGGAGGTCGGGGCCCCGATCTTCTATTCCCTCCTGGTGCTCACGGTGTCGTTCCTCCCGATCTTCGCCCTCCAGGCACAGGAAGGCAGGCTCTTCAAGCCGCTGGCGTATACGAAATCGTTTTCGATGTTCTTCGGGGCGCTCCTGGCCATCACGCTCGCCCCCCCGCTCGTCATGATGCTGGTCCGCGGAAGGATCCGGAGCGAGGAACGGCACCCGATCAGCGTCTTCCTCCACAGGATCTACCATCCGGTCATCGATTTCGTCCTGACGCATACAAGGACGATCCTCGTGGCCGCCGTCATCCTGCTCGTGGCGACCGTGCCGGTCTATTTCCTCCTGGGGAGCGAGTTCATGCCCCCGCTGAACGAGGGGACGATCCTGTTCATGCCCACCTCCCTGCCCGGCATGTCCGTGGCCGAGGCCGGCAGGGTCCTCCAGCTGCAGGACCGGATGCTCAAGGAGTTCCCGGAAGTCCAGACCGTGTTCGGGAAGGCCGGCCGCGCGGAGACCTCGACCGACCCCGCCCCCCTGAACATGATGGAGACGATCGTGACCCTCCGGCCGGAGTCCGAGTGGCGCGCCGGCATGACCTGGGACAAGCTGATCGCCGAGATGGACGAGAAGCTGAAACTGCCGGGGATGGCGAACATCTGGTGGATGCCGGTCCAGACCCGGACCGAAATGCTGACCACCGGTCTGCGCAGCAACCTGGGGGTCAAGATCTTCGGACCCGACCTGAAAGTGATCGAATCGATTGGAGTCGAAATCGAAAAGTTATTGAAAACATTGCCGGATACCCGCTCGGTCTTCGCGGAAAGGATGACCAGCGGTTATTACCTGGACATCAAAATGCGGCGGGAGGATGCCGCGCGGTACGGGCTCTCGGTGACGACATCAACATGGTGATCGAGTCGGCGATCGGCGGGGACAACGTCACCACCACGATCGAGGGCAAGGAGCGATATCCGGTGAGCGTGCGCTACCCGAGGGAACTCAGGGACGATATCGATGAGATGAAGCGAATTCTGGTGCCGACGACGAGCGGCGCCCAGGTGCCCCTCGGAGAGGTCGCCGACCTCAAATTTTCCACCGGCCCGCCGATGATCACAACGAAGGCGGATCCCGGCTCGGCTATGTCCTCGTGGACGTCTCCGGCAAGAGCTACGGCGATTATGTCGTGGGGCCCGGGAGCTGGTCCGTGAGCAGATCACGCTGCCTCCCGGTTACTACCTCGAATGGGGCGGTCAGTACGAGCACATGGAGAGGATGAAGGAATAGCTCTATCTCATTATCCCGGTTACGTTCTTCCTCGTGTTCTTTCTGATCTACATGAATACCCGCTCCACCGGAAAACCGTGTTCGTTCTGCTCGCGGTCCCGTTTTCGCTGATCGGGGCGTTCTGGTATCTCTACCTGTTGGGCTACAACCTGAGTATCGCGGTCTGGGTGGGGCTGATCGCCCTCGCGGGCTGGACGCCGAGACCGGCATCATGATGCTCCTGTACCTCGACCTGGCCTACGACGACAGGGGCAAGGCCGGCCGCATGCGAGGCATCGCGGACCTGAAGGAAGCCATCCACGTCGGTGCCGTCAAACGTATCAGGCCCAAATTGATGACCATGTTCACGACGGTGATCGGCCTCTTGCCGATCATGTGGAGCACCGGGACCGGGTCCGACGTGATGAAGCGGATCGCCGCGCCGATGGTGGGGGGCATTACGACCTCCGTCGCCATGGAATTGATCCTCTATCCGGTCATTTTTTTCCTCTGGAGGAAGAAATCGCTTGACCGCGCGTCGGTTGCGGGGGACATCTCCGGCCCGGGTATCAACGCTTCATGATCCGGGGATGAGGCCCAGGGATTGGGCGAGCATGGTGACGCCCACGGCCGCGATGAGGACGGCGAGGATCGTCCGGAGGGTCCGGACGTCCAGGCGGTGGCTGAGCATCGATCCGGCGAAGGAGCCGGGGATCGATCCGATGATGGCGGCCGTCGCGAGGTCAAACCGCACCTGGCCGGCGAGCAGTTTCCCCGCGGAGGTGGACGCCGAAGCCATGAGCACGATCCCGAGGGTCGAACCGATGGTGACGCGGGTCGGAATCCTGAGGATGGTCATCATGATCGGGGAGAGGATGAACGCCCCGGGGGCTCCGGCGAGGCCCCCGAAGAACCCCACGAACAGGGCGATCCCGCCGGCGACGACGGGATGAAAATCGGTCTCGGGAGAAAAATCGGGCCGGTCCTCCCGTTTCGCCACGACCAGCGCCGAACCGGCGATCGCCATCGTCGAAAAGGCGACGACGATGAGGCGCGGATCGACCTCCTTCGAATACATCGCGCCCAGGAAAGAACTGATGACGATCGGGATGCCCATCGACAGGACGATCCTTCTGACGACCACTCCCCTGCGATGGTGTAGAATTACCGACAGGAGCGACGTCGCGAGGACCTGGACGGAAGTGACGCCGGAAACGGCCTTGATTCCAAGCGCCGGGGCCCCGAGGAGCTGGGGCACGTAGAGGAAGGCCGGAATCAGGAGGACCGCTCCCCCCAGCCCGAGCATCGAAGCGATGAAGGAGAGGAGCGCGGAGATCCCCGCGATGATGAACGGCTCGTTCACGCCCTTCGCTCCGATCGCCGGCTGTTTGGCTTTTTTCGCATTATTGGTTAATTTATCAATATGATATCAATCAGCAAAGCCAGGGGATCACGATGAGCACGGCGTCATCCCCGAAATGTGAAGCCTGCGGGGGTGAATGCCGCCCGGGTGTCGGATTCTGCCCCCATTGCGGTAACAAACTCGCGGGGAACGCCGACGGCGGCAAACGGAAATCCGGACCGGGCAAACCCGCATGGCTCATTGTCGTCGCCGTCTGCGCGGTCGCGTTCTTTTCCTACCTCTTCATCGACAACCTCCCGGGCGGAGACCATCCCGTGATCGCGCGTCAACCCGGGGTGTCGGGGACGGCGTCGGGAGAGCATGCCGACCAGGTTGCGGTCGTACCGCGATTGGACGGCGATAACCTCACGATTCCTCTGAGCGTGGTCCGGGAGAACAGGATCGTCGAGTTCGAGTACAGTGACGGGACGGTCACGGTGCCGCTCCTCGCCTTCGTGACAGGCGAGGGCAAGCTGGTGACGTCATACAGGATGTGCGAACCGTGCAACTCGAAGAAGTTTTCGATCGACGGCGACCGCCTGTCGTGCGGGAACTGCGAAACGCAATGGTCGCTCAATACGCTGGAGGGGTTGCAGGGGACCTGCCAGAAGTACCCCCCTGAACCGTTTCCCAGCAGGATCGAGGGCGACCTGGTCGTCATGAGCATCGCGCAGATCAAGAATTGGCAAATCCGTTTATAACCATCAACGACGAGGACCCACCATGACGAAACGCGGTACGTTCCATCTTTTATCTCTTGCGATCGTGTTCACGCTCATCGCCGCGGGATGCGGCGGTGGATCGGACCTCAAGACGGAGGTCATCGCGGCGAAGACGATGGTCTGCGGAATGTGCGAGGGCAATGTCGAGAAGGCGGTCTATGCCGTCGAGGGGGTAAAGTCGGTCGAGGTCGACCTGAAGGGAAAGCTGGTGACGGTGAAGTTCTCGCCCGCGCAAACGAACCTCCAGACCATCGAGAGGGCCATCACGGACGCCGGGTACAACGCCAACGATAAAATACGCGATCCCGCCGGGTACGAGAAACTCGACGCCTGTTGCAAGGCGGACTGAGAAAAGGGTTCCGTCCGGACCGGCCTCGACCCGGTCCGGATCCGTGGACGGAGGGCACCCGGGATGCGCGCGCCCTTCGACCGGCCTGACACTCAGGCGGTGCTTCCCAGGCCCGACTCCCTCACCCTCCTGACGATCGTCACGATGAATCCGACGATGAGCGTCACCGTTCCCAGCCAGACGAGGTTGATGTACGGCTTCACGCTCGCCTCCGCGATCAGCGTTTCACCCTTCATCGCGCCATCCCTGCCGGGTGTTTCGACGGCGAGGTCGATCGCCGACTTCGATTGATCTTCCCGGTTCGGCTCGATCTTCCGTATCGTGAAGCGGGTCGCGGAAAACGACGGTGAGACGGTGGTAAACGTCACCTGTCCGTCCTTGTTCTTCATTTCGAGCGTCAGGTCTTCGCTTTTCCCCTCCCCTCCCGAAACCCGGACGGTCGCCCCGATGCTGAATCCCTCGCCCGTGACCATCTTCCCCTTCTGCTCGTCGTCGAACGAGAATCCAAGAAATTGCACGGAGAGGTCGTCCATCGCGCGTGTCTCTCCACGGAGGAGGCGCACCTGCGTCCCCTCGTCCGGCCGGGCCGATTCCACCGAGAGCGGCGTCAGGTAGAAATCCTGCGTGTACATGTTCAGGATGTCCGGGTGCCGGAGCGTGGTGTTGTCGAACGAACTGAAGTGCATGGTCGGGGTGATGGACCATGACCGGTCCTCCTTCTCGAGCCTGCACCTCGAATCCGAACCGTTCCTCGGTGAGGGTCCGGGAACCGAGGTAGGTGAGCGTGTATCCGTTCAGCGCCCGGACCGGTTTCCCCTTTTCCAGCGAGACGGTCTGTTTGTCGTCATATTTCGAGCTCGAGACGAATCCGAGGAAGAGCAGCGCAACTCCGATGTGGGCGATGGCGCCGCCGGCGAACCTCGGGTTCCCCTTGAAGACCCTGTATCCCACCTGCAGGTTCACGAACAGGGCGAATGCGGACGCCGCCGAGAAGACGATCATGTCGACGTCATGGACGCCCGCGACCACGATGCCGGTCGTGAACAGTCCGGTCGAGATCAACGGGTACGTCAGCGCCTTCATCAGGCCGGCGGATTTCGAGGACCGCCACCAGAGCAGCTGGCCGAACCCGGCCAGGATCGCCACGATGATCCCGAGGGGGAGCGTCGTCTTGACGTAGTAGGCGGTATCGACCGCGGCCGCCCGGCCCTTCCAGAGTCCCGTGATGATCGGCGACGAGGTGCCGATCGTGATGAACACCGCCGCGAAGCAGATCGTGAACGCCCCGAGGAAGAGGGCGAACTCCCTCGCGCCGACGTCTATCGCCCGGCAGCCGCGGAACAGCTGGCGACACTCGCGGCGCAGGCTCAGGTCGGCGTGTACCCCAGCGCCGGGTGAAAAAGACGTCGTGCGGATCGTGAAGGACGGCATCGTCGCCGCGCAGAAGGAACGCGCGCGCACCGTCATCGTCAACACCGCAGGCCGTCTCCAGATCGACGAAGAGATGATGAACGAGTTGCGCCGCCTCAAGTCGGCAGTCTCGCCCGCGAAATCCTGTTCGTGGCAGACGGCATGACCGGTCAGGACGCAGTCCGCGTGGCCAAGGGCTTCCATGACGCCCTGGGAATCACCGGAGTAATCCTCACCAAGATGGATGGAGGTGCGCGGCGGTGCCGCCCTCTCCGTCTATGGCATCACCAAGGCGCCGATCAAGTACATCGGTGTCGGAGAGCTTGGACGCGCTCGAGCCGTTCCATCCCAACCGGTTGGCGGGCCGCGTTCTCCAGCAGGGCGATATCCTCTCGCTCGTGGAAAAGGCCCAGTCCACCGTTGACGAGAAGGAAGCGGAACGGCTCGCGAAGAAGATGGGCCAGAAGAAGGCTCTCGATCTCGGCGATTGG
>CAVRTZ010000018.1:0-10222 GCA_963724215.1 uncultured Ignavibacteria bacterium
GTATCGAGCTCCGGTTTTCAACCCCGGGTCCCGGCGCGTGCGACCGGTGTTGCATTTATTGGAGTTTCGTGCTATTTTCCCACGTTTGAATGAGCGATCAGACTGCACATATTATCGTCACCGGTCTTGTGCAGGGTGTCGGTTACAGGTATTTTGTCTCCAGACAGGCGGTGGCGCTCGGTCTGCGGGGGTATGTCAGGAACCTGATGGACGGCAGTGTCGAGGTCGTTGCCGAAGGAGACCGCGGCCTGATCGTCGAACTGGTCGGGAGTCTGAAAACCGGCACTCGTTCGTCCAGCGTGGGTGCCGTGGTCCTCGAGTGGGTACGGTCCTTCGAAAATTTTGACGGGTTTGAAATTCGTTGAGAACGGCATGATGCGAGTCGGTATAGGCTATGATGTCCATCCCCTGGTCGTGGGCCGTCCGCTCATCCTCGGGGGGACCACGATCCCCTACCCGAAGGGACTCGCCGGCCATTCAGACGCGGACGTCCTCGGTCACGCGATCGCCGATGCCCTGCTCGGGGCAGCGGCGCTGGGTAACATCGGCACCCAATTTCCGAACAGTGATCCGACATTGAAAAATATTTCAAGCCTTCTATTGCTGGAACGGGTTAAGTTACTGCTTGTCAAGCATAAGTGGGGAATAATTAATATAGATTCTACCATTAATCTTGAGGCTCCGAAGCTCTCCCCGTACATCGACCTCATGCGTGACAACCTGGCCCGCTCTCTCGGGCTGCGGCCGGACCAGGTGTCGGTCAAGGCCACGACCGGAGAGGGGATCGGGTTCATCGGCAGGGGAGATGGGGCCGCGGCCTATGCGGTCGCGCTGCTCGAGGGCGCCGGGGGCGGATCGTGATGGGGGAGTGGCTGGGGGAACTCCTATCCGCGCTGACCGGCTGGGTATCCGAGAACGGGGTCTGGATCGCGGTTCTTTCGGTCGTCTATTTCCTGGTCAGTCTGTTCGTCATTCGTTACCTGATCATCAGGATTCCGACAGACTACTTTATGGACGGGCCTGGAATCCAGGGGAAAGAGGGGCGTAGCTTTGTCTCCCTCGGCGTCAGGATCGGCAAAAACCTGCTCGGGATACTCGTGATCTTCGTCGGCCTCATCATGTCGATCCCGGGGGTCGCAGGACAGGGCGTACTGACCGTCCTGCTGGGACTCTCGCTCACGGATTTTCCGGGGAAGAGGCGACTGGAGCTCCGACTGGTGAGCCAGCCGTTCATCTTCAAGGCGATCAACGCGATCCGCGCGAAAGCGGGAAAGCCGGCCCTCCTGATCCCCGGTGGTCCCGCAACCGGTGCGGGAGAGGATCGACCCGGCGCCCGATGATCGATTTTCTTTATTCCATCGATGTCGCCCTGTTTCGATTCCTGAACGGCACGCTCGGAAATCCCGTCACCGACGCGGTGATGCCGTTCCTGACGGACCTGAACCAGACACTCTTCGGACGCCTGCTCATGGGAGGAGCCTGGCTTCTCCTCCTTCTCAGGGGCGGCAGGACCGGACGGACGGCGGCGCTCCTGCTCGTGCCGCTTGTCGTCATCAGTGACCAGCTCAGCAGCACCGTCGTCAAAAAAATCGTGATGCGGCCGCGTCCCTGCCATATCGTCGATGGGGTGCCGGTGGTCGATCAGATCAGGCTCCTCGTCAGCTGCGGGGGAGGATACTCCTTTCCCTCGTCGCACGCCGTCAACAATTTCGCCGCCGCGACGCTGCTCTCGTTCCATTTCCCGAAATGGGCCCGGTACCTCTTCGGATGGGCGGCGCTGATGGCCTGCTCCCGGATCTGCGTCGGCGTGCACTATCCGTCGGACGTCCTGGGAGGCATGCTCCTCGGGATCCTCACGGCCTGGTTGTTCATCCTCGGATGGAAAAGGGTGGTCGTGCGATTTCCCGCGCTCGATCCCCGTGACAGTCTCCGTCCCCCGGTCGCACCCGAAACCCGGCCGCGACGATGACGACCGCGCTCAGGGCCTTCCTCTGCATCCTCGGCGGTGCGCTTCTCGGTTTCGCGCATCCGCCGTTCCAGACCGGGATCTTCGCCGCGGCCGGTTTCGTTCCCCTCCTGATCCTCCTTTCCGGGGCCGAGACCTGGGTGTCGGTGTTCCGACTCTGCTATTCCACATTCTTTGTCTTCAACCTTATCGCACTCTACTGGCCCGGTGGATTCATCCACGGGAAGGACGCCTACCTGATGATCTCGGGCGGGCTCCTGCTCCTGGCCCACCCGCTCTTCATGACGGTCCCGATGCTCGTCCTCCATTCGATCCGAAAGAGCATCGGACGGTTGAAATCCGTCCTGTTCTTCCCGGTCGTCTGGGTCGCGTTCGAATATGTCCACGCGAGCACGCAGCTTTCCTTCCCGTGGCTCACGCTGGGCTACACCCAGACCTATGACCTGGACGCGCTCCAGGTGGCGAGCGTTACGGGGGTCTACGGCATCTCATTCTGGCTCGCGTCGATCAATGTCCTCCTCTACATGCTCTTCGCATTCACCGCCGCCCGCCCGCGGGAGTCCGGCGGGAGAACGGCGTGGGTCCTGGCGCTCTCGGCGCTGGCCCTGTATGCGGTCCCGTTCGCCGCAACACGCTGGCTGGTGGGTGAACCGGCAGCCGCGGCGAGGGGGGAGAGGAGGCTGACAGCCACCGTCATCCAGCCCGACATCGATCCGTTCGAAAAATGGAGCGGGGAGGCGTCCGCCCAGATCACGACGCTGGTGCGTCTGACCGACTCGACCCTCGACTCCCACACACCGGACCTGATCATCTGGCCCGAAACGGCGGTCCCGTTTTACCTGTTGACCCCGGCGCGGGTGGAGGCGTTCGAGTCCCTGAAGGCGTATGTCACGCGGAAGGGAGTGCCGCTGCTGACCGGCGTGCCGGACATGGTCGTCTATGCCTCTCCGGTGGAACCGCCGCGGGGATCGAAAATGTTGCCCGACGGAACCCGGTACGAGACGTTCAACAGCTCGATTCTCCTCCTGCCCGGGGTCGACACTGTTCAGAAGTACGCGAAGACCCTCCTGGTCCCGTTCGCCGAGCGCGTCCCGTATTCGGACGTCCTCGGTTTCCTGAACGCGGCCCAGTGGAATTTCGGGCTCGGTGGATGGTCGATCGGGAGGGACACAGCGCTCTTCCGGCTCCCGATGCGCGGGGGCGGCGCGGCGGAATTCGGGAACCTCATCTGCTATGAATCTGTATACCCCGGCTACGTGGCGGGCCTCGTCCGCCGCGGCGCCAGGTTCCTCACGGTGATCACCAACGACAGCTGGTGGGGAAACACGGCCGGTCCGTATCAGCACCGTCAATTCGCCGTCCTCCGGGCGATTGAAAACCGGCGATGGATCATCCAGTGCGCGAACGGCGGCATCTCGTTCGTCGTCGATCCCTCCGGCCGGATCCTCACGGAGACGGAGATGTTCACCAGGACGGCGCTCCGGGCGGAGATCGGCCTGCCGACCGGACTGACACCGTATACGAGGCACGGCGATTGGTTCGCCGAGGCCTGTTTCGTCCTCTCGCTGTTTGTGTTTTTCGCCACGACCATCCATCGGGTCTTCAGGAGGAGAATGGAGAAATCATGACACGCACCATCGATCTGCGCAGCGATACCGTCACCCGGCCCTCTCCGGGGATGCGGGAGGCGATGAAGAACGCCGAGGTGGGGGACGACGTCTATGGGGAGGACCCCACGGTCAACCGGCTGCAGGACACTGTCGCCGCGATGTTCGGCAAGGAAGCCGCCCTCTTCGTTCCCACCGGTACGATGGGGAACGAGATCTGCGTCAAGCTCTCCACCGAACCCGGGGACGAGATCATCGCCGGGGAGGATTCCCATATCGTCGTCTACGAGACCGGAGCCCCGGGCCTGCTCTCCGGTGTCCAGATAAGGCCGCTCCCGACCGAACGCGGGGTGCTCGATCCCGGCAGGGTCCGCGGGGCGATCCGGCCCGAGGTGTATTATTTCCCCCGGACCCGCCTCGTCTGCGTGGAGAATACGCACGGCAGATCGGGTGGGGCCGTCTATCCCCTCGATGACCTGAAGGAGTTGTGGCTCCTCACGCGTGACGCCGGGATCCGGCTCCATATGGACGGGGCCAGGATCTGGAACGCTTCGGTCGCCTCGGGCGTCTCGTATGCGGACTACGCGCGGTATGCCGATTCCGTTTCGGTCTGTTTTTCGAAGGGCCTCGGCGCCCCGGTCGGTTCGATGATCGTTGCGGACAAAAAATCGATCGAACTTGCGAGGAAGTACCGCAAAATCTTCGGGGGTGGGATGCGGCAGGCTGGCATCCTCGCGGCGGCCGCGGAATATGCCCTGGCCCAAAACCTGCCGAAACTGGCTCAGGACCATGAAAAAGCGAGGGTGTTTTCCGCGGAGCTGGAGAAGAGCAGGAAGCTGGCCCCCGCTCCCGGGTCGGTGGAAACCAATATGGTGATCTTCGATGTCACTGCCACCGGCCGGTCGAGGGATGATTTTTTGACGTTACTCGCGAGGGTCGGCGTCCTGCTCACTCCAGAGCGGGAGAACCAGGTCCGCGCCGTCCTGCACCTTGATGTCACCATGGATGAGGCGGCCACGGCTGCGAAACGCATTGTGGAGGCGTTGTGAAGGGATTCAGGCATAAAACCCGGCTCCGGGTGAGGAATTTTCACGTTGACTGGCAGGGGATCGTCCATAATGCCATTTACCTGGAGTATTTCGAGATCGGCAGAGTGGAGTACCTTCGGGGTATCGGCCACCATCTCGACCTGGCTTCCATCAACCGCACGTCGAGGGTGGTACTCGCAAGGAATGAAATCGATTACATACGACCGGCGCGTTTCGATGACCTGCTCGAGGTCGGAACAAAAATATCAATGGTCGGTACCTCGAGCTTTGTTTTTGAGGGGGTTATCGAAATTCATAAAACCAGACAATTAATAGCCAAAAACCGCGCCGTCCATGTGTGGTTGCACCCGACGGGGGGATACCCTGTCCCGGTTCCCCGAAAATTCCTTGGTAAAGTTGAGTCCTACGAGGGGAAAGATATTCAGCGAAAAATCGCGGATTTATAGGGCGCACACCGTCAGAAGCCACCGAATGGCGCTTGCTATTGTCGGGGGACTTCATTATATTTACGCGCTCGTATCAAGGTCCCAAATGGGACTTTTTTTTTAGCGTTATCCCCGCGAGGCGGTCTTGAATCGTACGTTTGTGACCCAGGTTGCCGGCAGGATCGAATCCTTCCTGGAAGAATTCACCGGTCAGAAGGGGGTTTTCCTCATCGAAGCCATCGTCCGCGGTCCGAGGACCGCCCTGGTGATCGAGGTTTTTGTCGATGGCGATGTCGGAATCGATGCCGGGACCTGCGCTGAAATCAGCCGCGCGCTTAAAAAAGAGCTGGAAGCGACAGTGATGACCACCGGGGACAATTATGAACTTACCGTTTCATCCCCGGGGCTCGACCGGCCGCTGAAATTCCCCAGGCAGTACGGTAAGCACGTCGGCAGGGGGATCCTGGTAAAGATCAGGGCGGGCGGATCGACCCAACAGCTGCGGGGGATCCTGACCGCCGCCGGGGAGAGGTCGATAACAGTTCAGGGCGAAACCGCCGGAACGGACCGGGAGATACCCTTCGACGAGATCGCCGAGGCGAGGATCGAGCCGAGGTGGTAGGACGGGCACTCTACTCATAACAGATTTTCAACAGGCAGGGCATTCATGAATTCGGAAATCGTAGAATCGTTTTCCCAGATGGTGAGGGAAAAGCGCCTCGACAAGGACATGCTTGTCGGGATCATCGAAGACGTCTTCTCGATGATGGTCCGGAAAAAATACGGAATGGAGGCCAGGTTCGACGTCATCGTGAACATGGACAAGGGTGAAATCGAGATTTACCTCGAGAAGGAAATCGTCGGGGAGATCACCGACCCCAATCTCCAGATCGACCTCGCGACCGTCCGGAAGAAGACGGACGAACCGCTCGACGTCGGCGACGATTACGTCGAGGTGGTCGACCTCCAGAGCTTCGGAAGGCGCCTCATCGTCAGCGCGAAGCAGAACCTGAACCAGCGCATCAAGGAAGTCGAGAAAGAGATCGTCTATAACGAATACAGCAGCACGGTCGGAGAAATCATCGTCGGCGAAATTTACCAGATCAGGAAGAACGAAATCCTGATCAACCACAATCGCAACGAGCTGATTCTCCCGAAATCGGAGCAGATCGCCAGGGAGCGGTACCGCAAGGGCGAAACGATCCGGGCGATCGTCAAGGAGGTCCGGAAAGGGGCCGCGAACCCCCTCGTCATCGTTTCGAGGGCCGATCCCGGGTTCCTCTCGAAGCTGTTCGAAATCGAAATCCCCGAAATCTACGACGGCATCATCGAAATCAAGGGCGTGGCCAGGGAGGCGGGCGAGCGGTCCAAGGTCGCCGTCATCTCTCACGACGACCGCATCGACGCGGTCGGCGCGTGCGTCGGGATGAAGGGCGTCAGGATCCACGCGATCGTTCGCGAACTGAACAACGAGAACATCGACGTCGTCAATTTCTCCGAGAACCCCACGGTGTATTTGCAGCGTTCGCTTGCGCCCGCCAAGCTCAAGAGCATCGAGCTGGACGAAACCGAAAAGAAGGCCACGATCGTGGTCGAGAAGGACCAGGTGTCCCTCGTCATCGGCCGGAACGGGTTGAACATCAGGCTCGCGTCGCGCCTCACCGGCTACGAGATCAACCTGATCAAGGAAGGTGTGGAGGAAGAATACGACATGGACCTCTCGGAATTCAGGGAGGAGCTCGGGGAACCGCTCCTCGAACGGCTCATCGAGGAGGGCTATACCAGCGCGCGGAACGTGCTCGAGGCCCCCGCGGAGGACCTGCTCCAGATCGAAGGCCTGACCGAGGACAAGGTCAACGAGATGAAATCGATGATGGAAAAGGAACTGGAGGAAGCCGACATCGAAGAGGACGGACTCCAGGGGAATCTCATCGTTTCCCCCACGGACCAGGCCGCGACCGACCGGAAGGACGAGCCGGCCCGGCCGCCCGCACCCGAAGGGTCGGGCGAGGAACCGAAACGTGAGAGCGAATAACGACACCACTCAATGACCGCTAAGACCGCACATAAGAAGATCTACCAGGTCGCCAAAGAGATCAACATCTCCCACGAGACGCTGATCGAGTATCTCGCCAAGCGCGGACACACGGTGAAGAGCCATATGTCCACGATCGACGACGAGATGATGCACGACATCCTGTCCCATTTCAAGAAGGACAAGGAGGTCGCCGAAAAGCACCAGCGGAAGATCCAGAGCATCAGGGAATCCCGGAAAAAGGCGGAAGCGAAGACCGCCCCCGTCGAACCCGAACCCCTGAAGGAAAAGAAAGGGCGGAAAGCGGCCGAGCCGGTCGTCGAAGAGAAGCCGGTCGCGGCCGAGCCCGAGTTCACCGCCCCCGCGGAGGTCGAGGAAGCGCTCGCGGCCGGGGCGGGGCAGGAGGAAGTCCAGCAACCCGCGCCCGTGGCCCAGGAGGACGCCCCGCTGGTCGAGATCGAAGCCGCGGCCGCTGACTCCGCGCCCGCCGCGGACGCTCCCGCCGAGAAAAAGCCCGAGAGTTTCAGGGTGCGCCGCGGGCCGAAGATGGGCCTGAAGGTGATGGGCAAGATCGACCTCGACGATGTGCGCAAGCGCGAGGCCGCCGCCGAAGGGACGGGCAAGACCCGCGACGGCGCGGCCGAGGCCGCCGAGAGCGAGGCGAAGAAAAAGAAGAAGAAAAAACGCATCCGGACCGAAACCGACGGCCAAGCTTCCGTCGAAGAGCCGGAAGACGCGTCGAGGAAGGGAAAGAAACGGAAGAAAACTCAAGCACCTCGAGGTCGACAAGGTCGAGGTGGTGGAAGCGATCAAGAGGACCCTCGCGGAAATGGACGAGTCGAGCGTGGCGTACCCCCGGCACCACGTTCAAGAAAAGCGAAAGGAAAAAAGGATGATCGAGGAGCAGCGACAGGAAGCGAAGGCGAAGGAAGAGTCGATCATGAAGGTGACGGAATTCGTTTCCGTGCAGCGAGCTTGCAATCCTGATGGGCGTCACCGCGGCCGATATCATCAAGAAGTGCATCGAGCTCGGACTGATGGTGTCGATCAACCAGCGGCTTGAACAAAGACACGATCACGCTCGTCTCGACGGAATTCGGATATCAGGTGAGGTTCGATTCGGGGATCGCCGAGGAAGGAGATGGAGGCGGACGCGCAGGAGGCGGAGCATCTCACTCGGCCCCCCGTCGTCACGATCATGGGACATGTCGACCACGGGAAAACATCGCTCCTGGATTACATCCGCAGCAGCAACGTCGTCGCCGGCGAGGCGGGCGGAATCACCCAGCACATCGGCGCCTATATGGTCGACGGTCAACGAGCGCCGCATCACGTTCCTCGATACGCCGGGCCACGAGGCCTTCACCGCGATGCGCGCCCGCGGCGCCCAGCTCACGGACATCGTGGTCCTGGTGGTCGCCGCCGACGACAACGTCATGCCGCAGACGGTGGAGGCGATCAGCCACGCCCAGGCGGCGAACGTGCCGATCATCATCGCCATCAACAAGACCGACAAGGCCGACGCGAACCGCGAGCGGATCCGTCAGCAGCTCTCCGAGAAAAACGTCCTCGTCGAGGAATGGGGCGGCAAATACCAGTGCGTGGAAATCTCGGCGAGGACCGGCAAGAACGTCGACCTGCTCCTGGAAAAAATCCTCCTGGAGGCGGACGTCCTCGACCTCAAGGCGAACGCCCGGACTGAACGCGAAGGGCGGCGTCATCGAGGCCAGGGTCGACCACGGCAAGGGCACCATCGCGACGGTGCTCGTCCAGAAGGGCACGCTCGATGTGGGAGACTCGTTCGTCGCCGGCGTCCAGAGCGGCCGCGTCCGGGCGATGACGACGAACGCGGGCACAAGATCGAGGCGGCCGGGCCGTCGACACCGGTGCAGATTCTCGGTTTTGACGGCATTCCGCAGGCGGGCGACTCGTTCATCGTCACGGAAAACGAGGCGAAGCGCGGGAGATCAGCCTCAAGCGGACAACAACTGAAACGGGAACAGGATTTCCGCTCATCCAGAACGTCACGCTGGACGATCTTTCAAAAAAGATCCAGGACGGCCAGATCAAGGAACTCAAGGTCATCGTGAAAGGCGACGTCGACGGGTCCGTCGGAGCCCTCGCCGATTCGCTCATGAAGATCACTCACGCCGAGGTGCGGGTCAATGTCATCTACCGGGCGGTCGGCGCGATCACCGAATCGCGATGTGCTTCTCGCCGCGGCTTCGAGCGCGATCATCATCGGATTCCACGTGCAGGCCGAACCTCAACGCCCGCGAAGCTCGCCGAACAGGAAAAGGTCGACATCCGTCACTACAACATCATCTACGACGCGATCGAGGACGTCCGCAAGGCCCTGGAGGGACTCCTCACCCCGCTGAAGGAAGAGGAGACGGCGACCGTCGAGGTGCGCGAAACGTTCAAGGTCCCGAAGATCGGCACGGTCGCCGGCTGCTACGTGCAGGACGGGAAGATCCGCCGCGGCAACAAGGTCCGGCTCATCCGCGACGGCATGGTCGTGTTCGACGGGACGGATCGCCTCGCTGAAGCGATTCAAGGACGACGTGCGCGAAGTCGAGACGGGTTTCGAGTGCGGCATCGGCCTTGAGGACTTCAACGATATCAAGGTCGGCGACACGATCGAGGCCTACAAGATCGTCGAAACCCGAGAAAGCTGGGTTGAGGCGGGAGCATGACCCTCAGGACCGACAGGGTGGCCTCGTTGATACGGGAAGAGCTCGGGACGCTCGCTCGCGCAGAAGTACCAGGCGTCGCAGTACGGCCTGGTCACCGTCACCGAGGTGCACGTGACCCCGGACCTGAGGATCGCGAAGGTGTACGTGAGCATCCTCGGGGACGACGCCCGGAAAAAGGCCACGATGAAGCAGCTCGAGCTGGACAAGAAATCGATCCGGTCATACCTCGGGTCGAACATCCGGATCAAGTTCACGCCGGAAATCCACTTTTACCTGGACGAAACGATGGAGCGGGTCGACAAGATCAACCGGATCATCGAACGCATCCATTCGTCCGACCAGGGGAAGTGAGGAGCGTCGGGGCGGGCCCCCGGAAACGGGACGGGGCCTCTCGCGGGGCGGAAGCGATGAACGTTGCCAGGGGCCTGGAACAAGTCGGGTTCG
>CAVRTZ010000019.1:0-7311 GCA_963724215.1 uncultured Ignavibacteria bacterium
ACCTGGTGATCGAGGCGGCGACGGAAAACCGGGAGATCAGGATGGGGATCTTCCGCGACATCGCGGCGGCCGCGCCCCCCGACGCCATCCTGGCTTCGAACACGTCATCCATCTCCATCACGGAGATCGCGGCCGTGACCGGGCGGGCCAACCGGGTGATCGGCATGCATTTCATGAACCCGGTCCCCGTGATGAAACTCGTGGAGGTGATACGGGGACTGTCCACCGACGATGCGACGACCGCGGCCGTCCTGGCGGTGGCGCGGAGCCTCGAGAAGACACCCGTCGAGGTGAACGACTACCCGGGATTTATCTCCAACCGGGTGCTCCTGCCCATGATCAACGAGGCGATCTATTGCGTCATGGAGGGGGTGGCGACACCGGAATCGATCGACACCGTGATGAAACTCGGCATGAACCATCCGATGGGCCCCCTCACACTGGCCGATTTCATCGGCCTGGACGTCTGCCTGGCGATCATGAACGTGCTCCACGAAGGACTCGGAGACCCCAAGTACCGGCCGTGCCCCCTCCTAAAAAAAATGGTCGCCGACGGACGCCTCGGCAAGAAATCCGGCAGGGGCTTCTATACCTATTCCTGAACAGCTTTCTCATTAAATCGCAATGAATTTCGATTTCACTGAAACCCACCTGATGATAAGGGATACCGCGAAGAAATTCGCGGAGGACGAACTCGCCCCCAATTCCATCGAGCGCGATGAAAAGGAGGAGTTCCCCCACGATGCCGTGAAGAAGCTGGGGGACCTTGGCTTCATGGGGATGATGGTCCCTGAAAAGTACGGCGGGGCGGGGCTCGATATGGTCAGTTATATCCTGGCCCTCGAAGAGATTTCGAAGGTCGACGCATCCTGCGGCGTCATCATGTCGGTCAACAACTCCCTCGTTTGCTTCGGGATCAACGAGTGGGCGAACGAATTCCAGAAAGAGAAGTACCTCACACCCCTCGCCTGTGGAAAGGCCCTCGGGGCGTTCGCACTCTCCGAGCCCGAGGCGGGGAGCGATGCCTCAAACCAGAGGACCACGGCCACCCGTTCCGGCGACCACTACCTGCTGAACGGTACAAAAAACTGGATCACCAACGGATCGACGGCCGATTACGTCCTCGTCATGGCCACGACCGACAAATCGAAGGGTCCCCACGGGATAAGCACATTTATCGTCGAAAAGGGCACCCCGGGGTTTTCGATCGCCAAAAAGGAGAAAAAACTCGGCATCAGGAGCTCCGACACAGTTTCGCTCTCCTTCCAGGATTGCCGGGTCCCGGCAGAGAACCGTATCGGCGAGGAAGGATTCGGGTTTAAATTCGCGATGAAAACGCTCGACGGTGGACGGGTGGGGATCGCAGCCCAGGCATACGGGATCGCCGATGCCTCTTTGACCGCGGCCCTCCGCTATTCCCGCGAGCGGAAGGCCTTCGAACGCCCTATTTTCGACTTCCAGGCCATCCAGTTCAAACTGGCTGAAATGGCCACCAAGGTCGATGCCGCACAACTCCTGATATTGAAGGCGGCATTATTGAAACAGGAAGGGAAACCATACGGTAAGCAGGCTGCGATGGCGAAGCTGTTCGCTTCGAAAATCTCCGTTGAATGCGCCCTCGAGGCGATCCAGATCCACGGCGGATACGGATATGTGCGTGAATATCTCGTCGAGCGGTATCTCCGTGACGCGAAAATCACTGAAATCTACGAAGGCACTTCAGAAATCCAGCATCTCGTTATCGCCCGGGCCCTCCTGAAGGAGTAAATCAGGAAACCGAACCCCCCTCCGGACCCGGTCCGGCGACCATTCTCATCCCCCCCAGGTCAAATCCCCCTATCCTGACCGCAGGGAAGGGGGGGTGTCCCCACCCACACTCAGATCCCCCGATCGTGCCCGTAAAAAACAGCGATTTTGCTAAGTTTGAGCCATTTTTAGGACTTATCGGACTCACTTGATTTAATCCCAAAAAACAACTTGACAAACACTTTAAATTTTGGTATAATCTCACCGTTCATTTTCTAACGTCCCGGGGACGAATTGAGGATGAGTAATAAATGAGGAAATGTGTCAATTTGTAATAATTCACAATATCTCAATAACATAGAGGGATTCAAATGAAAAGACTGCTTTTGGTTGCGGTGGTTCTGCTGCTCGCGGTCGGCGTGATGAGCGCTGGCGAGATGAAGCAGGGAACGATGTCGCTGAACTTCACGATCAATGGCCTCGGAAATTTTGGTGTCACTGGTGCGCCCTCGGCCACCGCTGATCTGGACCAAATTTTCGGCTTCGGTGCCTCGTACTACATCCAGGACGATATGTTCCTCCGTCTGGGTCTGGGGTTCGCCAACGCAAATATCAACCAGAAGGATGTCATCGTTACCGGTGACGAGCAGGATAACACCGTGATGTTCTTCGGAATCCAACCCGCTCTTCTCTGGAATTTCATGAACGAAGGGAACGTTTCCGGCTACTGGGGTCCCCAGGTCATGTATGGAATGGCCTCCAACTCGCAGGATTACACTCCGCCCACGGGCGCCGTGCAGTCGACATCCGTTGACTATACGGATTTTGGCGCTGGTGTCGTGGTTGGAGCAACGTGGACGCCGTGGGACCAGGTCGGTTTCAGCGCCGAATACGGTTTCATGTACGCGAGTTCGTCCTCCTCGAGTGACAACGGCACAACGACGACCGATGGTCCTTCACTGACCGGTTTCGGTATTTCGTCCTGGGCAGTCGCGCTCAACCTCTATCTGCGTTAATAGCATCCTTTTCCAAAAAGGCGTCCCGGTCTCCGGGGCGCCTTTTTTATTTTCAGCCCCTCCATCTCTTGCGGAGCCGTTGGATAATCCTTACATTGGTGTGATTTTTTGCAGATTTTAAGGATGCGACGTTTGTTCTCAACCGGGTCGCCTGAATTCGACCGATACCTGGGGGGTATCCGTGATGGCGATTCCCTCCTCGTTCTCCAGGGCGCCCGCGGCGAATCACAACCACTCCTCCGAAACGTTTTAAGCCATGCCCGGCTGCATGATCTCCCCGTCTTTTATATCAATTTCACCGGTTCACGGGATTTCCTGCTAACCGGTATCGCCTGCCGTAGAGTCCAGCTTCCGGCGTCAGCCCGTCGTCGTCCGGAGTCGGCACTCCGATGGGTTTCCGGACGCCTGAAAGAGCTGAAGACCGGGGAAATCCTGCTCCTCGATGATCTGGACGATTGGAAAGAACTCCTTGACGGAGGGGGCAAGCTGATCCGGTTATTCAAGACGATGTGCGCTCTCGTCGCGAAAAAGAAGGCATTTCTTACAACCACCGCCGTTCGGGGTTCGTTCGGGCCGTCTGCCCTGGCGATGTTGACGGAGTCCGCGTCATTGTGCGTCGATCTCTCCACCCATTCGGGCGACCTCCTCCTGACACCTGTCCGAATGGAGGGGAGGTTCCGGACCGGTCCACCCGCGCCCTTCGGTTTCCGCATGTCCGGAAGGGGAAGCGGGAGGGGCCGTCGTCTGATGCCGATTTCTGATTTTCAGGCGTCAGGTGGGGGGAAAATCCGTGCGGACTTTTTCAACCGGGGAGAGATCGCCGCGCGAATCCTTGGCGGTCCACTGGCCGGGGCGCCGTTCGGATTGGTCGTTGCGGACCTCGAGGGTTCATTTCGGGTCGTCAATGACCACCTGCGAAAATTGCTCGGAATCATCGCCCCCGATGCGGAGCTCGCACCGGTGGAAACCTTCCTGCACCCCGGCCAGCGATGGCCACTCCTGCGGTTCATCGCGAGATCGAAAAAAAACCTCAATCCGACTGCGACGTTCGGGGCCGTTTCCGCCCGCGGGTCCTCCGTCCCGATCCGGGTGCGCTCGATAGCGGTCGAGGGCGATTTGACGCTCTTCATCGTTGAAGAAAATCGTTCGAACGTCGAGTTGGACCGCAGGCTCCGCGACCTGCAGCGGCAGGTCGATACGCTCTTCGGCGGTAACCCGCTCCCGCTTTGCTACGCCGACCGGAAGAAGCTCATCGGTGTCAACACGGCATTCTCGAGGCTCAGGGGCGCGGCGACCGGGTGGACGGGGACGCTGCCCCTTCCTTCGGCGTTCCCGCCCAGGACGCTCAGGCTCCTGAGGGAGGGGATGGACGCCGTCCTCCCGGCGGGGGACCGGGTGACCATCCGGGGACATCTCCTGCGTTCTGACGGCTCCGAACTTCCCGTCAGGATATCGATCGCGCCCGCCGGAGAGGGGAGCGCCGGCCAGTGCGCACTCGCCGTCGAAGATATATCGGAATTCGCCTCGAGGATCGCATCGCTCGAGGAGAACGACCGGCGGTTCAGGACCATCGCCGAGCAAATTTCGCGGCCGGTCGCCCTGCTCCAGGGGAAAACGCTCGTGTACTGCAATCCACCGTGCGTCGAGTTGATCGGCCCCGGGGAGGCTGAAAAATTTCGCGGGAGGACACTCACCGACCTCGTGCCCCCGGAGGAACGGGAGGGTGTCGACGCGGCGCTCACGAAGTTCCTGGCCTCGCGGCACGACGTCCAAGGGATCGACGCGACGATCGTCTCGTCGGAGGGGCGCCGGCTCGGCGTCCGGCTCACCCTCCGGAAGATCCAAGGCGTCCCGGACGCCGGCATCCTCATGGAATTCGAGGACGTGACAGAACGGAGGACCGAGGAGGCCCGGCTCTCCGGCATGCAGGAGGGGACGGAACGGATCAAGTCGATCCTGGAAGCCGCGACGGGCACGCTCGAGTTCGGGAAGCTGGTCCATATCGCCCTCGACCGATCGCTCGAAGTCCTCGGCTGGTCGGGCGGCTCGGTTTACATGCTCGACCCGGCGTCGAAAACGTTTACCTCCGTCTACGCCAGGCACCTCCCGAAAAAACTCCTGGAGACGATCGGTGTCCTCCCGGCGACGGAGGGCCTCGGCGGGTATCTCTCGAAGACGCTCGAGAGCCATGTTTTTTCGCTCGACAAATTCCCGAGTTACCTTCCCTACCGGACGGTCTTCCGCGAACACCGGATCACCCAGATCTCGCTCGTCCCGCTGATCCACGGGGAGGCCCCGATCGGTTTCATCCTGGGGATCTCGCTCGACGTCCGGAAAGCCGACCCGGTGTCGCTCGGGACACTGACCACCCTCGGCCGCCAGCTCGGGAATGCGATGGTGAATGCCCGGAAACTGGCCGCGGTCAGGGAATCGGAACACCGTCTCCACACCGTCGTGGGCTCGCTCTCCGGGATCGTTTACACGTCCGGTCCCGACGGGACCCTCCTCACGGTCGATGCCGCCGTCACCGGGATCCTCGGTTACACCCCCCGCGACTTCGACCGGAACCGGTCGTTGTTCCTCTCCCTCATTCACGAGGAGGACAAAAAAATCTACCTGGAGAGGGTCACGGGTTCGGCCACGCTCGGTCCGGGTTTCGTCCGCGAGTACCGCGTAAGGCCGAAGGCGAAGGCCGCGTTCCGGTGGATGCGCGACTCGGTGTCGGTCATGCGGGACCAGGAGGGGAACGTCACGGGGTTCACGGGGATCCTCTCCGACGTCACCGAGGACCGGGAGAAAATGCGCTCGGTGATGACCGAGCACACGATCCTGCGCTCCGTCCAGGATGCCCTGCCCGACGGAGTCGCGGTGTTCGATGACGGCGCAGCGTGCGTGGAGTGGAACTCCATCATGGAACTGCTCACGGGCGTGGCGAGGGTCGACGCGCTCGGGAGGAACGCGAAGGAGTTCGCGCCCCTTCCGCCGTCGCTCGGCGCCGACGGCCTCCAGCTGGCCGTCTCGTCGCGAAAACCCTCGAGGCTCGGTCTCGTCGAGTCGCCGGCCCAGGCCATGACCTGGTATGAAGTGTTCCTGGTGCCGGTGCCGGGGCGGGGTGACGCGGGGCCGGGATTCCTCCTCCGCTACACCGACGTCACGGCGCGGCAGGCGGAACTCGACCACCTCCTGCAGTCCGAAAAAATCCTCCTCAACGTGATCAACGCCATGGACGACGCCATGATGATCACCGACCTCGGGGGGAGGGTCGTCGAGGTGAACCAGGCCTTCCTCAAGGTGATGAGATACCCGAGGAGCCGCATCGTCGGCCAGGAGTTCCCCTACCCGTGGCTCGTCGAACGGGACATGAGCCGTTTCATGGTGTGGATAGAGAGGATCAGGGAGCAGCAGTGGCTGCACGATTTCGACGTCACCTGGGTCGCGAGCAGCGGGGAAGAGGTCGAGATGAGCCTGAACACCACGCTGATCAGGAATTCGATGGGGGAGCCGGTCGCCATGCTGAACATCGCGCGCGACATCTCGGATCGTGTCCGGCTCACGCACGACGTGGAGACGAGGAACAACCAGATTGAAATGATCAACAGGATCATCACGCTGGCCAACAGTTCGACCGACTTCGCCGAGATTTTCAGGACCCTCGCCGACGAGGTGATCCGGCTCATGCCCGCCCACGCCCTCATGACCATTTCACCCGACGGCCCCGGGGACACGTTTTCACAGGCGGTCGCGTTCGACGGCGAAGTGATCGAATCCGGTGATATCCTGTCCCTCGCGGTCGCGCTTCGTCCGGGGGGAGGGGGCCCGTACGCCGACGAGATCATCCCCGACCTGCTCCATGACCCCCGGACGGCGGGGTGGGGGGGCATGGGAGGGCGGTTCAGGTCCGCGGTCGTGGTCCCGATCGAAGACGGCCGGAGCGCGCCCGCGATCCTGGTCGTCACGTGCCGTGATCCCCATGCGTACGGCGAGGACCACCTGGCGATACTGCGGCCGCTCGCCAGGCAGCTCGGCGGGATCATCGGGCGGCTCCGGTTGTTCCGGCAGGTCGTGTCGGACTCGACGTATGTCAGGAACCTGCTCGATTCAATCGACAGCCCGGTCTACACCGTCGACGCCGGGCGCGCCATCACCCGGATCAACCGGGCGGGCGTGGCGTTTCTGCGCGCGGTCTCCGGCGCCGGACCCGGGACCCTCGAGGGGATGAACATCCTCGACCTCCTGCCGGTGTCCCCCCTGAGGGAGGCGATACAGCGCGCCTTCGATCGGGCGGGGTCCGGTCCCGGTCCGCACTTTACCGAGGAGATCGCGATCGCCGGACCGGGAGGGGGCCTGACGACCCGCCTGACGGTCAACACACTCAAGGACGGGGACAGGGCCGAGGGATTCGTCTTCAGCCACACGGACATTACGGCGCTGAAGGCCACGGGAAAGAGAACTCAGGGACCGGGCGAACCAGCTGCTCACCCTGCATGAAATATCAGGAGTCATCAGCAACACGTTCGACGTCGCGTCCATCCTGGGTTTGGCGCTCTCA
>CAVRTZ010000020.1:0-16798 GCA_963724215.1 uncultured Ignavibacteria bacterium
GATGCGCTATCGCGCCTCGGATACACCGGGGATCTCGATCCGGATAACCGGATCCCTCCTGCGGCACTCGAAAGCCTCATCGGGAAGGAGTTCCTGCGGCTTTCCTACGTCTGCGGCAGAAAGGATAACGGCAAGCCGCGCTACTGGGACTGGAACCAGATCGCCGGGACCGAGGAGACGCCCGAGAGTCTGGCAGCCCGGTTCAAGCGGTCACTGACGAAGGGATATCCTCGGAACTACGCAGCGGACCTCGCCATTCCTATTCAGGAACGGGAGACCGCAATCGTCGCGGTGGATCACTTCTGACCAGGAACACAAAGCCCCACCCCCCATTAACGGGGAGTGGGGCTTTTTTTACCACCGTAGAACCGGACAGGTTTCTGGATTTGACGTCTTACACATTACAGAATTACACTTCGCTGGAGGGTATGGAAGGGGAGAGGATCACCGTGTCTGGTCCCCTCCCCCTCTAAACCTTAATATTTTAATTAAATATTAGTTTGGCTCTAGACATTATCCCAGTGGACCTCCCTCCTTCAATGGTTGGGAAAAAAGTGTAAGTGTAAGAAATCATTCATGCACCTCAGTTTCGCCGGTTTCGACCTTACACTTTTGTTTAAAGGCTTCTTCAGTCGCTAGGGGCTTCCCGCCGGCTCGTGGCGGTACCGGCTTCGCGTCAACGAGATACCCGCGCCTCGTCGCCCCTTCGTGATAAAAGGGTTCACACCGGATGCCGTTCCGCTTCAGAGCTCGCGAGAGTCTCGTTTTCGATATTTTCTCGCTCTTCATGCCTTCGAGAATTTTCAGATACACCGTCTCCGTCTCGAAATATATCGTGCCATTTTCCTCCTTGACGGGTTCGAAGGCCCCCTTGCCTACAAGCTCCCTGAACTTCAGGACAATGTCGAAATCGTCGTCGTCAATGTGGTCCTCTTCCGCCTTCGCCTGAAGGCAATGCTCCGCCACATCCCTCATCGTCAGCGACAAGCCAAATTCCTCATCACCTCGTTGCCGGTCGATAAGACAGGCAAGGTTCATGATCGGCGTGTAGAGCTCGCGTACTCGACCATCCATGTCCTCCAGGCCCGGAACTTTGACACAACCGGTCTCGTACTCTGCCCGTAAGCCAGGAGCGTACTGGAGCGCGAACAGATAGCACGCATCACGGAGTCTCGTGGCGTAGCCAGTATTCTTCGCATCGTCGATGTATGCCACTGCTCGGTCTTTCTTGGTTTTCCGACGCATGCGGATCAGGATTGATCTGTCACGCAGCACCGGGTCGATCTCGTTGATGGAGGCGAACATCTTCGGTCCGTATGTCCGGTATTCCAGAATCTCCTGGAAGTGTGGAGGTTTACACCGCATGACAACCCCCCCGCACCTGTAACCCGACCGCAGCACCTCCATGATCGGTGATTTGTCAGCTTCCTTGCCACGAAACCGTTCTGCTTCATCGATTAGCAACGTGGGCGAGGAATTCTCGACCATCCGGAAGAGAACCGCCTGAGTGGGATTGACGATCTGGAGGCCGTTGAAAACCAAAGGCTTCAAGACGTCGAGGACGGTAGTCTTCCCCGAACCCCTCTCCCCAGTCAGGTGGATGTACGGGAATGCCCTATAGACTTGGAAGACGTAGGTGCTCATCGTGTAAAGTGCGAGGAACGGCGCCATGAGCGGGTGTTCGAACACGATAAACCTCCTGAGATAACCCTCTATTCCCTTGAGGAGTCCCCCTGGGTCTACGCCTCGCTTCTTCAAGAAGTAGTCCCGGGCTGTAGAGGGATTAAGATTACAAATTTTTAAATACTCAGGACCTTCCGGTAGCTCAAAACCGCATCTCACTCATTCCTGCCGGAGAGAAGATCTCGCGGGACGAATTGATAAAAAACATCCCCTTTGGAACGTGGAACCCGTAGTATAGCTGCCCGTCGAGAAAATCCTGAGCGTAGTTCAGGACCTTCGTGTCTGGGATATCGACCAAGACACTTTCACCTGGGCGCTCTAGTTTTTCGAGCTCTTCCCCGGTGATCGTTGGTTGAACCGCCGCCTGTTTCGCTTCTTCTTGCTGTTTCATGACCTCTCCTTTTTCCCCCGCTCCAACCCATCGTTCGAGGATGGCGTGAACGCGGAGGTGTTTGTTGATTGAAAACCCCGGCCAGTCATTTTGACCATCCGGGAGGTTGTTTAAAAAAACTCATCATCGTTTGTGATCCATTAGTTCCGTCATATCGATCACTCGCCGAGCAAATCGACGGAAGATGTCGAGGGGGACGATCTTGCACAGGGCATTCCGTCCGTTGCTCTTCACCTCGCCGTATTCGACGCGCGATTCGACGGATAATACCGATGTCGAATTCGTACCCCGTCCACTTTCCAGCCTCCTCGACGATGTGAAGCCAGGTATCAGCGGTCGTCCCGAGTATTCCGGATGGACGGTCGAGCTCCGTATTCCAGAGCTCCAGGGCCGCGTTCCCGGTGCGCCTCGATGTCGTCTCCGACTTGACCTCTATACGGTGACTCCCATCGACGCTGCACACATCGTAGCCGTCGAACTCCCCGACCACGGTGAAATACGGCTCCTCGTTCATGTTGGAGTACATTCTGGCGATCTTGACACCGAGGATATCTGCTTCCAAGTACCGCGACCTCACTTGGGGCTCCGGTAGGCGTACCCTCTCGGCCACCACCCCAGCAGGAGGCGTTATTTCACCATCACTGACCCCCCCAGGTGACTCCAGGGCACTATTTACCTCGGTCATTGTGGTCTCCTCCGTTCCGCGTATCGCCCCCTGATCTCGGCGAACCTTGGGTGCTTCGGATCGTGTAGGATACCATAATTCATCCGGCAGCCGTCGTCACAATAGTATCTCGGCTTGATCCGCCTTCCCCGACGATGCGGTACTTCAATCCTCGCCCTGCAAAAGGCACACCGGGTGCTGATTCTCTCGATTTCGGATGATACGAGCCCGGTCCGAGGATCGATCTTGTAATCAGCGCCCATTTGCCACCTCCTTCCGGGGAGACCTATCAGCGTAAGTCTTTTGCCGAATTTTCTCGCGCTGAGTGGGGGGTTCTTCGTCGAACTCCGGTGGAAGATCCACAATACCCTCCTCACTTAAATGATCCGCGAGTTTGGCTGTTGAGCCGCCTATTCCCTTTCTCGATGGATTAGAACCAAAACGGAACGGATGCAGGGCGCAATCAACGATTTCGCACAACCGGATCTCAGTGAGGTCGCCGACGCAACAGTCCCGACACTTCTCACGAATGGCACGTAATGGCGTGTTTTTGGCCATAGTGCCCTCCTTTCAAAAAATGAAAAGGGCTTTGGAGGGACGGGGGTCCCTCTCAAAAACTGGTTAGTTAACCAGGACAGTAGCAGGACAGTACCAGGACAGCGGAGGAGTGATTGGAAGATCTTCAATCTGGGTGGGCAGGAACCCGTACGACGGGTCACCCTGTTTTAAATCTTCGTTCTAAATATAATATCGCGCGTGTCAGAAGTCAAGGGAAAAATCCAAAAAATAAACCGAGACCGATACCATCACAGGAAATTTATCCCTCCTGGGTGGCGACAGCTTGAGCGTGTTGTTAGGTTGCGGAGTAATACCTTGTGCCTCTCCGTTCCCCTTCGGTGCGAAGCTCCCTCCCAACAAGCGGATGAACAATCACCTTGGCAACATTTACCGATACTCCTAATAAAGAGGCGATGTCATCAATCTTCAATCCCTCAGATTCTCGAACGACCCGGTGAGCTTGGGCACGCAGGTTCGTCAATTGGCCTTCGACGTCATGTGTTGTTTTAATGGGATACTCTTGGGATAGGATTTTCTCGATCGAGGATTGTAATTCGGCAAATGAACGATACTGAAGCCGATCGAGCCCACGCAGATCAGCGGGGACATCTCCAGCAGCGTGCTTGTCGGGATTAGCTAGAATATAGGCCTTCTCATTTAGTCCATAAGCAAGTCCCAACTCCAGGGTCACATTCGCATTCCAACCAGAGATGTCATAAATCCCAAAACGAGATGATCGAATGTAATCTGCGATTTTCTGCAAAATGTGAAGAGTAGTAATCCTCTCATCAGCAAAAACGATGGTAACGTCGAACGCCTTTGCGAGTTCGCCAAAAGGTCGCCGGTAATCTGCCGTTGGGTACAACGTATAAGGGTAGGCTACGAAGACTTGACGCGGGTTTCGCGTAGGGTTCGGAAGACCAGAGGCGACAATGGACTGGGAACCTGTTTCTGCCATAAAAAATTATCTCCTTTCAGACCGCAACCTAACGGACAGAGCTAAGCCGCGCCGCATCACCAACAACAGGAAATGTCAGCTTGAGTGAGTTGTTAGACCGCGAAGTAGTCACTGTTCCCGTGGATCGATAAAATTAATAAATTCTTTCGCCCGCACCTTCCAAGATCGTGGTGACGGTGAATTGACTTGAGTACAACGAATCTCAGAACTAATCATAAATAATGTTTGGAAGTCGCTTCTCGTGAATTCGTCACTTGAACGTATCAGAAAGGAGTTGATCCTGAGAATAGCCACCTCACCTTTATCAAACCAGATGAGGCAATAGTTGCTAAACGACTGATAAGAAAATGAACTTGTTGCTTTGTTCAACTCGGAACCAGTCGCAAACTGGACCTCCATAACGTAGCCTTGGGACCAACCATCTTCAGTATCGTAGTAGACCTTACACAATCGTCTCAACCCGGCTGATGTGTCATCGTTGCCGAGTAAAAGGAACAATACAAGAAGTACAATATTACGAATGGATATCACCCTCAATTTTATGACTCGATTCGCGGGCTAAATTAGTTTAGACGGATCAGCATATTGAAAATCGAATTCAACACAAGAAAAGCATGATAAGACAGGAGCTCGTTGCTGAGCCATGATACGCAGATATCCCCCCCTGAATGTACGAATTTTACCGAAACGATCCACAGGGGGTGTCTATGGTAGGGTCGCGGGGAGATCGTCCAGGAAACACGAGCTGAGAGGGGGTTTCTGAGCAAAGAATGGCATCGTAGAGAGGAGTCTTGCCTTGAGGGGTAAGATCGCAACTCGGTCAAAGCGGGTTGTGATTGTTGAGGCTCATGGGTGTTCAAGCACCTATGGGCCTTTTTATTGAGTGGTTTGCTATATTCCGTTCATTGAAATGGGGAGAAAAAAGTAATCATTTGGCCGATTTTTTCAAAGAGGCAACAAACCTTTTCAGGGTTTCGATGAGCCTATTCTCAGTCTCCCAATCCATCTCCCCATGCCCTGGGATGTGGCTTTCCATATATCGGACAAATTCCCTATAAGCGGACTCAACGCACACTTCATTTTTCTTGGCCATGGCTCAAAAACCTCTCTCGGATAAGCATTATCTAGCAATTGGTAGAATTACTACCTATGTCTCAGACATTGAAATGCAGTCTAGGGTAATGGTGGCGGAACTTATTAATCGTCGCCATAGAAAATTTGGTCTCATGCTGACCAAGGATATGACCGTTGGCAATATTATCAAATCCCTTAAGCCACTCCTTAAATACACTCTACACAAGAAGCTGTTTGAGTTATTTATCAAGGAACTGGGGGAAATATCCGGACTCATTAAACAGCGGAATAGATATGTCCATTCCGTTTGGTATCCAAAGGATTGGTCGGGCGAGGGGAAAAGGGTAAAGCTGGATATGGATGAATATGTTCTGACTTTAGACGAGGAACCAATTGCCAATGTATCCCCAGATCGTTTAAAGGACTTAGCTGACAAACTAGAGAAGGCTACTCTAAATATGAGTCATCTCTTAATGCTTCTGATAACCGCCCCACGTCCATATCCATTCAAAAAACTACTTCCAACCCCCACTAAAAAGAAAAACCCCGCCGGATCAAACTGACCCACTACCGAGTCTTGGCCCTTCTTGCGTGACGAACCAAATATTGTTAAATTACCGGGCCTTCAATCATCCAAACCCCGTAATTCGTGATGGTCAAACCTCCTGCCTGGCAAGCACTCCCGGGGTAGTGGTATGAGGGATGGAGGAACATCTCGTTGACAGTGCGAAGGTGTCACCAAAAGTGTCACCAAAATCGGAGAGAAACTGAGGAACCTGACGATCCGATCCGTCAGAACCCGTTAAAATCAGCGCACATTCCACGCGCCCATAGCTCAACTGGATAGAGCATCAGCCTTCGGAGCTGAGGGTTGGGGGTTCGACTCCCTCTGGGCGCACGAAAAAAGAAGCCCCGACCGTTTCCGGCCGGGGCTTCGTCTTACCCGATAGTTTCAGTTCAGCGCATCAGCAGCAACTTCCTGGTTTCGGTGTAATTTCCCGCCTGGATCCGGTAGTAGTACACGCCGGTCATCATCGCCGAAGCGTCCCACTGCAGCGCGTATTCTCCCGCGGGCACTTCTTCGTTCACCAGCGTGGCGACTTCACGCCCCAGCACGTCGTAGACGTTCAAGCGCACGAACGCGTGTTCGGGGACCTGGTAGACGATCGTCGTCGACGGGTTGAAGGGGTTCGGATAGTTCTGCGCGAGACCGTACTGCGCCGGCAGGACGCCGGTCGGCTCGCCCACGTCGGCGACCACCGCGTTGACGGTGATCGTCTGCGAGCTGTTCACGTCGCCCGTCGTTTCGAGCACGTAGTCGGTAGGGGCGGTCGGATGGAGGACGGTGTCGCCCTGGTTCGCCACGGGCACGTTGTTCAGCGTCACGACGGACCCGTACGCGACGCTCCACGAGATCGTGACCGGCTGCCCTATCTCGACCACGTCGTCGGACGCCTCGAACTTGAAGATCGTCCCCGGCACCTGTTCGACGATCACATCGGCCGGATACGCGTCGAGGAGGTCCTGGAAAATTTCTTTCGTGCGCGCCTGCTGCGTGCCGTTGATCCACTGCCAGGTCATCCCGCCGGCGTAGCCGTTGTCGATGAGGTTCCTGTAGAGGTCCTCCTGGGGGACGCCGAACTGGTCCTGGGCGTAGAACTCGCCGACCAGGAGCGGTTTGTCGAGGTTCCAGTAGGAGAACGGATGGTGGAACGGCGAGGCGCACGTCCCCGCCCACGAATAGTAGTGCACCTGGTAGAAGTCGAGCGTCCCGTCGGGATCGCCGCCCGCGTCGATCAACCGGTCGTTGCGGTAATAATTGGTGTTGGCCGCGACGCTGAAGGTTGAGAGGATCGCCTCGGCGGACTGTTTGAATCCGTAGTGCTCCTCGAACGCCGTTTCGATCGCCGTCTTTTCCTCGATCGTCATCGACGCCAGGCGCTGCTCCAGCGGCATGCTCTTCTCGGTCGCCGGTCCTGTCGGACTGCGCCAGGAATCCGACGGCGCCGGTGGTCACCTTCGCGTCGGGATCGGCCCTGTGCACCGTGCCGGCCACCTGGTTGACGAACGCCTGGATGGTCCGCATCGGGACACGGAGGTAACCGCTCCATCCGTGCTCGCTGCTCATTCCTTCGGCTTCGTTGAAGACTTCCCAGGCCATGATGCCGGGATGGCCCCTGAGCGCCTCGACCATCGGTTTCAGCCCGTATTCCATGTACGACGCGCGCGCGGCGCTGTCGGAGAGCAGGAATTGCGACCGCTCGGCGTTCGCCTGGCCGTACTGCGTCCCGGTCATGTCGAACGACCAGAGGCACAGGAGCAGGACGACGCGACGCTCCCACGCGAGATCGAGTATCTGCCGGAGGTCGGCGATGGCGTTCGCGCCCGGCCCGATGACGAGACGGTTGCCGTCGAACTCGGGGGTGACGGTACCGTTCGTGTGGAGCCACAGGCGCATGGAGTTGCCACCGTTCGCCCTTACCGAGTCGAAATATTCAGCAAATCTGGTGAAATTCGTGTTTCCCGGGCCGATGTCCCTCCCAAAGCTTATCCAGGCCACGTTCGCTCCGCTCATGAAAAGCGGTACGTCGTTGTGAACGATCTTGGTCTGGGAACTCGAGACGGCGGGGAGCATGAGCAACAACGTGAGAACAAAAGCCGGGATTAAAATACCGGTATAAATCGTGATCGATTCATAAGAACATCCTTCCGTGATGTGCGAGTTTGGAAATTACCCGAGCGGGAACAGCCTGAACGAAATTTAAGTAACATAAATTTTCCCCGATATGCCACATATTTTTTTAACTCGCACGGAAATAACCAGACATCCCCATGCTTGCACAAGGTACATCCGGCAAGGGTAGAGGTACAACACGGCGTGTGATGCACGTCAACGAGCCGATTCGATTGCGAAGTGGCGGGAATTTTCACGAAAAATTCGCGCCGAGATGGCGGCATTATTAGAAAATTTTAATTTTCGTCTCCTGAAATCAGTATATTGCCGGTACTACACCGGTAGCTTCGAATGACTGACCGCCCACGCAAACAAAAAAATATCCACCGGAAACGGCGAACGTTCCATGTTCGTGACCGATCTTCACGGCAGTGTGGAAAAATACGACAAACTCATCTCACGCGTTCTCGCGGAACGGCCGGCCGCGGTTTTCCTCGGGGGCGACCTCCTTCCCTCGCACCTTGCCAGGCTCGCGGGCGGACAACACTCTCCGGAGGAATTCATCGCGCAGACACCTCGTGCCGGCATTCTCGAAGCTCAGGGAGGAGCTGGGTGCGGACTACCCCGGGGTGTATCTGATTCTCGGCAACGACGATCCCCGTTCGGCCGAGCCGGAAATCGAGCGCGGCGCCTCGCTCGGGTTGTGGGAGTACATCCACGGGCGAAGGCTCAAAACGCGGGCGGGCAGGCCGGTCTTCGGGTATTCATATGTCCCCCCCACTCCGTTCCGGATGAAAGACTGGGAGCGGTACGACGTCTCGGAATTCGTCGATCCGGGCTGCATCCACCCCACAGAGGGGTTCAGGACCGTCCCCGTGGATGAACGCGAAACCAGGCTCGCAACGATAAAAAACGACCTGGAAACCCTCACCGGCGGGGACGACCTGGCAGGAGCGATCATGCTCTTCCACACCCCCCCGTACCGCACGTCGCTCGACCGCGCGGCGCTCGACGGAAAGTTCTACGACCACGCCCCGCTGGACGTGAACGTCGGGAGCATCGCGGTGAGGGAGTTCATCGAGATACGCCAGCCGCTGGTCACGCTGCACGGCCACGTGCACGAATCGGCGGCGATCACAGGGAGATGGAGGGACAGGATCGGGAGGACGGAGATGTTCAGCGCGGCGCACGACGGGCCTGAGCTCGCCCTGGTGCGGTTCTCGCCCGCGAGGCCTGCAGCGGCGACGCGCGAATTGCTCTGACGGCCAGGCCCGCGCGGGGACGCGGGTCACACCGCCGGCTGTCGACCTTTCCCGAGCGGCAGGGGCCTCGGGGCGTCGGTGGGGGCGCCGATCTTCACCGCGTAACTCGTCTTGTTCGCGATGTCCCCGTCGGTGACGACGTGGATGTCGAGGAGCCCGCGCGTCTTGAACCCCGTCTTGAGGTAGTTCACCTGGCTCAGGCAGAGGCTCCACCCTTCGAACCAGGCCAGCATGTCCCTCTCCTGGTCCTTCGTCCCGCCGAAATGGACGAGCAGGTCGATGTCGCTCTGCGGGCCCGCGACCCCGTTCTTCGTGCTCCCGAACAGGTAGACGGCCTTCACGCCGAAACGGTCGGCGTCGAGGGCCATCGCGATCCATTCCGCGAACCGGGTCCGCCAGCTCCAGTGGTCGTCTTCGTGCGCGCCGCCGGCCTCCCGCCTGTGCGGACTTCGCCGTCTCGACGACCGGCGTCGCGGACGGCACGGTCAGCATCGCGACGGCCTCGTCGCGCTCGCCGTTCATCAGCACCTTGAGCACCTGCCCTTCGTACGATTGCGGGATGTCGATGACGAAGATGGTGTCGGCCAGGTGCGCGAATTTCGGCAAGAGCGACGGGAAGAAATTGTGGTTCTCGTGGAAGAACTTCTCGTTGAACACCACGCCGCGGTCGTCCGGGTAGAGCGGCAGGTACTTGATCGACGATTCCACGAGGTCCTGGAAGAAGTGCGTGCCGAACGACGGCTCGGGCATGTACCCGCCCTGTTTCCTGGCGATCTCGATCAGCATCGCCGTGTTGTTGATGTCGGAGTAGGTGACGCTCACCCCCAGCTTGATGTCGCCGCGGCTCCCCCAGCGGCCGGGCCCCATCAGGATGAAGTGGTGTTTCGGGAGGATCTGGTTCAGCGCGCTGACCGCCTGCCCGACGGCCAGGAGGTCTTCGCGATCCTGCAGGGCTCGAGTACGTTCCGGGTCGACGTACACGACGTGGGTGATGTCGGAAACGACGCCGTTGGTCACGTGCCGCGAGGCGGAGAAGACGATCTTCTCGGGGGCGACGTCGCGGGGGATTTCGGCGGGCTGCGAGCGCGCGGCCGAACGCCTGCGCGCGGCACTGGACGAGGTAGAGGTCGGTGCCGTCGTGCGCGAACTCGACGTCGACCGGCGTCCCCATCTCGGTCTGGAGGGTCTTCAGGATCGCGCGCATGTTGGCGACGAAGGCGGTGTTCTGCAGGACCCCGTCGAACGTGACGATGAGGTTGTCCTTCTCGAAATCGAACCCCATCGCACCGGGAAATTCGATCCGGTCGTTCTTCGATCAGGGAGACGATCCCGTTCAGCAGCGGGATAATCGTCCCCGCACAACCGGAGCAGGTCGCGGATGTCGACGGTCTCGAAGGTGTTCGTCCGCAGGTTGATGACGTCCACCTTGTGCGGCGAATAGTAGATTTTCTCGTCGAGCGGTGACGTTGACCCGAAGGTTCGGCTGGCCGGGGCTCAGCAGGATCGGGTAGTCGTCGCTGAGCCGGTCCACCGCCCGGGTGCCGAGCCCCGTGACCATCCGGAGCAGCCCGTCCTCCCGGCGCAGCCGGCGCGACCAGCGGTACTCGTTGTGGCTGAACGCGACCCCGGCGATCGCCGGGAAATAGTAGTCCCCCACCTTCTTGCCGACCACCTCCTGGATCATGATCCCCATCTCTTCGTGGAAATCGATCATCCCGTGCTCGATCCTGTACTCGATCGGGTCGGGGCTGAAGGTCGACGCGTACACTTCGGCGATGGCGTCCACCAGCGCGTGGAGGCGCTCGCGCTTGGGGCCCTGGTTGGCGATGAAGAGGCTCTTGTACTTCCCCGCGAACGACGTGCCGAACCGGTCCTCCAGCAGGCTCGAGCTCCGCACGATGAGCGGGCTCTCGCCGAAATCGTCGAGGGCGACCGAGAGGCCGTTCACGATCTCGGGGGGCATGGTGGAGTTCTTGAACAGGTGCACGACGTACGGATATTCCTGCCGCACGCGGGCGATGTTCTCGTACTTCTGCTCGACGATTTCCTCCAGGTCGTTGTGCTGGATGAACTGCAGGATGCCGTCGGAGGTGAGGTACCAGGTTTTCGGAATTTTGATTTCCGGCAGGTCCGTTTTCGGCAGCCGGGTTTTCTTCAGGATTTCGGACGCCAGCAGGAGGCCCGAACTTTTCCCGCCCAGTTTACCGTGGCTCTCCGTGGGATAGATGACCCTGTGGAGGAGTCCCCGGAAATCGGCCAGGTCCAGGAATTTCAGGGCGACGCCGATGAAGTGCGTGTCCTCGGTGAGGAGCCGCCGGATGAGCGACACGCGGTAGCCGCGCTCCCTCGGGGTGAGGGATTCCTCGGTCCCGAGGGTGATGCCGAGGTACCGTTCCACGGCCTTGCCGATCGTTTCGAGCGAGGCGCCGGGGTCTTCGAGGATCTTCACCAGGAAGGCCGACCGGTCCTCCATGATCCATTTCTGGATATTGTTCAGAATGTCGGTGTGGTTCAGGTATTTTCCCGCCATCCGGAAAATTTCGTCGGTCACCTCCGGCGAGATGGTCTCCTGCCTGACCCTCAGTGGCCGGTTCGAATCGGCGGAGGAGGACTCCTGCTCGATCGCGAAGGTGAGGTGGTAGCGGGCCAGGAGTTCGCTCGCCTCCTCGTTGCCCGCCGAGGAGAGGAGGTTCAGCATCTTGCGCGACATGCGCGTGAAGAGCCTCGCGTCGGTCTTCTGCAGGAGGTCGAGGATGACGCGCCACTGCGGGTCGCCCCCCGGGCCGGCCGGCTGGTTCTCGAAAACGTCCTTGAGCTTTTCAAAGAGAATGCGCCGTCCGAGCCGGTCGGCGATCGCCTCGATGAGCCGGCGTTCCTCCTTCAGGAATGGCCCCTCGTCGGCGGCGGGCCTCTCCTCGGTATAGTAGACGCTGACCGTCCCGACGACGGTCTCCTGGGAGACCACCTCGGCGTGGAGCGCCCATGGAGTTTCGGCGAAGCCTGGCTGGTGGTAGACCACGCCGGCACAGCTGATCGTGGCGCGGCAGATGTCGGGGAACTGCCACCCCATCGGGATGGCCGCGACGATCCCCCTCATGATGTCCGGAAGGGAGAGTCCGGACCTGTTGAAGAGCTCCTCGACGGTGTAGAGGCAGCTGAGCTCCTTGGCCCGTTCCCGGAGGGAAATGAGGAGGTTGTCGCCGGCCTGTTGAGCGTTGTCCATTTACGATCTCCTGATGATGCCCCTTTTTGTCCGGCCGTCAACCTTGACCGTCAGCGGCGAGTCCAGCCGCACGTGCCGGACCCACTCGGTCTCCGTGACGACCTGCCGGCCTTCCAGCCATCCCCAGTCGATCGGGGCCCCGCCGGAGGCGCTCAGCGAAAAGTAGAGCACCCTGAAACTGATGAGGTTGTGGAAAAAATGCGAGCCCTGGCTCAGGTCGACGGACCGGTGCGCGTGGCTCGACTCGATGATGACCTTCGCCCCGCTCACCTGGTCCCAGGTGACAGGGATCCCGAGCCACGGGTCGGAGCTCCCCCACCGGCCGAAGCCGATGAGGAGATACGGCCGATGCTCCGCGACGAGCTTCGCGTTGATCTCCCCGAGGTCGGCGGCGATCGCCCGCGACCGGGCGAGGTCGAACCGGTCGGGCCGGACGTAGACGACGTCGAGCAGCGTCGCGTCGGTCCCGTTGCCGAGGGTCGCCGCGCTGGCGGTGAGGAGGCCGTCGCCGGTGAATTCACTTTCGGCGATCTCCACCACGTCCTCCGACACGACCATCGGCCTGACCTGCAGGAAACCGAACCGCGCCGGACGCAGGGTCAACGCGAACTCGACCTCCACCGGGGCGCCCGTGAATTTCTCGCACGATGCGAGGAGGCGCCGTATCACATCATTGAGCGGGAGTTCCCGGTCCACCAACAGCCCCGAAAAATTCAGCACCCTCGGGCCTGCGGACGAGGTCCCCGGGCGGAGCCGCTCCGCCTGGACGTCGAACGTCGAGGCGAGCAGGGCGAGCCGGTCGTCCTCCTCGGCGTCGGCGATGTTGAACCGGCCCAGGTACTCGGCCTCGTTGACCGGGTCGATAGGGAGGGTCCTTTCCCATGTTGACGGCCCAGAATTCGGATTGCGTCCGGTCGATCAGTTCGTCGATCGAACCGGCCGGCGGGGTTGGACGCGGGACTGGACGGGGAATAGAGCCAGCACGCCCCGCCGTCCACGATGGTTTTACCGAGCCCGAGGGCGAGGCTGACGACCCCGTCGCGCGGCTGCGCGTCGCCCATCGCGTAATAGTTGTACGACCGGGCCACGCCGGAGACGTCGGGGTAGTGGCGGTCGCCGCTCCTCGACCCGACGACCTCCTGGAGCATCACCGCCATTTTTTCGTCGGTCACGCTCCGGCCGACCTTCGCGATGTAGTTCTTCGCCGACCGGAAGAAGACGGTGGCGTAGACGAGTTTGATCGCCTCCATCAGTTTCCGGAACCGGTCGTCGGGGCTCGCCTGGTGGTTCGGGATCATCTTGGTGGCGTAGACGCCCGCGAAGGGCTCGAACATCGCGTCCTCGAGCAGGCTCGACGACCGGACGGCGAGCGGTGAGCGGACTTCGTCCATGATGGCCCGGAGGTCGCCCAGCAGTTCCACCGGCAGGCTCGCCCGGAGGAAGCCCTGCGCGATCTCGGTGTCGGACGCGTCCGAGAGGGCGAGATCGAGGAGGTTGTTCTGCGCGAGGAAGTCGTCGAAGACGCCGGTCCGGATGACGGTGAAGGTGGGGATGCTGACGGGGAGCGCCGCGTCGAGTTCCGGGTCAAGCCCTCCTGCGAGCATCGCGCTGATGTTGATGAGGCCCCCCGCCTTGCCGCCGGGCGACCCCTCGCCGATCCAGGTCCAGGGCCGCCCGGAGTTGAAGAACTTTCGTTCGAATCTCCCCTCGTCCGTCACACCCAGCCGCGGTCCACGCACGCCTGCGCGACGCGGCCGACCGAGATGACATAGGCAGCGTTCCGCATCGAGATCTTCCGCTTCTTCGACACGTTCACGACGTCCAGGTAGGCGGACGTCATCTTCGTGTCGAGCTTCGAGAGCACCTCGTCCTTGCCCCAGTAGTAGTTCATGTTGCTCTGGACCTGCTCGAAGTAGCTGCAGGTGACCCCGCCCGCGTTGGCCAGGAAGTCCGGGATGACGAAGACGCCGCGGTCGTTCAGGATCGCGTCCGCCTCGGGAGTGGTGGGCCCGTTCGCGCCCTCGGCGACGATTTTCACGCGCTTCGAGATCTTCGCGGCGGTTTCGCCGGTCACCTGGTTCTCGAGCGCCGCCGGGATCAGGATGTCCACGTCGCGGGTGATCCACTCCTCCCCGGGGAGGATTTCGTACCCGAGGTCCTTCGCCTTCGCCTTGTCGATGCCGCCGAAGTGGTCGGTGATCGCGGTGAGCGCTTCGAGGTTCACGCCGTCGCGCTTGTAGAACGACGTAGGACGCCTTGTCCTTCTGGTCCCAGCTCGAGACGCAGACGACCTTGCCCCCGAGCCGCTGGTAGAGCTCGATCGCGTACTTCGCGACGTTGCCGAACCCCTGCACCGATGCCTCGGTGTTCGAGGGTTTCAGGTTCATCTCCTTCATCGCTTCGCGCAGTGTGAAGACGACGCCGTAGCCGGTCGCCTCGGTGCGTCCCTGCGATCCTCCGATGCTGACCGGTTTGCCCGTGATGAAGCCGGGGAATTTTCCGCCGTGGATGATTTCGTATTCGTCCAGCATCCAGATCATGCTCTGCGGGTTCGTCATCACGTCGGGGGCGGGGATGTCGATGTTCGGGCCGACGAGCCTCGCGATCTGCCGCACCCATCCCCTGCAGATCTGCTCGAGCTCGCGCTGGCTCAGGTTGTGCGGGTCGCAGATCACCCCGCCCTTGCTCCCGCCGAGGGGGATGTCCACCACGGCGCATTTCCAGGTCATCCACATCGACAGGGCCCGGACGGTGTCGATCGTCTCCATCGGGTGGAACCGGATGCCGCCCTTCCCGGGGCCGCGCGCGTCGTTGTGCTGGACCCTGAACCCGCGGAAGATGCTCACCGATCCGTCGTCCATCTTCACCGGGATGCTGAACGTGAACTCCCGCATCGGCGAACGGAGCAGGTCACGCGTGGCCTGGTTCAGCCCCAACAGGTCGGCCACGTTGTCGAACTGTTTTCTTGCCATCTCGAACGGATTGAACGCTTTCGTAGTCATGCAATCATTCCTTCAGCTAAGTCATTTTTCCCATGGTGTGTGCATCCCTCCCGCATTAATATATTCATATTACATGCCAGAGAAACGGTCAAAATATTACGAAAAACGGTGTTTAAGAGGGTTTTACGACGGCCCGAGGGATCGACATCGGGTCGACATCTCAGTTTTGAGAAATGTCCCCCGAAAAGCGGATTTCAGCGCCGGTTCCGCCGGGGATTACTTCAATCGCGCGACGATATCGAGGATCAGGCCCGGGAGTGTCCTGAAGGAATAATCGACCTCCACCCGTTCCTCCGGCTGGTGTGCGCCGTACCCGCAGGGCCCCGCGTTGACGACCGGCAGGTCGACCCGGCCGATCGTATCGACGTCCAGCGAATAGAGGTCCCCCCATCCGGGCATTTCGTCCGTGAGTCCGGAGAGGCTCTTCCGGATTTCAGGCTCCAGGCGGAGGTAACTCATGTCGGAGATATACGGATAGAACTCCTCGAGGGTGACGGCATTACCGTCTGCCGTCCGCCGGCCCCCGATGACCGAGCGCACGGCGGCGCCGAAGGGGCCCCGGTCGGGCGAAATATACGGATAGAACGGCGGCAGGAACGCGAGGACGACGACGGGGTCGGTGTCCCCGAGCAGGTCGAGCAGCGCGGCGATCATCGCGACGGCCGTTTCCCTGACGTCCGCGTTCCGGCCCGCCAAGCCGCGCCGTGTCGAGCGCGACCTTCACCGCGGACTCGCCCGCCTTCTCCACGGCCAGGCGGCGGAGTTCCGAATAGGTCCTTGAGGCGACGTCCCATCGCAACGGTTTCAGCGGGATGCCGGCCGATTCGCAGTATGCGCGGTGGCTGGCCCCGAGGGCGGCGACGTACTCACCGGTGACGCGGCCCGATACGGCGCGGAGCGTCTCCATGATCTTCGCCGGCGTGCTCCCCGTCGTGAAGATGTTGAAATAGGCCCAGCCGGCCGGGGAAGTCATCACGTTGTACTCGTCCTTCGCGTCCCTGACTTTGAGGGTCACCGGGGGCGGGGCCTTCCCGGAAAGATCGTTGTTCCCGTCGATCGCGGTCACGAGGCGGGAGAGCAGGCCCATGGCGTGGAACCCCCTGAAATACTCCCCCGCGTGCGTCTGGTACCCGCGCACGTACACGCCCGCGAGGACCTTGCCGATCGTTCCCTCCCAGACGTGGCGGTCCGGATCGCCGGCGAACCGCTCCGTCGTGTAGTCCACGTTGATGACGCCGAGGAATTCGCACGGAATGCCCCCGGTGAGCGAGGCCGCGGCCGCGGCCGTCGGACGGATTCGCGGCCGCGC
>CAVRTZ010000021.1:0-14368 GCA_963724215.1 uncultured Ignavibacteria bacterium
GCGGTCAGTATTTAAATTTACGCCGGATCGGGCTGAAAGTCAAGGAGCCGGCCTGACCCGGACTTCGAGGTCTCCGTCGGGGGCGATCCATGTCCCGGAGTGAACGGCGTCATGACCGCGCACCAGCACCCACGAGTGGTCATACGGACGCAGTTCGGGCCGTGCCGAGCCGCTGAAGGGCTGGACCCACACCAGCAACCCGTCGGGGAGCCAGGGATTTTCCATCGCCTGCAGGAGGGCGAGAGTGGAGTCGCGTACCGTCTCCCCTCCCAGGACGATCGAATCGGCGCTCGCGGCCATCGGGAAGGGCCTCGGGAGCGAGCGGAGCACGGCGTTGTCCCGCGGGTCGCCGTAGAGGATGACACGGTCTCGCTGCAGGTCCCCGAGCGTCACCCCGGTGTCTTCGTCGATCGTCACCCCCCACCCCATCGCCCGGAACCTCGCCGAGTCGAGCCCGGCGAGGAGACGGCCGGCGGCCCCCCGGGGGCCGGATCCGACGACCATCAGGGCCTCCCCGGGGTCCCGGAGGTCCGAGAGTTTTTCCGGCAGGCGCCGGAGAAGGAGGAGGTCGCCGTCCGGGTCCGCCACCACTTTTTCCGGTTCGGCGGTCGAGAGGAATTCGAACGGGACGTCGTTCCTGTACGACCCCTTCGCGTCCAGGCCGACAGCCACCGTGGTTCTCTGTGAGCCGGCGGCACTCATCAACTCCACCACGACGTCCGCCGTGTACCGTTCATATCCCACCACCCTCAACCGGCCGGTCACGCGCCACCCCCCGGCCGTCCTGGCCGAGCGGGCGCCGTAGACACGGAGCGAGGGGAGGCCGCTCCCCTGCACCCACTGGGTGAAGAACCAGTCCAGGTCGCGGCCGCTCACCTCCGCCGAGAGGCGTTTGAAGTCCGCGATCGACGCGCCGCGGCCGTTGAACCGCGAGGCGAACTCCCTGAGCAGCCTTCTGTACGACGAGTCGCCGATGGTCGTCCGGAGCATGTGGTGCACGTAGGAGGCCTTCAGGTATTGCGTCAGGACCGCGCGGATGTCCACGGAGGTGTCGAGGGGGATGGCCGTCCCCCGTTTCACCTTCGCGATCAGCGGCCGGAGGAGCGGATTGTTGGGCAGGCTGTCCCGGGAGCCCGCCTTACCGGCGTATTCACCATAGAGGATCGACGAGTATTCGCAGAGGCCCTCGGAGAGGAACGCCGCGTCGCGGTCGGCCGTGAAGACGGTCCCCATCCACCACTGGTGGGCCACCTCGTGGGGTAGGATGGTCTCGATCCGGTTGAAGGGATCGTCGGTCGTGAACGCGTTCCGCTTGACCATGATGAACGACGGGGCGGCGATCGCCAGGACGTTCCATCCCGCGACCCAGTCCTCCACCTCCACGACGGCAAGGGCGTCGTACCGGTAGGGGACGAATGCGGCTCCGTAGAACCGGACGATCGAATCGCAGAGGGCGAGGATCGACCCCGACCGGACGTCGTCCCGGGCGGTATCGGACGGGAACCGGTAGAGGGAGAACTCAGGATCGCCGGCGCCTCCGACCGTGCCCGTCGTCTTCCGGTAGTTCCCGGCACAGATCCAGCCGATCCCGTGGATCGGGCTCTCCCAGGTGAAGACGTGGGTGCGTGTCTCCCCGGCGGTTCCCCGCCCCGGGGTATCTCCGCCCGGGACCCTCCGCCCCGGGGCGATCACGGACCACTCCGCCGGAACCGTGATCGCGAGGCGGCCCGAGCGCAGATCGCCCGGACCCCAGGGAAGGATCTCCTCCTCGCGAAGGACCGCCCGGTCGGGCGTCACGCGGGTATACTCGGAGGGAAAATCGACCCTCCCCCTGAACTCGACCACGATTTCCTCCTCCCCCTCCCCCCCGGAAGGACGGGACCAGGTCAACCTCCCCCCCTCGAAACGGAAGCGGGCGGCCCCGCCCCCGACGGTCAACGAAACGGGAGTGTAGGCCGGGTGAAGCCGGACGGACGCCGAATCGGACGCACCGGCGGCGTAGACGACCGACAGCGTATCGATGCAGGAATAGACCCGGGAGAGCGGATCGAGCGTGAGCGCGGCCCTGTGGGCGGTGATGACGGCGGAGGAATCCGAGGCCCGGAACGGGGCCTGCGCGAGAACCGATGCGGCGGAGATGACCGGGAGGAGGGCGATGAGCGTGACTCGTGCGCGTGTTCCCATGAGTGGATGTAACGTATGGGTATTTGCCCTGAGAATCAAGGCGGGTCAACCCCGGAGAGGGGGCCGGACGATTGGATATCACGCCCGTTTCCCGTATATTTCCACAGACAACAGAATCGGTTCACCCGCTCCCCCCTCAGTCAATCCTTGGAAACGATACTCGGTATAGACTCGAACTTCCTCGGCGCCGCGACGACGCGCACCACCTGGAAGGATGCACACGTCGCGATCCTCCCGGTCCCCTTCGAACAGACGGTCTCGTACGGGAAAGGCACCTCCCGGGGGCCCTCGGGCATCCTCCGGGCCTCGGCCTACGTCGAGTTCTACGACGAGGAAACCGGCAGGGACGTCATGCGGGATGTCGGGATCGCCACCCTTCCCCCCCTCTCGACGGGGAAAAAGAAAGGAAAGGCCGCGCTCGACCTCATCGAGGCGCGCGCCGCCCGCATCGCGCGTTCCGGCAAGTTCCTTTTTTCGCTCGGGGGGGAGCACACCATCACCCAGGCACTGGTCCGGGCGCTCCTCCCGGCATACCCGGACCTCTCCGTTCTGCAGATCGACGCCCATTCCGACCTGAGGGAGTCATACCAGGGTTCGCCCTACAGCCACGCCTGCGTCATGGCGAGGATCTGCGAGGTCGTCGACCCGCGCAGGATCGTGCAGGTCGGCATCCGCGCCCAGTGCGAGGAGGAGGCGGCGTTCATCCGGAAGACCGGGATCACGACATTCTACGCGCACCAGGTGCGCGCGAGCCGGCCGGACGCCTGGATGGACCGCGCGCTCTCGAAACTGTCGAAACACGTGTACGTGACGTTCGACGTCGACGGTCTCGATCCTTCCATCATGCCGGCCACCGGCACCCCCGAGCCGAACGGCCTCCTCTGGGACGAGACGATGCGGTTCCTCAGGCTCGTGGGATCGAAACGCGCAGTGGTCGGCTGCGACGTGGTGGAGTTCTCCCCGCTGAAGGGCCTTCACCACGCGGACCTCGCGGCGGCAAAACTGGTCTCCAAGATGATCAACTATTTCGTACGCTGAACCGGCGCATTCATCCACCCGAAAGGATATGACGATGGACATTCGCAGAACGATCGTTCTCCCCGCACTGATGCTCGCCCTCTTCCTCCCTTCGTGCGGCACGAAAGACGGCGGGGAGACGGCCACCCGCGCCGACGAGCGCACGTACGCCCTCGAACGGGTCGGCCCCGCCAGGGTCGTCCAGCTCTACGCCGACGGTTTCGACCAGCTCACGCCGAAGGAAAAGATTTTCGTCTATTACCTTTCCCAGGCGGCGATCGCGGGGAGGGACATCGCCATCGACCAGCACCATCACGCGGCGCTCGAGGTGCGGGATCTTTTCGAGCAGGTCTATACGCATTCCGCGGGGATCGACACCGCGGTGAAGAAGAAGCTCACCGAATACCTGAAGCTCTTCTGGATCAACAACGGGTTCTACGACAACCTGACCGCCAAGAAATTCGTCCCGGCCCTGACGGCGGCGGAGTTCCGCGCGGCGGCGGCGCAGGCGGCGGGGAACGGCGCGGACTTCGTCCTCGGGATGGAAACGCTCGACGCGCGGATCGACCGGCTCCAGGGCGTCATCTTCGACCCGAAGGTCGATCCCGTGATGACCGAGAAGTCCCCCGGCAAGGACTGGATCAGGGGGAGCGGCGTGAACTACTACGGCAGGGACATCTCCTACCCGGAGGTGCAGAAGTGGGCCGCCGCGGGGAAGGAGAAGTATGCGTTCAACTCCAAGGTGGTGAAGGAGAACGGCAGGCTGGTGGAAAAGGTCTGGCGCGCCGGCGGCGACGGCGTCCCGCCCGGGATGTACGCCCCCCAGCTGAGGGCCGTGATCGCGAACCTCGAATCGGCCATTCCGTACGCCGCCTCCGAGTACCAGCAGCAGACGGTCCGCCTCCTGATCAGGTCGCTCAGGACCGGCGAGCCGGAGGATTTCAGGAAGTACAACATCCACTGGGTATCCGACAGTTCGAACATCGATTTCATCCTCGGCTTCATCGAAGGATACCTCGACCCGAGGGGCCAGAAGGCGGAATTCGAGGCCTCCGTGTACTACACCGACCCCGAACAGACCCACCTGATGCGGAAGCTCGCGACGTACGCGCAGTATTTCGAGAACAAGGCGCCCTGGGAAGAGCAGTATAAAAAACAGATCGAACAGGTCCCGATCGCGAACGTGATCAACGTGACGATCCAGACGGGCGGGACGGGCCCGGTCTCCCCCATCGGCATCAACCTCCCGAACGAACAGGCGATCCGCGACAACTACGGGAGCAAGAGCGTCCTCCTGCACAACATCGTCGACGCCTATGAAAAATCGTCGGGGAAGAGCCTCCTGAAGGAATTCGCCAACAGCCAGGCCGAGATCGACAACCAGGAAAAATACGGGACGATCGCCGACAACCTCCACACGGCGATGCACGAGGTGATCGGGCACGCGTCCGGGAAAATGAGCGGCCGGCTCGATGGCAAGGATCCGGCGGACTTCCTTCCGGGCTACTACAACACGCTCGAGGAGGCCCGCGCCGACCTCGTGGCGCTCTGGAACGCCTGGGACGTGAAGCTGGTCGACATCGGCGTCGCCGCGACGCCCGAGGAGGCGAGAAAGATCGGCGAGACCATGTACGAGCAGGCGATCCGCGTCGCGATCAGCCAGCTGCGGAGAATCGGCAAGGACACGCAGCTCGAGGAAGACCATTTGAAGAACCGGCAGCTCATCGCGCACTACATCATGAAGAACTCCGACGCGGTGGTCGCCGAGAAGAAGAACGGGAAGACCTATTACCGGATCGCCGACTACGACAAGATGCACGAAATGATCGGGAAACTGCTCGCCGAGATCATGCGGATCAAGGCGGAGGGGGACCTGAAGGCGGCCGCGCAGCTCGTCGACACCTACGGCCTCAAGGCGGATATCGCCCTGCGGGACGAGGTCCAGGAACGCGTGAAATCGCTCGACTCCCCTTCCTACACGGGTTTCGTCCAGCCGGTGCTCACGCCGGTGATGGATCCGGAGGCGAAGATCGTGGACATCAGGGTGTCATACCCGCTGAGCCTCGCGGACCAGATGCTCTCATACTCCGCGATGACGAGGAGACTGACCGCTCCGCCCGAAGTGCGGCGCTGAACGGACGGGCCACACTTCAACCGGGCGGGTGACCGGCCCCCCGCGGGACCGGATTCGCATCAGTTGCGGCCGGGGACCTTTCCCTCCAGAACGGAGCGGTAGGCCCCGCTGCCGTCCCACTCCTCTGAGAAGACGGATACCGTGATCGTTTCCACCGCGAACGGCTCCCCCTTTGACACCTCGAAGAAACGGTAGAGGACCTTCCCCGTATCACGACCGTCCCTGCGGAATTCCGCGATGGGCGCCGACGCTCCATCCCCCGCCGCCCTCACCTCGAATCTCCTGCCGCCGGCCGGCAGATTGAGGAGCTGGAGCATCGCGTTCCCGCGGGCGGTGTCCCAGACGAGCTTCCCGGCGAGGTCCGGATGTTCCTCGGACCCCATCAGCACCGACACCATCCCCTTCGATTCGAAGAAACCGGAGATACCGGCGAGCCTGTGGTAATTCGCGAGAAGGTCGGTCTGGCTGTCCTGGAGCGCGCCGACGAGATGCTTCTGTTCGTCGAGTCTCGTCATGAGGCTCCGCGAGTACATCGCCAGCAACGCGATCAGCGCAATCGTGGCGAATATCAGAGCGGCCCGGAACCGCGCGGGGCGGCCCGGCGGCGCGATGGCCGGCCCCTCGGCGCTCTCGGACGGTCCATCGTCTTCAAGGACGCCGGCTTCCTCCCCGGAAAACCCTGCCGGCCCCCCGGCGTCGGTAACCGGGGGCGGAGGGGGCAGGCTCCGTGCCAGCTTCAACGAATGCTGGAACCGGTCGGAAAGGTCCCTCGGCGGCACCGAATCGGAGAGGAGCATCGGGAGAAAATGCGCGGCGGCGTGAAACCTGGAGAAGTCCGCTTCACATTCGGCACACCCCCCCGCGATGTGGTCGAAAAATTCGGGTTCCTCGGCCGCGGTGATGGCGCCGAGGGAATGAGCGGACGCGCAGACGGAAAACCTCCCGTGGTCGGACAGTCCGTCGCGGTCCACCGGACCGGGCGTCGACAACCTCTCGAGGCACCCGTGGAGGCGCGACCGGCATTCGGCCGGGCTGATCGACATCCTGGCCGCCGCCGCGGCGATGCTGAGACCACTGAAGTAGACCAGGGAGAGGACGCTGGTGCTGACCGCCCCCGATTTCCGGAGTACCGACCTGGCGGCCGCGACCGATTGGGCGTCGACCGCGCCCATCCCGTCCCGGTCCGGAACGGGCCTGGAAACCAGCGACCAGAGATCGACGTCCCGCGTCGAGTGCCTGTGGGACCCGGCCGTCGCCTGCCCGACCAGGATGTCCCGCATCCGGGAGATGAGTTCGGTCCGCGACGCGGTGTGCGCGCCGGACCCGGCGGGGCCTGCCGTCCTGAGCGACAGTAAAAGGTCGATGACGGCCCCCCCGGCGTCGGAGGCCGGATGCAGGACGCGAACGGCCAGATTGTAAAGGACCTGCGCGTGATCCCTGTAGAGCTGCGTGAGCCCCGCGTCGTCCACCAGCGCGATTCTCCGGAACACCGGGTGGTCATGAATGTCGTTCATGCGCATCGCAGTATGTGGTCATCATCCGTTCTCTCCGTCCCCCCCGCAGCCGCGCCCCCCGACCGCCGGGGGACACCGCAGAGTGGCCTAAAATATCGACGCCGGGGCGTAAATCCTAGGAACGCCGGCACACCATGCGACGGCCGTCACATTGCCCGAAAGTTTTGATTTTCGGCCCATTTTTCGTTTATTTTCGAATACACTCCACCCCGGTTGTCTTACTACCAGGCTGTCCCGTCGCATGTCGACACCCTTGATGAAGCAATATTCCCAGTTGAAGTCGAAGTACCCGGACACGGTGCTCCTCTTCAGGCTCGGGGATTTCTACGAGACGTTCGAGGAGGACGCCAGGATCGCCTCGCGCGTCCTCGGGATCACCCTGACGAAACGGGGCAACGGCGGCGCGAACGATACGCCCCTGGCCGGTTTCCCGTACCACGCCCTTGAAACCTACATGTCGAAATTCCTCCTCGCGGGCCTGAAGGTCGCCGTCTGCGAACAGATGGAGGACCCGAAATTCGCGAAGGGCCTGGTGAAGCGCGAGGTGACGGAAGTGGTCACGCCCGGGGCGGCCTTCTCCGACTCGGTCCTCCGGGGGAACCGGAACAACTACCTCCTGGCGGTCGCCCTCCCCTCCCCGATCTGCGCGCGGCACGACCTGGTCGGGATGGCGTTCGCGGACGTCACGACCGGGGAATTCAGGACCGCGGAAATACCCCTCGGCGAGCTCTCACGGCAGGTCGCGTCGCTCTCCCCGGCGGAGGTCCTCGTCCAGCATCGCGACCGCGAGACCCTCCGGCCGCTGCTCGGGGGCGCCGCGGGGGGGTCGAGACCGTGCTCGAGGACTGGATCTTCACTTTCGACCACGCCCACGAGCTCCTCCTCGACCATTTCCGGACGAAGACCCTCAAGGGCTTCGGCCTGGCGGAGATGACCGCCGGCATCGTCGCGGCCGGGTCGTTGCTCCACTACCTGCGCGAGAACCAGAAGTCCAACCTTCCGCACATGCGGAAGATCTCCCCGCTGAACGTCTCCGGATTCATGACGCTCGACGGCTCCACGAAACGGAACCTCGAGATCGTGCGCTCCTCGACCGGCGGCGAGGACGGCACCCTCTTCTCGGTCCTCGACCGCACCTCCACGCCGATGGGCGGGCGCCTGATGAAACGGTGGGTCAACCAGCCGCTGCGGACGCTCGCACCGATCCTCGAACGGCGCGACACCGTCGGCGACCTGCTCGGCGCGCCGGACCTCATGACCCGGACCGGCGAGATCCTGTCCGAAATCGGCGACCTGGAGCGCGTGGTCGCGCGCATCTCCACGAACCGGGCCACGCCCCGCGAGACCGCCGCGCTCGCCGGGATGCTCGAGGCGTCGGGCGCGCTGCACTCTGTGCTCTGCGAAAAGGGCGGGGAGCGGATCCGGGAGAGGGCCTCGGCGATCCCGGGCTTCCCGGACCTCGTGAAATCGATACGGGAAACGCTCGCCGACGATCCGCCGCCGTCGCTCGCATCGGGAGGCGTCATCAGGAGGGGCGTCGACGCCGCGCTCGATGAGCTGCGCGACACGGCCCACAACGGCAAGGAGTGGATCGCCGGCCTCCAGCGGACCGAGCGCGACCGGACCGGCATCGCCAGCCTCAAGGTTTCGTACAACAGCGTTTTCGGCTACTACATCGAGATCACGAACACGCACCGCGACAGGGTCCCCGCGGAATACATCCGGAAGCAGACCCTGACGAACGCCGAACGGTACGTGACCCCCGGCCTCAAGGAATTCGAGGAGAAGATCCTCAACGCCGAGGAGCGGATCCTCCGGCTGGAGACCGGCCTCTTCAACGAACTCCGCCTCTCGATCGCCGCCCGCTCGGAGGAGATCCAGCAGGCCGCGTCGGCGATCGCGGCCATCGACTGCCTCGCCTCGTTCGCCCTCGTGGCATCGACGCTGGGGTATGTCCGGCCGGAACTGGATGAGGGGACGGACATCGTCATCCGCGCCGGGAGGCACCCCGTCATCGAGACCCTCCTCCCCCCCGGCGAGTCGTACACCCCGAACGACACCGTGCTCGACGCGCGCACCAACCAGGTGCAGATCATCACCGGCCCCAACATGAGCGGCAAATCGAGCTTCCTCAGGCAGGCCGGCCTCATCGTCCTCCTCGCGCAGATCGGGAGCTACGTCCCCGCGGAGTCCGCGAAGATCGGGATCGTGGACGCGATCTTCACGCGCGTCGGGGCGAGCGACAACATCGCCTCCGGCGAGAGCACGTTCCTCGTGGAGATGCACGAGGCGGCGAACATCGTCAACACGGCCACCGCCCGGAGCCTGATCCTCCTCGACGAGGTCGGACGCGGGACCTCCACGTTCGACGGCATCAGCATCGCCTGGGCCCTGACGGAGTACATCCACGACCGTATCGGCGCGAAGACCCTCTTCGCGACCCACTACCACGAGCTCAACGAGATGGCCGCCGTCCTCCCGAGGGTCCGGAACCTGAAGGTCGACGTGCGCGAGTACGGCAACAAGGTGATCTTCCTCCACAAGGTGACGCCGGGTTCCGCCGACCATTCGTACGGCATCCAGGTGGGCCGGATGGCGGGGCTCCCCGAGGAGGTCACCACGCGCGCCGCGGAGATCCTCAGGAACCTGGAGGGCTCCGACCTGATCGTCCACGGCCACGGCGCGGCGGGACTGGCCCGCACGGAGCGCGGAGAGGTCCCCGACAACCAGATGACGCTCTTCGGCGCACGGGACGAAAAACTGCGGGCGATGATTTCCGCCGCCGATCCCGACTCGACCACGCCGATGGAGGCGCTGCGCCTCCTCGCGGAGCTGAAAAAATTTGTTTCATCGACGTGAACGCGGCCCCGCGGCCGACGGCTGAAAATATCCGTACATCTCACACTCCGCCACCCACCATGCGACGACGCGACTTCATCACCACCACGATCGGGGCCGGCATCCTCACCGGTGTCGCCCCCGCACTCCCGCAATCGGCGCCCGCACCGGCGCAGGAGAAGGGCGGCAATCCGTTCGCCCCGAGGTTCATACCGATCGGACCCGAAGAGCGAACGCTCCGGCTCGAGAAAGCGAGGCGGTTGATGGCCTCTGCCGGGATCGACGCGCTCATCCTCGAGGGGGGGACGACCCTCCGGTACTTCACGGGCGCGCGCTGGGGCAGGAGCGAGCGGTCGTTCCTGATGGTCCTCCCCTCACGGGGAGAGCCCTGGTTCCTCGCGCCGAAATTCGAAGAGTCGCGCGCCGCCGAACAGGTCGCGCCCTCCCCCCTGTACACCTGGGAGGAGGATGAATCGCCGTACGACATCCTGAGGAAGGTCATGACGGACCGCGGCATGGGCGCCTCCACGATCGCGCTGGAGGAATCGACCCGGTACTTCGTGACCGAGGGGATCGCCAACCGTCTCTCCTCGGCGAAGATCGTGAACGGCACCCCGGTGACCGCCGGGTGCCGCGCCGTGAAATCCCCCGCCGAGATCGCCCTGATGCAGACGGCCAACGACATCACCGCCGAAGTCTACCGCCAGTCCGTGCCGCTCCTGAAACCGGGGATGACCGAGCGGGAATTCGGCAGGATCCTCTCGAAAAAATTCTCCGATTTCGGTGCGAGCGGCGGGGCGCTCGTCCTCTTCGGCGAGGCGTCCGCCCATCCCCACGGCCTGGAGAAGGAGGGCACGCTGCGCGAGGGGGACATCGTCCTGATCGACGGCGGCTGCACGGTCGAGGAATATGTTTCGGACGTCACCGAGGACGACCGTCCTCGGCACGCCGACGGAGCGGATGACGAAGGTGTTCGACATCGTCCTGCGCGCCCAGCAGGCGGCCCTGCGAGCCGCGCGGCCCGGCGTACCGGCCGAGGCGATCGACGCCGCCGCCCGGATCGTCATCGAAGAGGCGGGTTCGGCCCCGGCTACCGGTATTTCACCCACCGGCTCGGCCACGGCATCGGGATGGAAGGGCACGAATGGTTTTACCTCGTCAGGGGAAACAGCCGGCCGGAAACGGCGGGTGAAACCCACAGCAACGAGCCCGGCATCTACATCCCGGGCGAATTCGGCGTGCGGATCGAGGACGAGATGGTGATCACCGAAGACGGCGCGAGGCTGATGCTCCCCTCGCCCTCCGGCCTCGGCTCGATGTTCGGTTAAACTGGACGACAGGAGAATGACATGACCGCCGGTGAGATGCGACGATACTTCGATTACAACTCCTGGGCGAACGAGAGGATGTTCGGGGCCCTGCGGCGATTCCGCCGGGGGAATACGCGGCCGACATGAAGAGCAGCCACGGCGGGCTCCACGGCACGATGTCGCACATCGTCTGGGCGCAACAGCTCTGGTTGCTCCGCTGGATGGGACAACCCCACGACGCGGCCGCCGCGGGGTCTGAAGGCCGCCGTCACGTCCGACCGGCTCAGGGCATACTGGCGGGAGGTCGACCGTGCCACCGGGGCCTTCCTCGGCGCGCGCCTGAGCGACGCGTTCCTGGCCGAAACCTTCACGATGAAGACGACGAAGGGGGAAGCGTTCGTCCACACCTACGGCGAGGCGATGCTCCACCTCGTCAACCACTCGTCGTATCACCGCGGCCAGGTCGTCACGATGCTCGCGCAGGCAGGCCACGCGCCGCCGTCGACGGATTTCATACTGTACGCAAGGAGTACTCCCCGATGACACGATTCGTCACGATGACAGGAGCACTGGCGGTTTTCGCGGCGGCGTTCTTCATGGCAGCCGGAAGGTCGTCCGTTGATACCGGGAAACATCCGGATCGCTCCGGCGCGATGCAGGCCCTCGAGTTCTGGTCCGAGTGCCAGGGCATACCCGGAGTCGAACATCCCCCCCGACAAGTACTACCGGGCCTTCGAATCGATGCGGAAATCGGCGGCGAAGAGAACGATGCTCACTTCCGACGGGTCGGGATGGAGCTATATCGGGCCCTCCAACCTCGCCGGCCGGATGCTCGCGATCGCGCTGAACCCGCAGAACCCCGCGACGATCTATGCGGGGTCCGCCTCCGGGGGCCTGTGGCGTTCCCATACCGGCGGCCTCGCGGGCGACTGGGAACGGGTGGCGACCGGGTACCCGGTCCTGGGGGTCGCGGCCATCGCCATCGACCCGTCGGACTCGAACGTCATCTATATCGGGACCGGCGAAGTCTACCGTTACGAGGGCACCGCCGGCGGACTGGTCATCAGGACGACGCGCGGGAGCTACGGCATGGGGATCCTCAAGACGACGGACGGCGGAACAACCTGGACGAAGAGCCTCGACTGGTCGTATAACCAGGAACGGGGCGTCCAGGCGATCCGCCTGAATCCCCTCAACCCGTCCAGCGTCTGGGCGGCCACGACCGAGGGGATCTACCGCAGCACCGACGGCGGGGGGAGCTGGACGAACATGGTCGGCATCCAGATGGCGCAGGACATCGAGATCCACCCCGTCGACACGCTGATGATGCTCGCGTCCACGGGGAACCTGGGGCTGTCGAACTACGTCCTGAAGAGCATCAACGGCGGGACGGAATGGGGCGCGGTCACCCCGATCGACTTCTCCGGGAAGACCCTCCTGGCGCAGTATGAGGCGAATCCCGACGTCGTCTACGCGAGCGTCGCCGACAGCACCACCGGCGTGGGATCGCTCTGGAGGACGGACAATTTCGGCGACACCTGGACGGAGCTCAGCAACAGCACGACGAACAACATCTTCGGCGTGCAGGGTTGGTATTCGCACTTCGTCGCCGTGCACCCGGCCGATTCCACGATCGTCTTCCACGCCGGCGTGCCGGCGAGCCGTTCCACCGACGGGGGGATCACGTTCGGGGGCGTCGGCGGGACCTATTCCGACCACCACGCCTACGCCTGCGACCCCGCCGACCCCGACATCCTCTACGTGGCGAACGACGACGGCATCTACCGGTCCACCAATTTCGGGCAGAATTTCATCCAGGTGAGCGACAACCTCGGGACCGGCCAGTTCTACAACGGTTTCTCCAACAGCGCGAGCGATTCCCTCATCGCCCTCGGACAGGTGCAGGACCACATCCCCGGGTATCTCTACACCGGGGGCGCGACCTGGCCGTCGAGCGCAGTGGACGAAGTGGGATGGACGGGCATCGACCAGTCGAACGACTTCATCATGTATGCGGGAACGAGGGACGGTGGATCCATCCGGAAATCCACCAACCGGGGCGTCAGCTTCGGCGCGACGGGCGGAGGATTCTCCGGACTCTCCTGCTGGAACGCGCCGTTCGTGGTCTCTCCCTCGAACCCGAACGTGCTCTACTTCGGCCGGAGCAGGGTCTTCAAATCGACGACCTCCGCGGCCTCGTGGACGGCGACCAACGGCGGGCTGGTGCTGGACGGTAACCCCGCCCTCTCGATGGCGGTCTCGGCGACGGATCCCGGACGTCGTCTACGTCGGCACGGCGCCGCGCGTGACCCGCACGCACGTCTACCGCACCACCGACGGCGGCGGCTCCTGGGCCGACGTGACCGGGCCGCTCCCCGACCGGTACCCGCTCGACCTCTGCGTCGACCCGCAGAACCCCTCGGTCGCCTACGTCGGCTACGGCGGGTACGGGGCCGACCACGTGTTCAAGACGACGGACGCCGGCGGGAGCTGGAGCGACGTCAGCGGAACGCTCCCCGACATCCCGGCCACCGCCCTCCTCGTCGACCCGGCGAACTCCTCCGTGGTCTACCTCGGGACGGACATCGGCGTCTACATCTCCACCAACGGCGGCGGCTCCTGGGAGCCGTTCAACGACGGACTGCCGGAGGCGGTGCTCGTTTCGGACCTGACGATGACGCCCTCCAACCGGACGCTCCGTGCGGCGACGCACGGCAACTCCGTGTTCGAGCGGAAAATGCCCGCCGCTCTGCCGGGCCTCTCGGGCATCGTCCCCGCGGGAGGCGAAACGTGGGAGGCAGGGAGCCAGCAGACGATTTCGTGGTCCCAGGCGCTCGTGGCGACGGTGAAGATCGACTACTCCACGGACAACGGGTCGACCTGGCTGCCCGTGGCGGCTTCGGTCCCCGCCTGGCCCGGCTCGTACCCCTGGACGGTCCCGGCGACCCTCACGACGCAGGCCCGCGTGCGCGTCAGCTCCACGGCCGACACGCTTCTCAGCGCCTCGAGCGCCGGTCCGTTCACCATTGCGTTCGACGGCGTCATCCTCGACCTCGCCGCAGACTGGAACCTCGTCTCCGTGCCGATCGGCGTCCCCGATGGGCGATTCAATCAATCAATCAATCAATGGATCAAATCGATAATGGAATGGAATGGAATGGAATGGAATGGAATAGAATGGAATGGAATGGAATGGAGTGGAATGGAATGGAATGGAATGGAACGGAACGGAATGGAATGGAACGGAATGGAATGAAGTGGAGTGATGGAAAGGAATGATGGAGAAATGAACGATCGTTCGTTCGTTCGTCGATCGATCGTTGGATGGATGGATGATGGATGGATGGGTGTGTGTGTGTGTGTGTGTGTAT
>CAVRTZ010000022.1:0-8685 GCA_963724215.1 uncultured Ignavibacteria bacterium
CCAGGCGTGATGCGGTACAGGAGTGCCCCCAACCGGATTCGAACCGGTGTTACAAGCTTGAAAAGCTCGTGTCCTAGGCCTCTAGACGATGGGGGCCTGCGAAACGACCGGTAAAATCCATTGATCGGACCGGGCCGGGGAGTCGCGTTGACGTATGAGAAAGATGAAACCGTGCCGCCGGAGACGAGTCTGTTTCCCCATCTGCCGGCGTACGGCCGGGGGGTGTCCAGTGGGACTTGAACCCACGACCTCCAGGGCCACAACCTGGCGTTCTAACCAGCTGAACTATGGACACCAGGAAAATGCAGTTCAGAAGATACCAAAAATCTCCGGGATAATCAAGGGTTCCCCGCGGATACGACGATTTCCGGGCAATTGTCACTGGAATTCCCCCGACTGACGATGGCCGGATCCGGTCTGGATTCCACGAAAAATATTGCGTACCTTCGTGTAAGTCTCCTTCACTCCATTCCGGCACGACGCATCGAGCAGACGATAGTCCGGTCATGAGACCCGCAGACGAAACCAGGAACTCCCCTCCTCTCCGGCCGGGCCCGATGGGTCCCCTTCCCTGCACGATACGGCCGTACGCCCGCCTGCGGAGCCTGGTCCTGACGTCGTCGCTGCTCCCGGCTCTCATCATCGGCGCGCACGCGCAAACGGGTTGGTCGCTGAAATCCACCACCGACCAGGAGCCGCCGATCCAGGCTGTGGCGATCGCCGATTCTCACAACGCATTCGCGGTCGGTATACGGGGAAACGTCCTCCGCTCGACCGACCGTGGCGCCTCCTGGAAACCACTTTGGACCGGGAACAACGACGCGCTCCACGCGATCAGCTTCCCGGAGCCGGCGACCGGAACCACCGTCGGCAATTACGGGATCATTCTGAGGACGACGGACGCCGGGAAGACCTGGGAACGACAGGTGAACGGCGCCTTCACCTCCAACGACCACTTCATGGGGGTCGCCTTCAGCGACCGCGATCACGGTGTCGTCGTCGGTGGGGCCGACATCCACCGGACGGCCGACGGCGGTTCGACGTGGTCTGCGGTTCCCCTCCCGGGGGTCGCCCGGTTCCTCACCGCAGTCTCCCTCCGCCAGGGGACGGGGATGGCGGTCGGCGACTCGGGCAGGATCGTCTATTCGTCCGACGGAGGGGCCAGCTGGGTCGTCCGGGTGAACGGAGGGGGCGCGCACCTGCGGGATGTCTGGGTCGTGGACAGCGCGCGGGCGTTCGTCGCCGGCGTGGAGACCATCCTGCGGACGACAGACGCCGGAGTCACGTGGAGTCCCGTCTCCGGCGCCGGTGGGCAGACCTGGTGGACGTTGTCGTTCATCGATTCGGTCCGGGGGTTCGCCGGCTCGAGCCAGGGCCGCATCCTCCGGACAACCGACGGCGGAACGACCTGGGCGTCCCAGTACTCCACACTGATCGAGATCAGCGACGACGCCTTCTTCGATCAGGACGACGGGATCCTCGCGACGATGGCGGGCCGGCCCATCTATACGACGGACGGCGGCGACTCCTGGCAACCTTCCGTTCTCCTCGACGGCACATCCTTCCTCGGAGTGTCGGCGATCGGTGAGAGCGCGGCGATCGTCGTGGGAGAGGGCGGCACGATCAGCCGGACGGTCGACGCGGCGGAGAGCTGGACGACGCTCCAAAGCGGTACCTCCCTCGACCTGTTCGGCATCGACTGCTTCGATTCCGCGAACTGCACCGTCGTCGGCGATTCCGGCCTCATCCTCAGGACGACGGACGGCGGGACCACGTGGACGCGGCAAACGAGCGGGTTCGTTCAGCGGCTTCGCGGCGTCGCATTCGCGACATCCACGGCGGCGATCGCGGTCGGCGACAACGGCAGGATTCTCCGGACCACGAACGGTGGATCGACCTGGCTCCCGCGACCGGGCGGTGTCACATTCGACCTGTACGCGGTGGCATTCGGCAATGCCGCCGTCGGGATCATCTCCGGAGATTCCGTCGCGTACCGGACGGTCGACGGCGGGTTGTCGTGGCTGGCCGTCACGCTCTCCCCCTCATTCCGGTACAGGGCGGCGGCATTCCCCTCACCGACCCTCGGCATCGTCGGGGGATTCTTCGGCCCGGAAGGGGAAACGAACCAGCACGCCTTCATCCACACCACGACCGACCTGGGCGAGAGCTGGAGATATACCTCGGGCACCAATGCACCCGGGAATATTCTTGCCGCATCCGCCCCGGACCCCGCACACCTGTTCGCGGCCGGCCTGGACGGGCGGATTTACCGATCGATCGACGGGGGTTCCTACTGGGGGCAGCAGCCGGTGTTCAGCGACCGGCTCCTCCACGGCATCTCGATGTACGATTCTGCCCACGGGTTCGCCGTCGGGATTCACGAGACAATCCAGTACACGTCCGACGGGGGCATGTATCTCCACCCCCCCTACCTCTCTTCGCCCCCCTACGGCGCTGCCCTCCAGCTGCCGCAAACCATCGAGCTGAGGTGGAGTCTGTATTCATCCGGCGTGCTCTCCTGCCGGCTCCAGCTCTCCACCGACGCGGCGTTCCTGACGGGGATGGTCCTCGATACCACGATGGCCGGTACCCCGACCGCGCTCTCTCTCCCGGACCTTCCGTACGGGAAGCAGTTTTATTGGAGGATGAATTGCCGGACCGTCGATGGCGGCAGCCAATGGTCCCCCGTGGCACGTTTTTCAACCAAAGGGTACAACAGCTATGATGTCGAGGCCGTCCAGCGGGTCTGGAACTCCCTGGTCGCCATCGATTCAATGCAGAATACGAACCCCGGATACTCCTGGATTCAGTCCACACCCGTAAGCCCTGCCGAGACACTCCGCCTGAAAGCGGTCTGCGCGGTACCACCCGGGGAATTGGTTGCGGGCGCGGGGAACGCGATGGTCGTCTATGACATCGATTCGGGCCTCGGATCCTGGCAGGGGCTCCTGGTGGAAATTGTTACTCCGGCCGACCCGGGATTTTCCGGCATCCAGCCCGGGGACAGCCTCTCGCTCTTCGGGACCGTGACGGAAACGCCGAGTCCATCGATGAACAGCACAACCATCTTCCGGGCAACCGATGTCGAGGTGTCGGGGCGCGGCACCTCGCCCGCGCCGATACCGGGGACGGTCTCCGATTTTTACTTCAACACCTACCCGGCGGGCCTGGTACGGTACAGCCGGGGCGAACAATTCGAGGGGATGCTCGTGGAATTCTCCGACCTCCTCGTCGCGTCGGCCCTTGACACGGCGTCGGGGACGCTCTCGCTCGTCGACGGGGCGGGCAATTCCATCACGATGATCGACGACTCCCGGTGGTTCACGACACGGGGCCACCGCGACCCGGCCTCGCTCTACTCCCCCCCCTCCCCCGGCGCATTCATCGGTACCCTCCGCGGTGTGGTGACGACGATCGCCGGGAGCGAAAACAACCGTGGATATTGCATCGCGCCGGTGTACCCCGGCGACCTGGTGTACGGCGCGGGCGGTGGAGGGATGATACGTGGAGACATCTTCCAGGACAGCAACGACGACAGCGTGCGGGGCCCCGGTGACCACCTCGCGCCTCACATGCAGGTCTATCTCACGGGAAAAAAGACCCTGACCGCACTCACCGGGAACAACGCGCGATTCCAGTTCGACCGGCTCGACTCCGGGACATACTCGGTGACGACGGAGCAACGACCCGGCTGGATCTTCACCGCGCCCGTGACGGGCGTCCGGACGGTCGACCTCCCGGAGGACGGGTCATCGACCGGCAACGACATCGGGACCTACTTCAGGGGCGGGTTCGTCGGGGGGACGGTGTTCGACGATCGCGACGGCGACAGCGTGCGCGATGCGGGGGAACCCGGTCTGCCCGGGAGAACCGTCCGGCTCAGCGGCGCGCCGACGAAGATCACCGTCACCGACGCCGCCGGGAACTACCGCTTCGACAAACTGCCGAACGGATTTTTCAGCGTCGAGGTCTTCGACACCCTCTACTGGTTCCAGACGCTCCCCGGCGGCACCGGCTCTCAGTACGCCACGGTCAGTGCCGCCGACCTGGTCGCAGACGGGATCGACTTCGGTCAATCGTACTGTGTAAAATTGCGGTTCAAACTGGTCGTGGCCGACGCCGCGGGCTTCAACCACGACCTCTGGTGGGGTATCCGCCCGGCCGCGAGTTACGGAATCTGGAGGACCGATCCGCAGTCGACGCTCGTCGACACGCTCGAAGGGGAGTTTGAAATCCCCCCCGCGATTTTGCGAAGGTCATGGGGATCTTCGACGCCCGCTTCCAGGACCCGCGCGTCCCCATCGAGGAGGAGAGCCCGCGTTTCGGCCAGGGCGGCTGGACCGACGTCCGCGATTACTCCTCGCCATCGCAGGCGGACACGTTCCTGGTGAGTTTCCTTCCCTCCTACCTGGGCGGCGGCGGATATCCGATCGGCCTGCGCTGGGAATGGGAATCGATCGCGAGGTCGTTCCACGGGCCGGTCTCCATCGACGACCTGCATGGAACCGTCGTCGACATGAAATTCCGGGGCGACCTCGACATCACGAACCCTTCGATCGAATACTGCCGCATCATCACCCACCAGCCGGCGTTGCCGCAGGAGTGGGTGGCCGCCTGGCATCTCGTTTCACTGCCGGTCCAACCCGATTCCCCAGGCGTATGGAGACTCTACCCGACCGCCAGTAGCGCGGCGTATTCGTTCGATCCGCTGCTCGGATACCGTCAGAATAACTCGCTCGTCGTGGGCGCCGGGTACTGGCTGAAATACCGCGATATGATCGATACGCTCGCGCTCGTGGGCCTCGATCGGCTCAGCGACACGATGCAGGTCTGGGAGGGGTGGAACCTGGTCGGGACGCTGAGTTCCCCCGTGGCCGCGAACGCCGTCGAGACCGACCCGCCGGGGATGACCACGGGATTTTTCTACGGGTACGACAGGGGATATTTCATCACCGACTCCCTGATGTCGGGCGAAGCCTACTGGATCAATGTTTCGGTGGACGGGTCGCTGTCGCTCGACGCCACGCAACCCGGCGCCGCAGGTCGGCCGGGCGGAGGCGGGGATCTCGCGGAGGTATTGCGCTCTGCGAACGCGATCCGGATCGCGGACTGGGCCGGAAGCTCGACGACCCTCTATTACGCCGCGGAGGCCGCGTCCGGCGGTCCACCGGTCGACGCCCGGCGCTTCGATCTTCCTCCCCCGCCGCCCGGTGGCGTCTTCGACGCGCGGTATGCCTCGGGCCGGATCCTCGAATCGATCGGTGAAGACCGGACCCGGAGCATCCCCATCCTCGTCACGTCAGCCTCGTATCCCGTCACGATGGAGTGGGACGCGCAACCGGCGGGGACGTCCGCCCTCCTCTCGGTCGGGGGATCCGAGATCCCCCTGCGGGAGCGCGGATCGGTGGAGATCCGCAGCGCGGAGATCGGCGTCCTGCTGCGCCTGACAGGGTCACCCGGACTGCCGACGGAATTCAGCCTCGGCCAGAACTATCCCAACCCCTTCAACCCGTCGACGACGATACGGTTCGCCCTCCCTGAACCGGCACGCGTCGTGCTCACCGTCTATGACATTCTCGGTCGCCAGGTGAAATCGCTGGTGGACGGGCACCAGGAAGCCGGGGTCCGGTCGGTGGAATGGGACGGGACCAACGAATCCGGGGTCCGGGTCGTGAGCGGTGTCTATTTCTATCGTGTGGAATTCGTCCCGGCGGCCGATCCGGGCCGGTGGTCGGTCGAACAGAAAAAAATGATCCTCCTGAAATGACCCCATCCGGCGGTGGCGGCGCGCCCCGCCCGGGACGGGCGGTCGCGTGCCGGGGGTGAGCGATGCGGGGAAAAACCGGCCGGATGCGAATCGTCGTGACCCCGCCGCGAATCGAACGCGGAACCTACAGCTTAGAAGGCTGTTGCTCTGTCCAATTGAGCTACGGGGTCATCGTGCCCTGAATCCGTTGAAACGGAGTCGAAATATAGAGATTTTCCATGTTCTGAACAAGGAGCGCGTGTCGGCGCCACACCCGGTGTCCTGCGTCAATCCGCGGTTTGCAAATCCCTCCCTTTCCCCCTATATTCTGTCGCAATTTTTCCCAACGAGTGCAGGAAACCGATGGCAAAGAAAATACTCATCGTCGACGACGAAGACACGATCAGGACGCTCGTGCGGCACGAGCTGGAACACCATGGATTCGAAATCCATGACGTTCCGAGCGGCCCCGCAGCGCTGAGTTACCTGGCCGACAACGAAGTCGACCTGGTCATCCTCGACATCAAGATGCCGGACATGGGCGGTCTCGACGTCCTCCAGAGGATCCGCGAGGACGACCTGGCGAGAAAGGTCATCATGCTGACCGGCGTGGGCGAGCTGAAAATAGCCCGCGAGAGTCTCGAACTCGGGGCGAGCGATTTCATGTCGAAACCGTTCGAGATGAGCAACCTCCTCGCCTGCATCAACCGCGTCCTGATGGAATAGACGTCCCCCGGTACCCCGCTCCGGTCCCCCTCCCCCCACCCCCAGGCGGGTTTTCACGCCCCTCACGGGATTTTTAAAGTTCCGGCGAATCACGTATATTGTTGCCTGTTAATTCATTAAGCCGGTTTGAACGGCGGCCGGAATCCAGCCCGGGCGCCCGGATTTTACCGCTTCAACATCCGGGTAGATGGCGAAACTGGCAGACGCGTTGGATTTAGGATCCAATGGAGAAATCCATGGGGGTTCGACTCCCCCTCTACCCACTGACGCGAGACAGAGCCGCCGGACGGACCCACACTCTCAGGAATCGAACAAGATGAACGTGTCCATTACCGACGTCACCGACGTCGATAAAGAAGTTGAAATTTCGACGAGCAACGACGAGCTCGCACCCCACTTCGAGGAGGCGTACAGGAAATACCGGCAGACGGCGTCCCTGAAGGGATTCCGGAAAGGCAAGGCCCCCCTCTCGATGATCCGGCAGGTCTACGGCGAGAGCATCCGGTATACCTCGCTCGACACCATCGCCAACGACCTCTACCGGCGGGCGATGGACGAGCGCGACATCCGGCCGATCGGCGACCCGGTCCTCACCACCATCGACTACAAACCGGAGACCGGCCTGAACTTCAGGATACGCTACGAGGTCCTCCCCAACTTCGAGCTCGGAAGTTACCGGGGCGTGAAGGTCGAGAAACCGGTGCACGAAATCACCGACGCGGAATTGCAGGAGGAGCTGAACAGGATCAGGAGGTCGAACAGCACCCTGGCGGACTCGTCGAAGGTGCTCGACGAGCAGACCCTCGTCGTCGTGGACATCCAGGAGCTCGACGAGGCCGGGACCCCGCTCATCGGGCGGAAGACGACCGACGCGAGGCTCTACCTCGCCGACGATTCGATCTTCCGGGAGATCAGGGAGAAGTTGATCGGCGCGGAAACGGGCGCCGCCGTGCGGATGACGGTCGAACCGCGCGAAGGCGAGCAGGGCGAAAAGCGCAACCTCGAGGTGCACCTGAAGCAGGTCAAGGCGGTGACGCTCCCCGATGTGACCGACGAGTTCGTCTCGACCATCACCAAGGGGAAGACGACCACGGCCGCCGCCTTTACCGCGGAACTCCGTGAGAGCATCCGGAAGTACTGGGACGACCGGAGCCGGCGCAGGACGCTCGACGCCGTCATCTCCGACATCGTCGCCCGTCACGAGTTCGTCGTCCCCGAGTCGCTCGTCCGGGCCTACACCGACTCGCTCGTGGAAGAAGCGAAGCACCGCGCTCCCGACCACAAGCTCCCCCCCGATTTCAACGAGGAGGAGTTCCGGGAGAAGAACCGCGTCCCTGTGGCCTTCCAGGCAAAGTGGCACCTGATCCGGGACCGGATCATCGCCGACGCGGAAATGGAACTGACGGCCGACGACTACGCGCGGTTCGCCGAACGGGACGCCGCGGTCATCGGCGTGGACAGGGAACGGCTGATCGGCATGTACCAGGCCTCCGCCTCCACCCGGGAGCGGCTGCTCACCGAAAAACTGAACGACTACCTTCTCGCGAACGCCGAGGTGACCGAGAAGGGCACGACGGAATTTTTCTAACCCCGGCCACAACCATCACAGGAATAATCGGAAAGGTCACCCCCTCAATGAGAGAGCACATCAGCAACCAGCTCGTCCCGATGGTCGTCGAACAGACCGGCCGCGGCGAACGTGCGTACGACATTTATTCGAGACTTCTCAAGGAACGGATCGTCTTCCTCGGCACGCCGGTCGACGACACGGTGGCGAGCCTCATCATCGCCCAGCTGTTGTTCCTGGAATCGGAAGACCCCGAGAAGGACATCTACCTGTATATCAACAGCCCGGGCGGCGGGGTCTACGCGGGCATGGCCATCTACGACACGATGCAGTACATCCGGCCCGCGGTGGCCACGATCTGCATCGGGATGTCGGCGAGCATCGCCGCCCTCCTCCTCGCCGGCGGCACCAAGGGAAAGCGGACGGCCCTCCCCAACTCGCGGATCATGATCCACCAGCCGTGGGGCGGGACCCAGGGGACGGCCTCGGACATCCACATCCAGGCCGAGGAGATCCTCAAGATCAAGAAGCAGATCAACGGCATCCTCGCGGGGCACACCGGCAAGACGGTCAACCAGATCGAGAGCGACACCGACAGGGACCGGTACATGTCCGCCGACGAGGCGAAGGAGTACGGCATCATCGA
>CAVRTZ010000023.1:0-143106 GCA_963724215.1 uncultured Ignavibacteria bacterium
TTCAAGGGCAAGCCGGTGCGCGCCGCCCTTCTTTGGACCGACGGGCCGCGGATCATGGAGATCCCCGCCGCTACGCTCGACAGTTATGCAACTCGGCTATGGGACCTCGATCCGGCCAGCCTTGACGGTTGAGGGGGGGCTACCTACTTTCCTGATCCGCCGAGACGCTGCCTTCGCAAGGAAGGCCGAAAGGAGAGGATTCCATGGCCACGCCGACCGTTTCCGATACCACCTTCGACCAGGAGGTGTTGAAGTCCGCCGAGCCGGTGCTCGTCGACTTCTTCGCCGAGTGGTGCGGTCCGTGTAAGGCCATGGCCCCCGCACTCGAGCAGGTTGCGGCTGAGCTGAAGGGCAAGGTCAAGGTCGTGAAGCTCGACGTCGACCAGAACCCCGGCATCACCGCCAAGTATTCGATCCGCGCCATGCCCACCCTCATGGTGTTCAAGGGTGGCGAGGTCGCGGGCCAGCATATTGGCGCCCTCGTGCAGAAGAAGAAGCTCGAGGACTGGCTGAACGGCACGCTGGTGGCGTAGCGCCAGGGCGCCTCGCTTCGACGCGGAAACTTCGAGAGCCTCGCAGTACCGCTGCGAGGCTCTTCGCACTTCTGCATCTGGTTGGGACTTCCGATGCGCGTTCACGGCGAGACGGCGACGGACAGGATGGGATCAGACCTGCACGTACGCAGATCAAGGCGACGGGCCAAGAGCACAATCTTTTGGCATTCGGAAAGGCAACATGGCCTACGGTCACACCAGGACTGAAATGAGCCGCAAAAGACGGCCGGTACCGATTGCCAACATACGAGGACTTGATAGTTTCTCGATGTTATCTCCGCGGGCTTCATTCGGCTCTCACGAAGCCCTTGGAATGGGGGAATTTCGCGCGATGCCGCCTCCGTCGATCTATCGCGTCGACCCTGTCCGGGACCTGCCCTTCGCAGAGGAGTTCCGCCGTAAGCCCGGTCGGGCACCATAGCCCGGGCCTTCAGCGCATCTTGCACGTGTTCCGGGGTGAGCCTCTCAAGGACAAGTATGTCCTCATCTGCGACCAAGCCTCACAAGGAATGGCAGCTCGCCAGGCTGAGTGGCGAGCGCGGCAAGCCGCCGCACGCTGATCGACAAGCACTACACGTGTCTCAAGGAAGCTGAGTGCGACGTCTTTCGCGTCGCTGGAAGGACTTCACGGGCCAGGAGCTCGTGCTTCCGCCGGATCCGGGAGCATGAGCCGATGCTGAAGATCACGGGCTACAGCGATCGGCTCTACTGCCGCCCGGGCGACACCGTGAATTTCATGGTGAGCTGCGAAGACCCGCTGACGTACCGGCCGACTTCGTTCGCATTATCTGCGGCGACGACAATCCCGAAGGTCCGGGCATCAAGGAGGCGGTGATTGCTGCCGGCACGGAACGGCCAATTTCAAGGCCGCAAGCAGATATTCACGCCGGGTCGTACGTCACCGTTGCCGACGCGCGGCCGCTGCGCGAACTCGAAAGCTTCACGGTCCAGGCTTTCATCTGGCCGACGACGCCGCAAAAAGGCAAGCAGGCGATCATTTCCAAGTGGTCGGCAGAGCGCAATTCCGGCTTCGCACTCATCATCGACGAGACCGGGAGCATCGCCCTGCGAGACTGGCGACGGCAGCGGCGCCGTCGAGACGGTTTCCGTCGGTCGGCCCTGGAGTTGCGCCGAGCGCTGGTATCGCGTCGGCGCGAGCTTCGATGCCGCGACCGGCGTCGTGCGCGTGTTCCAGCATCCGCTCGATCCGGTTCCGGATCCAATCGCCGACGGCGGGAGTGGCGGAGCGAGGCAACAGGTCCTGCCGGCCAAGAACACCGCCGCCCTCGTTTTTGCCGCCATGGGCGGCGCCGACGAAGTCAGGACTTGACTTCTACTACAACGGCAAGATCGACAGCCCGCGCCTCGCCTCGCGTGCGTCTGAGCGAGGCCGAATGCGAGGCACTCGTCGGTCGAGTACCCCGAAGCGGCTCGCGATCGACATCGTCGGCGACTGGGATTTCTCCGCCAAGATGGACTCGCAGACGGCCGTCGACCTCTCCCCCAATCGCCTTCACGGCAACGTCGTCAATTTTCCGGCGCGTGCCATGACCGGATGGAACTGGACCGGCGAGCTCATGAATTACAACGAGGACCCTCAGCAGTGGGGTGCCATCCATTTCCACGACGACGACGTCTACGATGCGGGCTGGGAGCCGGACTTCACGCTGACGGTGCCGCCGGACATCAAGAGCGGCATCTACGCCGCGCGTCTGCGCTCCGGCGGCGACGAGGAGTACATCCCGTTCACGGTGGGCCCCGAGCCCGGCAAGGAGAAGCAAGATCGCTCTCCTGCTGCCGACCGCGAGCTACATGGCCTACGGCAACGATCGTCTCGGCATGGACGGCGGCGGCGCGGAGCTCTTGAACAACATCCTCAACGTGATCACGCCGCACGAGCTGTTCCTGAACGATCACGTCGAATACGGCGGCTCGCTCTACGACGCGCATTCGGACGGCAGCGGCATCTGCTATTCCTCGCGCCTACGCCCCCTGGTCAATATGAGGCCGAAGCGGCAAGGCACGCTCGGCGGCTTCGGGCAATCGAAACTGTGGCAGTTTGCAGCCGACACGCACATCACCGATTGGCTCGAGGCGCAAGGGCTACTCCTACGATGTGCTGACCGACGAGGAGCTGCACGATCGCGGCTATCAGCTTCTTGCAGCCCTACAAGGTGCTGATCACTGGGAGCGCATCCGGAGTACTGGTCGACCGAAATGTGGGATGCTTTCGATGTCTATCGCCAGCGCGGCGGGCGGATCATGTATCTCGGCGGCGACGGCTGGTATTGGCGTATCGCCTACCACCCGCAATGCCCGGGCATCATCGAGCTGCGTCGCACCGAGAGCGGCGTTCGCGCATGGCCCGCCGCTCCCGGCGAGTACTATCAGAACTTCGATCGCCGCCAGGGCGGGCTCTGGTCGCGTCTGGGACGTCCGCCCAAAGCGCTCGTCGGCGTCGGTTTCGCCGCCCAGGGCTTCGATATCTCAAGCTACTACCGGCGGCTTCCGGACAGCTACAAGCCCGAGGTTCAATTCGTCTTCGATGGCGTCGGGACGAGCGGATCGGCGATTTCGGCTTGATCGGTGGCGGTGCCGCCGGTCTTGAGCTCGATCGCTCCGGACCCGAGCTCGGCACCCCGCCCAACGCCTACATTCTCGCCCGCTCGGAGAACCACACGAACACGTATCTGATCGTGCCCGAGGAGTTTCTCGAGACAGCGCCGGGTCTCGGAGCCGAGGAAAACGCGCTGGCGCGCGCCGATATCGTCTTTTTCACGATGCCGAATAACGGCGCCGTCTTTTCCGTCGGCTCCATCTCGTGGGCCGGCAGCCTCTCGCACAACAACTATGACAACAACGTGTCGCGCGTTACCGGCAACGTGCTGCGACGCTTCCTGGACCCCGCCCCGTTCACAATTTGATAGGCGAGGCCGCGCCCGGCTGGCCTCAGCCGCAGGCCCGCCGCCGCGCCGTGCAGGTCGTCGTGATCGAGTTGTCCTTGCACTTCATCGTGACCGGACCGGCCGCCGTCATGTTGTGGGCGGCAATCGCGTTCTTGAGGGCGGCTTCCGCCATGAACTCGGCAATGCCCCGCGTCGGCATTTCGGCAAGCCCGCCGATCGTGCGGCAGCTCTTTGCCTCGGCGCCCGCGGCGCCTGCGATGACTGCAATCGCGACTACCAGAGAGTAAGTCAGCTCTTTCTTGATCATCACGATGTCTCCCGCTCCGTTATTGACAGGAGCGGATTCTATGCCCGCGGAACGCACGGCAAAATGTCAGATCCACTGTCATAACAGCGTCCAGCGCCGATTGAGCGGCGACCGTGGCGCGCGGAGCACGTGGCGTGCGATGTTCAGGATAAGAACGCTGACTTACGCCTTCGTCTTAAAGACGAGCCGGCTGCGGATCACGTAAAGGGCGACGAAGCAGACCAGCACGGCGATCGTCTTGGACAGCAGCGGACTGAGGTGCAGGAAGTGCACCGAAAGTCCCGTGATGAGTCGCCGTCAGCACGAGGCCGAAAATACCGGTCGCCAGGAATTCCGCCATCAGGCGATTGGCGCTCTTGTGGGAGAGATGGGCAAGAAAGACGTATCTCTTCGAAAGCTCGTAGTTGATGGTCAAGGCGCACCCGTAGCCGATGATGCTTGCGATCGTCGGCGCGCCAAAGAAATGAGTGAGCGACAGGAAAATCGCATAGTCGAGCGTGACGGTGACCAGATTGACGCCCGTATAGCGCAGGAGGCGGCGGACGCTCTGAAAGAGCCGGATTGGCTATTGGCCGAGGTTACAGGAATGTCATAGACGTCGCTCGCGACAGCCGCCGAAGTCGAATCGATCGCGCTCATGTGTCTGTGCCTCGGTCGGATATCGTTAACGCGGAAGGCTTTGGCTCGTCGCCGTACGGGCAGCACCGGCCCATCTGCACCGAGACCGAAGCGTCGCGCTGTTCTGTGAGGAACACGGGTTGAGGAGTTCTGACCACCTGCCGCGTTGCCGCAGGTCTCATGTAAGTTCCGATTTGACGGCCGCGGCAGGGCCTTGCGGACGCCCAGGTATCGTCGGCTTTGCAGGCTCTCTCATCGATGCTAGGTGAGCCGCCGAGCGCCGACCGTGTGGCGCGGGAAATAGGACGAAGTATCGTGGAAGTCTCCGTGACCGAGAAGCGATGATTACCGTGCCGGCGGAGTGGGCGCCGCAAAAGGCGATCTGGACGGCATGGCCTGCCGATGCGGACGAATGGAACGGTGATCTCGAGGCGCCGCGCCGCGACGTGGCGGCGCTCGTGCGCGCGCTCGCTGAAGGCAACGGGCGAGAGCGCAACAAGGTGCGCTTGCTGGTCAACGGCGCCGAGGCCGAGGCTTCGGCACGCGCGGCCGTCGGCCAAGCCGCCGAGCTCGTTCCCGCGAAGTACGGCGATATCTGGCTGCGCGACACGGGACCGATCTTTGCGGTGACGCCCGACGGCCTCGCCGCTCTTCGCTTCGCGACCAACAGCTGGGGCGGCAAATACGATCTTCCCGACGACGCGACGGTCGGCGACGACGTCGCGCGCCTTGCGGGCAAGCCCATCCGCCGCTTCGACTTCGTGCTCGAAGGCGGCGCCGTCGATCATGACGGCGAGGGCACGATCCTGACGACGCGCCAGACGCTGCTCAATCCCAACCGCAACGGCTGGACCAAGGAGGTCGCCGAAGCCGCACTTCGCCAGGCGTTCGGCGCGCGCAAGGTCATCTGGATCGACGAAGGCCTGAAGAACGATCACACCGACGGGCACATCGACAATATCGCCCGCTTCGTGGCGCCGGGCCGCGTCGTCTGCCAGGCGCCGCCGAGCGCCGATGATCCGAACGCGGCAACGCTCGATGCCATCGCCGCGACCCTCGAGCGCGCAACCGATGCCGCGGGCCGCAAGCTCGATGTCGTCCGCATCCCCGGCGTCGGCCTCTATCGCAATGCGCTGGGCGAAATTTCGCCCGCATCCCATATGAACTTCATCATCGCCAACGGCGTCGTTGTCGTTCCCGTCTACGGCACCGCCACCGAGGCCGCCGCGCTCGACGCGCTGCAAGGCGGTGTTCCCCGGCCGCAAGGTCGTAGGCGTCCCCTCGCGCGGACTCTTGGGCTGCGGCATGGCCGGCGTGTACACGAAATACTTTCCGCCGAGCAGCGGCGCCCCCGCCATCGAATCGGCAAAGAATTGTTTTCGAAGCGTATCGTCGACCGCGGCCACGTACACCTTCACGAACTTTTCGTTGTTCTGGAGGAGGACGATGCGGGCGTTGAGCCAACCCCAGAGGTTTCCTCTCCCGAGGTTTTTCGGCGTCCCGGGATTCGAGGCATCGATCACCTGGATTCTGACAGTCTGGCCCGTGTCCGTCCTGTCGATCGCCTGGTACGCGATCCATTTCCCGTCGGGAGACCACTTCGGGTTTTGCGCGAACTCCCTTTCGGGCGTGATTCGGCGCCGTTCGCCGCCGTTCCTGTCCATGACGTAAATCCCGCTCCCGAGCTTGAGCGGGTCGGGGTCCGTCATCTGGAACGCGATCTTCCGTCCGTCGGGTGAAAAATCGGGGGATCCGATCTGCCTCTCGTCGAATGTGAGCTGGCGCGATGATCCGTCCAAAAACGATCCGATCCATATGTTCCCGATCCGTTGTTGCTGGAGGTAGACCAGGCTGCGCCCGTCGGCAGACACCTTCATGCCGATGTCGGGACCGCTCCCCTTCGTGATCTGGGAGGGGGTGCCGCCGGCCGCGGGGATGGTCCAGAGGTTCGTGTTGCCCGATTTGTTCGAGGAGTAGATGACTTCGTCGCTGGCGGTCCAGGAGATGTCGTCCATGTTCTCCTCCCCGCCGGTGAGGAGTCGTTCCTCGCCGCTCGCGAGGTCGTGAATGATGATCGACTGGAACAGCCGGTCGTTCGTCCTGAGCCAGCCGACGGACGCGCCATCCGCCGACCAGCAAAAGGAAAACCGGCTGTTCGCGGTTACCCCTATGGTGTCCGTGAATTCCAGGCGTTCGTCGGATCCGTCTGCCCCGACCGACCAAAATTCGAATTTATTGCTCTTGCTCGGCGCCTCCCCGCCAGGCCCTTTCATGTAGCCGACGCGCCGGCCGTCTGGTCTCCACCGGCCGATGTTTCCTCCGTCGGCGATCCGCTTACTTCCTCCGCCGAGCGACGAGACCACAAACAGCTCGTGACGGCCTGTTTCCAGGTTTTGCCTGTTGTAAATGATCCTCGACCCGTCAGGGGAAATGTCGGCGACCTGCTGTCCGAACGCGCTGGAATCGAACGTGATCCGCCGCGCCTCGGCTTCGCCGGAGTGCATGTAATAGATGTCCCACTTCCCGTTCGCGTCCGCCGCGGGGAACGCGACCCACTTGCCGTCCGGTGAGAGCCCCGGGTAGGAGATCTGCGTGAAAGGGACCTGGAGGACGCGCGTGGTCATCTCCGGGTTGAGTTCACGCGCGCTTTTCTTCGAGAAAAGGAATACCCCGGCGACGATCGCCGCCACGACGAGCACCCCGACGCCAATCCACAACGGTTTTTTGGATGTCGCAGCGGTGTGAACTCCGCTCCCCGGCATCCCTGTCGCGGGGTGTCCGGCGTCGCTCCCGGATCCGCCGATCGTTCCCGAAGGGGAACCCGATCCGGCACCGGTGATGACGCCCGAATCAGTTCCCGTTCCGGTACCCGGGACCGGTCCCGATCCGGGCCGGCCTTCTCCGCCCTGCGCATCGCCCGGATAAACGCCCGACACCGTTCCCGTCGGACGGCGGTGCACTTTCGTCGAATCCTTCCTGAGCCGGCGAAGGTCGATGACCATGTCCTGCGCGTGCTGGTACCGGTCGTCCGGGTTTTTCTCGAGGACGCGATTCACGATGTGCAGCAGCTCCGACGACGCGTTCGGGAGGAATTTATCGATTGGCTCCGGCTCCTCGTTCATGATCGAGTACATCATCGCCGCCTCGTGCTCCCCCCGGAAGGGAGTGCGGCCGGTGAGCATCTCGTAGAGCACCACGCCGAACGAAAAAATGTCGGAGCGCGCGTCGTTACCGCTCCCCTGCAGCTGTTCGGGAGCCATGTACGCGAGCGTGCCGATGGTGCTCGACGATTTCGTGAGCCGCATCGCGCCCTTGATCTTCGCCAGCCCGAAATCCATCACCTTCACCTGGTTCCGGCTGTTGAGCATGATGTTTTCGGCCTTGATATCGCGGTGCACGATCCCCTTCGAGTGGGCTTCGTGCAGGGCGTCGCCGATCTGGATGGCATACTCTATCGCCTCTTCCAGCTTCAGTCCCGCGCCCGGACCCGCCGCGGCGATCTTTTTCCGGAGGGTCATCCCGTCGACGAACTCCATGTCGATGAAGTGCTTCCCCTGGTGCTCACCCACCGAATTGATGTGGCAGACGTTCGGGTGGTTGAGCGCCGAGGCGGCCTGCGCCTCCTGGAGGAACCGCTGTTTGTCGTCCTCGGTGGAGGTCGCTTGTTCGGGGAGGAGTTTGAGCGCCACGGTGCGCTTCAATCTCGTGTCCTCGGCCTTGTAGACGACGCCCATCCCCCCCTCGCCGAGCTTCTCGAGGATGGTGTAGTGCGATATGGTCTGTCCGATCATGCGATTGTCAGGTCTTGGATTTCGAATTTCGGTTATTCGCCCGGATGCAGCCCGGGCGCCGGATGCGACGGGCGGCTCACTCCGGCGATGTCAGTTTCGTGAATCCGGCGTGTCCCTTCAGGGGCGCCCAGTGCGGATCGATCTTCAGCACCACGGAGTTGAGGTTGGAGGGCATCCCGAGCAGGCCCGCGAGCAGCGTGACGGCCGAATCCCTCTCCCCGGTCATCGTATAGATCCGGGCCAATTCCGTGAGGCGGAACATGCCGCGCCAGGCCTCTTTTCCGATCGGCATCAGGTCGACCCCCTTCTTTCCCTCGGCGATCGCGTCGGCCTTCCGCCCCAGTCCCGCGAACGCGATGCCGAGCGCGGAATGGTACCGCGCGTCGGCCGGGTCCTCGCGGAGCTTCGCTTCGAGTCACCGCGCGGGCGCTGTCGTAGTACGCGGTCGCCTGACGGTCCTTCATGAGATGGCGGATGTCGGCAAGGATCAGCGTTCGCGGCGCGTAGAAGAACTGGTTGCTGTTGGCCTGGAGGACCTTCGATTCGACGATCCGGAGCGCTTCGCCGAAATTGCCGTCGTACACTTCCAGCTCGGCGGCCAGCTGATGAATGGGCGTGTAACCGGGAAAGTCCGCGAGGGCCGACGCCTTCCTGACGGCCTCCCTCGCCCGGAGGGTGGCGCCGTCGACCTTGACCAGGATGCGGATGTAGGTGAGGTACGGCTCGATCAGGTCGGGGCTGAGCGATATCGAGCGTTTGATGTAATCCTCGGCATGCGCGTAATCGCGGAGGAGTTCGTACGTCTGCGCGGCGTTGTAGAGGTACTCGGAGCGCCTCGGATCGACTTCGATGGCCCTGGTCATCGAGGCGATCGCCTCCTTCATCCGGCCCTGCCTCCGCTGGACGGCGCCGATGCCCAGCAGGAGCCGCCCGTCGTTCGGCTTGCCCTTGAGCGCGACGGAGAGTTCGCTCAGCGCGTTTTCGTAATCGAGTCGGCCCCAGTAGTAGTAGTACCCGAGCGACATGTGGGCTTCGGGGAGGGCCGGATCGATCCGCAGCGCGCGGTCGACCGCGTTCTTCGCTTTGGTGAGCCGCTCCTCGGTGTGGTCGTAGAAGAACCAGTACATCCCCGAATGGCACTCGGACAGGGCCGCCCAGGCGAGCGCGAAGTTCGGATCCCGATCGGCCGCCTTCTGGTACATGTCGGCCGCGAAGACGAAGTCCTCGTTCTTGTAACTCCTCCTGAGATACTCGTTGCCCCGGAGGTAGAGGTCGTAGGCCTCGGCGTCGTCGGTGGGCTTTTTCCCGAGGCGGTCCCGTTCGGGGGTGAGGAGGGAAACCCCCATCGCGCCGGCGACCTGCGACGCGACGTCCGACTGGATCGAGAAGACGTCCGACACCACGGCGTTGAACGACTGCGACCAGACCTGCGTCCCGTCGTCCACCCTGATGAGCGCGGGGCTCACGCGCACCCTCGATTGTCCGCCCTCCCCCGGGCTCCAGCGGATCGTCCCTGCAGTACGTACCCCACCGACAGTTCGCTCCCGATCTCCTTGAGGGTTTTCGTGGTCTTCTTGTACTGCCGGGCGCTCGTCGTCGCGATGACGCCGAGCCCGGACAGGCCCGAGAGCTTCCCGGTGATCTCCTCGGTGATGCCGTCGGCGAAATATTCCTGCTCGGGCGACCCGAGGTTTTCGAACGGAAGAACGACGAGCATCTTTCGCTCGCCGACGCCGGTCCCGGCATCGCCGGCCTTCGGGCCGAAGATGGAAATATCCCGCCGCGATGACAGCCACGGCGAGCACCGCTCCGATGATCGCAAATTTACCCCGTTTCCCTCCGGCTTCGGCCGGGGTGACGCCGGATCCGGCGCCGGGGTCCGGGTTGTCCGCCGACGACGATACCCGGGACACGCGCCCCGACACGGGCGCGGCCGCGAGGCCGGCCTCTGATACGTCCGCCGCCGGTCGTGAGACGCTTGCGGGGGAACGGTCGATCTCCATTGACGGCCGCGAAACCTTCGTGGACTGCTTTTGTATCCGCCGGAGCTCGCTCACGAGGTCGTCGGCGTGTTGGTACCGGTCGGCGGGATCTTTTTCGAGGCACCGCAGTATCACCGCGACCAGCCCGGCTGGCAGGTCCTGTCGGTATTTTTCGACCGGCTCGGGGTCCTCGTTGAGCACTGAATACATCACCGCCGCTTCGTGCTCCCCCCTGAAGGGAATGGCGCCGGTGAGCATCTCGAAAAGCACGACGCCGAAGGAAAAAATGTCGGAGCGCGGGTCGACCTCTTCGCCGCGCACCTGCTCGGGGGCCATATAGGCGAGGGTGCCGACGGTGCTGGACGACCGCGTCAGCTTGAGCGAACCCTTGATCTTGGCCAGGCCGAAGTCCATCACCTTCACCTGGTTCCTGGAGTTCAGCATGATGTTGTCGGCCTTGATGTCGCGGTGGACGACCCCTTTTGTATGCGCCTCGTGGAGCGCTTCGCCGACCTGGATGGCATAGCCGACCGCCTCGTTGATCGACTTCACCGGCGTTCGCTCACGGAGCGTCGTGCCGTCGACGTATTCCATCACGATGAAGCTCTCCGTCCCGACCTCCTCGAGGTAGTAGATGGTGCAGATGTTGGGATGGTTGAGCGCGGAGGCGGATTTCGCCTCCTGCAGGAAACGTGACTTGTCCGGCTGGTTGGAGGTGAGCCGTTGCGGGAGAAATTTCAGCGCGACCGTGCGGCCGAGCTTGGTGTCCTCGGCCTTGTAGACGACGCCCATCCCGCCCTCCCCGAGTTTCCCGAGGATGGTATAGTGCGATATGGTCTGACCGGTGTCCGGCATGTTTGTGGCGTCCTACTGCTTCACATTCTGCTGCGTCGCACGCAATTCGTCGAACCAACCCGTCACGACGTTGATGGTCGATGGGGCGCTGACGCCGGCGACCACCCTGATGACCGCCCATCGCATCCCGACCGGGTCGAACGAACCGTCGACGATGTTCGCCTTCACGGAGCTCTGGTCCGCCAGCAGGTGGGGCGGTCCCGGGTCGAGGGAGGAGCCGGAGCTCACGGGGACGGCCATCACCTTTCCTGAATCGGCGAAATACAGAATTTCACTTCCGTCCTTGTTCCACTCGAACACACCTGTACCGCCGCTGGTGATCTGCCATTTTCCTTCCCCCCGTGGAAAGGGAACGACGTAGACTTCCGTCGAACCGGATTCCTCCGAACCGTACGCAATCCATCGTCCGTTCGGGGACACCCTCACGTCGAATTCATCGAACGGGGTCTGGAGCACCGGCCACGGCTTCCCCTGGCTGTCCGGGGATACCGCCCAGACATCGGTCTTGCCGTGATCGTTACGATAATACAGGAAGGACCTGCCGTCCGGGGAAAATCCCACAGGAAAGAGGGCATACCCCTTCTCGGCGAAAATTTTTTCTTCCTTTCCGGAGCCGTCCCACGACCGCCAGTAGATTTCCATTTCCCCCTCCTTCTCCGCAAAATACGCCACCCGTTTCCCATCCCTGCTCCAGACGGGATCGCCGTGGTTCCCGCCGCCGAACGTCAGGCGCTGCATCGTCGAACGCGTGATGTCGTACGTCCAGACGTCGTTGTTCGCGGCGTTGATTGTCACGGCGAGTTTCGTTCGGTCGGGTGAGAGGGCGATGTTGCCGAACGCCGCGGGCGTCCTGATGAGCGGGGTCAATTCTCCCTTCATCGAAAGCCAGTCCACCGACATCTCCCTGGAGGGAGCCGGGCCGCCGGGGGCGTAGATGAGCGTACCGTTCCGGGAGACGGCGATGCTCGCGGCCCCCGACTCCATCATGCTCATCCCGCCGGCGAACAGCTTGCGCGTTGGCCCGGTCAGCGACAGTGCGCCGGCGTCGAACGGAACGGCGAAAATCGATCCGCCCCGGACGTAGACGATGTGTCCCGTGGGAATGTACCGGGCGTACGACCCCCCCTCGACGAGAATCTTCTTTTCGCCCGTCGCGAGGTTGACGGCGATGATGTTCGCGTCGTCGAACGTCGCGGTCGTTTTATATTTCACCGTCACGAGCATCGCCTTCCCGTCAGGCAGGACCGACGGGAACCGGTGGCTGATTTCTCCGAGCGCCGCATCGGGCGTCGATATCGTCACCGTCGAATCCCTGTCCGCGAGGATCTTCACGACTCCGCCCACCTGTCCGCCGGCCATATAGATCTCGCCGCCCGGCCCCCAGCTGATTCCGCGGGGATTCTGTGCGGCCGATACCCGCACCGGCGCGCCGCCGTTGATCGATATTTTATACAGGCTCGCATTGTTGAAAAAATAGAGCCACTCTCCGTCGGGGGAAAAGTAGATGTCTTCGGCGTCCACTCCGGTGACCGGTTTCGAGTCGAAACTGTCGAGTCGCCGGAGAAAAACCTGGCGGGCCCCGGTTTGCTGATTGAACCCGCTGTAGGCGATCGTTTTTCCGTCCGGGGAGATGTCGATGGGAGACCCGAGCCAATTGAGGATGAGTTCGTAACCCTTCTCGAGTTCGACCGTGGTCCGCGTGGTCTCCCCGGGGCCGGAGACGACCGGTTTCCACGGACTCCAGAGGACGAGGAACGTCAGCGCGAGGAGTGAACTGATCGCCGCGAGGATCGGGAAGAATTTCGGGCGGCCGACCCCGTCGGTCGCGATCGGGGCCGCGGAAACGCCGGATGCTGCGTCTCTCATGCCGGAGGATTGACCGGACCCCGGCGCTCTGGCCGGTTGCATCGCCGGCCGCGACGCCGTGATGCGGCTGACCCGCTGCCGGCTCGACTCGCGCTTGTAGCGCTTCAGGTCGACGGCGACCTGTTTGATCGATTGCGCCCTCTCGTTGGGATCTTTTTCCAGGCACTCGAGGACGATCGCGTCGAGGCTCGGGTCGATCTCCGGATTGACCGACGACATCGGCGCCGGGTCCACGTTGACGATCTCGTAGGCGAGGGCGGTTTCGTGCACGCCCCTGAACGGCAACTGCCCGGTGAGCAGTTCGTAGAGCAGGACGCCGAAGGAAAAGATGTCGGAGCGGTGGTCGGCGTCCATTCCCTGCACCTGTTCGGGGGACATATAGCCGGCTGTCCCGACGGTGCTCCCCTGTTTGGTGAGCCGGTTGACCTTGCTCGAACTCGCCCGGAGCTTCGCAAGCCCGAAATCCATGATCTGGGCGACGCCGTCTTTGCGGAGCATGATGTTCTCGGGTTTGATGTCCCGGTGGACGACGCCCCGCTCATGCGCCGCCGCCAGCCCGTCGGCGACCTGGATCGCGACGTCGAGGGACTGTTTGTGTGTCAGCGTGGAAAGTTTTTCTCGAAGCGTGGCGCCTTCCACCAGCGCCATCGCGATGAAGAGTTGGGTGTTACCCCTGTCGCCGGGCGCCTGGTATTCCTCGATCCCGTAGATCGTGCAGATGTTCGCGTGGTCGAGGGATGCGGCGGCGCGCGCCTCCTGGAGGAATCGCGCCCTGTCCTGCTCCGATGCCGCCATCTGTTGCGGAAGGAATTTCAGGGCGATCGTCCGGTCGAGTTTCGTGTCGTGGGCCTTGTACACCACGCCCATCCCGCCTTCCCCGAGCTTTTCGAGGATGGAATAATGCGATATGGTCTGACCGATCATTCGCCTGTCGGTGATCTGAAAATAACAGTCTGAGTATGATAAAAACGAAGAATTTTCCCGTAACGCGGGAAAATTTCAGGAGTTGTAAGGTATTGATATTATGGGGTATAATCAATACCGGCCAAAATATTGTTGAGGAGAGAAAACAGCCTAAAACGCGGTGGAATTCGTGGGATTTTAAACTACGACCGGATAAGTCGTGATTTACGATTTCACGAAAAAATGGGGATTTTAGACGGGAGGTTTGGGTGTGTTTTCAGGACCCTATTTCAGAAGCAACATCTTCCGGACATCACGAAAGGTGCCTGCCGCCATCCGCAGGAAGTAGATCCCGCTCGGGAAACCGGTGGCGTTCCATTCGACCGAATGATATCCCGCCTCCTTGAAGCCGTCGAGGAGTTCCGCGACCAGTTCCCCGGTGGCATTATAGATACCGAGCCGCACCCCGGTACCCCGGGGAACCTGGAAGCGGATCACCGTCGACGGGTTGAACGGGTTCGGATAATTTTGCCCGAGGCCGGCGCGATCCGGCACGGCCGGGCCGGTCTCGACGACGTCCCCCGGCGGGGGCGGGGGTACGTCGCCATCCACGATCCGCCTCAGTGCGTTGTGCCCCGCGAGCGGAGCGGAAGTACTCAGTACGAGTTTTCCCGGCTGATCCATCTTGATCCAGTACCCCTGCCCCGGCCGCAGCGTGTCCTCGGTCCGGAATCCCCCGGCATATCCGTAGAACGGCGACGACGTCAGGCCTCCCGGCACGGTGTTGATAACGGAGACCGCCAGCGGTTCGCTCAGCGACCCCACGAGGTTCCACCCGGCCAGGACGTCGATCGTATCGAGGAGCCGCTTCGTTCCGGCGACGGGGATCGTCGCGCCGGGGGCGAGCCGGACCCAGTAGCCCCTGCCGTACTCGAGCGTGTCCTCGCCGACGTAGCCCGTGTCGTACCGGTAAAACGGCGTCAGCGCCCCGGGGAAAAGAACGGCGGCGCTCCGGTCGGCGACGTTGCCCGGGAGCGACGCCAGGTTCCAGGCGGCGGTCGCGGAATAGAGGAAGGTGTCGAGCGCGGTGACGAACGAGCGTATGCCCGACCACGGGCTCGCGCCCGAGGGGTGGTGCGCGCTGACCCTCCAGTAATACCTGACTTCGGACTGGAGCGATGATGCTGTCATCTCCGTCTCCGCGATCGTTGAATCATCGAAGTCGACGGCTGTGAGCGTCGAGTCGGTGCCGTACTGGAGGCGATAGGTCGCGGCCGGCGGCGAGGGCGCCCACGCGAACGTGACGATGGTGAATTGCGAAGCCCCTTCGACCGGCTCCAGGAGGGCCGGTGCGGCGATGGCGGTCCGGAATTCGCGAAACGCGGTGAAGGTGCTCTGACCCCCCGCGTTGAAGCACCGCACGCGCCAGTAGCAGGTCCGGTACGACCCGAGCCCGGCCACCGTGACCGACGTGTCCGCGGTGACGGTGTCCCGGATCAACGGGGGGATGAAGAGGCTTTCCGCGGATACCTGCACCTGGTACGTGGCCGCACGGTCGGCCGTCAGCCAGGCGATGGTGGCCGGGACGCCGACGCTGATCGCCTCGTCCGGAGGGGAGAAGAGCGTCGCCATCGCCGGCGCCTGGATGATGGTGGTGAAATACCGCGCGGGGGAGACGGGCCCCGTTCCGGTAAAATTCTCCGGTTGGACGTCCCAGGAAAACCGGGTCAGGAACGGAAGCGTCCCGGGATCGATGGTCGTATCGGCGACGCTGGTGTCGAGCAGCGTCGTCGCAAACAGCGAATCGGTTCCGAAGCGGATCCTGTAGCTCGTGGCCCTGTCGGCCCGCCCCCAGCGGAGCTGCGCCGACAGGGAAACGTTCACGGCGCCGTTCAGCGGGAAGAGACCCTGCGTCGCGGCCGGTCCCTGGACATCGTTGTCGAAATACCGCGTCGCGGACCAGATCGGGCCGTGGATCGATCGGGCCGGGACGACCCTCCAGTAGTAGCGGTCCAGGTTCGAGACGACCCTCACGATGGCTGCCGTATCGCCGCCCACGATCGTGTCGGCGATGATGCCGCCCGCGAATCCCGGGTCGGTCGATACCTGGAGACGGTACGGCGGGTAGTGGAGCGACCGGTTCCATTTCAGGAGGATGTCCGGGGAGTCGTTCAGGTGCCCGTCGCCGGGCGACACCGGTGTGATCGGAGTCGAATCGTTTTCCACGACCACGAGATGCCTGTCGGCGGCGACGCCGGTGAACGTTTCGACGTTGCCCGACGGCCACTCGACGACAAGGCTGTCCACCGACGCGGCGTCGAGGAGGCCGAAATGGAGCTGGAGGTTCTGCCCGCAGTAACCGCTCTGGCCCTCCACGACGCGGAGCTGCCACACCGGCGACCCGTTCACCACGGCCCTGGCCCGGACCTTCGCGCCGATGGCCGCCGCATTCGAGGCCGTGCCGCGAAGGTCGAGCGTGAGCCAGTGGTTGGAGTTGCCGTCGTTGCTGTAGAAGGCGTTCACCTGGCTCTCGTTCCGTGTGCGCGCCACGAAGAGGTCCAGGTCGCCGTCGCCGTCGTAATCGCCCCAGCTCGAGCCGTACATGAATCCGAGATCGGTGACGACGGGACCCGTGAGCACAGCCTCGAGGCGCGCGGTGTCGGTCTCGGTGAGCATGTTTCTATACAGGTAGTTCACCGTCGGCCCGCCCGAGTACGCGTGGGTCACGATCAGGTCGAGGTCGGCGTCGTTGTCGAAATCACCCCATCCGCCGGATGCTCCGAACCCGGCGTCGGTGGCGACCGGAGCCGCCGTGTCCGGCGCGAACGATCCGCCGCCGCCGTTGACGAAGATCGTGCTCGCCTGGCCGCTGTTGTTTGCGGTGAACACGTCCTGGTCGCCGTCGTTGTCGTAGTCGGCCCAGGAGCCGCTCCACGTCGACCCCGCGGCGTTCACGAGCGGGCCCGCGATCACCCGCTGGAACGTGTCGACGCCTGACTCCAGGAGCATGTTCCTGTACAGGAATTCGTTCTCGTTCGATTCGTTCGTGACGAAGAGGTCCAGGTCGCCGTCGTCGTCGTAGTCCACCCAGTTCACCCCCCGCGAGGTTCCGGCGTCCGTCGATTGCCTGCCGGTGAGGACCCTGGTGAACGCGCCGTTTCCGGAATTCCTGTAGAGGAAGTTGAGCTTGCTCCCGCTGCTGTTCGCGACGTAGAGGTCCACCAGCCCGTCGTTGTTGTAATCACCCCAGCTGGCGGTTTCCGAGTAGCCCGCGTCCGTGACCGCCGGCCCGGCGAGGACCCTGGTGAAGGAGCCGTTCCGGTCGTTGTGATAGAGGAGGTTGTTCTGGTTGTACCAGTTCGCGACGAAGGCGTCGGGATACCCGTCGTTGTCGTAGTCGGCCCATGTGGCGCCGTCCGACGGAAGGGCGTCCTGGGAGATCACCAGGGCGCTCATCCGCGTGAAGGAAAACCCCGGCCCCCCCTCGTTCCGGAAGAGGACGTTGTTCTGTCCCCCCGCGAGGCCCCGCGTCACGAAGAGATCGAGGTCTCCGTCGCGGTCGTAGTCCACCCAGTTGACGCTCCTCCACGCGCCGGTTTCGCTGACGGGGGGCCCCGTCGTGATTTTTGTGAAGCTCTGGGAGGGTGATTGGCCCGTCGCTGCGACGAGCATGATCGCGAGTGTCGCCGGGAACGCGACGAACGGAAGAGACCTGCCCGACGCGATGGAATGGCCGGAGGTGATGGAATTGCCGGGCGTGATGGACTCGTGGATTGATGGGAATATCGGCATGAGAGTCGTTCGCGGATGATGGCGCGTTGTTTTCCTTCAAAGTACGCTGCCGGGGCCGGTTCTTCAAGGTCCGAGCGACGGGACGTGGCCGCGGAGCGGCGGGCGGTTGGGGCGGTGACGCGCCGCGGACCCGGCGGACCGTCCCCCGGGTAGGGCGCCTCAGCCGGCTGACTGGAGGGCCGCGAAGACCCGTTTCCCTGAGCGTCCTGCTGAGGGAGAGTTGCTCCCCGCCCTGGAGCACGACGACGTGGTCGCCGTTGACGAGCGGGCGGAGTTCGCGGATGCGCTGTATCCTGACGATGGTGGAGCGGTGGATGCGGATGAACTGGAAGGGTCGAGTTTCTTCTCGAGCGCCGACATCCTTTCCCGGTGGAGGTGGACCTTCTGCGCGGTGTGGAGCCTCACGTAGTCGCCGTCCGCTTCGATCCAGTCGACGTCCGCGACCGGCGCGATCGTGACCTTCCCCACCGACCTGATGACGAACCGCTCGAGCCATTCCCCGGTGGGGCGGATCGACCGGAGGAGGGCCTCGACCTTCTTCTCGAGCGCGGTCCTGTCGGGTTGCTTGAGGATGGCCGCCGCCCGCGCCACGGCGACGTGCAGGCGTTCGGCGGTCACCGGCTTGAGCAGGTAGTCCACGGCGTGGACGTCGAACGCGCGCATGGCGTGCAGGTCGTACGCGGTCACAAAGACGGTGACCGGCATCCGCGCGATTCCCACGGCGTCGACGACGCCGAAGCCGTCGAGTCCCGGCATCTGGATGTCCAGAAACGCGACGTCGGGCCGCCGCTCCTGTATCAGTTCGACCGCCTGGATCCCGTCCTCGCACTCGGCGACGACCTCGACGGCCTGCTCGGCGGCGAGCAGTTTCTTCAGGCCTTTCCGCGCGAGCGGCTCGTCGTCGGCGATCAGGGCGCGTATTTTTACGACGCTCATTCCACGGCCCCCGGGCCGGCATCGACTCCGGTCTCCCTGAACGGGATCGTGATGGTGACGCTCGTGCCGCCCGCGCCGGAGGCGGCCGTCATCGCCACCGAATGGTCTCCGCCGTAGAGTTGCTGGAGGCGCGCGCCGGTGTTCGACAGGCCCATCCCCAGGCCGGGGGCCGGTCCGGCGTCGTGTCGTCTCCCGGGCCCGGTGTCGTCCACGCGGAGGACCAGGCGTCCGTTATCGCGGTACGCGGCGATCGTGATCGTGCCCGGTCCGGGCAGCGTATCGATGCCGTACTTCAACGCGTTCTCGATGACGGGCTGGAGGATCAGGTAGGGCACCGCCGCGTCGATCGTTCCGGCATCGATCTCCTTCCGGACGGTCAACCTCTCCCCGTAACGGGTCTTCTGGATGAGGAGGTAGTTGTCGAGAAATTCCATCTCGCGGCGAAGCGGCACCTCCTGCGTCCGGACGTTCTCGAGGGCGAGCCGGAGCAGGTCGCTCAGCCGGGAGAGGGTGGTCTTCGCGGCGGACGGATTCTCGTCGACGAGCACCGTGATGGCGTTCAGTGTGTTGAAGAGAAAATGGGGATGCATCTGCATTTTGAGGGCGCTCAGCTTGGCTTCCGTCAACTGGACCTCGAGCTGCACGGCCCTCTTCTCCCGTTCGATCGAAAGCGTGTAATAGTCGTAGGCGTAGCTGACGACCACGAGGAAGCCGAAGCTCAGGAACCTCCACGCGTGGCCGAGCCCGGCGAGGGTCGAGATGTAATCGTCGACCGAAAGGACCTGATCGGTGGTCATCAGGCCCGGCACGCTCATCGCAAACAGGATGTACACCGCTCCGTGGACAAGCGAGAGGACGATTCCGGCGAAGAAATACAGGGCGACGTTTCCCGGGGTGAGCGCACGCCCGGCGGTGAGCCACAGGATCGGAATGGCGAGGGCGATCCATATCCCCGCGAAGCCGGCGAGGTCGAGGAGGGAACTGATGATTTCCAGCGGCATTCCCCGCTGGAGGTCGAACGTGACGCGCTGGATGACGAACGCCAGATTGGTGACGAGGTAGAGGCCCGCCATGATGCGCCATTTTTTCCAGTCGATGCGGGGGCGGGGGGATTCCATGCCTCAATGTAACAAGATGCCCGGAGGGTTTCAAACGGACCGCGATGAACCGTTGCCCCGGTGCGACGGGAGGCCTCACGGGTAAAAAAAATCCCGCTCGGGGTGAGCGGGATCATGATGTCCGGTGTCCCCTGCATTCAGTGCTTGTGGGGGTCCTGCGTCTCCTTGGCCTTCATCTCTCCCTCCTGCGCCTTGTCCTTCGATCCCTTCTTCCCTGCGGGCTGAATCATCGCCATCACCTCGGCGTCGGTCATGTTCTTCTGATGGTGCGTCTTTGCGTGCTGTTTCACCATCGCCGAGATTTCCGCCTTGTCGTGGCTCGTCACGCGGAACCCGCATGCCGGGTCGCACGAGGCTGACATCAGGCCCGACGCGCCCATGTCTTTTGTTTTTGTCATATCTTCCGGCTTCGCCTTCACGTCGGTCTTTTCCTGCGCGATGACGACGACGGAAAATACAGCAACGAGCGTTACGGCGACCAGCGCCGTCAGGATGATTTTTACCATGATACCTCCATGAAAATGATGAGTGATCCGGGGGATCCCGGCCTTCCCGAGTCCCCTGGGGTTGGTTTGGGACACTCGTATAACAGGCAAACCCGCAATAAAGTTCAGGTCACTGATTCCACCGGGGGACTCGAAATATCCTCAGAATCCCCCGGAATGGGCTGGGCGGGTTCATCCTGCTTCGACGCGCCCTGCGTCTACCAATTTTACGGGCGCCGGGGGCGCGCGAAAACATCGTCCCACGCGGCGAGCGCGGCCTTGGGATTCAGGTCGTCGTCGACGAGACCGAGCGCGGCGAAGAGCGGGAGGATCGATCCCGGCGGCACCGGGATGGCCGACAAGTCGAGGTCGGTGAACGTCAGCTGGAAAACCGCCGTTGCGCGGACAGTATCGAGGAGCTGCGCCTGCCTGAGGATGTACCGGCGCTGTTCGTCCTGGGAGGAAACGATCGTATCGAGCGTCGCCGAAGACCATCCCCCTTCGGTCACCATCACGGGAATGGTCCTGCCCGCGGGAATCCGGAGGTAATAATCCGCCGGAATCTCCTCGGGTGTGGCATAAGCGGCGAGGTACGGGTATGACGAAAGTCCCAGTTCCTGGATGAACGGAAAATCGGCAAAGTCGGTCTCCACCCCGGCGTATACCCCGCCGCCGGCGCCACCGAGCCTGCCCCACGCGAAATCGACCTGGACGCTCACGCTCAGTTTCACGGCCGCGTCACGGGCGCGGACATCGGACGCGGCGTCGTTCGCCGCCTGCCTGATCGCGGCGTAGAGTTCCGGCGTCGATAGCCCCCGGATGAGGTTCGTCTCGAGGGCGAGCCCCAGGTGCGCGGGTTGGACGATGCTGTCCAGGACGACCGCGTACCGGCGGAAGATCTGCCGGACCTCCGGCTCCGTGATGCTCCTGCCGAGCCGGACGAGGGCGTCCGACTCCCCCGACCGGTTCAACCCGTTGGCCGGATCGAGGTACACCCAGATTTCGTGGCCTTTGTGCCGGAAATAGTTCGCCAGGCCGAGCTGGTCGCGGGCGATCACCGATTCCGGGAGGACGCCCGCGAGGAGCGAGTCCCAGGGGAGTTCATAACTCATCAACGCCGCGTCGGCGCGGAGCGACCACATGTCGATCGACGCGATCGCCTGGCCGATGTCCGGGCGCGGCGGGATGCCGGAGAATCCCATCCTGTAGGTCCTGGTCCCCGCGGCCGGGGGACGGCCGGGGTGGTCGTCGCCGCATCCCGGGATCACGAGGAGAGTGAGGAGGACCGACAGATTGAGTGTGGACCGTCGCATATGACCGGAAGATAGAAAAATTCCGCGACGGGACAACGGCGAGTGTGATCCGGTGACGAGCAATTGCATCCGGGAGATATGCGGCCGCGGGATTTTCGGCGTCGGGGTTACCGGATCAATACCATCGGACGGGTTTCGACGATGGGCCCGGCGATCAATCGATAATAGTACACGCCACTCGGCAGCGCGGCGGAACCGCGAGTCCCCTCTCCCGCGCCGTCCCACTCGACCGTATGATTGCCCGCGGGCCTGTATTCATTCACCGGCTCCGCCACCACCTCCCCGAGGGCGTTGAAGATCGTCAGCCTCACGTCCGTCCCGGCCGGGATACTGAATTCGATCAGCGTCACGGGGTTGAACGGGTTCGGATAATTCTGCAGGAGGCGGTACCCGGACCCCGCTTCGTCCGGTGGGACGCCGACCGTCGCTTCTGCCTCGAGCGCGCCGATATCGATCTGCGGGTCGGAGGGTCTGCGCCTGTGCCGGAGCCGACCGGCAGGAGCATGTGCGCCGGCGGAAGAAATACCGGCGGATGGAGGGGCAAGGTGATCTCGAAGCCGGGGCTCCCGGACGGACCCGTCGTGCCGGCGTCGATCAGCGGACTTCCGGCGGCGGGCCGGAGGTCGAGGGCCGCGAGGCTGACGAATCCCGGATCGTCTCCGTACACGCTCGCGGTCCACTGGACCGGGGACCTGGGTCGAACCGTTGTGGACCCAGTTGTTCGTCCCGGCGATGACCGCCAATCCCGTCGTCCAGTCCGCTTCGACCGTCCGCATCACCTGGACGCCCGAACCGTCGATCCTGTAGAAAATGTTGTTGTGCATCTCGACGCTCTCAAGGCTGTCGAACATCCGGAAGACGGCGCGCGAGCCGCAGAGGAAGGTGTTGTTGACGAACCGGTAACGGCCGTGCGTCTCGCCGGTGGCGTCACCGCCGATCCGCGTCACGTTGAAGTACTCGGGATCGCCCGACGGCTTCACGCTCTTCCTGAAGACGTTTCCGACGACGTCGGAGTCCTCCCGTTTGAGACGCGGGTTTCCGTCGTCCCCCCCGTCCGGACCGACGAGCTCCAGTTCGTGGTAGTACGCGCCCTCGATCCAGTTGTAGTAGATCTCGTTGCGCTCGGCCCGCGACTTGACGTTGTTTCCGCCCGCGCCGTCGTGGAGGTAGCAGAACTGCATCCGGAACACGCTCCCGGGATTATGGACCTCGTCGGTGGCCATGTACACCTGGTGGTACCGGTCCCCCGAGCCGTTGGCGTAGAGCTCGGAATACTCGAGCAGGCACGATCCCGAGCCCTGGTCGGCGCCGAGGATCCCGTGCATGCAGTGGTGGACGACGACGTCGCGGATGACGAGGTCCTTCGACTGGTGAAAAATGCCCCTGTTGGTCGCCCCCGTGACTTCGAATCCCTCGAACGTATAGTGGTCCGCTCCCGGGCCGTCGTACGGATAGTCGGTGAAGAAATGGACGCCGTCGGTCCCTCCCGAGATGACCGGCCGGTTGCCGTTGACCGCACCCCGCTGATGACGATGCGGGCGTCGGGCTCGCCCGCCTTTCGGAACCTCAGGTCGCCGGGGTACGTGTGGTCGCCGTCGACGAGGACGGTATCGCCGGGATCGAGGAGCGGGGCGACGTCCTGCAGGGTCTGGTACGTCCTGCCCGGGCCGACGAGATATGTCGCCGGGAAGACGTCGGCGGAGGGAACGAAAAAGTTCACCGCCGCCGAAAAGAGAATCGGGATTATTCCCGCCGTTTTCCGCCGCGAGATCATCCCCAAGGTACGGATCGGCCGTACCGGGGACAACGAGGGGTTGCGCGCCGACACGCAAAATACGACCCGGCCGTATCCATTCGGTCCGTCGCGGACCGTGCATTCGAACGAATGACGCCCTGCATCATTGACAATCGCCTCCCGCGGCGTTATATTCAAGCGTCCTCCAACCCGAAACCATCAATCATGACCAGACCGGAACAGCCCCGACCAACGAAGGAATGCGCCCGACGACGAAGATCCACGACGATCTGATGGCGCCGGAGGTCGTCAACGACCCGCACTCCTACTACCGCGTCCTGCGGGAGACGGCCCCGATCCATTTCAACAAGAAATGGGGCGGCTGGGTCCTGACCGGCTACGATGACGTGGTGCAGGTCCTCAGGGACCAGCACCGTTTCTCGTCGGACCGGATGGGATTCCTTGCGAAGGAGCTCTCCGAAGAGCAGCGCGGCGGGTACGCCCCGATCTTCGAGGTGCTCTCCCGCTGGTTCGTGTTCGCCGACCCGCCGTTCCACACACGGCTGAGGCTGCTCCTGAACCCGCTCTTCACACCGAAGGTGGTGGGGGGGTTCCGGCCGATGGTGCGGGAGATCGTCGGCGGCCTCCTCGACGAGCTGGAACGGCGCGGCCGGATGGAGGTGGTCCGGGACTTCGCCTACCAGGTGCCGATGTCGGTGATCCTGGCGCTGATCGGGATGCCCGACCTCGACCGGGAGAAGATCAAGCACTGGTCGGAGCAGATCGGCGTCTTCTTCTTCATCCGGGCCGACGAGCCGCGCCGTCGCGAGATCGCCTGCGAGGGCGTGACGGCGATGGTGGACTACATCAGACCGCTGGTGGAGGAACGGAGGAAGAACCCGCGGGCGAGGACATCATCGGGGTGCTCATCCGCTCGCAGCGCGAGGGCGGACTCACCGACATGGACGTCATCTCGACCATCATCCTGCTGATCTTCGGGGGCCACGAGACCACGATGAACCTGATCACCAACGGCACGCTCGCGCTGATGCGTCATCGCAGGCGAATGGGAGCGGCTCCACGACGACCCGTCGATCGCGGAGAAGGCGGTCGAGGAGCTTTTACGATACGACGGTTCGGTGAAGACGACGGTCCGGTGGGCGAAGCAGGACGTCGATCTGAAAGGCACGATGATCCGGCAGGGTGAGAGGCTCCTGATCGGGCTCTCCGCCGCAAACCGCGACCCGCTGCAGTTCCCGGACCCCGATTCGCTCGACCTGACCCGCGACCCGAACGCCCACGTTGCATTCGCGCACGGGATCCACACCTGCATCGGCGGACCGCTGGCGAGGATGGAGGCGCAGGAGTCGCTCCTGGAGATGACGAAGCGCCTGACCTGCCCGGTCCTCGAGACCGAAGACCTCCACTACGTCCCCAGCGTTATCCACCGCGCGCTCGAGAAGATGCCCGTGTCGTTCACGGTGAGGAAATGACGGGGCTCCGGGAGACGCCCGGCAGGAATGCGGGCGGGATTGTTGCCGGCGGAACAACGACCGGGACGGCGGCCGGAATGGGGCGCGCCGGTGGCCGGTAAGGTGCGCGTCACCGTCGACCACGACAAGTGCGTGGGGACCACCATCTGCGTCCTCACCGTTCCCAAAGTCTTCGCCCTCGACGAGGAGGGACAGGCCATCGTCATCGACCCGGACGGCGACACCCTGGAGCGCCTGCGGTACGCCGAGGAACAGTGCCCTCAGAGCGCGATCACCGTCGAAGTGTCCGGGGACGCCTGAGAAAACTGAAAAGGGGAAGAATCGCTTCTTCCCCTTTTCGTGGTTCGGCCTCCCGGAGGCCTACTTCAGCAGCATGAACTTCTTCAGGTTCATGAACGACCCGGCCGTGATCCGGTAGAAATACGCCCCGCTCGGCAGCCCCGAGGCGTTGAATTCCACCGAACGGTATCCCGCCGACTCCATCCCCTCGACCAGCGTCGCCACCTCCTGGCCCAGCATGTTGTAGACCTTCAGCGAAACGAAAGCCTCTTCGGGGAGGTCGTACCTGATGGTCGTGGCCGGGTTGAAGGGGTTGGGATAGTTCTGCAGGAGCGCGTATTCCGAGGGCAGGGCCTCGGAGGTCGTCTGCGCGATCGTGCCCGGCGCGGCCGACGAAGGCTGCGCGGTCACTTCGATATCGTCCACGTACGCGCCCTCGCTCGTCCCCGACCCGTTCGAGAAGAAGATCCAGCGGAAGCGGAAGTTCGCTCCGGCGGCGGCCGGGACATTGAACGACTTCTGCGCCCACACCTGCGACCCGGTCCCGGTCCCGCTCCATCGGCCGCCGGCGAACTCCGTCCAGGTCGTACCGTTCAGGTACTGGAAGGAGACGTAGTCGGCGCTGCTCGCGGTGCGGTACCAGAGCCAGAACTTTACCACGACGTTGGTGTGGCCGGTGGTGTTCACGCCGTTGTGCGCCATGTACGCGTTCATGTTGTTGTCGTACGTGGCCGTCGTGCGACCGTGGTCGGCGCACCACGCGCTCCACGACCCGCTGTGGATGCGGGCCCCGGCGCTCTTGTCCCCCCAGTAGTCGCGCCCGCTGGCGCTGTTGTTGTCGGCCGCGGTCCAGGGGCCGCCCGGAACGGTGGTCGTTTCGAACCCCTCGGTGAAGAGGGTGACCGTCGCGGGCGTGGAGGTGATGGTGAAGTTCGCGTTGCTCATGTCGGTGCCGACGCGTCCGATGACGCGCAGACGCGCACCCTGGCCGTGGTCGTCGGTCGACGGGCACCGTCCAGGCGTGCGTGCCGTCGTTCGGCGGCTGCCGGTCACGATCGACGTCCAGGACGATGCCGCCGTTGGTCGAGTAGTCGATGGTTGACGGTCGCGAAGGTGCCGGTCCAGCGTCCAGGTGATGTTCGTCGCCGTTGCCGGCGGTCAGCGTCTCGCCGCCGTTCGGGGACGTGACCGTGATCGTCGGCGGTCACCGGTGCCGCCGCCGCCGACCGCGGCCGCCGCGTCGACCATGCCGTAGCCCGGCGTAGCGGTCCCAGCCCGCGCCGGACTCGACGCTCGACGACGTCCTGCGCCGTGGTCCGCAGCTGCGCGCGGATCTGCGCGTGGCGTCCAGGTCGGGTTCTTCGACTTGATCAGCGCGCAGACGCCGGCCGCGTACGGCGTCGCGCACGAGGTGCCGTTGAAGCAGCGGTCGTAGTCGCTCGGGTCGTAGCCGCCGATGCCGAGCGATGTCGGTCGTCGGCAGGATCGTCGGGGCGATGACGTCGACGGCGCCCGCAGCGTTCGCCGTCGTGACGCCGTAGTTCGAGCCCCACCAGCGCTCGCCGTCGCAGGTGTAGCCGTTCGGATCGGTGCTGACGCCGGGGTTCACCTCGAGGCGTTGCTGCTGCTGCGCTTGCGGTCGCCGCAGCGGCGAGGCGGCGCCGACGCCGATCACGTTGGCGTTGATGGCCGGGTAGCTGATCGTGCGTCTTGTTCTCGTTGCCGGTGGCGGCGAGGATCGATGCAGCCCGGCGTTGTAGGCGTAGGTGAACGCCGTGTCGGTCGCCGGGTCGCTGCGATCGCGGCGCCGAGGCTCATGCTGATGATGTTGGCGCCGTGGTCGGCGGCGTAGTAGAGCGCGTTCTGGATCGACGATGAAGGACATCGTGCCGGCGCTGTTGGCGCACCTTGAGCGGCATGATGCTGCACCCGCCGGCGATGCCCGCGGCGCCGAGGCCGTTGTTGTGCGACCGCGGCGGCCACGCCGGCGCAGCGGTGCCGTGGCCGGCGCCGGTGGCGTTGTCATCGGGGTTGCTGTCGTTGTCGCCGAAGTCGTAGCCGGCGACCTGGCGCAGGTCGGGATGGTCCGGCCTCGACGCCGCTGTCGATGATGGCGATGACGCACCGCGACGCCGTAGCCCTGCGAGCCGTCCCAGGCCGCCTGGGCGTTCGCGTCGAAGCCCGACCGTGCCGACCGGCGGGCCGGTTGTGGTCGTAGGTGCGGCCCAGTTGTAGCCCGGCATCTGCGCGGTGTTGTTGTGGCCCCAGTGGTTGGGATGGAGGGGGTCGTTCGGCACGCCGGTGGGATAGGCCCCCAGTCGAGGGAGACCGCTTCGACGTTCGGGTCGGCGGCGAAGCGCGCGGCCCACTCGACCATGTCGCTCCCCTCCGGGAACTTCAGCGCGTAAAACCTGTCGGCGCCCAGCTGGCGCGCGAGCGCGGTGTTGCGGGGCGTGTAGAATTCGTCACGGCTCACGCTCGTGACACCCGCTTCGGCGTTCAGCGCGTCGACGCTCGCCAGGCCGACCGCGGAGATGCCGCGGGCGCCTTTCGTGATCTTGAGGCCGGTCGACGTGACCGCCGCCGCCTTGAACTTGACGATGAGAACGCCGGGACGGTAACCGTTCTTCCGGGTCTGGTCCTGTCCGGGCCGGATCCCTCCCGCGACCGCCAGGCCTGCCAGGATGAGGACCGATGCAACGAGGAGAAGAGCTCTGTTCATGGAGTTACTCCTTGTGATGTGTGATGGTGATGGATGGATTGATGGTGTTGGATGGAATGATGGTGATTTGGTGATTTGAATTTGATCCGGCAAGGATATGGATAATTTATTCGATTGTCAAGGGAGGCCCCGCCGAACGCGCCGACGGGGCGGGAAGCATCGGAATTGACGATTATTGGCGAAGAGGGAGGATTCCCGCGTGGTCAGCGCAGGACCGCCGGGATGATGTACCGGGGGAGAAGATCGACCTCCCACCGGAGGTATTTCCGGTACTGGGTGTAATCCCCGCCGGTGAATCCCACGACGAGATCGAGGTCGGGCACCACGATGACGAGCTGGCCGCCGTTCCCCCCGGCCCAGTAATACGGGAACGTCCGACCGCCGACGGTGCAGGATCGGAAATGCCACGCGTATCCGTAACCGTGGGCGGTGTCGATATCCATCCGCGGCTTCAGGTCGCCGCGCCTCGCCAGCGAGCGCTCCACCCACCCGGTGCTCACCACCCTCTCCCCGTTCACCACGCTTTCTCCGTACCACAGGCCTCCGTCCAGGTAGAGCCGCCCCAGCTTCAGCTGGTCGCGCGGGCGCAGGTACAATCCCCCGCCGGCGTACGCCTCGCCGTCGGGCATCAGGTTCATCTGGTAGGTGGTGATCCCGAGCGGCCGGGCCAGGTATTCGTCGAACAGCTCGGGGAGCCAGCGGCCCGTCGCGTTCCTGAGCGCTCCCCCAACGAGGTTGGTGTTCGCCGACCCGTAGACGGGACGGTCCCCGCCCGGATCGGCCACCATCGGGAGGTCGAGCGTGTAACGGTACCAGTCCCCCGGCTGTTCCTGCAGCGTGCCTTCGTTCCCGGGGGACGATGGATCGCCGTCGTCGATGGCGAGTCCGCCCGCCATGTTCATCAGGTCCTCGACCGTGATCCTGTCCTTCCGGCCGTCCGGATTGGCCAGCGGCCGGTATTCCGGGAAGAGCGAAACGACGGGAGTGTCCGGGCCGATCGGCTCTCCGCGGTCGCGGGCGATTCCCACGAGCATCGGTGCGATCGTCTTGCTCGCCGAGCGCATGTCGTGCGTCCGGTCGCGGTGGAACCCGTAGAAATATTCCTCGAGCACGAGTTCACCGTGGCGGGCGATGAGGAGACTCTGGATGTTGAGGGGATTATCGGGCGACGGGACCGCGTCGATGATCATCCCGACGAACGTCTCGATCGCCCCGACGTCGATGGAGGCGTCCTGGAGGGTTCCGGTCCTCCAGCCGTCCTCCCTGTAGATCGGGGGTTGGTAGCGGTACGGGCCCGCCGCCCCTGCGGCCCTTGGATAAAAGCCCGGCGCGCTGGAACTGTCCCTGCGGGTGAAGATGAGCGGCGGGTAATTGAAGAGAAGGGGGATGAACAGCCGGTCCGACGAACGGTCGTACCAACCGGTTTCCGGAAACTCCGGATGCGTAAGGAAGACCGAGTCGCCGGCGAGGGTCACCCCGTACGACCGGCCCGCGAAAAAATTCGCCTCGGGGTTCCTGATGAACGCCGCGAGGGTCCCGTCGTCGCTTCGACTGATCGAGACATAAAACGAAATCACGGGTTCGAGAGGAACGACGGTCCCGCTGAAAATCTCCCGGCCCGATTCCTCGAGCTCCACGGGGCTCGCGTACCGCCGGCCGTAGGGTCCGTAGGTTCCCGGCTGGATCGAGTGCCCCCTGATCGCCGTCGAGCCGCGCGCGAGCTTCATCCCCCGGAATTCACCGGCGCCCCCGGGCAGGACAAACGCCACCGTGTCGCCCGCGCGTCTTACGGGGACGGAATATCCTCCGATCGACGCGGACCATTCCGGATTGCGGCCGTCGATGACGAGAGGACCGCGGACCATCGGGGCGACGACCTGCTCGGTCCCCCAGAGTCCGGCGAGGTCGTCGGTCGAACCCGCCGGGAGACGGCCGGGAGTTGTCTGCGCTCCGCAAAGACAGGGGACGAGCAGCAGTATCAGATAGAACATCCTGTTTCTCATTGTCGGGACGTCGACTCCATGATCATATGACGCGCGACGGCACGATACGGTTTACCCACGCCGTCTGTTTCCTCTTTAGCGCAACAACACCATCGGCCGGGTGTCGGTCCCGCCGGATCCCGTCATCCTGCAATAATAGACGCCGCCGGGCAGGCCGCCCGCCTCCCAGGTGACGCTGTGTTCGCCGGGCTCCGCGACCCCGTCGAAGAGCGTCGCGACCTCGCGCCCGAGCATGTCGTAGACCTTCAGCACCACCCGCTGCGCCGATGCGGCGCTCCACCCGATCGTCGTCGACGGGTTGAAGGGGTTCGGATAATTTTGCGCGAGGGCCGTCTTCGCGGGCAGTCCGGCAGCGGATTCATCGACAGAGGTGATCTCCGACATCGGGCGCCGCCAGACCGAGTTTCCGCCCGTCCCCGCGAAGAGATACCCGTTGTGGACAGCGACCCGGTAGATCGGCTCATCCGGCGGCAGATCGGGAGTGATATCCAACCACGACGCCCCGTTGTCGGTGCTGCGGAAGACCCCGAGGAGGTCGCTGCACGCGAAGAGCGTCGACCCGGAGCCGTAGAGCTGGTCGATCGTCCCGCCGCCGGTCGCGGGAGAGGAAACGACGTCCCAAGTTGAATTTGAGTCCACCACGACCGTCGCGCTGAAGATCGTCCCGGCGTACCTGTCTCCGGCGAAGATAGTGGAACCGACAGCCGTCATCACGTCGACTTGCGTGAAGAACCCGGGAAAGGGGGACACATCCGCCCACGTCGAGCCCTCATTCGTCGACTTGAACACCCTCTGGCCGAACGCGAAGAGGGCGCCGTTGAGCCGTTCGACGCTGAACAGGTACCCGCCGGCCGTCCCGGCGCTGTCGACCGTGCTCCACGAGTTTCCGCCGTCGCTGCTGTGATAGATGCTCCCCGCTGCGGTCAGGTAGCCCGTCGCGGTCCGGACGATGTTCTGCACCATCCCGATGTTGTAGAGATCCGGCCACACCCTCGTCCAGGTCTGTCCGCCGTCGAGGGAACGGCTCAGCGAATTGTAGATGTTACCCTCGGTCACGAAGAGCGTATCCCCGGATGCGTAGACGAGCTTCGGCGCGCTCGCGGAGTCGTTCAGGTTCCCCCTGACCTCCGTCCAGGTGTTCCCGTCGTCGGTCGTCCCGAACACGCCGGCGCCGCTCCCGTAGAGGATGCTCCCGTCGACCGTGAGGCCCGTCATCGCGCGCGCGCGGACGCCGGAATTGACCGGGACCCAGTTCGCTCCGCCGTCGGTCGATGTGTAGACGCCGTTCGAGATCGTTCCCGCGAAAAGGTCCGTCCCCAGGACCCCGAGACCCCTCATCTCCATCACCGGGAGGCCGCCCGCGACCGGCGTCCAGACCGTGCCGTTGTCGGTCGTCGTGAACATGCCGTTCAAGCCCGCCGCGAACAGGTTCGACCCGTCGGTGGTGAAGGCCCGGATCGCCGAGTACGACGGGATGCCCGAGCTCGCGGGAGTCCAGCCCGCCCCCATGTCGGTGGATTTGTGGACGTCCGTCCCGGCCGCAAAGAGCGTGGAGCCGTCGTAGTATAACACGTTGACGATGTCCGCCGGGGGAAGTCCGGATCCGGCCCGAGTCCACGTCGCGCCCATGTCGGTGGAGCGGTACACGTCCGACGAATCGAAGGAGGCCGCGAAAATAAAATAGTCGGACCCGGCGACCGTCGAGGACGGCACCGACAGGTCATCGATGGTCACCGGCAAACCCGTATTCGAAGGCGCCCACGTCGCGCCGGTATCAGACGAGACGTACACCCCGCCGTACGACGTGCCCGCGATGGCGTGCGCTCCCTGCGTCGCGATCGTGTTCACGCCGCCGAGGTCGTCGAAGCCCGGTATCGGCGTCCAGGAATCCCCGCCGTCGGAGGAACGGTAGAACCCCTCGGTGCCCGACGCGAGGACGTACTGCCCGCACTGCGCCATCGCCACGACGGTCTGGTATCCGAACCCGGAGTTTTTCTGCTCCCAGGTCGCCCCGCCGTCGGTGGATTTGAACACGCCGGCCAGGTAGGTCCCGGCATAGATGTCGCTGTCGACGCTCAGGAGGACTGCAGCCGCCCCGCCCTCGGGGCCTGAAGTCTGGACCCACTGTGCAGGCGACGCCTCGACAAGGAGAAAGGTGAGAATGAGGAAAAGATGGGATACGAACCTGGTCATGAACGGACTCCTGTCGGTTGATGGTTTCGCGGGGGGAAATATATTGAATTTTTCAGTGCGGTCAAGGGGGCCGTCGCCGACGGTACGCGGGGCCGGGGATGCCGTCGCGGGGGGGATGGGGCCGGGCTCACTCCCCGATGATCTTCACCAGGACCCGCTTCTTCCGCATCCCGTCGAATTCCCCGTAGAAGATCTGCTCCCAGGGGCCAAAGTCGAGGGAGCCCTTCGTCACCGCGACCACCACCTCCCGTCCCATCACCTGCCGCTTCAGGTGGGCGTCGGCGTTGTCCTCTCCCGTGTCGTTGTGGCGGTATTGGCCGACAGGTGCGTGCGGCGCCAGTTTCTCGAGCCATTGTTCGTAATCGTCGTGCAGGCCCGGTTCGTCGTCGTTGATGAACACCGACGCGGAGATGTGCATGGCGTTCACGAGGACGATCCCCTCCCGGACGCCGCTCTCGCCGACGCAACGCGCCACCTGGTCGGTGATGTTGACGAACGCGCGGCGGGTGGGTATGTTGAACCAGAGTTCTTTCCTGTAGGTTTTCATCGTGGGTGTTCCATCGTTATAATCAGGGTGCCTTCGCGATCGTCCCTATGATACGACGCCCGGCATAAAAAAGAAACCCCGACCGGCATATCGCCGATCGGGGTTTCAAAAAAATCCTGGCAACGACCTACTCTCCCGTACCGTCTCCGGTAAAGTACCATCGGCCCTGCGGGGCTTATCTGCTCTGTTCGGAATGGGAAGAGGAGTTTCACCCGCGGTATGGTCGCCAGAAATATTCGAGTCCATCCCCCTGGTGACGGCGGGATGTACAAACCTAATTTCGAATCACCGGGTAATGCTGCGGCGTTCGATCGTTCTCTCCGGATGCATGTTGGAACAACCCGGACCTGCCGGGAACGGGTGACATCCAGTGAACCAATAAAAAAATAATGATTAAGACGCACGACCTATTAGTACCACTCGACTCATTCCTTGCGGAATTTACATCTGTGGCCTATCAACGTAGTCATCTTCTACGGGTCTTTAGAGGTCTTGCGACCTGGGACATCTAATCTTGGGGTGGGTTTCGCACTTAGATGCTTTCAGCGCTTATCCCAACCGGACGTGGCTACCCAGCGTTTGCCGCTGACGCGACAACTGGTACACCGTCGGTCCGTTCACTCTGGTCCTCTCGTACTAGGAGCGACTCCCCTCAAATGTCCTGCGCCCGCATAGGATAGGGACCGAACTGTCTCACGACGTTCTGAACCCAGCTCACGTACCGCTTTAATTGGCGAACAGCCAAACCCTTGGGACCTTCTCCAGCCCCAGGATGCGATGAGCCGACATCGAGGTGCCAAACCTCGCCGTCGATATGAACTCTTGGGCGAGATCAGCCTGTTATCCCCGGAGTAGCTTTTATCCTTTGAGCGATGGCACTTCCACTTGCGACCATCGGATCACTAAGTCCTGCTTTCGCATCTGCTCGACTTGTAAGTCTCGCAGTCAGGCGCTCTTATGCCTTTACACTCGACGCATGATTACCGACCATGCTGAGAGCACCATTGAGAGCCTCCGTTACAATTTAGGAGGCGACCGCCCCAGTCAAACTACCCGCCTGGCAGTGTTCCTGTACCGGATTCACGGTACGAGGTTAGAAGACAAACAGAACAAGGGTGGTATTTCACTGGTGACTCCATCCCAGCTAGCGCCGGAACTTCAAAGTCTCCCACCTATGCTACACATGTTTTGTCCGTATTCAATGCCAAGGTATAGTAAAGCTTCACGGGGTCTTTCCGTCCATATGCGGGTAACCGGCGTCTTCACCGGTACCACAATTTCACCGAGCCCATGGTCGAGACAGTGACCAAATCGTTACACCATTCGTGCAGGTCGGAACTTACCCGACAAGGAATTTCGCTCACTTTTATTTCGAGGACTTTCATCCTCAAAGTGGACTATATCTTCATCCTTCACTCTCCATCAGATCCTGGAGGATCGCCTCAGCCTGAGGCTTTTCTCCGCGGTTCATTGTGCATGCCAGCCTGATGATCTTTTCCAGGCCGTCCTTCGTCAGGTGTTTTTCGGCTTGCATCCATCGCACAATCCGTGCGAATTTTTTGAAGTCCACGTTTTTTTTGGTCTTCAACGGATGCTTCTCGAAAAATTCTACAACGAAAGAGAGGCATTCCAACTTTCTGATCCTCAATTCATATCGATCCTCGTGATTTACCCTTACCACTCCGCACCTGAAAAACTTTTTCAGGGCGTGCAGCAACTGAATGTCGTGTTGGTGTTGAACGATCCGAAACTCGGGGAGGATTTGATATCCCACCTTCATATCCGGATGCTTGTTCACGCCGACGAAGAAACAACCTTCGCCGTCGGTGAAGCCGACTACCCAGTCTGGGGAAATGTTCATATCGGATGTCAATGAATGAGGTTTGAGACAAGGATGCTCAACGTGTAGTCTCTGAGGATCCTCCGATCGGGAGACCGGAGTTTCCTGCGGATTGTCCAATCTTCATCATTTTTACTGCCATCCCTGGGGATGGCGAGTAGATGAAGCGCTAAGGAGGTTCCCGCATACAGTTGAGTATTGCTCCCGTCATTACTGACGGGACAGGCAGCTGTTAGTCTACCTTAGGACCGTTATAGTTACGGCCGCCGTTTACTGGGGCTTCGGTCGCAAGCTTTGCATTGCTGCTGACCCGCTTCCTTAACCTTCCAGCACCGGGCAGGTGTCACACCCTATACGTCCACTTGACGTGTTAGCAGAGTGATGTGTTTTTGTTAAACAGTCGCTTGGCCCATTTCACTGCGATCCCAACAAGCTTCGGAGAGTAAATCCCCTGACCTGTCGGGACACCGCTTATCCCGAAGTTACGCGGCTAGTTTGCCGAGTTCCTTGACCATGGCTCACTCGAGCACCTTAGAATACTCTTCTCATCTACCTGTGTCGGTTTACGGTACGGGCTGTCTGCGATCTCCCATACGAGGTTTTTCTTGGCAGTCGGATTAGGATCAGTTTGTTCCCTTGCGGGATCCCATTCGGTTCTCGGCGATAGCTGGGATGCGGATTTGCCAACACCCCACGCCTACGACCTTAGACCGTCTAAGTCAGCAGACGGCTGATCTTTCACTCCTGCGTCACCCCTTATGGTCGGACGACCGCATACAGGTACAGGAATATTAAACCTGTTTTCCATCGCTTACGCCGTTTGGCCTCAGCTTAGGGTCCGACTAACCCTGAGATGATTAACATTGCTCAGGAAACCTTAGATTTTCGGTGTCAAGATTTTTCGTCTTGATTATCGTTACTCATGCCTACATCTGCGTTTCCATTCGCTCCAGCACGCGTCGCCGCGCACCTTCGGCCCGAAGGCCCTGCGTCCACCGCAGTCGCAGAATGGAATGCTCCCCTACCACAACGTATTGCTACGTGTTCACAGCTTCGGTGCAAGGTTTAGTCCCGAGAATTATCGACGCCGGGTCGCTTGACTAGTGAGCTATTACGCACTCTTTCAAGGAATGGCTGCTTCTAAGCCAACCTCCTAGTTGTCACTGCAACCCAACATCCTTTGTCTGTTAACCTTGACTTGGGGACCTTAGCTGGTGATCTGGATTGTTCTCCTCTCGGCATCGGCGCTTATCCGTCGTTGCCTGACTCCCGGGAAACATGTTATCGGAATTCGGAGTTTATCTGGGTTTGGTATCGTTGTGACGACCCTAGCCCAATCAGTGCTCTACCTCCGAAACATTATTACCCGAGGCTAGCCCTAAAGCTATTTCGGGGAGTACGAGCTATCACCCAGTTCGATTAGCTTTTCACTCCTATCCTCAACTCATCCAAGTAGTTTTCAACCCACACTGGTTCGGACCTCCATGAGGTTTTACCCCCACTTCATCCTGGTCAAGGATAGATCACCGGGTTTCGCGTCTACCGCACGTGACTGAATCGCCCTATTCAGACTCGCTTTCGCTACGGCTTCTGGACTGAATCCATTAGCCTTGCCACGTACGAGTAAGTCGTAGGCTCATTAAGCAAAAGGCACGCCGTCACTCACCGGATCCGTTGCCGGACCCGGCTTGCTCCGACCGTTTGCAAGCATACGGTTTCAGGTACTATTTCACCCTCCTGTTAGGAGTGCTTTTCACCTTTCCCTCACGGTACTTGTTCACTATCGGTCACTAGAGAGTATTTAGCCTTGGAGGATGGTTCCTCCGGATTCCCACAGAGTTCCACTTATTCCGTGGTACTCGGGAACGCACGCCAGAGAGTCATTGCATTTTCGCTTACAGGATTTTCACCTTCTGTGATTCGCTGTTCCAAGCGATTCAGCTAACGCAATGATTTTTTACTCCCCGTCCTATATGCAATTCAGACCGCATGCGCCCCACAACACCCCCGATACAACGGTTGCATCCTTTAATGTATCGGAAGGTTTAGGCTGTTCCGCGTTCGCTCGTCACTACTGACGGAATCGTTGATTTACTTTTTCTTCCTGGGGGTACTGAGATATTTCACTTCCCCCCGTTAGCTCTACCCCGCCTATGAATTCAGCGGGGAGTCCTCAGGCATGACCCTGAGGGGGTTGCCCCATTCGGAGATCGTCGGGTTGAAGGTTGTTTCCACCTATCCGACGCTTATCGCAGGTTACCACGTCCTTCGTCGCCTTCTAGTGCCAAGGCATCCACCGTATGCTCTTTGTAGCTTAACCAAAAATCTTTATTGGTTCACACAAATAGATGTCACCCGTTCCCTTTCAGGAACGGATTATTCCAGATGCATCTATGTTACAGAAAGAACATTTATTAGGTTTTAGTAGTCCGTTTTCGACGCCCTTGTTCGGCCAGCGGCTCGTCAGACATTACGTCCGGCGGGCATGGACAACTACTAGCAGTCTACTGACAGACAGACTCGAATAGATTTTCAAAGAACTTGCCGGCGGTTGTGACGCCGCCGTTTGGAACATGTGTGGAGCTGAAGGGATTCGAACCCTCGACCCCCTGGTTGCAAACCAGGTGCTCTCCCAACTGAGCTACAGCCCCGTAGCCGCGATGATAAGAGTCGGCCCAATTCCCCCCGCCCACAAGAGTGGGCCTGAGTGGAGTTGAACCACTGACCTCACGGTTATCAGCCGTGCGCTCTTACCAACTGAGCTACAGGCCCGATGTTGGTTATGGATGATGGATCGTATTCTAAAGAACGATCAGGTGTTGCTTGAAAATAGTGTGCACTTCCAAAGCCAGTCTTGTCGAACCATTTCCTCGAAGCGCTCCTCCGATCGTGAAATCGAAGAGAGCTCCTTAGAAAGGAGGTGATCCAGCCGCACCTTCCGGTACGGCTACCTTGTTACGACTTAGCCCCAGTCGCTAGTTTTACCTTAGACGCCTGCTTCCTTGCGGTTAGCGCAGCGCTTTCGGGTACCCCTAGTTTCCATGGCTTGACGGGCGGTGTGTACAAGGCCCGGGAACGTATTCACCGCGTCGTGCTGATACGCGATTACTAGCAATTCCAGCTTCATGGGGTCGAGTTGCAGACCCCAATCCGAACTGAGGTCGGTTTTTTGGGATTGGCTTCACCTTGCGGCTTCGCAGCCCTTTGTACCGACCATTGTAGCACGTGTGTGGCCCTGGGTGTAAGGGCCATGAGGACTTGACGTCATCCCCACCTTCCTCACTACTTGCGTAGGCAGTCCACTTAGAGTGCCCAGCATTACCTGATGGCAACTAAGTGTAAGGGTTGCGCTCGTTGCAGGACTTAACCTAACACCTCACGGCACGAGCTGACGACAGCCATGCAGCACCTGTACTCCGCGCGTATTGCTACGCTAGCCGGCTTTCACCGGTTTACAGAGCTTTTCAAACCCAGGTAAGGTTCTTCGCGTTGCATCGAATTGAACCACATGCTCCACTGCTTGTGCGGGCCCCCGTCAATTCCTTTGAGTTTCAACCTTGCGATCGTACTCCCCAGGTGGGATATTTAACGCGTTAGCTCAGGCACCGATCCCGCTCGACGCTTCATATAGAAGCGCCGAGCGGGACCGACACCGAATATCCATCGTTTAAGGCGTGGACTACCAGGGTATCTAATCCTGTTTGCTACCCACGCTTTCGTCCCTGAGCGTCAGTACCGAGCCAGATGACCGCCTTCGCAACTGGTGTTCTTCATGATCTCTACGCATTTCACTGCTACACCATGAATTCCATCATCCTCTCTCGGACTCAAGACAAGCAGTATCGAAGGCAATTTCACAGTTGAGCCATGAACTTTCACCACCGACTTGCTTGCCCGCCTGCGGACCCTTTACACCCAGTAATTCCGAACAACGCTCGCACCCTACGTATTACCGCGGCTGCTGGCACGTAGTTGGCCGGTGCTTATTCACAGGGTACAGTCACACCCGGTAACCGGGCTTTTCTTCCCCTGTAAAAGAGGTTTACATCCTAACGGATTTCATCCCTCACGCGGCGTCGCTGCTTCAGGCTTTCGCCCATTGAGCAATATTCCTCACTGCTGCCTTCCGTAGAAGTCTGGACCGTGTCTCAGTTCCAGTGTGGCTGGTCGTCCTCTCAGACCAGCTACCCATCGTTGACTTGGTGGGCCGTTACCCCGCCAACTATCTAATGGGGCGCAGACCCGTCTCGTGACGCCCTTTTGGGGCCTTTGATCCAGGGAAAATGCTGTCCCTGGATGTCATCGGGTATTAGCTCCGGTTTCCCGGAGTTATCCCCGTTCTCGAGGAAGGTTGTCTACGTTATACTCACCCGTTCGCCGGTTTACTCAAGATATTGCTACCTTTTTCTCCCTGACTTGCATGTGTTAGGCACGCCGCCAGCGTTCGTCCTGAGCCAGGATCAAACTCTCCGTTGTAATTGTTTCAAACTAACAACTTCGAGAATGACCTTTTTCAATCAATCACCCGTTAATCCGGCCGAAACCGGAAAAACGGAATGGGTTGGGTTCTCCAAAAGCTGACTTTAGAGCTGTGCACACTATTTTCAAAGAACACCTGAAAAAAAATCCCAGGGAAGGTCTCCCCGGAATCGCTATCAGAATGGGCTAACAATATAGCAAGAAATCCTATTCAAGTCAAGCGTTTCACGGGCGGGAAAAAGTTTTTTTCGGCCTTTTTCCCCTGTGAGGGGAAAGGCTTCGAAATGGCCAAAATGGGGGTATTTTTAGGGGGTGCCCAAGTCCCGGAGCTCTCCCTCCAGGCGGCGATAAATTTCGAGGAGAGGAAGGTTTTTCTCCATCGCGATGCGCCGGCACTCCTCGAATTCCGGAACGAGCCGTTCTCCCCCTCCCATCGTAATCACCTTCACCGCCACATCACCGAGGGAAGACTTCACGGTGCGCCGGGTCCTGGGGAGGATGCTGCGGGTTACCCCGTAGGTCCTCACCCCGATGGTGGTCGTCTGCGCGAAGATGATCGATGAAAGTTTTTCGACGAGCGGCTTCGACGCGAGGACCGTCAGCACCACGCCCGGCCTCCCCTTCTTCATGATCACCGGAACGAGGTACGCGTCGGCGGCCCCTTCCTCGAGAAGTTTCGCGATAACGTATGGATGGATCTCGGGGTTCATGTCGTCGATGTTCGCTTCGATGACCGTCATCTCTTCGCGCGATCCGTCGTCGACCTCGCCGATCATGATCCGCAGGAGGTTCGGTACTTGGGGGATCTCCCTGGTGCCGGCGCCGTATCCGACGCTCTCCACGCTCATCGCCTCCGTCGCGAGCATCCCCGACGACATCGCTCGTATGATGGCCGCGCCGGTCGGCGTCGTGAGCTCGAACGGAATGTCGGTGAGGACCGTTGGGTACCCCTTGAGGATTTCGACCGCTGCCGGCCCGGGGAGGGGGAGCGTGCCGTGATCGGTCTGGACGAATCCGCCGCTGCCGAGACGGACCGGCGAAGAGTACACCCTCTCGACCCCGGCGAGCTCGAGGCAGAGCGCCGCCCCGACGATGTCGACGATCGAATCGAGCGCGCCGACCTCGTGGAAGTGAACCTTCTCGATGGTGGTGTTGTGGACTTTCGCCTCGGCTTTTCCGACTTCGTTGAAGATCTTCGCGGCGTCGCGCTTCACGCGGTCGCTCAGATCGCTTCCTTCGATCAGTGCCAGGATGTCCTTCAGGTGCCGGTGTTTCTTGTCGGGCGAGCTGATGACCACGTCGAGCTTGACGGCCGTGATGCCGTTGCGGACGATGTGCGCGGCCTCGAGCTCCACCCCCGTGAGCCGGAGCCTGCCGATTCCGGCGATGAGCTCGTCGAGGGAGACGCCCGCGCTCACGAAGGCGCCGAGGGTCATGTCCCCGCTGACGCCCGAGAAAGTATCGAAGTAGGCGATTCGCATGAAAAAATCTACAAAACTTTCTCGAGATATGACAGGATCTTCGCGGTGGCCCCGCGGCGTTCCGAAACGAAACCGAAGGCGGTCCGGCCGATCCGTTCCCTCAGGGCCGGGTCTTCGAGGAGACGCCCAAAGCCGGCCCTCGCATCATCGACTCCCGCTACCGCGATCAACGCGTCGCGTTTGATCATCTCCTTCGCCTCGTGCGAATTACCGTGGTTCGGGCCGATCATCACCGGCACGCCATACACCGCCGGTTCGAGCACGTTATGGACGCCGGCCCCGAAACCGCCCCCCACGTACACGATATGAGCGTACTGGTAGAGTGAAACGAGGATCCCGACACTGTCCACGATGACCACCCTCTCGCCGGCGTAGGATACGATCTGTGAAAACCTGATGGATGAAAGCCCCCCGTTCATGCGCGATTCAAGTTGTTCGAGATGTTCGGGCGTGGGCTCGTGCGGGACGAGGACGACGAGAAGGTCCGGCCGTGCCGCGCAATACTCCGCGAACACCGGGAGGAGAAGGCGTTCATCGGCCTCCCAGCTGCTTCCGATCACCACGACTGTTTTCCCGCGCATCATCTCCTCCGGGAAATAGCGCTTCTTGCGGGACTCCTCGCAGCGGCGGGCCACCTGGTCGTACCTGGTGTCACCCGCCGTTTCCACGACGACGCGGCGCACGCCGTACCCGAGGCAGGTGTCGCGATCGCCGTCGGTCACCGTCAGGATGGCCGTGAGCGCGTCGTAGAGCTCGCGGTGGTAACCGCTGAAGAGAGGGAAATTCCTGAACCCGCCGGTACGCATCGTCGCGTTGGCGAGGATCGCCGGAATCCCCGCGGCGCGCAGGGCCCAGACGTGGTTCGGCCAGAGGTCGTAGCGCATGATCACCGCGGCGGAGGGTTTCAGCAGTTCGACGAACCGGCGGGCGTTCGCGCCCGAGTCGAAGGGAAGGTAGGCGATGAGGTCCGCCTCGCGGTACGATTGCGAATGCTCGTACCCTGACGGCGAGAAGAACGTCACCGCCACCATGACGTCGGGCCGTTTCGCTTTGAGCGCCGAAATGATCGGCTTCGCCTGCTCGAACTCCCCCATCGACGAGGCATGGAACCAGACCCTCGGCCTCGACCGCGTCCCACCCCGAGATCTTCGGCTCCGATGCTCTCGAAGAGCCCCCGCCGGCCTGCGATCCCGCGACGCGCCTTGTCGTTCACGAGGCCATAGAGCCGGAACAGGAGCCAGCCCAGCGGTATGAAGAGACTATTATAGAGCAGCCGCCAGATCATTGCCGAAGTCTTCGCCCGAGGATATCGTCGGTTATGATTGCACCACCGTCACGGCGTCGCCCTTTTTCACCACCCCCGGTGCGACAACCCTGGCGAGCATCCCCCGCCGGCCGGCGATTTCCTTCAGAAGTCCCGGACGCACTTCATCCATACGATGGCACGGGGAGCACGGTTTCGTTATTTCAAGCATCGCATCCGCCCCAAGCCTGATGCGGGTTTTCGAGGGGAGCTCCATCAGCCGGATCCCGGCCGTCGTGATGTTCTCCTTCACGTCGCCCGGCGCGAGGCCGAGCGTATCGAGAGTTTCCTTTTCGATCAGGAGGACCTGCCGCGAGCTGTCGGCGATCGCGTGCATGTCGCCCTTCAGCCCGAGATTGCCGACCATCTCCGCCGTCGACACCGGCGTCATCGGCTTGCGGTGGCCCGGACAGAGCTGGATCGACACGATCGAGCCTGTCGGGCCGGTCGAACCTGTCGAATGTGCCTCCATCGTCACGAGTTCTCCCGGGTTGTGGGTGCGTGATGTTCGCGGAGGAGTTTTCTCGCCTCCGCGAGGACCGCGTCGACCGTGATGTCGTTCATGCAGCGGAAGTGTTGTTTGGGACATTCCGATCGCCCGATATGCGAGCAGGGACGGCACTCGAGCCCCTTGTTCTCGACAACGACGCTCCGTTCCCCCTGGGGGAAGAAACCGAACTCCCTGACCGTCGATCCGAAAATCGCCGCCATCGGGACGCCCCTTGCCGCGGCCATGTGCATCAGCCCGGTGTCGTTCGATACGAAGAGGGCGCAGAGACCCGCGGCCGCGGCTGTCTCCGAGAGCGAGAGCCTGCCCGCGAGGCTCTCCGCGCAATGCGACGACGCGCCGGAATTGATCAGGTGCGCGAGGTCGGCGCAGTACTCCGCCTCTTCCTGGCTCCCGAACAACACGATCTTTACCCGTTCCTCGGTCGAGAGCGCGATGCCGAGTTTAACGAACCGCTCCATCGGCCAGCGTTTGGTGAAATGCTTCGCCGACGGCGCGAACGCGACGAGCCGGTCCTTCGCCGAGAATTTCCCGGAATGGACAATGCCCGTGACGGTGTGGACGACCTCGGGCGGGAGCGGGAAATTCGACCCGGACGTCGGGATCGCCGAACATCCGCACCGTGTCGGCGTACCGCTCGGCGACGGTCCGCACCTGCGTGTACAGGTTGCGTTTGAAACGGACGAGGAGCCATCGCTTCAACGCGTGCTTCCTGAACACCTTCACCCTGCCGGCGCCCGAGAACGTCCGGAGGTAGATGCTCCGCAGGCTGTTGTGGAGGTCGATGATCAGGTCGTAGCGCGTCTCGCGGATCCTTCCGCGCAGCTCCTTCAGGTCGTCGGAGTCCTCATCGAACAGGATGACGTTCGAGAGCGCGCCGTTCCACCGGACGAGCTCGGAGTACTTCTTCTTCGTGAGGAAATCGATCTGCGCGCCCGGGAACTGTTCGCGCAGAAAACGGGCGACGGGCGAAGTGAGCACGATGTCGCCGATCGAACTGAAACGGATGATGAGGATTTTGGAAGGAACGCGCATGGAAGTCGGAGCAACTTACCGATTTTCGACTGGAGATGCAAGACGCCCCGGGAGCGCCGGGGAGGGCTCAATGATGCCGCTTCGTCGAGAACTGGAGTTTCAATTCGTCCTCGAACGCCTTCGCGGCCTCGTCGCCGAAGAGGACGAACCGGACCAGGCGGACGCCTGTTTTTCCGGTCAGAAATCCGACCGTCTCCTCGATCATGATTCGTGCGCAGTGGTGGATCGAGAAACCGCCGACACCGGTCCCGAGCGCGGGGAAACTCACCGATTCGATTCCAATTTTGTCCGCCACCCCAAGAGCGCTCCGCGTGGCGTTCCGGATCTTCGACTCGTCGGTGTGGAGGTCCTGCCCCATCACCGCCGCGTGGATCACATATCGCGCCTTGAGCGACCCGCCGCCCGTCAACACCGCTTCGCCCACCTCCACCGGCCCCCTGGAAATCGCCTCCGTTTCGATCGCACGCCCGCCGGCGCGCTTGATGGCCCCGGCCACACCCCCGCCCATCCAGAGATGGTTGTTCGCCGCGTTCACGACCGCCGCGGTCTCCTGGAGGACGATGTCCCCGGTGACGACCTCTATCTCTCCCCGATTTACGTGAATTTTCATTCGCATCCATCCACTGCTCCCGATAATATCCACTATTTCAACCAGAATCAAGGATTATCCATGATTCCGCGAAACAAAGGGGCCTTCTCATGCGTATGACTGTTGGAAAGGGTGACCCATATCGACCACCGGATATTAAACGTTTTCACTGGAAGTACGCCGATGAGTACCCGAACAAACAGGGCATTGCCGACATTGCTCCTCGCCGCTCTCGTATTCTCCCAGATCGCGGGCGCGGGCGAAAAAACCGTTGTGTCCCTGCGGGATTTTGCGGAGAAGGAATTGAAATGCGCGGGACTGACGCTGAAAGGCGACGCCTCGCTGAAAATCAAGGCCCTCGGCGACGGGATCGACAACAAGAAAATGAGCGAGATGGGGATGTTCGCCTACGGGTGGATCATCAACGCGCAGACCCGCGAGCGGGTCTGGACGATGGACCTCAGGAACACCGACAAGGTGAAGAAGGGCCGTGAGTTCGACGACGCGGTCGACCTTCCGAACGGTGATTACGAGGTCTATTTCGTCGCGTACGCCTTCGGCTCCTCGTCCTGGTTCTCGAATTACTACATCAACATCGACCGGCGCGAGACCTCTCCCGGGAGCGGCGGAACGAAGAAACGCGGCGTCTTCTCCTGGTTCGAGGATTTCTTCGATGAGGACGCGGCGAAGGAGTGGCTGGAACGCTCGAAGCTCTGGGGGATCGAGATCGCCCTCGACGACAAGGTGCAATATTCCACGTTCACACCTCCGCGCGAACGGAAGAACGTCGTGTTCAAGTCGATCGGCGCGGGCGAAAAGGTGCGGGTGCGCACCGGCCTCCAGGTGAAGAACCCCGTCACCGTCGGGCTCTACTGCTTCGGCGAGCTGGGCAACAGCGGCGATATCGCCGATTACGGCTGGATCATCAACCGGAAAACCCGCGAGCGAGTCTGGGCGATGGAGAAGCGGAACTGCGCCCCGGCCGGCGGCGCCAAGAAGAACATCGTCTTCGACGGAACGGTCGCGCTGATCCCCGGCGACTACGTGCTCAATTATATCACCGACGATTCGCACTCCTCGATCGACTGGAACGGTGCCCCTCCCGACGATCCGCTCAACTATGGGATCACGATGTATGTCTCCGACCCGAAGGACGCCGCGAGCATCTCCCTCACCTCCGGCGAGGAAAAGGACGAGGCGTTGATCCGCCTGACGGGGATCGGCGATGACGAGTTCCGCTCTTCGACCTTCACGTTGAAAAAGGAAAGCTCACTCAGGATTTACGCCGTGGGCGAGAGGATGTACTCGCGCAGCGAAATGGCAGACCACGGTTGGATCATCAACGCCAGGACCAGGGAAAAGGTCTGGACGATGGATCCCGACGGCACCGAGCCGGCCGGCGGCGACGACAAGAACCGGATGGCGGACGAGATCGTGACACTCCCGGCCGGGACCTACACCGTATTTTTCTCCACCGACGATTCACACGCCTACAACGACTGGAACAGCGATCCGCCGGTCGACGAGGAGCACTACGGCATCACGATCTACGCTGCCCCCGAGAATTTCAGCAAGGCGAATTTTGCCGTGGGCGGCGACGCGGCCGAAGCCGGAGTGATCGCCCAGATCGTCCGCGTGCGGGACGACGAGGACCGGGAAATGTCGTTCACGCTCAAGAAACGGACGCAGGTCCGGGTCTATGCCGTGGGCGAGGGGCAGAACCACGAGATGTACGATTACGGCTGGATCGAGAAGGCCGACGGCCGCGAACGCACGTGGGAGATGACGTACTCGACCACGTTCCACGCGGGGGGGTCCAAGAAGAACCGGATGGTGAACACGACGATCGTCCTCGAACCCGGGACCTACAGGCTGCATTACCGGACGGACGATTCGCATTCCTTCAACGACTGGAACTCCGACCCGCCGGAAGATCCGACGATGTACGGCATCACCCTGTACGCGGAAGAATGATGTGATATTCGGATACCGAGGGAGAGCCGCATAACTCTTCCTTTGGAAGCGATCCTTCCGTCTCGCACCTCTGGGACGGGGGGATTTTTTTTGCTTCTCGGCGGCGGTCTTTATACATTCCCGGCAACATCGAAAAGGTACGACATGCCACGACTTCGAAGACGGGATTTCCTCAGGACCACCGCGCTCACCGGCACCGCGATGCTCACCGGCGGCGTTCTCCCCGGCGGTCTGCTGGCGTCGACCGGTGATCCCGATCCGGCCGGACCCGCTCCGCAATCCCCGGCGGGCGCCCCGGTGCTGATCACGAGCGCCAACGGCCTCGTCGCGGCGGAGAAGGCGATGTCGATGATCCAATCCGGCTCCGATGCGCTCGACGCGGTCATCACGGGCGTCAACATCGTGGAGGACGACCCGGAGGACATGTCGGTGGGATACGGCGGCCTTCCAAACGAGGAAGGTGTGGTCGAACTCGACGCCGCCGTGATGCACGGCCCTTCCTACCGGGGCGGCGCGGTGGCCTCGATCCGCAACATCAGGAACCCCTCGAAGGTCGCGCGCCTCGTGATGGAGCGGAGCGACCACGTCCTGATCGTCGGAGACGGCGCCTTGAAGTTCGCGAAGGCCCACGGCTTCCCGGAGGAAAACCTCCTGACCGACAAGGCGCGGGAGGTCTGGCTCAAGTGGAAGGAGACGATGAACGCCGAGGACGACTGGCTCCCGCCCCACCGGATCGACGACGACGGCATCGGGCAGATGTTCGACGACAACCTCCGCACCTACGGCACGATCCACATGAGCGCCCTCGATAAGAGCGGCAATCTCTCCTGCGTCACCACCACGAGCGGGCTGGCGTTCAAGATCCCGGGGAGGGTCGGCGATTCCCCCATCCTCGGCGCGGGGCTCTATTGCGACAACGAGGTCGGGTCGGCGGGCTCCACCGGGAGGGGCGAGGCCAACCTGTTGAATTGCAGTTCAGTGATGATCGTCGAATGGATGCGCCAGGGGAAATCGCCCGAGGAGGCTTGTCTCCTCGCCTGCAAACGCATCAACGAGAGGCAGCGCGAACGGCGCCTCCGGGACAGGGACGGCCGGTTCAAGCACAACGTGAAGTTTTACGCCATCAACCGGAAAGGCGAATACGGGGCGGGCGCCATACGGGGCAAATGGGAGTACGTCCTCCACGACGGAAAAAGTGTGAAAAAGCAAGAGGGGGCGTACCTTTTCAAGAGCCTGACCAGACCCGAGGGTCCCTCCTTCGCCCCTGGTCCCCGGAACCCCCTGTGCTCCACCACCGGGCGGCCATTGCGACTCTCGACCCCGTTTCGTATCATTCAGATATCAATATCCCTATCCCAGGCCTCTGAGTACTTGATTCCAGTTTTCGTCCGCCGCGGTGATGCAACTTCTTCCGGCCGGCGGCCGTCTACCAATCAAACAGGGGCTACCGAACATCCATGGATCTCCAGAAAAACGCCGAGTTCGAGAAGGAAGCCGTCCCCCACATGGACATCCTCTATAATTATGCCCTGCGGATGACTTCCAACCCTGACGACGCCTCCGACCTCGTCCAGGAGACCTATCTCAAAGCCTTCAGATTCTGGGATAAATACGAAAAGGGAACCAATATCCGGGCATGGCTGTTCCGGATTATGAAAAATTCATTCATCAACAAGTATCGCAAGGAGACGAAGGAGCCGGCGACCGTTGATTACGACGATATACAGAACTTCTACAATTCCATCAAGGCGGAATCGGCAGACTCCAACGACCTGCAGCGCAAGATTTTCGGGGGACTCCTCGAAGACGACGTCACCCGGGCGCTCGAATCGCTCCCGGAGGAATTCCGCACGGTGGTGATACTGTCCGACATCGAAGGACTGAGTTACGAGGAGATCGCCGAATTCGTCGACTGTCCGATCGGGACGGTGCGGTCGCGCCTCCACCGCGGGAGAAAGATCCTCCGCTCGATGCTTCTCGAGTATGCCCGGAAGCACGGGTTTGTAGACGGCTCCGGCGACTGAACAGCCTCCCGACCAAACCAATGTCAAAACCGAATGGATATTGATATCACCTGTCTCGAAGCATCCGGGTACATCAGCGATTCCGTCGACGGTCGGCTCGACCCGAAATTCGACGGCCCCCTCCGGTCGCACCTCAGCCGCTGCGGGCTCTGCCGTTTTGAACTCTCCCTCGTGCAGGGCGCGAAGGCGTCGACTCCAGAGACACCTGAAGCGCGTCCCGGCTCCCACGGAGCTCCGGCGCAGGGTACTCGGTGACCTTTCCGCGGCAAGGGTTTCGCCGGCCGCCGGTCCGGCCCGTGTGAGCGGAATGTTCGGCCTTACCGGTTGGCGGATTCCCCTCGCCTTCGCCGGCGCGCTCGGCATCGCCCTCATCGCGTTTACCATCCTGACGAAAAAATCCCCGCACAACCACACCCGGCCGGCCGACGGGAGCGTCGTTACCGAGAGCTTCAACAATTTCGACGAGGTGGTCGAAGGCCGCCTCACGCCGGGGATACGGTCCGAAAAGCCCGACGAGGTGAAGTCGTTCCTGGAAAAACGGGTGCACTTCCCCATCCAGGTCCCTTCGATGAAACATTTCCACCTCGTGGGCGGACAATTTTCTGCGGCCGAGGACGAGACCACGGCGCACGTGATCTACGAGCTGGACGGCGAATACATCTACATTAGCCAGACGGACGCGCGGAAACTCGTCGGCGGCACGCACCGTTTCATTCCGGCCGCGGCCCTCGCCGAGATCCGCCGCTCCGGGTGGTTCTTCGCTGGCAACATCACCGACTGCAACCTGGCGATGTGGCTCGCCGACTCGACGCTGTGTACCGCGGTCGCGGACATGAACCGCGACCTCCTCCTCGCCAACCTGACCGGCACCACCCCCCGATGATCTCCAGCAGATGTTCCCCGCGGCGGCTCACCTCGCCCTGAGCGCGGGAATCGTCGTCCTGCTCTCCCTTTCCGCCGGGTGCGGCGACGCGAAACCCGTTTCCGGCCTGCCGTCGAACGTCGCGCAGGGCCTGGACGTCACCGAACGCGCCGACCGCGCGCCCGATTTCACCTGGAAGAACCCGGACGGGACCGAGTCAAGGTTCGACGAGGCCCGGGGAAGGGTGACGCTGGTGAATTTCTGGGCGACGTGGTGCGCCCCCTGCAAGAAAGAGCTTCCCGATCTCGTGGAACTCAGCCGGAAGTACGCCGACCGGGGTTTCCGGGTCGTCGGAGTCGCCACGGACAGGACCCCGAACGCCACGGAACTCGTCGCGGAGTTCGTCCGGAAGTTCTCCATCCCCTACCAGGTGGTCCTCTCCACGCAGGAGATGGAGGACGCGTTCAGCAACGTGAGGATGATGCCCACGTCCTTCCTGGTCGACGGGGACGGGAAAATCGTCCAGACCATCGTCGGCATCAGGACCAGGGCCCAGCTCGAAGAGGCAATCGCCCCGCTCCTCTGATCCCCCGGGGTCCCGGCTTTTCAGTACATTCCATACCATGCCGTCTCACGAAACGGAAATATCCTCCATCGGGGAATTCGGCCTGATCGAACGGATCAGAAAGATCATCGGCGACACGCCGTCCGGCGCGGGCGTGTCGCGCGGCCTCGTCCTCGGCATCTCCGATGACGCCGCGGTATTCCGACCGACACCCGGAAAAGTACAGATCCTCACCACCGACGCGTTCGCCGAAGGGATCCATTTCGACCTCACATTCACCTCGATGAAGCACCTCGGCTGGAAGGTCATGGCCGCGAGCCTGAGCGATATCGCGGCGATGGGCGGCGTGCCGCGTTTCGCGACGGTGGCGATCTCGCTCCCCGGTAAAATCACCGTCCCGATGGTGGAGGAACTCTACGCCGGGATCGCGGCCTCAATGAAGGCGTACTCTTATGTCGTCGTCGGTGGAGACACGACCGGCTCCGCCGGCAACCTGACCATCTCCGTCACGATGACCGGCGAAGCAGACGAAAAGCACCTGCTCTTCAGGAAGGGGGCCGTCCCGGGTGATTACCTCTGCGTCTCGGGACACCTCGGCTCCTCGATCGCCGGCCTCAAAGTCCTCCAGCGGGAGAAGGAACGATACCTGTCGGAGCAGGACCCTGGAAATTTCAAACCGAACCTCGAACCGTACGCGCCCGCCCTGGAGCGGCATTTCATGCCGAAACCGCGCGCCGACCTCGTGCCGCTGATCCACGACAGGGTCAGGGTCAACGCCATGATCGACGTCAGCGACGGGCTCGCCTCGGAAGTCCACCACATCTGCCGGGCAAGCGGCGTCGGCGCCGCCGTGTACGAACGGAATATCCCGGTCGTCGCCATCACCCAGAAGATCGCCTCCGAGTTCGGCGACGCGCCCACCGACTACGCCCTCTTCGGCGGCGAGGAATACGAACTGCTCTTCACGCTGAGCGACGGGGAATACGCGAAACTGGAAGGCCTCACCGACGACGTGTCGATCGTGGGAAGGATCGTGGAGAAGGAAAATGGCGTGACCTGCGAGAAAGAGGACGGAACGAAGACACCGCTCGGACCGGGCGGGTGGGACCATTTTTCGAAGAAAGGATTGCGACATGACGACAGGCCCTCATAAACCGGCCGCCCCCGCGGGAGCTCCCGACGCCGACGTCGGCGCCGCATACCTTTCATACTCACGCCGCCGGCTGTCGGAAGAATATCTCCCGAGGCTGCTCCGGTGCCTCGACGAACTCTCCGACGAGGAGATATGGTGGCGCCCCCACGAGAGCGCCAACAGCGTCGGGAACCTGGTGCTCCATCTTTCGGGGAACATCGGGCAGTGGATCAACGCGGGACTCGGGGGGATGACCGGCAAACGGGACCGTAATGCGGAATTCTCTGAGCGGGGGCCCGTGCCCCGGAAGGATCTCGTCGAAAGGATGACACGGACGGTGCACGACGCCGACTCCTCGCTCGCCCGGTTCGACCCGGCGCAGCTGCTGGAGAAACGGAAAATCCAGGTGTACGACGTAACGTGCCTCGACGCGGTGTCCCACGTCGTGGAACACTTCGCCCAGCACCTCGGGCAGATCATTTACATCACGAAGCTCAGGAAAAGCATCGACCTGAAGTTCTACGACCTGTGAGCAGTGCCGGGCCGGAGGCTTTCGGCCAGCGCCCTGGCCTCGGCGCCCGTGAGCGGGCGCGATTCGCCCGGACCGAGGTCGTCGAGGATGAGGGGACCGATCGCGATCCTGACCACCCGCAGTGCGGGATGCCCCGCCGCCGCCGTCATCTTTCGCACCTGCCTGTTCTTACCCTCCCGGAGCGTGATCTCGAGCCACGCGGTGGGGACGGTTTTCCGGAAACGGATCGGAGTGTGCTTCGGCCAGAGGACCGGCTCCACCGGAAGTAACCGCACTTCCGCCGGGAGCGTTTTTTCACCGCCGATCGCCACTCCGGAGCGGAGTTTCTCCAGGGCGGGGCCGTCGGGGACGCGCTCGACCTGGACCAGGTAAGTCCGGGGATGCCCGAATTTCGGCTCGATGAGACGGTGATGGATGTTGCCGTCGTTGGTCAGCAGGAGCAGTCCCTCGCTCTCCTCGTCGAGGCGGCCGACCGGATGGACGTCGCGGGGGAACGGGCCGAAATCGGCGAGGGTTTTTTTACCGGGGACCGGCCTGAATTGCGTCATCACGCCGTCCGGCTTGTTGAATAAGAAATGGTGAGGTTCGGCCGGTCGGGGCCCGGGGGCGAACCGGGACCCGGTGCCGGACCGGGTACCGGACCGGGACCGGGCAGCGGAGCTGGACCCGGCTCCCGATCCCGGATCGTCTCCACGCCTCACCGGTTTCGTCGTCTGAATTCTTTTCCTAGGTTGAAAAGACATGAAGGTTCCCGATCTCATTCCGTTGCGCTATGATTGCCCCATTTGCGGGGAATCGAACGAAACCCTGGTCGACCCGACCGGCGGTGAAAAGCAGGAATTCGTCGAGGATTGCGCGGTTTGCTGCAATCCTGTGGTCATCAGCATCCGGATGGATGCCGGGGGATCGATGACCCTGGCCGTCGACGCAGAATCCTGAATTCCGGCTTTATTCCCCCGGAGCCAAGCGGGGCATGACGCCAGTCACGCCCTCCCCCGTTCGTTTTCGCCATACCGCCGCCGATCGCGTGACACCGCCCACCGGCCGTGACAAATCACACACCCCCCGCCCCCCGTTCTTCATTTATTGCCCCAGGAAAATAAAAAAAGGGGCTTCGATGAAGGTCAGATATCATTTGCGTCCACTCACGAGGGAACAGCGCGCCGTCATGGAGTACCTGCTCCTGGACGAGATGGAAACCCAGCGTTGGTATCATGTCCTCCGCCTGAGGCTCTGGAAGACCGAGGGGATCGTTTGCACACAATGACAGGGGTTGCCATGAAATTCTTCAGCATCGCCGCCATGCTCACGGGTCTCGTCCTGGTGACGATGACCGTCCGTCACCGGAAACAACTCGCGAAGATGCCCGGCCTGACCGACTCCGACAGGCGCTACGCGATCGACGACCTGATGAACGAGCTGGACTGAACCCGCGGAACGCCGCGGCAGCCATACCAGGGGAGAGCCGCATAACTCTTCCTTTGGAAGCGGTCGTCCCGTCCCGGCCTCGCGGGGCGGGGCGATTTTTTTTGCCGGCGAGCCGTTATTTCGTGTCGAGGATGACCGGCAACCCGTCTTTCCCGCTGCCGATGATCACGACTTTCGCGTTGGTCGATTCGGCGATCTTCAGCGTCGCCTCGATCCCCTTCCACCTCAGCAACTGCTCGCTGATCGTCGTTGCCACGATTTTCTGGAAATCCGCCACCCCCTGCGCTTCGACCCGCTTGCGGTCCGCCTCCTGGCGCTCCTTCGTAAGGATGAATTCCATCCGCTGGCTCTCCTGGTCGGCGCGCTGCTTCTGCTCGATGGCGTCGGTGAGCTGCGAGGGAAGCGACACGTTCCGCAGCGGGGTCGATTCGATGATGACGCCCCATTGCGCGACGTTCTTCGAGAGTTCGGCCAGGATGTTTTCACCGAGTCGCTCCCGTTCCGTCGAATAGAGGGCGCTCGCCTGGAAGTTGGCGGTCACCGCGCGGCTCACCGACCTGAACTGCGGCACCAGCACGATGTTTTCGTAGTCGCCGCCGCTGACTTTCCTGTAGACGTTCCCCGCGGAATCCGCATCCAGCCGGTAGAGCGCGCTGATCTCGAGACCTATGGTCAGGCCCTCGCGCGAGAGCACCGACATGGATTCCTTGAGCTCCTTCGTCTGGATCGAAAACTTGACCACCTTGGCGAGCGGGTTGACCATGTTGATGCCCGCCTTCAGCGTGTTTTCGGAGACGATCCCGAAGAAATCGATTACGCCGACATGACCGGCGGGGATGACGGTGAAGATCTGGGAGAACGCGCCGAGCAGGGCGACGGCCGCGACCGCCGCGGCGAGGTTCATCGCAGCCTTGTAGGATTGCGTGCGCATCTGCTGAAACTTGCTCCTCGCGGAACCGAACATGACGATGGCGGCCACGCCGACCAGCAGCAGGAATATGAAAAACATGGGGTAATCCTTTCGATTGTGGTATGTGGGACTAAGATAGAAAAGTCGTGAGGTAATAACAAAGGGACGCCCGGGGCCTGTCGCCCGCCGCCGGCATTCCGCCGGTTGCCACTCAGCACGATTCTCTGTATCTTTTCAACCGGCCATGAAACAGATCAGACCACCCGCACTTCGTAAGGGCGACGTCATCGGCATCTGCGCCCCGGCGAGCCCGCCCGTCCACCGCGAAGATATCGCGAAGGGAATAATCTATCTCGAGGGACTCGGCTACCGCGTCGAACCGGGCCGCAACCTCCTGAAGAAAGACGGATACCTCGCCGGCACGGACCGCGAACGCGCTTCCGACCTGAACCGGTTCTTTTCCGACCGTCGCGTCCGCGCAATCGTCGCCCTTCGGGGCGGTTACGGCTCGATGCGCATCCTCCCGATGATCGATTACGCCGCGGTCCGCGCTGACCCGAAGATCTTCGTCGGCTACAGCGACCTCACCGCGGTCCAGATGGCACTCTGGACGCAGTGCGGCCTCGTCACATTCGCCGGCCCGATGGTGGCCGCGGGGATGGCGCGCGGGCTGCGGGGAGCCGCTGAGGAAATGTTCTGGAGGATGATCACGAGCCGCCGTCCGTTCGGCCCCCTGCGCACTCCGGCGACGGCGATCCGCAAAGGTGCCGCCTCGGGCACTCTCCTCGGCGGGAATCTCTCGATGCTCTCCCACCTGGCCGGCACGCCGTACTTTCCGGGCGCCCGGAACGGCATACTTTTTTTCGAAGACGTCGGCGAACGTCCCTACCGGGTCGACAGGATGCTCCAGCACCTGCGGCTCGCCGGGGCTTTCCGGGGGGCGCGGGGCGTGCTGCTCGGCCAATTCGCCGACTGCGTCCCCGAGGAGGGTAAACCGACATTGGGCCTCCGGAGGATCTTCGACGACATACTCGGGGACCTGGACGTCCCCGTCGTCGGCGGCATCCGCCACGGCCATATCGGCGGGTCGCTCACCCTTCCCGTCGGCCTCCGCGTCAGCGTCGAGGCGGGGAAGAAATGCCGCATCGTATTTCCGGGATCAGCGGTTGTCTGAGAGTTCATCCGTCCGACGGCCACCGACACCCGGCCGGTCGTGCCCTGCCGCCGGCGGCTCTTCCCGGCGGCATACCTGACATCCTTTCACCCCTGGAGTGCCCGATGAAATCGTTCGCCCTGCGTTCCGCCCGATCGACCCATATGGTCCCGCTGTTCCCGCTGATGCCGCTGATCCTGCTGTTCGCCCTGACGGCCCCGGTGGACCTCTCCGCCCAGAATAAAATTCCTTCGCCGGAAGAGGTGTTCGGTTTCCGGATGGGAGACGACCGGAAACTGATCGACTGGACGCAGATCGTGTCATACTTCCTGAAGATCGACGACGCCTCCGACAGGGTCGTCGTTCAGGAGCTGGGAAAAACCACGCTGGGAAAACCGTTCCTGATGGCGATCGTCTCCTCGGAACACAATATCAGGCGGATGGAGCGGTTCATGGAAATCCAGCGGGCGCTCGCGCACCCGTACGATCTCTCGCCGGACGCGGCCGCGCCCCTGATCCTGGAGGGGAAAACGGTCGTGCTCGTGACGCTCAACATCCACTCCACCGAAATCGCCTCGAGCCAGGAATCGGTCGAGCTGCTCCACGAGCTCGCGACGTTCGATACCCCGCGGGCGAACAACATCCTCGACAATACGATCATCCTGCTGATACCGTCGCTCAATCCCGACGGCCAGCAGATCGTGACGGAGTGGTACCGTAAAACGGTGGGCACGCCGGCCGAGGGGAGTTCGCCCCCCGAGCTCTACCACCACTACGCCGGTCACGACAACAACCGCGACTGGTTTATGTACAACCTGGCCGAGTCGAGGCACACCGCGCGCGTCCTCTACCGTGAATGGTTCCCGGAAATCGTCTACGACCAGCACCAGATGGGGTCGTCGGGCCCGAGGATTTTCCTCCCCCTACGAAGACCCCGTCAACCCGAACGTCCCGGCCTCGCTCACGGCCCAGGTGAACCTCCTCGGCAAGTACGTCGTGTCCGACCTGCAGGAGGCGGGCTTCAAGGGCGTCGCCACCGGCACGGTCTTCAACGCCTTCTTCGAGGGGACGATGTCGAAGACGCCGCTCTGGCACAACCGCATCGGCATCCTGTCGGAGGCCGCGAGCGTCCAGATCGCCACCCCGCTCTGGTTCCCGAAAGGGAGCGTGCAGGGCATGGGCCTCGAACTGCCCGAGAACAAACCGCAGACCAACCACCTCGACCCGTGGAAGGGGGGCTGGTGGCGCCTGCGCGACATCGTCGAGTATGAGAAGGCGGTGACCTGGTCGATCCTGGATTTCGCGTCCGCCTTCAAATCCAGGATCAAGGCCAATTACTATGACCTGAACAGGGGGGCCATCGCCGCCGGGCGAAATGAATCCCCCCACGGTTTCTTCGTGCCGGCGGACCAGCACGACCCGAACGCGGCCGTCTCACTCGTCAACCGGCTGTTGATCGCGGGGGTGAGGATCGAACAGACGACGAAGGAGCTCCACGTTTCCGGACGGACGGTCCCGGCCGGCTCGTATTACATCCCCCTCTCGCAGCCGGCGCGCGGTTACGTGAAGGACCTCCTGGAAAAACAGCGGTACCCCGACCTGAAACAGTATCCGGGGGGCCCGCCGCGCCAGCCCTACGACATGACGGCCTGGTCCCTCCCGCTCCAGATGGGGGTCGGGGTGATCGAACAGAGCGCCCCGCTGGCCATCGAGTCGCGCGCGGTCGACACGGCGGTCGTCGATCTCCCGGTGGGACCCAGGGCCGCGGCGCCGGGAACCGGGTCGCACCGGTTCTTCGAACGCCGGTACAATAATTCATTCGCGGCCGCAAACGCCCTCTTGAAACGGGGTGTGCCGGTCTTCGAGTCGGTCGACTCCGCGATGGCGGAGGGGAGGCCGGTCCCGCCGGGAACGTTCGCGGTCCCCGCGGGCGCGCTTGCCGCCGGGGACGCGGACGCGCTCGCACTCGAATGGGGCGTTCCGATCGGCGCAGGGGATTTCCCCGAACAAAACCTCTCGAAGGTCATGAAGGCCAGGGTCGGCATTTACCAGCCCTGGGTGACGAGCATGGACGAAGGCTGGACCCGGCTCGTGATGGACGAGGCGGGCGTGGAATACACCGTCCTCCACAATGCGGACCTCAATGCGAAGAAGGCGGACCTCGGGAAGAAGTTCGACGTCGTCATCCTGCCCGACATGGGCGTGAACCAGATCGTGACCGGGAAATTCAGCGACGACACGGGCCCCTCGGAACCGATGCTCGGCACTCCGGAACGGCCCGAGGAGTTCAGGGGCGGGATCGGCGAGGACGGCATCTCGGCCCTCCGGACATTCGTCAACGAAGGAGGAACGCTCGTCACGCTCGGCGAGTCGTCGCAGTTCGCGATCGACAAACTGAGGATCCCCGCCCGCGACGAACTCAAGGGCCTGTCCAACACCGTTTTCTTCGCTCCCGGGACCATCCTCGGCATCGAGGTCGACACGAAGAACCCGCTGGCGTACGGAATGCCCCCGCGGGCCGACGCCTACTTCACCGAAAGCCAGGCGTTCCGCCTCCTCCCCTACACCAGGGAGAGCAGGATCGTGGCGTCGTACCTGGAGGAGGACGTGTTGCACAGCGGCTGGCTCCTCGGCGAGGAACGGGTCAGGGGGAAAGTCGCGATGGCGGAAGTGCCGGTGGAGAAGGGAAGGGTGGTGATGTACGGGTTCCGGGTCCAGCACCGCGCCCAGACGCACGGGACCTTCAAGCTGTTCCTGAACGCGCTGTTGCTGAGGGATTAGAGGGAGCTCTTCCTCTCGATCATCACCACCGTCATGTCGTCGGCCTGGAACTCGCCATCGGCGTAGTCGTGGACGGTCGTGAAGATGTTCTCGATGACCGTCCTCACCGGCCAGGCCTTTTCGCGCTGCACGATCTCGGCGAGGCGCGCCGCGCCGAACTGTTCCCGGTGTTCGTTCATCGACTCCGGTATCCCGTCGGTGTAGAGCAACAGCCGCTCGCCTCCGCCGATCGCGACCTCCTCCTGGCGATAGACCGCGTCCTCCATCACCCCCAGCACGATGCCGTTCGCCGTGAGCGTTCGCTTCCCGTTGCGCGCGCTGAACACGATCGGAAGGTCCTGCCCCGCGTTCGCATAGGTGAGCGTGTTCCCGGCCGTGTCGAGGATGCCGTAGAAGAGGGAGATGAACGTCCGGGAGTTCGTGCTCCGGAAGAGCAGTTTGTTGGCCCGTTCCATCAGCCGTTTCGGCTCGGGGTCGAACATCGCCAGGCCGCGGATGGTCGCCTGGAGGTTCGCCATCACCAGCGCGGCGGCGAGGCCGTTGCCGCTGACGTCACCGAGGCTCACCGCGAAGCGGTGTTCGTCGAGCGGGATGAAATCGTAGTAGTCGCCGCCGACGTTGAGCGCCGGGACGCTCTTGCCCGCGATGTCGTAGCCCTCCAGGTCGGGGCTCCGCTTCGGAAGGAAATTGAGCTGGATGTTCCTCGCCATCCTGGCCTCCTCCTTCATCCGGATGCGCGCCTCCTCGGCCCTGCGGCGTTCGGTGATGTCGCGGTAGATCGCGTAGACCCCCATTTGCTTCCCGCCGTGGAGGATCGGCGCGCCGAGGATCCAGACGTCGATGAGAGTGCCGTCCTTCCGTTTCCGCCGCGTGTCCGCCTCCACCCGCTCGCCGTGGACGACCTTCGATGACAGGCCGCCGGCCTCGTCCTGGAACTCCTCCGGCGCGACAAGCTGGTTGATCGGCCTGCCGATCGCCTCCTCGCGCGTGTACCCGAACATCCTGCAGAATTCCTCGTTCACGTTGAGGACGATGTCGTCGTTGTCGTGCAGGACGATCGCTTCCGGGGCGCTGTTGAAGAGTTTTTCCAGATAGGTCTTCTGGATGAGGATGTCCTCTTCGGATTTTTTGCGCTGGGTGATGTCGCGGTAGATGGCGTAATCGCCTTCCTGCTTCCCGCCGATGATGATCGGCGCCCCCAGGACGGACACGTCGACGAGGGAGCCGTCCTTTCGTTTCCGCTTCGTGTCGATGTCGATGCGCTCGCCGCTCAGCACGCGCCGGGAGATCTCGGCGGCCTCCTCGCGGAATTCGTCCGGGGCCACGACGTCGTCGATCGGCCTGCCGAGCACCTCTTCGCGCGTGTACCCGAACACCCGCGTGAACTCCGAGTTGACGTTGAGGATGCGGTCTTCGTTCGTGTGGAGGATGATCGCTTCCGGCGCGTTCTCGAAGAGCGTCTCGAAATAGGCCTTCTGCACCAGCAGCCGCTTCTCGGCCTTTTTCCGCTCGGTGATGTCCTCGATCACCCCGTCGAAGTGGAGGACCCGGCCGCCGGGGTCCCTCACGGCGACCGCCGTCTCCGAAACGACGATCGGCGACCCGTCCTTCTTCCGGAGCTCGAGCTCGGCGTGGCGGACGAACCCGTCGCGGGATAGCTTTTCGCTGAACTCCCGGCGGTCGGACGGCTTCTGGTAGAGGTCGGCGATCGTCATGCGCAGGAGGTCCTGCTCGTCGTCGTAGCCGAGGATCCGGACCAGGGCGGGGTTCACCTCGAGGAACCGTCCCCCGGGGCCGGGCGTGCTCCGGAATACCCCGACGCCGATGAAGCGGAACAGGGTCCTGTACTTTTCCTCGTTGCCGGCGGCGCGGTCCCGGGGGACCGGCGTCCCGGTTTTTTCCGCCGGCGCTTCGGGTATTCTCAAGCGGCCCTCCCGATGATGAGCAGCGTCAGGTCGTCCCTCCGCTTCGCCTCGCCGACGAACCTGTCCACCACGTTGACGATCTCCGTCCCCGCCATGTCGACCGGTTTGCCCGCGTTGCGAAGGAGGATTTCGCGGATCCGCGGCTCGCCGAAGAAATCTCCGGCGAGGTTCTGGGCTTCGCTCACGCCGTCGGAGTAGGCGCAGAGCATCTCGCCGGGCTGGAGCGTCGCTTCCTGCTCGAAGTATTCGGCCGCCGCCGTCAGCCCCAGCGCCGCTCCCCCCTTCTCCAGCGCCTCGATGACGCCCGCGCGCACCACGCAGCGGCGGGAAATGCCCCGCGTTGACGAGCCGGATGCGCCCGCTCCCCGACGTGAGCTCGATATACACCATCGAAGCGAAGATGTTTTTCAGGCTGTCCCGGCAGAAGATCCTGTTCAGTTTCGATGCAAGGTCGCTGAGCGAGGGAAAATCTTCGGCGAGGGCCCTCACCGTCGCCTGCAGCTTGGCCATCAGGAGCGCGGCCCTCAGCCCCTTGCCGGCGACGTCGCCGAGCACGACGCCCGCCCTCGAATCGCCGATGCGGATGAAGTCGACCAGGTCGCCCCCCACGTCGTTTGCCGACCGGGTGAACAGCCAGAGGTGCCACCCGGGGAGTCGCGGGCTCCGCTCGGGCTGGAGGGCGTCCTGCACGAAGCGGCCCGCCTCCAGCTCTTCCTTCGCCACGAGCTTGTCCTTCAGTTCGAGCATCAGGACCAGGATGATGGACACCACGCCCAGGAGGTTCGTGTTGAAATTGATCTGGAGCTCGTCGCCATCGTACACGGTGGTCTTCGACGCGACGAGGAGCACGACGCCGACGACGAACAGGAGCCGGCGCGCGGGCGTCAGCCTGAAGAACATCGCCTTGAGCATCCACCAGGACGAGAGGAACCAACCCTTGATCGGGTTCATCACTTCGATCCTCTTCCTCCTCTCTTCGTCGAGGAGGAACTCCCGCGTATCGAGGATCTCGCGTCGTGATCGAATCGAGGATGTCGCCCCGCTGGATGTCGGACTTCAGCGTTCTGAATACTTTCTGGTCTGGGGTTCGGCCGGCGTTCTGGGAGGTCATAATGAGGATATGCGATGGGTTCTGTTGGACGCCTCTTTGTGGATATACGAAAAAAACGGTGCAGGTGTTTCCGCCGGGCCGGGAATGCCGGAGCGTTCAAGGCGCCTCCTCGACCGTCCCGAGCCTCAATATGTCGTAAAATCACAGAATTACCGGCCTTGACGGGGGCGGTGCCCCGAAGGAACGGGTTCAGTTCTGTCGCTTGAAAATGAAATACGTATTTCACTTATTACCGGTGCTCAGGAAGGCCCCCGCTCGGGGGACCGGGCGTTCGGACTCATCACCTCACTCATCTCCAACAACAGAAAGGGTCACCATCATGGGTAGCAAGAACGTTCTTCGCCGCGATTTTCTCGGGATGCTGGCGACGGGAGCGGCGGCGGCGGGCATCGGAACCATCGCCGGCCCGGCTGTCTCGCTCGCGGGCACTCCTCCCACCCCGCAGTCATCCACCGCCCCGGGATTCGACGCCTGGCTCGGGAAGATCAAGGGGGCGCACAAGCAGGTCTATGACGCGACGCGCGTCAACCACGCGATGCCGCTGGCGTGGGCGCGCGTGTTCCTGATGACGAACGCGGCGGTCGGCGTCCCGGCCGGTGACGCCATGTCGGTGGTGGTCCTTCGGCATGACGCGATCCCGATGGGAATGGACGACGCCGCTCTGGGAGAAGTACAAGTTCGGCGAGATGTTCGAGGTCGAGGACGAAGAGACGAAAAAGCCCCTGACGAAGAATATTTTCTATCAGCCGCGCCCGGCGCCTTTCCGCTTCCCGGCATGACCATCGAAGAGCTCCATGAAGGACGGCACGTACTCTTCGGCATCTGCGACATGGCGCTCACCGTCTACAGCTCGATGGCGGCGAAGAAGATGAGCATGGACGCCGCCGAAGTGAAGAAGGAATGGGTCGCCGGGATCATGCCCGGCATCCAGATCGTCCCCTCCGGGGTCCTCGCCGTCAACCGGGCGCAGGAGCACGGCTGCACGTACGTCTTCGCGGGATAAAGCGGGACAGGGTGCCCGCGCGATCACGGGGGGACCGGCGGGCGGCGTTTACCTGGTCGGCCTGTAATAGAGGGCGTCGACCGGGACTTTGCCGTTCCGGTAGTCGGACGATTTGAACGGATAGACCGGTCTCGGCTGCTGCAGATGAAGAAGGCGATCTGCTGCGCTTCCTCGTCGGTGAGGCTCCCCGGATCGACGAACGGCATCATGTAGCGGATCATCCCGGCGAGCGTGTACACGCGCGCCGCGCCGGCGCCGTCGTTCCACGAGGCCGGACCCCACAGCGGTCCGGCCTTGATGTCTCCGATGGCGACACCCTGTCCGTCCTCCCCGTGGCAGTTGGAGCAGTTCTCCATGTAGAGTCCGGCGCCCCTGAGAGAATCGAGGCCGGCGATGGGGACGTGCGCGGATTCGGGAATCATGTTCAGGCCGCGCCAGGGGAGTGAATCGCCGGGGGCGTATCCCTCCGAGAGCCAGTCGATGTACGCAACGAGCGCCCCGACCTCCTCCGACGCCGCGACCCGCGCGGCGGCGGAATCGGGTTGGTGCGCGGATAACAGCGCGCCCGCGGCCGATCCGTTCATGCTTCGCAGGAAGCATCCCACCACCCGGTCCTCCAGCGAGAAAACGCTCCCCGACCGTTTGTTGAATTCAGGGAAAAACCCCGCGATGCCCACGAGCGGGAGGGCCTTCTCCCGTTGGCCCGCGTTGAGATGGCAGTGGCCGCAGGTGAGATCGTTGCCGGTGAACCGCGCCGCGTACTTCCCCGTCTGGATGAAAATCCTGAATCCCCGCCTGACCAGTTCGGTCTGCGCCGGATCGCCCGGGACGCTGTCGGTGAGGGGGTTTCGGACAAGGTCCCACGCTGTTTCCATCGCGGTGCCGGAGGAAATCAGCGGCCCGTTCCGCTGGGAGTCGACGGAGGGGAAAAAGATCGTTTCGTCGGTCTGAGCGTCGGCCGAGGGCGAGACGAACACCGCACCGCGGAGAGGAGGAGGCCGGGAGAGGGCGGATTTCACGTTGAGACATACATAGCCACGAGGAAATCACAGCAAAGGACGATCTGAAAGATTGAGCCGGACGATACCGCGCGCGCGCGCGCCTGCCATCATGATCCATGGGGCCTTCGCTGTCCGGGAGGTGGCGGCAAAAGGAAGGATGGAAACCCATCCTTCCCGTTTTTCGTATGATCTCACCGCGTCAGCGCATGACCACGAGGTGTTTGGTCTGGCTGAATTCACCCGTCTGCAACCGGTAGATGTACGTGCCCGTCGCGAGGTTGAGCGCATCGAACCGTACGCTCTTCGTCCCGGGCGCCTCCATGGCGTCCACGAGCGTTCCCACTTCCCTCCCGCCCATGTCGTAGACCTTCAGCGTGACCTGCGACTGCGTCGGAAGCGTGTAGCTGATGGTGGTGGAGGGATTGAAGGGGTTCGGATAGTTCTGTTCGAGACGGTATCCCTGCGGAACGCCGCCGGGGCCTTCCTCCACACCGGTCAGCACGACGTCGAACTGCGTTGTCCCCCACTCCCTCGAGGGGTTCTTATACCCCGCGTTGACGGTGTACCGGCCCGCGCCGGGGGCCGTGAGTGTGAAGGGGTTGTTCCCTGTCGAATTATTCACCGCGACGACGGTCCCGGTGCTGTCGACCAGTTCGCCCGCCACGCTGGACGTGGTGCCGGTGACGGTGATTTGAACCTGCAGGCCTCCGCCGGACGATGCGGAAACGATTCCGGTCTGCGACGTGTGGCAGCCCCCGCCGGCGCAACCTGCGGTGGCGCCGTTGAACGACGGTTGAGAGGATAACGATGACATGAATGCCGCGATGATAAGAACGGAGAGAACGCTGATGATCGATATTCGCGTGATCATGGTAGCACCTTGATTGTTGGGATTACCTATTATACTCGTAATTCTATGTCTATAATCAAGGATCGAGCATCAATATCCTGTATAGTGATGACAGCCCGGCTGAGGGACGATTCCGCTCACGGTTTGATTTTCACTCCCCATTCCTCTACCTTTCTGCGTGCAGGATAGCTCGCGACTAAAAATATTCCCGTCCCTCCGGTACGAACATAAGATCCGAGCCGCTCCTGGCCCGGGAGAAATACCGGAAGCGCGTCCTCGCGCATCTCCTGACGGCCTGTGGCATCATCGGGATGTCGCTCTCCATCGGCGTCGCGGGTTACCGGATCACCGAGGGGTTCAGCTGGATCGACTCCCTCCTGAACGCCTCGATGATCCTCGGCGGCATGGGGCCGGTGAACGAATTGATGACGGCGGAGGGGAAGCTGTTCGCCTCCTTTTACGCCCTGTTTTCAGGGATCATTTTCCTGGTCGCGGCCGGCCTGATCGTCGCTCCTGTCGCCCACCGTATCATGCACAGGCTTCACCTCACCACGAAATCCTGACATCGCGGGACCAGGCCATGCCGTCACGACTCGCCGCCGCCATCGCTTCTCTCCTGATCCTCGGCATCGTCATCGACGATTCCCCTCTTACAGCGCAGGAAAAATTCAACGGGTGCGGGATGGCCGGGAACGCGCGGGGGACGGAATCCCGCTCCCTCAACCGTCTCAAGAACCGTTACGAGCGCCCGATGCCCGAGGATTATTCGCGGTATGGCATCACCCTCCAGGACATGCTCGAACGCGGCGATGACGGAAAGCGGTTCACGAACTCCCAGGCGGCGGACATCGAAGGCTACGTCATGGACGTAAAGATCGGCGGCGTCGAGAGCTGTAACTGCAACGCCGAGGACCCGAAGTACAGGGACACGCACATCGTCCTGGCGCTCGGCCCGAAGGAGAAGGGCGCGGCGCGACAGGTCATCGCGGAGGTCACGCCCCGATGGCGGGAGGTGATGAGGCAGCGGGGAGTCGACTGGAGCACCGACGCGCTGAAGAAAACGCTCACGCACAAATGGGTGCGCATCCGCGGCTGGATGCTCTACGACTGGCACTACAAGGACGAGTCGGAGAACACCAACCCGGGCGGGAAGAAGAACTGGCGCGCGACCGCCTGGGAGGTCCACCCGGTCATCTCCATCGAGGTCCTGAAAAAGAAATGAGCGCGCGGGCCGCGATGGTCCTCATCGTCGTCGCCCTGCTTCCGGCGACGGCGTTCGACACCGGGCCGTCCGCCCGGTCGCAGTACCGGTATCAACCGCCCGACCTCCGGACTTCGCCACCCGTCTCCGATCCGGTCATTCCCGATACGGGGTCTTCGATCGACGCGTACGTCGCCGGCCACGTCGACGAGTTCGCCACGCCCGAGTATTACCGGCGGCTGAAGGCCAGGAGGGAATTCCAGCGGGCCGGTTACCTGAGCGTCCTGCACGACGTCGTCGCGTTGGACGGGTTGGGCGCGCTCCTCTCCTTCATCCGGACCCGGCTGCAGATCGAATACTCCCTTCCCCACAACACCATTTTCTTTCGGACCGGGACGGGGGCGTTGTGGCCCCTTCCCGAAGACTGGAACTTTCCGGCCGACCCGTGGACGCAGTGACGTTGCGATCGGGCGCGGGCGCGGACCGGCGCGCCGTGCTGCGAACGGCGGCCCGGATGCTTCGCCTCGCGAAAGCCGGGGAATCGCTCGGACGCCGGCGCAATCCCTTCCCGCCCCTCCTCCACCTCCTCGCCAACATGTTCCTCTGTTCGTTCGCCCAGCGATACCTGGCGGACGATGCCGGCGGGGTTTATCTTCCGCTCTTCCTTGTCGCGCAGTACGCGCTGGCCCTGCTTATCACGATGTCGTTCGTAGGCCGCACGGGTGCGGTGATCATCAATAAAACGCGGCTCTATCCGGGGTCGTCCGCGGCGGGGTATTATTTTCTCCTCGCAGGGAGCCTGCGAAGGCCGGAATTCTGCCTCTTCGCGGGGGTCGGGTGCGTCTACCCGGCGATCGCCTTTTCCCCCGGCCTCATCCCCTCGACGGGGATCGTCGCCTCGACCATCCTCCCCCTGATCGCGTCACAGGCGCTCTGTTGCGCGGCCGCGGCCGGCCTCATCAGGTCCTCAAGACCGCTCACGGGCCTCGTTCTCGTTTCGCTCGTCGCAACGGCGGCCGTCCTCGTGTCCGTCTTCCTGTTCAGGACCAATGCCCTGGCTTCAAACATTCCGATGGTCGGGTGGGCGGCCGCGGGGATCAGGGCGTTCTCGACGGGAGAGATGCTCACCGGCTGGAAATACCTGGCCTATCTGACGCTCGTAACGGGCGCGATACTCGCGCTCTTCAGGAAATGAGCCGATGCGCCGCGCGGACAGGGCCATGATGCCGTACGAACTCGCGGGGTACTTTCGCGGCAACCTCCCGTACCGCTTCGTCCCCCTCATCCCGCTCGCGGTGTTCCTCGCGGCGTGGACGTGGCGCGTCGCGTCGCCGTTCGCGGCGGTCGCCTGGATCGTCTTCATCGGCCTGGAGCCGAGGATCAATAACGCGTTCTTCGGGTCCCCGCGCGAGCTCGACGCGCTGAGCCTCTTCCCGGCGGACTGGAGGCGGATCGTACTCATCAAGAACGTGTCGGTCCTCATGATCGGCGCCTGCGCGCTCGCGCTCGTTTCGGTCGTGTCGTTGAACTTTTCCCCGGGGCCCTCACCCCCGGCCAGCTGGCGGATTTCCTCCTCTATCTTCCGACAGTCAGCTTCCCCGTCCTCGCGCTCGGAAACGCCGCGTCCTCGCGGTACCCCCGCAGGGACGCGGGGGCGTTCTGCCGGGGGATTGGCCGAAGCCGTCTGGATGTCGCTCACCCTGCTGGCGGCGTCGGTCCCGTATTTCATCATCACGGAGCTGGTGGAAATCCCCTGGCTTTGTCATGCTGTACTCCGCGGCGACGGCGGCGATCTGGTATTTCAGGTCGGTGCCGGCGACCGCAGTCCGCATCACGAACCGGAGCAGCGAATTATGGCAGAAGACGGTAACGTCATCGAATTCCTGAACGTCGGGAAACGGTACGCCGACGGTCCCCCGGTGCTCGACGGGCTCACGCTCGCCGTCGGGCCGGGCCGCGTCTTCGGCTTCATCGGCCTGAACGGGGCCGGCAAGACCACGACCATCCGGATCATGTCCGGCCTCACGCCCGCCGATTCCGGTGAGACGCGGTTGTTCGGGGAGAGGTGGTGCCCGGCGCCGACGCCCTCCAGGCCCGCATCGGTTACGTGCTCGACGAGCCGATGTATTTCGAATGGATGAACGCCCGGGAATACCTCCGGTTCGTGGCGGGGATGTACGAACTCTCCCCGGAGGTCGCCGCCGGCCGGATCGACGAGATTCTCTCCGTGTTCGGCCTGGCCGGGACCCACGACATGCCGATCGCGACGTTCTCCACCGGGATGAAGAAAAAGGTTTCCCTCGCCGCGGCCATCGTCCATCGGCCCCGGCTGCTCGTCCTGGACGAGCCGTTCGACGGGCTCGACGCCGTGGTCGCGCACTCCATCAGGGGCATCCTCCGGCAGATGGCCGACGGCGGGACGACGGTCTTCGTCACCTCCCACGCACTGGAGACGATCGGGAAGTTCTGCGACTCGATCGCGGTGATCCACAAGGGGAAAATCGTGCTGCAGTGCGAGACGAAGGACGTGCGGGAGAAAGCGGTCGAAGTCCTGGGGAGTTCGCGCTCGCTGGAGGAACTCTTCGTCGGGCTGGTCTCCGAGTCCCCGTCGGTCAACAGGCTCTCATGGCTTTGACGCCCGCACCGGCCGGCGGCTTTGTCCGGTACGCCGGGACGCTCCGGGAACGGCCGCGCTGGGTCGGCCGGTTCGCGCTCCTCGCGCTCGTGTACGTTGCGCTCGGCATCGCGGGCGCCGGGTACCGCGCCGACCTCGCGGCGGAACATCTCCCTCCCGCCGTGTCGGCCGTGGACCGGGCGAACGCGGCGCAATCGCTGCTCGGCCCGACCCTCGTCCGCTCCCTCTTCCTCCCTGTGCGGCTCTTCGCCGGATGGTCGGTCTTCGCCCTCGTGCTCCTCTACGCGTGCAGGATCTGGAGCGCGCGCGGAGAACTCCGGTTCGTCCATGTCCTCGCCGCCGAGGTGTACGCCGAGGGCGCGATGCTCGTCGGCAGCGCCGCGTCGCTCGCGGCGGCGGTGACGTCCGCCGGACCCGGCGCCGGACTCCCGATGCCGTGGACCCCCGGGGGGCTCGACCTTCTCGTCCCCGCGGAAGATTTCACCGCGCGCTATCTCCTCAATTCCATCAATATGTTTTCCGCCGCCTACGTCACGATTCTTGCCATCACGGTGTCCGTCATGATGGGGCTGTCCCGGCTGAAGGGTTTCGTTTCCGTCCTGCTCGCGTGGGGCTCGTCGGTCTTCGTGAACGCCGTGATCTTCGAGCTCCTCCGGACGGAGTTCCGGCTGGGCCTTTGGTAATCCAACGGGGGTTGCGTATATTTTTCCCCTGCGGTACGCTCTGCGCGGACCGCCCGCCGGACCCGGCAGGACCGCCACCATCCATCAACCAGGAGCAATGTCATGAGCGCGCACATTTATTGGATACTCGAAACGAACGTCAGGGACGGGAAGCTGGATGAATTGAAGGGCCTGATGAAGGAGATGGTCGACGCGACGAAGGCGAACGAGCCGGGAACCCTCAATTACGAATGGACCGTCAGCGGCGACTCGAAACGGTGCACGCTCTTCGAGCGTTACGCGGACTCCCCGGCGGCGATGACGCACGCGGCGTCGTTCATGAAGAACTTCGCCGGCCGGTTCGTGGGTTGCCTCGAGGTGAAAAAGATGGTCGTCCACGGCCGGCCTGCCGACGACCTGAAGAAGGCCCTCGCCGCGCAGGGGGCGGTCTTCATGGAGCCGTTCGGGGGTTTTTCCAGATAATTCGTCAGGCGGGGCGCGGTTCTCGTCCCCGGGGAACTCTGTGCCCGGCCGCCACGCTCGCCTGGCGGGAGTCATCGGCGGGGTTTCGGCCGCCCCCTCAGAACCGCAGCGTAAAGACCGACCCTTCCCCCTCCTTCGACCGGCAGGTGAGCGTCCCGTCGTGCAGCCGGAGGATCTGCCGGGAGAGGCTCAGGCCGATCCCGGACCCCTTCTCCCTGGTGGTGAAGAACGGCACGAATATTTTTTCCTGCACGTCGGCCGACATGCCGCAGCCGTTGTCACCCACCTCAATGAGGACGCTTCCCTTCGGATCGAGCCGCGACGAGAGCGAGATGCGTCCCGCCGGGCGCCCGGCCAGGGCGTGGCCGGCGTTCTGCACGAGGTTGATCAGGACCTGTTCCACGAGTTCGGGGTCCGCGCTGAGTTCGAGGGTCTCCGGGTCCACCAGCGTCGCGAGGGCGATCCCCTCCAGCGCAAGCTGCGGCTCCATCAGCGTCCGGACCCGCGAGAAGAGTTCGGCGACGCCGAGGATTCTGATCGTCGGGCGGGGGATCAGGGTCATCGTCCTGTACGCCTCCACGAAATGGAGGAGTCCCTTGCTTCGCTTCTCGATCGTCTGGAGCGCCTCCCTGAGGTCCGACGTCAGTTCGGGGCCGGCGTCGGGCCGCGGTCCCCGGCCGCCCGCCGCCGCATCGGTCCGGTCCTCGTCCAGGAGGCCCGCGGCGGTCGAGGCGAGCGACGAGATGGGGGTGACGGAGTTCATGATCTCGTGGGTCAGGACGCGGATCAGTTTCTGCCACGCGTCCATTTCCTTCTCGTCGAGCTCAGACTGGATGTTCTGGAGCGAGACGAGGATGTAGGGCTGCTCCCGCAGCCGGACTTCCGTCGCGTGCATGACGAGCTGGACCTGTTCCGGGAACCCGGCGAACCTCCCCACAACCCGGTCCCCCGGCTTCAGCTTCCTGAGCGCCTCCACGATCTCCGGGTTGGCCGGCGCGAGGGCCCGCAGCTCGGTGAGATGGTTCACCGACAGGAGGCGTTTCGCCGCCGTGTTGATCAGCCCGACCTTTCCCTCCGGCGTGAACGAGAGCAGCCCGACGCCCACGTGCTGCGTGATCGTCTCCAGGAAATGATAGTGCTCCTCGCGGTCAGCCCGGACCTTGCGGAACTCCGTCAGGACCGCGTTGAACGCGTCGGCCAGCCCGTCGAACGAGGCCCCCTTCTCCTTACCGAACGACTGGGAAAAATCCGAGTACCGGACGGCGTCCAGGAACCTCGCGAGGTCGAGGTTCGTCCGCTCGACGAACCGGACGAGAGACCACGCCTGGCCGATCGCGGCGAGGACGACGAGGGCCGTGGTGGCGTACAGGCCGGTCGCGTTGAACAGGATGACCGCCGCGAGGAGGGTCCCCGTCAGGGCGACGAGGCGGGCGAGGACCTGGAAGCGGAACCGTTTATAGACCATGTTTGCCGAGCCGGCGGTAGAGGGCGGCCCTCGTCAGCCCGAGCTCCTTCGCCGCCTGGCTGATGTTCCCGCGGTGCTTGGTGATGGCCTTGAGGATGACGCTCCGTTCCACGTCGTCGAGCTTGAAGTCGCGGAGCGTGATGCTCTCGGACTGCTCGGCCGGGTTGAAGTAAAAATCGACCGGCTGGAGCGTTTCGGATTCGCTCAGGATCACCGCGCGCTCGACGGCGTGCTGGAGTTCCCGGACGTTCCCCGGCCAGTGGTAGCGCTCCAGCTTTTTGACCGTCTGGGCGCCGAGCCGCTTGACGGGTTTCCGGTACTTGACCGAATAGAGCCGGAGGAAGTAGTCGGCGAGCAGCGGGATGTCCTCGGACCGGTCCCGCAGCGGCGGGAGGCTCAGCTCGACGGTATTGATTCTATATAGGAGGTCCTCGCGGAACTTTCCGGCCGCGACGAGCTCGCGCGGCGGGACGTTCGACGCGCAGATCAATCGAATGTCCACCGGACGCGTGACGTTCGACCCGAGGCGGATCACCTCACGGTTCTGGAGGACGCCCATCAGTTTCGATTGGAGCTCGAGCGGCAGGTGGCCGATCTCGTCGAGGAAGAGCGTCCCCCCCGAGGCGATCTCGAACCGCCCGGCCCTGTCGGCGCGCGCGTCGGTGAACGCCCCCTTCACGTGTCCGAAGAGCTCGCTCTCGAAGAGCGAGGAGGTGAGCGCTCCCATGTCGATGGAGACGAACGCGTCCCGGCTCCGCGCCGAGAGCCGGTGCAGCTCGCGGGCCGCCAGCTCCTTCCCCGTCCCGTTCTCCCCGAGGATGAGGACGTTCGCCTCGGTCGCCGCAACCTTGCGGATGGTCTCGAAAACGCGCTGCATCGGCTTCGACCCGCCGAGGAACTCGCCGAATTGCCTGCCGAGGTCGGCGGTCAGCGTCTCCTGCGTCGAGCGGAGCTTCTCCACCTCGAGGTGCGACTTCCGCAATTCCATCGCGGCCGAGACGGTCGCGATCAGTTTTTCGTTCTGCCACGGCTTCATCACGAAATCGACGGCGCCTTCCTTGATTGCCCTGACCGCCATCTCAACATCGCCGTACGCCGTGATCAGGACGACGACGGCCGAGCGGTCGAGTTCCAGGATTTTCTTCAGCCACGCGAATCCCTCCTCGCCGGCGCCCGGGCTCCGGGTGAAGTTCATGTCGAGCAGGATGACGTCGAACGACCGTTCGGCCAGCAGCCCGGCCAGGTTGCGCGGTCCCCGCTCGGTCCGCACGTCCCATCCCTGCCGCTTGAGGAGGATGCGGGCCGTCGTCAGGATGTCCTCGTCATCGTCGACGACGAGGATCGTGCCGGGGGGAACGCTGGTCATGGGTGGCGGGCGCTCATATAGTGTCCAATGTAGTAAATACGGCCGGAATGCGAAAAGGTTCGACGCCCTCGCATGCGTCCGATACCGGACACCGGTGTGTCACGAAAGCGGACAGGTGCCGCGCTTGCACCCCGCACCGGGCTCGGAATAGGGCGGGTATTTCTGGCAGGAATCTTGATCCCTGAAGGTGACCGGGGGACCCGATCGTTCCCCTCCCGACACCGAAAACATCATGATGACCACGCACGATACCGAAAAACCCCGAGGCGCGACGCCCCCCGCCGGTCCCGACGGCCGGGGAGGAATGGACCGCAGGATCGAGAAAAAAAAATGGCCTCCGAAGAGGATCGCCGTCGTGGGGGGCGCCGGCCTCTTCACGATCTTCATCATTTACGCGCTGGTCGCGAACACCGGCTCCCGGCTGAACGTGGAGGCGGGGCGGCTGACCGTCTCGACGGTGGTGAGGGGCCCCTTCCAGGAATACATCCCCGTGAACGGCGTCGTCCAGCCGATCAGGACGTTCTACCTCGACGCCGTCGAGGGCGGCCGGATCGAGGAGAGGTTCGTCGAGGCGGGGGCGTTCGTCAGGAAGGGCGACCGCATCCTGCGGATGGGGAACACGAACCTCCAGCTCGACGTGATGTACCGCGAGGCGCTCTCCTACGAGCAGATCAACAACGCGCGGAACACCAGCATCACGATCGAACAGAACACCATCAGCGTCCGGCAGGAGGTCGCCGAGGCCGAATTCCAGTTCCAGCAGGCGTCGCGGAACTACCTGCGCGACTCGACGCTCTTCGACCGGGGCCTCACCTCGCCGATGGAGTTCAAACGGTCGCAGGACGAATACGCGTACTGGAAGGAGCGGAAGGCGATCAGCCTCGCGCACTGGCAGCAGGATTCGCTCCTGAGGGTGAACCAGCTCGGACAGCTCGACGCCTCGATCCGCAGGATGACGGCGAACCTCGAGCTCACCAGGAAGAACCTGGAGAATCTCACGCTTCGCGCGCCGATCGGCGGGCAGCTCTCCTCCCTCAACGCGGAGATCGGCCAGTCCAAGTCGGCCGGCGAGCGCCTCGGGCAGATCGACGTCCTCGACTCCTTCAAGGTGAGGGTGCCGGTCGACGAGTTCTACATCGCGCGCGTCAGTCCCGGCCAGACCGGCTTGTGCGAACTCGCCGGCGACACGTTCGCGCTCACGATCCGGAAGGTCTACCCGGAGGTGCGCGAGGGCCGGTTCGAGGTCGACATGGAATTTTCATCGAAGGTCCCCGGCGGTATCCGGCGCGGCCAGACCCTCCAGATCAGGCTCGAGCTGGGCCGGCTGGAGGAGGCCGTGATGGTGCCGAGGGGGGGCTTCTACCAGAAGACGGGCGGACAGTGGATCTACGTCGTGGACGAGTCGGGGGATTTCGCGGTCCGGAGGTCCATCCGGCTGAGCCGTCAGAACCCGCAGGTCTTCGAAGTCCTCGAGGGTCTCTCGGCGGGCGAGCGCGTCGTGACGTCGTCGTACGACAGCTTCGGCGACGCGGACCGGCTCGTCATCAAACGATAACATCGACATTCACATTCAGGACGGAGGAATCATGATCAATGCCAGGGGATTGAACAAGGTCTACACGACCGACGAGGTGGAGACGACCGCTCTCAACAACGTCAACATCAGGATCGACAAGGGGGAGTTCGTCGCCATCATGGGCCCGTCGGGGTGCGGAAAGTCGACGCTCCTGAACATCATGGGGCTCCTCGACAATCCCTCGGGCGGCGAGTACCACTTCGTGAACCACGAGGTCTCGAAGTACTCCGAGCGCCAGAGGGCCGACCTCCGGAAGAAGAACATCGGCTTCGTGTTTCAAAGCTTCAACCTCATCGACGAGCTGACGGTCTACGAGAACGTCGAGCTGCCCCTCTTCTACCTCGGCGCCTCCTCCAAAGACCGGGAGGAGAGGGTGTCCGCGGTCCTGGACCAGATGGGGATCGCGCACCGGAAGAACCACTTCCCCCAGCAGCTCTCCGGCGGCCAGCAGCAGCGCGTCGCGGTGGCCCGCGCCATCGTCGCCAAACCCGCGCTCATCCTCGCCGACGAACCGACGGGCAACCTCGACTCCGCGCACGGCACGGAGGTGATGAAGCTCCTGACCGGGCTCAACGAGGCCGGGACGACGATCGTGATGGTCACCCACTCGTCGCACGATTCGGAGTACAGCCACCGGGTGATTCATCTGTTCGACGGTCACGTCGTCACCGAAAACGTCAAATCGTAACCTGTCCTGCACGGAAAGGGCCTCCCCGATGCTCCTCAATTACCTCAAGATTGCGTTCCGCAACCTCGTCCGCCACAAGCTCTATACGCTGATCAACGTCCTCGGCCTGGCGATCGGGATCGGGTTCTGTGTTCTCGATCATGCTCTTCGTCGTGGACGAATTTTCGTTCGACGACTTCCACGCGAACGGCGACCGGCTCTTCCGGGTCATGACGGAGACCAGGAAGCCCGGCGGGGAATCCGAGTCCGAGGCGTTCCAGCCGATGCCGCTCGCGCCGGCCCTGCGGGCCGAATACCCCGAGATTGCCCGCGCGGCCCGGTTCGTGACCGGGAGCGCGATCGTCAAATACGGGGAGAGGGTGTTCAGGGAGACGATGGTCTTCACCGACCCGGACCTCCTCCGGATGTTCTCCTTTCCGCTGGCCTCGGGCGACGCAGCCGGCGTCTTCAGCGGGCAGAACGGCATCGTGCTCACCGAACGCGTTGCGCTGAAGTATTTCGGCGACGAGCCGCCGATGGGAAAGCGCCTCAGCGTGGACATCCGCGGGAAGAGGGACGACTTCCTCGTGACCGGCGTCCTGAAGGACATCCCGGCCAATTCCAGCCTCTCGTTCGATTTCCTCCTGCCGATCGAGCGGCACGGAATGTACGAACGCGCGCACGACCGGTGGACCTCCGCGAACGGATCCGCCTTCGTCCAGCTGGCGGCCGGCGCCGATCCCGCCGCCCTCTCGGGCAAACTGGGGCCCTTCATCGAAAACCACTTCGGCGGCTTGATGAAGGGTATGAGGGCAAATGACGAGCTGAGCGCCGATGCGGACGCCTACCGGATCACGTTCCAGCCGATCCGGGACGTCCACCTCGACGTGCTGACGGGGTTCAGCCCCGAGGAACGGAGCGATCCCGCGTATTCATACATTCTCGGCGCGATCGGTCTCTTCGTCCTGCTGATCGCCTGCATCAATTTCACGACACTCGCCGTCGGCCGCTCGGCGGGGCGCGCCCGCGAGGTCGGCGTCCGGAAGGTGCTCGGCGCCGTGCGGACACAGCTCATGAAGCAGTTCTGGGGGGAGGCGCTCATACTTTGCCTGATCGCGCTCGTGGCCGGCGTCGTGATGGCCGAGATGGCCCTGCCGGCGTTCAACGAGATGACCGGGAAGAAGCTGACGCTCGACTACTTCACCGACGCCTGGTTCATCGCGGCGCTGGCCGGGATCCTCGGCCTGGTGGGGCTCGTCGCCGGCAGTTATCCGGCCGCGTTCCTCTCCCGGTTCGAACCGGTGGAGGTCCTCAAGGGGCGGGTGAGGTTCGCCGGCCGTACGACGCTCACCCGCGCGCCTGATTGTGCTGCAGTTCACACTCTCGATCGTCCTGATCGTGAGCACGCTGGTGATGTCGGGCCAGATGCGGTACATTCTGTCAAAAGACCTCGGCTACAACGCCGAGCAGGTCGTCGTGCTCCAGCTCTTCGACGGCGCGGACAGTCCCAGGCCAGGTCCGCGCCGACCGGCTGAAGGCGAAGCTCGCGGAGACGCCCGGGATCCTCGGGGTCTCGGGGACGAACGGGGCGTTCACGCACGGGTACGACATCAACGGGTTCAAGCACCGCGGGATGAACAAGAACGCGTATATGTACAAGGTCGACGACCAGTTCATCCGCGTCCTCGGCATCACGCTGAAGGAAGGGAGAAATTTCAACCCCGCGGCGCCGGGCGAAGGCACCGGGGCGGTCATCGTCAACGAGGCGCTCGTGAAGGATTACGAATGGACGGGCGACGCGGTCGGCACCCGGCTCGAGGGCTGGGACGAGGAGCACGTGCCGGGCGGCCCGGTGGTGATCGGCGTCGTGAAGGACTTCAACTTCGGCTCGCTCCGTGAAGCCATCCGACCCGCGGTCCTCTTCACCAATCCGGAGTGGGGAATGGACCAGGCGCTCATCAGGATCTCCCCGGAGGACATCCCCGCGACGATGGAGAGGATACGGGTCGCCTGGACGGAGATCGCCCCCGACAAGCCGTACGACGCGACATTCCTGAACGAGGACGTCCAGAAACAGTACGAGACCGAACAGCGATGGATGGAGATCCTCCGGTCCGCGTCCGTGATGGCGATCGCGCTGGCGTGCATGGGGCTCTTCGGGCTCGCCGGGTTGAGCGTGGTGAACCGGACAAAGGAAATCGGGATCCGGAAGGTGCTCGGGCGCGTCGGTCTCCGGGATCGCGGCGATGCTCTCGAAGGAGTTCGCGATCCTGGTCGTCATCTCGAACGTCGCTGGCCCTGCCGGCGGCGTTTCTCGCTGCGTCGGAATGGCTCGAGTCGTACGCCTACAGGGTCGAGCTGGGGCCCGCGGTGTTCCTGGCGGGCGGCCTCGGAGCGCTTGCGATCGCGCTCGGCGACGGTCGCGCTCCACGCGGTCCGCGCGGCCAGGGGCAACCCGGTCAACGCGCTGCGGTACGAATAATCGACTGACGGAACGGACCGAAAGGGCCTCCCCGATGCTCGGTAATTACCTCAAGATCGCGTTCCGCAACCTCGTCCGCCACAAGCTCTACACACTGATCAACGTCCTCGGGCTGGCGATCGGGATCGGATTCTGCGTCCTGATCACGTTGTTCATCCGGGACGAGTTCTCCTACGACGGCTTCCACGCCAACGGCGACAGGATCTACCGGGTCGTGGCCGACATGCGGAAACCGGGCGGGGAGGTGGAGGCGGACGCGTACCAGCCGATGCCGCTCGTGCCGGCCCTGCTGGCCGAATACCCGGAGATCGTGCGCGCCGCCAGGGTCTCGACCGGCAGCGCGATCGTGACCCACGGCGACAGGGTCTTCCGGGAGGAACAGCTTGTGTTCACCGATCCCGATCTCCTCGCGATGTTCACGTTTCCCCTCCTCGCCGGCGACCCGGCCGGCGCCCTTCGCGGGACGAACGGCATCGTCCTGACCGGGGAGTCCGCGAAGAAATATTTCGGCGACGACGACGCGATGGGAAAGCGGCTCACCGTCGAGATCCGGGGACGAAAGGAGGATTTCCTGGTGACCGGCGTGCTCAGGGACCTCCCGCCGAATTCCACGCTGAAGTTCGATTTTCTCCTGTCGATAACGCGAAACGAATGGTACGAGAGCGCGCACGACCAGTGGATCGTCGGCGAGCGGTTCCGCGTTCGTCGAGCTCGCGCCCGGCGCCGACCCCGGCGAACTCGCGCGCAAACTCGGGCCGTTCACCGCCGCGCACTTCGGAGGCCTCATCGAATTGCTCACCACCAACGGCCACCTGAGCAAGGACGCCGGGGCGTTCACCCTGCGGTTCCAGCCGCTTCGCGACGTCCACCTCGACGTGGAGACGGCGGACAGTCCCGACGAACGGAGCGACCCCGCCTATTCGTACGTTCTCGGGACGATCGGTCTCTTCGTCCTCCTGATCGCCTGCATCAATTTCACGACCCTCGCCGTCGGCCGCTCGGCGGGCCGCGCGCGCGAGGTCGGCGTCCGGAAGGTGCTCGGCGCCGTCAGGACACAACTGATGAAGCAGTTCTGGGGGGAGGCGCTCATTCTCTGCCTGATCGCGCTCGTGACGGGTGTCGTGATGGCCGAGATGGCCCTCCCGGCGTTCAACGGGATGACCGGGAAGAAGCTGACGCTCGACTACTTCACCGACGCCTGGTTCATCGCGGCGCTGGCCGGCATCCTCGGCCTGGTGGGGCTCGTCGCCGGCGGCTACCCGGCGGCGTTCCTCTCGCGGTTCGAGCCGGTGGAGGTCCTGAAGGGAAGGGTGAGGTTCGCCGGCCGGACGACGCTCACCCGCGCGCTGATCGTGTTGCAGTTCACCCTCTCGATCGTCCTGATCGTGAGCACGCTGGTGATGTCCGGCCAGATGCGGTACATTCTGTCAAAAGACCTCGGCTACAATGCCGAGCAGGTCGTCGTGCTCCAGCTCTATGACGGAAAGCCTAGCCGCGGCGCGGCGCGCGCCGACCGGCTGAAGGCGATGCTCGCGGGGGCCCCCGGCATCCTCGGCGTCACGGGGACGAACGGCGCGTTCACGCACGGGTACGCCAGGAACGGGTTCCGGTATCACGGCGTCACGAAAAAGGCCTACGTGTACCGGATCGACGACCAGTGGATGTCGGTTCTCGGCGTCACCCTCCTCGAGGGCACGGACTTCAATCCGTCATCCCCCGGAGAGGGGAAGCGGGCCGTCATCGTCAACGAGGCCCTCGTGCGGGAGTGCGAAATCCCGAAGCCCGTCATCGGTGCACGGCTCCAGGGATGGAACGAGGAAGAGGTCCCCGGGGGACCGGTGATCATCGGCGTCGTGAAGGACTTCAATTTCGGATCGCTGAGGGAACCGGTGACGCCGGCGGTGCTCCTCGCCGACCCGGACTGGGGGCTCGACCAGGCGATGATCAGGATATCGCCGGAGAACATCCCGGCGACGCTCGAAAAAATCCGCGCCGCCTGGGCGGAGATCGCCCCCGACAAGCCGTACGACGCGACGTTCCTGGCCGAGGACGTCCAGAAGCAGTATGAAACGGAAGAGCGGTGGATGGGGATCCTCCGGTCCGCCTCAGTCCTTGCGATCGCCCTCGCCTGCATGGGGCTCTTCGGTCTCGCCGGCCTGAGCGTGGTGAACCGCACAAAAGAAATCGGCATCCGGAAGGTGCTCGGCGCCTCCGTCCCCGGGATCGCGGCGATGCTCTCGAAGGAGTTCGCCCTGCTCGTCGTCATCTCGAACGTGATCGCGCTCCCGGCGGCGTTTCTCGCGGCGTCGGAGTGGCTCGGGTCGTACGCGTACAGGGTCGAGCTGGGACCGGCGGTCTTCCTGGCCGGCGGCCTCGGGGCGCTGGCGATTGCGCTCCTGACCGTCTCGCTCCACGCGGTCCGCGCCGCCCGCGCCAATCCCGTCGAGTCGCTCAGGTACGAATGACGCGCCCCCATCAGAAAGGATCGTGACCATGCTCAGGAACTACATCACCGCCGCCCTGCGGAGCCTCCTCCGCCAGAAAACGTATTCGGCGATCAACGTCGCGGGATTTTCACTCGGGATCGCCTGCTGCGTGCTGATGCTCCTCTTCGTCCGGGACGAGTTCAGCTTCGACGCCTTTCACCCCGATGCCGACCGCATCTACCGCCTGGTCGGAAGCACGGCCACGCCGTCGGGCGAGGAGCGCTCGGGCTATACCGCCGGTCCCCTCGGGCCCGCGTTCGCCGCCGGGCACCCCGGGGTCGCGGCCTCGGTGAGGGTGAGGGACGCTTCGGGCACCGGCAGGTTCACCGTCGGCGCCGGAACGCGGAGGTTTTACGAGGGTTCCTACCTCATCGCCGAGCAGACGTTTTTCGACGTGTTCGGTTTTTCCCTGGTCTCGGGATCCCGGGAAACCGCCCTGTCTGCGCCGAAGTCCGTCGTCCTCACGCAATCGGCGGCGCTGAAGTATTTCGGGGCCGGAGATCCCGTCGGGCGCACGCTTCCCACCGAACGCTTCGGCGACCTCGCGGTGACCGGCCTCATGGGCGATCCCCCGCCGAATTCGCACCTGCAATTCAGCATGCTCATCTCGTTCGCCACGCTCGAGGCGATCCCCGGGTGGAAACGGTTCATCGATGCGTGGGATTCGGACGGATTCATCACGTACGTCCTCCTCGAGGCCGGCGCCGATCCGGCGGCGGCCGGGTCCGCCGTCCAGGGGATCCTCGCCTCGCACGCGTCGGCGTCCGCGGACGGCCAGACCGCCGTGCGGATGCAGCCGCTCCGGGAGATCCACTTCGGCTCGTCGGAGATCGCCCTCGAACGGAATGCGGGCGAGGAGGGCCTCACGTCGGTCGTGATCTTCTCCATCATGGCCATCATGGTCCTCGCGATGGCCTGCATCAACTATGTCAACCTCGCCACCGCCCGCGCGCTCAAGCGGTCCCGCGAGATCGGGATGCGAAAGGTTTCCGGCGCGGCGCGCGCGCACCTGGTGGCGCAGTTCCTGGGAGAATCGATCCTGCTCTCGTTCGCCGGGCTCGTCCTCGCGGTCGTCCTCGCCGAGATGGCGCTCCCGGCGTTCAACGAGCTGACCGGAAAACGGCTCTCTCTCGGCCTGTGGGGGGACGCGCTTTCGTGGCCGGCGCTCGTGGCGATCGCGGCCGCGGTGGGAACGGTCTCCGGATTGTATCCCGCATGGTATCTCGCCGGGATGAACCCCTCGACGATCCTCCGGACCCAGAGGCCCTCGGGCCGGCAGGGGACCTGGCTCAGAAAGGTCCTCGTCGGGACCCAGTTCGGGCTCTCCGTGGCCATGATCGCAGGGACGTTCGTGGCCCGCGACCAGCTGGAATACGTGGCGACCAAGGAGCTCGGATTCGACCGCGGGAGCCTCGTGGTGGTGGACATCAACAGCGGCGCCACGCGGAGGAACTTCGAGGCGATCAAATCGGAGATGCTCGCGGTCCCCGGCGTCGGGAACGTCTCGGTCTCCTCCCGGGTCCCGGGCGATTGGAAGAACATCGCCGCCATCGACGTCGCCGACCCCGCGGGCGGCGCCCCGCGCTCGATGACGTTCATCTGCGTCGACCAGGATTTCCTTGCGACCTTCCGGATCGGCCTCGCCGCGGGCCGCAACATCTCCGGCCTCGAGACGGTCGACACCGCGGCGGTGCTCGTGAACGAAACCGCGGCACGGATGATGGGATGGGACGACCCCCTCCACGGGGAGATCCTGGTCCCGGAGGCGGGGTACCGGGCGAGGGTCGTCGGAGTGGTGCGGGACTTCCATTTCCATTCGCTGCACGAGCCTGTGGGCCCCCTGGTCCTCGGCCACCGGAAAAATCCGATCGAATCCATCGACTATTTCACCATCCGGATCTCGGAAGGTTCCCGGCCCGCGGCGATCCCGGCGCTCGCGGAGATCCACGGGAAATTCGACAAGGTCACGCCGTTCGAATTCAACGTCCTCGACGAGCGGATCGGGGACTTCTACAGCAACGACCGGCGGACCGGCAGTATTTTCGCGATCTCCGCCGGACTGGCCGTCGCCGTCGCCTGCCTCGGCCTCCTCGGCCTCATCTCGTACACGACCGACCAGCGCACCAAGGAGATCGGCATCCGCAAGGTCCTCGGCGCGTCCGTGCCGGACATCCTGGGTCTCCTGTCCAGGGACGTCGCCGTCCCCGCCGGCGTCGCGGTGATCGTCGCATCTCCCGTCGCATGGCTCGCGCTCGATTCGTGGCTCCGGGACTTTGCCTACAGGGTGGAGCTAGGCCCCTCGACCTTCCTGGAGGCCGCGCTCATGGCCGCGGCGATCGCGGCGTGCACGATCGGCGTCCACGCGGTCCGGGCCGCCCGACGGAACCCGGTGGAATCGTTGCGGTACGAATGAGCATACCCTCGGCGTCGACGGGGTATCCGTTCATCACGAATCACCATCATCGCGGAGGTCCTCATGCTCCTTAACTTCCTGACCGTCACACTTCGCAAAATGGCGAGGAACAAGCTGTCCACCGTCGTCAACGTGGTCGGCCTCTCCCTCGGGATCGCCGGGGCGCTGGTGATCGCGACCCTGCTCCGTTTCGAATCGGGATTCAACAGGTCCTACCCGAAGATCGACCGGCTCTACAGGATCGTCGCCGACGAGTACCCGGAGGGGGAGCTCAGCCGCTCCGGCTGTTCGGCGGGCCCGGTGGCGCAGACCCTGCGGGACAATTTTCCCGGCGTGGAGACGGCCGCCCTCGCCTATATCTCCTTCGGAGGTCAATTCACCGTCCGGGACGGCGCGGGGGAACGGAAATTCCAGGAGGAAACCAACGCCGCGCGCGTGACGCCCGAGTTCTTCGGGATGTTCGACATTCCCTGGATTTCGGGCGACCCGAAATCACTCGCGGCGCCGGGCACGGTCGCGCTCACGAAATCGATCGCGGAAAAATATTTCGGCGCCGCCGATCCGATCGGAAAGACCGTCAGGATGAACAACGCCGCCGACCTCACCGTCGTCGGCGTCCTCCCGGATCCCCCGACGACCCTGGACTTCCCCTTCACGATGTACCTCTCCGCCGCCAACCTCCGTGAAACCGACTCGTGGATCTTCGAATGGACGAATATGAGCTCCAACGTCCAGGTGTTCGTCCTCCTCAGGCCCGGCGCCGATCCCGGGAAGATCGGCACGGGGCTCCGGAAGATCACCGACGAGGTGTACAGGAACGAACCCGACCTGAAGATCTTCCTCCTCCAGCCACTGGCCGATACGCACTACGAGCCGGTCTACGCCGACACGTTCAGGGCCGTCGGGCGGCCGACGCTCGCCGGGCTCGGGTTGATCGGGATATTCCTGTTATTGACCGCGTGCGTCAACTTCGTGAACATGGCGACCGCCCAGGCCGCCGTCCGGTCGCGCGAGATCGGCGTCAGGAAAGTGCTCGGGGCGGCGCCGAAGAGCATCGCGCTCCATTTCCTGGGTGAGACCCTCCTCATCGTCGCGGCGGCGGCAGCGGTGGCGCTGGTGCTCGCCGAAGCCGTCACCCCCCTGATCGCCGAAGAACTCGACATTCCCGTCGCCTTCGCGCTGACGGACCCCTCCTCCCTCCTGATGACCTCCCTCCTCGTGATCGTGACGACGGGCATCGCGGGCCTCTACCCGGCGATGATGCTCTCCGGTTTCGGCCCCGCGGCCGCGCTGAAGGGGAAGGTCTCCGCGGGGGGGCTCGGACTGCGGAGGGGACTGGTCGTCCTCCAATTCGCGATCTCGCAGCTGCTGATCATCGGCACACTCGTCGTGACCCTCCAGATGCAATATTTCATCGGGAAGGACATGGGTTTCACCGGAGACGGCATCATCGTCACGCCGTTGCCCGTCAACGATGCCGTCCGCCTCGGCACCTACCGCAACCTGCTCTCATCCGACCCCGGCATCCTGGGGGTGAGTTTTTCGTACACCCCGGCGATCTCGGACAACAACTGGAACTCCGACATGCGGTACATCGAAAACGGCGTGCAGAAGCACATCCGCACCGACCTGAAGTGGGCCGACACGGCGTACTTCAGGACCTACGGGATCGACATCGTCGCGGGGCGTCCACCCCTTCACTCGGATACGGTCAGGGAGTTTGTCGTCAATGAGGCGTTCACGCGGAAGCTGGGGCTCGCGAGCCCCGCCGACGTGATCGGCAGGACCTTCAGGCTGGGGGCACGCGACGGCCTCCCGGTCGTGGGCGTCGTCAGGGACTTCAACACCCAGTCGCTCCGGACGGAAATCAATCCCTGCCTGATCACGCCGAGGGTCTCTTCGTACCGGGAGGCCGGCATCAGGATCCGGCCCGACGACCTCGTGGCCACCATGGCGCGCATCGAAAAGGCCTGGACCGGCGCCTTTCCCGAATACGTCTACGAATCGGAATTCCTCGACGAGAGCATCGAGAAGCTCTACCTGCAGGAGCGCCGCGTGGAATTCCTCTTCCGGACGTTCTCGGTGACCGCCATCCTCATCGGGTGCATCGGCCTCTTCGGCCTCGTGTCGTTCGTCGCCGAGCGGAAAACAAAAGAAATCGGCGTGCGGAAGGTGCTGGGGGCGACGGTCGCGAACATCCTGGCGATGTTCTCGAAGGAGTTCGGGGTCCTCATCCTCGTGGGGTTCGCCGTTGCGGCCCCGGCGGGGTATTTCGCGATGCACGCGTGGCTGGAGGATTTCGCCTACCGCATCGCCATCGGCCCCCTCGTCTTCGTCGTCGCCCTGTCGGTGATCGCCTTCATCACCGCCCTGACGATCGGTTACCGCGCACTCCGGGCCGCCGGCGCGAACCCGGTGGAGTCGTTGAGGTACGAATGACCCGGCGGACGAGCGACGCGCCCGCCAGGGACGCCAACGAGATCAAGACAGGAACGACACGATGCTCAGCCTGAGGAAAATATCGAAGTGGTACACGAGCGGTTTCGTGAAAACCTTCGTCCTCCGGGGCGTGGACTTCGGGCTGCGTGAGGGCGAGTTCGTCTCGGTGATGGGGCCTTCCGGCTCCGGCAAGTCCACCCTCCTCCACATCCTCGGCATGCTCGACGACGCCTCCGAGGGCGAATACGAATTCATGGGCGAGAACGTACGGCGGCTGCAGGAGAAGCACCGCGCGGAGCTGCACAAACACAACATCGGCTTCGTCTTCCAGAGTTACCACCTCATCGACGACCTCACCGTGTACGAGAACATCGAGATGCCGCTCGTCTACAGGGACGTGAAGGGTTCCGAACGCAAATCGCTCGTGAGCGACATCCTCGATCGTTTCCAGATCGTCGCGAAGAAGGACCTCTTCCCGAACCAGCTCTCCGGCGGGCAGCAGCAGCTCGTCGGGATCGCCCGGGCGATCATCGGGCGGCCCCGGCTCATCCTCGCCGACGAGCCGACCGGGAACCTGAACTCCGAACAGGGCGCGGAGATCATGGGGTTGTTCAGGAAACTGAACGGGGAGGGGACGACGATCGTCCAGGTCACGCACTCGGAGGCCAATGCGGGGTACGGGAACAGGATCGTCCGGCTCCTCGACGGACGGATCGCTGCCGCCTGACCGATCCCCTCCGACGGACCTCTTTCCGGCGCACCCCGTTCCGAAGGATCCCCCGGCGATGGACCCCGCGGACAGGGTCCCGGGCGCCGATCTGTCACACCTGCCGGGCGAAATCCGGCACCACGTGGCGGTATTCACACCCCGGTCCAGATCTTTCCCCGGAGTCGATGTAACCTTTTCCGCCCCCTGCCGTTCTATAATAGTGCAGACAGCACCCGACACACCAATCCATCATGAGACAGCGTTCCTCTCTCCCCCCCGTCATCGCGCTCGGGATTTGCGTCCTGGGCGTCACCCCGGAAATCTTCGCCGACACCAGCACCAAGATCCTCCGCCTCCTGCCGACGGCAACCCCCATCACCGTGGACGGGTCCCCCGATACGACCTGGGAGACGGCCGATTCCACGGACGACTTTTTCCAGCTGCAGCCCTATTTCAACAAGCCCCCGACCCGGCGGACGGTCGCCAAGATCCTCACCACCGGCGACGCTCTCTATTGCCTGATGGTCTGTTACGCGCCGAAGGACGAGGTCCAGGTGAACACGGGCGTCGTGGACCAGGCGCAGGGAGACATCGTCTCGCTGATGCTCGACACCTTCGACGACCGGCAGACGGCCTACAAGTTCGCGGTGTCCGCGTCCGGCGTGCGGTCTGACTGCCGCCTCATCGACGACGCCCGCAACCGCGATTACAGCTGGGACGGCGTCTGGACTGCGGCGACGAAGGTCTACGAATGGGGGTTCATCGTCGAGATGGAGGTGCCGTACAAGTCGATCAAGTTCAACCCGGCGCTCGCCTCGTGGGGCCTCGACTTCGACCGGTGGCAGGCCCGTAACGCCGAAGACCTCTACTGGTGCAACTACGAGCAGAACGAGGGACAGCGCATCTCGAAATTCGGGAGGCTCCAGCTTGACGATTTCCAGCCCGGGGCCGGCGGGCTGAACCTCGAGGTGTACCCGGTCGGCATCGCCAAGTCGACGATGGTCACCGAAGGCGGGTACGACACCGACCTCGACGCGGGGCTCGACCTCTTCTACAACCCTTCGGAAAAACTGACGCTGCAGCTGACGGCGAACCCGGACTTCGCGCAGATCGAGGCGGACCCGTTCGCCTTCAACATCTCGCGGTACGAGACGTTTTTCACCGAACGCCGCCCCTTCTTCACACAGGGGAACGAGATCTTCATGCCCGCGGGCCGGGAGCGGAACAGCGGGTTCTACCGCCCGCTCGATTTGTTCTATTCGCGGAGGATCGGCAAGCTCCTTCCCGACGGGACCGAAGTGCCGCTCATCGTCGGCACGAAGGCGTTCGGAAAAGCCGGCGACTGGGATTACGGGGGCTTCTACGCGCTGACCGCCGAACAGGATTACATGGACGGGGAGGAGCCGGCCACCGAGCCGTCCGCGTATTTCGTGTCGGGCCGCGTCAAGAAGAGGGTGTTCGACAATTCCACGGTCGGGGTGCTCTTCGTCGGGAAGCAGACCGCGACCGACACCTACGGCGTGATCGACATCGACGGCGCATTCCGCTCGTCCACCTACCAGCTCTCGTACCAGGTCGCGCGGTCGGTGGTGAACGACCGGGGCGACTTCGCCGGCTCGGCCGGGTACCGGTCGTTCAGCGACACCTGGTTCACCGCCGTCAGGGCGCGCTACATCGGGAAGGACTTCGACGTCAGCCAGGTGGGATTCGTGCCGTGGCAGGGGACCGGCGAGATGGTCGCGCTGTCGGGTCCCAACTGGAACTACGACGCGGGGTACCTGCAGCAGCTGCTGATCTACGGCGGCTTCACGCTCAACTACGAGAGGCTGGACACCTACACCGACCAGGGCGGGCTCCTCGGCCTGAACATGGGCTTTCGCGACAACTGGGGCTACGAGATCAACCTGAGCGCCTCCCGGAGCCGCGACGAGGGCATTCCCTACACGTCGTGGGACGTGAACCTGAGCTCGTGGTTCAACGTTTCCCCGAAGTGGTACGGCAACCTGTGGGGGGGATACTCGAGGACCTATAATTTCTCGAGGGACTTCCTCGCGTACTATTCCTGGGCGGGTTTCTCGATCGGGTGGAATGCGCTGCAAACGCTTCAGCTCGGCACCTCGTACGACATGTACATCGAGGGAAACCCGGCCGGGCAGATCGAGGACATCACCTACAACGCGCGGCCCTATTTTTCGCTCACGCCGTTCAACGACCTGAACGTGCGGGTCTACACCGATTACCTCTTCGTCCGGTCGAGCGACCAGGTCGAGAACGTCATTTTCGGACTGCTCTTTTCGTACAATTTCCTCCCGAAGAGCTGGATCTACTTCGCCCTCAACGAGGTCCGCAACCGCGAGGAGGAATTCGACGCCTCGGGAAACATCCTCCCCTCCCGCCTGCACGCCGCGGCCCGCGCCGGCGTGTTCAAGGTGAAATATCTCTACTATTTTTAATACATTCCCTCCGGCGGCCGCGGCGGCGGGAATCCGCCGCGGTCTCGTCAAACCACTCACATTCATCTTCCGGAGGATCCACCATGCCCGGTCAGCAACTCACCATCGGCCATCCCCTGCCCCGATTCGCCGGCCTGCGCGGGGTCGACGGAAAATCCCACGCCGATTCAGAATTCAGCGAACAGGTGCTCGTCGTCGTTTTTTCGTGCAACCACTGCCCTTACGTGCAGGCATACGAAGACAGGATGATGGACTTCCAGCGGGTCTACGGCGGGAAAGGGGTCCGGCTCGTCGCGATCAATTCGAACGAAGAGAAGAATTACCCCGAGGACGGCTATGACGAGATGGTCAGGAGGGCCGCCCATCGGAAATTCAACTTCCCCTACCTGCGCGACGCCGACCAGGCGGCGGCGAACGCCTTCGGCGCGACGCACACGCCGCAGTTTTTCGTGTTCGACAAAGAACGGAAACTCCGCTACTCGGGAAAGCTGGACGACAACTGGAAGGTTCCGGCCGACGCGAAGGAATTTTACCTCCGCGACGCCGTCGACGCGCTCCTCGCCGGGAAGCCGGTGAAAGTCCCGGAGACCCACTCGATCGGGTGCACCATCAAGTGGGCGACGTAGACAGGTTCTCCCGAATCATTCCACTCCCGGAGAGGGACTCCGGCAATCCGCGCGGACCGGTTATTTCACCCGCAGCGTCACTTCCTTCCTGAGGTACCCGCTCTTGCCCTTCCCCTCGAAGTCGATCACCAGCCTGTCGTTTTCGATCTTACCGCCGTTGACGGAGGCGACCAGCTCGCCGCGCAGGATGCCCAGAGCGTAGGTGCGGCCGGCGAGGCCTTCCACCGTGAGGCGGAGGGTTTTCATGCTGGAGCGGTCTTCCCTGAGCGACACGATCTTGATCCCCGTGTTGACTCCGCCCGGCTCGACGATCGGGTCCGGCGGAAGGATCGCCGGCCCCCGCGTGTGGCGGATGGTGAGGATGTCCCCGGCGGCCATCGACTCGGTGACGCGCCGGTTCTTCAGCTACGGAAAATCCGGGGAGGAGCGCGCCGTTCAGCAGGGCGCTCTCGGCCCTGATCCCCGGTTCCAGGGCGGGTGAGAACGTCACCCTCACCGGTTCCGTGCCGCCCGAGGTGACGGCCACCGACCAGGACCCTTCCGAGCGCGTGATCGTGAAATCGTAGCGGCGGGCAGCGACGGCGACGTTGGCAAGTTCGACCGTGTCCCAGTCCGCCGGGAACCTGGGGCTGAGGGTCACCAAACCGTTCAGCGCGTCCACCTCCAGGCCCGCGAGCCCCCGGAGCATCGGGAGGACGTACCCCGTCGTCGAGAAGCCCTGGTGGTGGTACGCCTCTCCCAGCTTCTGGTTCATTTCGCCGGAGAAGACTTCCGGCATCACCCCGGCGCCGTTGTCGAACGCGTGCCGCAGGACGCCCCTGAGCACAGGGTGCGCGCTGAGGGCGTATCCGTACCTGAACTGCGCCGTGTTGAAGAACGATCCGATGAACGGCCAGACCGCCCCGTAATTATAGTTCGTCGGTTCGAAGAGTTCCGACGACCGCGAGAGCGACCGGACTCCCCAGTCGGTGCAGAGGTCGGCGCCGTTGAAGGCCTCGAGGCTCCGGCCCGTCCGGTCGGCGTTGAAGAGCCCGAACATCATCCCCACCCCCGGCCAGGGGGTTTTCTCGTTGACCCTTTCCTTCTTCTCCGTCGCGCCGTAGCTGTAGAATCCTGTCCTGTCGTTCCAGAAGACCTTCTCGAGCGCCGGCATCGCCTTCGCGAGCTGCGCGTCCGCCTTCGTCTTCATCTCGGCATCGCCCGCGATCCCGGCCATCATCGCCGTTTCCCTGATCCCCTGGACCCAGATCGCGCAGGTGTACACATCCGAATAGATGCCGACCAGCTTGCCGAACTCGAGCGCGCCGAGGCCGGAGCCCTTCAGGTCCATCAGTCCGTCGTTGTCGCTGTCCTTGCCCACGCACCATTCGTACGCCTGCTTCACCGAGTTCCAGCTGTCCCTGATGAACGCCACGTCGCCGCTCGTCCGCGCGTAGTCGCCCATCGCCACGAGGTACCAGGGGGAGGTGTCGGCGTGGTTGTACCCGTAGTGGTAGTCGTTCCACCAGTCGACGAGGCCGTCGCTCTGCGAAAGCTCGTGCGACATCTTCCCCACGTCCCTGTTCGGCCTGTCGGGGTTCGCCCTGATCGGAAACTCCTCCTGTCTCTGCCATTTCTGCGTGAAGGCAAGCGCGTCGCGCACGGTCTGCGTGGCGCCATAACTGTCGAGCGCCAGCGAATTGATGAAGGCGTCGCCGCCGAAGAACCAGGCGAAGCCCGGCCGGGCTCCGCCGCCGGAAACGCCGTATCCCGCCACCATCCCGTACCCGAGGTTCGGGTTGCGGACCATCAGGTTGTCGAGCGCCACCTTCCCCCACTCCAGCGCGAGGTTCATCTCGGGATCGGGCGTGGTCATCCGGACGGTGTTCGCCCGGAGCTTCTTGTAGTAGTCGACGTTCTCGCGGTAATATTTCTCCGCGTTCTTCCAGAGGTCGTTGTACACCGCCTTCACCGAATCGAATTTCACGTCGTCGCCGCCGGCGATGACGATCGGGATGTACCTGCCGTCGGCCTCGCCCGGCCCGACGTCGATCCTGAACTGGATGGGGTTGTCGGCGAACATGTGCGCCGGCGGGGCGGCCATCTGCTTCGCCGCGGGCGAGCCGCAGAGGAAGACCCCCCTCCATTTCGCCTCGGAGATGACGTAACCGCTCGGGTCGTCGTTCCAGTAGCTGAACTGCCCGCCGATCCCGGCCGGCCACATCGGCTGCATCACCGGGATGAACCCGGCCACGATCGCCAGGGGCGACGTCGTGTGGACGTCGAGCAGGATGACCGCGCCCGGGCGGTCGCGCGGGACGAAGACGATTTCCCTGACGGAGAAGGATTCGTGCGTGTAGGTGAACACCGTGGCCTCGGGGGTGACGGTCACCGTGCGCACGATGTCGGCGGCGAGGATCGGCTGCGTCGAGGAGCCGAGCAGGAACGAGAGTCCGAAGTTGCGCAGCGGCTTCCACGGCCAGATCCACATCTCGAACGAACCGTCCTCCGATCCCATCAGTCCCGCCTGCAGGCCGATCTTGTCGAAGTACTGCGTGGGCTGGGCGAGCCGGTTGATCGCGATGGGGCTCTCAGCGAGCGGGAACGCGGCGATGGTGGATTTCGCGAGACCGCTTCCCTTCGTTTGCGGCAGTGCGGTGACGAGGCACAGGCCGAGCAGGATCAGCAGATGTATGGTTCTTTTCATGGGAAAGTCCTCCTATGAGTATGCGGGATGGTGGGATTATACACATATTTTCCGAGCCCTGCACGCCCCCCTGCGGCCGGGCGCCCCCGACCGTTGCGCGATTTGATTTTCATCCGCTTCTCTTCTACCTTTGTGGGATCGCCACGACGCCGATGCGACCTCCCGGCGGTGAAACTCTCATTCAATCGAACCATTCACAACTTCATTCAGGAAAACGCACAATGAAACGCAAAGGATCGGCTGTCTGGAAGGGCGGCCTCAAGGACGGCAAGGGAACGGTTTCCTCCGAGAGCGGAGTCCTCGCGAACGCGCAATACTCCTTCAGCACGCGCTTCGAGAACGGCATCGGCACGAACCCCGAGGAGCTGATCGCCGCAGCCCACGCGGGCTGCTTCTCGATGGCGCTCTCGGGCCAGCTCGGGAACGCCGGGATGACCGCCGAGAGCATCAACACAACGGCGACGGTCACGCTCGAAAAGACCGACGCCGGCATGACGGTGACCGCCATCCATCTCGACGTGCGCGCGAAGGTCCCGGGAGCGGACCGCGCGGCGTTCGAACTGGCGGCGAAGAACGCGAAGGAGGGATGCCCGATCTCGCGGCTCCTCAAGCCCGGGGCCGCCATCACGATGGAAGCAAAGCTCGAGTCGTGATGCGGACGCGTCCGGCTTCGCGCCCGCTTCGGCGCGGCCTTTGATCCAACACAACCGTCGAGGCCCATATGTTGATCTTTGACTGGCTGCCCGAAATCGGCCTTGCTTTTTTCGCGGGAATGCTGATCTGCATCGAGGCGGGTTTCCGGATCGGGTTGCGGAAGGCGGCGAAAGCTCCCGAGGAGAGCGACGGGGGGACCGGCGCCATCGAAGCCGCGGTGTTCGCGCTGTTCGGCCTGTTGCTGGCGTTTTCCTTCTCCGGGGCGACCGGGCGGCTCGACACCCGCCGCGCGATGATCGTCAACGAGGCGAATGCCATCGGGACGGCCTACCTCCGGATCGACATGCTCCCCGACGCCGACCAGCCGGCGATGCGCGACCTGTTCCGGTCCTATCTCGACTCCCGCATCGCTGTCTTCGGGAGCAGCGCGACGCTGGAGGAGGTACTGCGCGAGCTCGACCGCGGGGCCGAGCTGCAGAGCCGGATCTGGTCCGGCGCGCTTGCCTCCATCAAGAGCGACCCCAGCTTGCTCCCGGCGCGCGTCCAGATCATCCCGGCCCTGAACGAGATGATCGACATCACCACGACCCGGAAGATCGCAATGTTCACGCATATCCCGGTCCTCGTGTTTGCCCTGTTGGTGGGCATTTCCCTGATCAGCGCGCTGATCGCCGGATACGCGATGTCGAAACGGCGGAAAGGAACGCGAAGCGTATTTCACATGCTGATGTACGCCATCGTGGTATCGATCACATTGTATGTCGTGCTCGACATCGAATACCCGAGGGCCGGGCTGGTGCGGCTCGATGAAGCCGACCGCGCCCTCATCGAGCTGCGTGAATCCATGCACTGACAATTCAGTCCGTCGTGCCGCCGGGGGTCCCTATGACCGCCGTCCGGTGTACATCGTTCTTGAGGGAGATATACCATGCCGGTCACGTATACGATCGATATACCGCGGAAATTCATCCACACGCGATGCGTCGGCGACGTCTCGCTGACCGAGGTGATCGGCCATTTCGACACACTGGTGCACGATCCCGACTGTCCGGACCGGCTCGATGTTTTGCTCGATTTCAGTGAGCTGACCTCGATCCCGGCAAGCTCCCAGCTCCGCCTTGTGACGCGGAAAATCGAGGATGTCTCATCCCGGGTCAGCTTCGGCCGATGCGCGGTCGTGGCGACCACCGACGCCCTGTTCGGCATGACGCGGGTCTTCGAGACGCTGACGGAGGACCAGTTCGAGTCCGTTCGCGTCTTCAGGAGCATGGATGAGGCACGGGAGTGGCTGAAGCCCGCGTCATGACATCGAAACCCGCCCGGAAACCCACTCCGAAGCGCACCCGCGACGGCATGACGCGTTACGGCATCCCCATGGCCGCGGCAATCTTACTCTTCGTATCGGCGATGCTCCTTCACGGCTGTTCCACCTCCGGACACGACGCAGACACGGCGAAACTGGCACAACAGGTGTTCGAAACAGAACGGGCCTTCGCCCGCACGATGGCCGCCCGCGACCACGCCGCCTTCACGTCCTTCCTCGCCGAGGAGGCGGTGTTCTTCTCGCGTGAAGGGCCCCTCCGCGGGAAAGCCGAGGTAGCCGCGGGATGGAAGCGTTATTACGAACCGGCGGACGCGCCGTTCTCCTGGGAACCCGGGCAGGTCGAAGTCCTCGGCTCCGGAACACTCGCGCTGAGCACCGGGCCGGTGCACGGTCCCGGCGGGGAGCTCATCGGCACCTTCACGTCCATCTGGCGCCAGGAGGAGCCCGGTCGGTGGCTCGTTGTTTTTGACAAGGGAAACCCGGCCTGCGAATGACGAGACGCCCGGTCACCGGTGCGACCACGTCCGCCGGGAATCCCCGCCCGGCCCTGCCCGTGAAACTGTTCCGGAATCAATCGGCCTGGAAGGCGTGGCTCACGAAGCACTGCGACGCGTCGGCCGGCGTATGGCTGAGACTCGCGAAGAAATCCGCATCGCTCCGATCCATCACCTACCGCGAGGCGCTGGATGTCGCGCTCTGTTACGGCTGGATCGACGGACAGAAAAACACCTTCGATGACGCATCCTGGCTCCAGAAATTCACGCCGCGCGGGCCGAAAAGCATCTGGTCCAAAATCAACCGCACCAGGGCCGGGGAGTTGATGAAAAGCGGCCGCATGCGCGCGCCGGGTCTCGCGGCGATCGAACGGGCCCGGGAGAACGGCCGGTGGGATTCGGCGTACGATTCCCATCGCACGGCGGTGCCGCCCCCGGATTTTACGGCGGCGCTGAAAAAGAGCCCCGGCGCGGCGGCGTTCTTCAGGACGCTGAACAGCCAGAACCGCTACGCCATCCTCTTCCGGATACAAACGGTCAAAAAATCCGTGACGCGGCAACGGCGCATCGAACAGTTCGTCCTCATGCTCGCGCAGCAGAAGAAACTTTACCCGTGACCGCGCCCGAAACCGGAGACTGCCGGGTCATATGCTGAAGTACACGATGACCGCGGGCTCGCTCGGGGCCGGATGGTTCGCCGTCCTGCTCATTCCGTCGCTGACGCGGGAGTGGCTCCTGGCCGACGTCGTGCAGAACCTGGCCTGCCTGGTCGTCGCGAGCGTCGTGATCGCGATCCCCGCCCGGGGGTTCATACGACGCGCCGACACGTTCGGCCAACAGCTTCTGCGTGCGACGGTGCTTCCCTGGCCCGGCTGTGTCGCGTACCTGAGCCTGAGGGCCGCCCTGATGTGGGCGCGCACGATTCTGTTCGGCGGCCTAGCAAACGTCCACGACACCATTTCGTTGTTCGTCATGGGGCTGACCGCGGCGCTCCTCTCCTTCTATGTCGTGATCCCGTACGGCCTGTTCTGTCAATACGTGATGAAATCGGCGATGCCCGCCCCGGAAGACGACGCGGACGGCCGATCACTGCCATGATCCCCTCCCTGCTCCTGGCCCGGAAAGTGCCGGTGACCGCCATCGCGCTCTTCGTCGTGTGCGGCGTCGCAGGCCCCCTCCGCGGCGATGACGGCGATGATCCGCGTCCCCGGAACTACGTGTTCTTCGGTCGCGAGCGATCGCGGATCTCCGAACCCGGTTTCCTCGACAACGAATGCGTCTCCGGCGCCCAGCTCAAGTACACCTGGCGCGAGCTGGAGCCGGAGCGCGACCGGTATGATCTCCGGCCGCTCCTCGACGACCTCGCGTACCTCTCGAAACACGGCAAGCGGCTCTTCGTCCAGATCCAGGACGTTTCGTTCTCAGGGGAATATCCGGTCCCCGACTATCTGCTGACTGATTCCGCGTTCGGGGGAGGGGCCGCCCGCAAGTATGAATATGAAGGCGACGATGAGTCCGCGGCGAAATTCGACGGGTGGGTCGCGCGGCGCTGGGACCCGGCGGTCCGCGCGCGTTTCATCAAACTGCTCGGGGTCATCGGCCGCGAGGTCGACGGCCGGATCGAGGGGATCAACCTCCCGGAGACCTCGGTCGGATTCGGCGAGAGCGGACGTCTGCACCCGGCGGGGTTTACGTATGAGAACTACCTCGAGGGTGTGAAAGCGATCATGAGCGCTGCCCTCTCGGCGTTCCCGCGTTCACGCGTGATTCAGTACGCCAATTTCATGCCGGGCGAATGGCTCCCGTGGACCGATCGCGGTTATCTCCGGGAAGTGTACGCCCACGCCGGGAGAACGGGGGTGGGCGTGGGCGGTCCCGATCTCCTCCCACACCGCAAGGGACAGCGGAACCACAGTTATCCGCTCATCGCCGGGCGCGGTCCCGGCGTCACCGCCGGTGTCGCGGTGCAGGACGGTAATCTCGACGACATGAACAGCGCGACCGGCGGGCGGGTGACCGTCCCCGAACTCCACGCGTTCGCGAAGGACAGCCTGCGGCTCGATTACATCTTCTGGGGGACGCAGGAGCCGTTCTACTCCCGGGATGTGCTGCCGTTCATCCGGAAGCAGTCATGCCCCGGTCGACGCTGATCCGCTTCATCATCATGGGACGGCGGCGTCCGCCGGCAACAAACCATCCGGCCGTTTCGTATATATTAAGCACAATCCTCTCCGGGGTCCCGCCCGGAACGACAAAATGAACGATCAGGAAGGACGGACATCACCCATGGAGACCGGTATGACGAGGATCTGGATCGCGGCATTGTCGGGTTTCATCGCCTTGAGCACCACAACCGCCCGCTCCGGCGGGATGCACCTGCCGGCCAGGATCCTGGAACAACGGGACGTCGAATGCGCCTACCCCCGGTGGTCGGCCGACGGAAAACGGATCCTGTTCCAATCGAACGTTTCCGGACGATGGCAGTTGTTCACGATGGACGAGGACGGGAGCCGGGTCGCCCCGGTGGCCGCCGACTCCTTCAACAACAACTTTCCCGACTGGTCGCCGGACAATTCGAAGATCGCCTTCGTGTCGGACAGGACGGGGAACGAGGAAATCTTCGTCATGGACACGGACGGGAAGAACGTCAGACAGCTGACCTTCGACAAGGGGCGCGACATCCATCCCTACTGGACGCCGGACGGGTCCGGGATCCTGTTCAATTCCACGAGGGACGACACTTCCGCCCTCGAAATCTATCGAATGAAACCGGACGGCGATTCGGTGCAGCGCCTGTCGAAGAGTCCGGACGACGAATCCTGCGCCCGGTTGTCGCCGGCGATGGACAGGCTGGTCTACCTGAAAAACAACGCGTCCGGCCTGGACGACGTGTTCCTGATGGACATGAAGGACCGGTCCGAAACGAACCTCACGCGGACGCCGACGATGGACGGCTGGCCCTGCTGGACGCCGGACGGAAAGCGGATCGTCTTTTCAGCGATTGAGAACGACAGTTATAAACTGTTTCTGTACGACCTCGCCGCAAAAACGCTGACGAAACTGACGGAGCCGCCGGCCCGGTACGATGATGGCAGGGCCAGCGTCTCCGCCGACGGAAAGAAGATCGTCTTCAACAGGCAGATCAACGGCAAGAAGAACACGATCGGGATCTATACCCTGCAGCTTGACTGACCCGCCCTCTCAATCGGTCCGGATCCTGACGATGGTGGTGGCATACGCCGTCCCGGCCGGCGGGAACTTCACCTCGAGCCGGTACCTGCCCTTCCCCGGTGCGTCCGCGATCAACGCGTTCTCCACACGAGTGATCCCGCGGTCGAACGTGCGGACCTCAACCTCCGCGGTCGTCCCGGCCCTTCCCTCCACCGTCACCTCGTAGACGCCATCCCGCAACCCCGCCGATACGATCCGGTGGCCCGCCGACGAGTCGCCCGGCTCGGGCCTCGGCATCGCCGGCACCACGCCGATGCCCCCGGTGTGCTCGACGACAAGCGTGTGCGCGACGGCCCGGCCGGCTGCGCCGCCGACGTCGATCGTGACCGGCGGGTCGATCAGCCCGCGTTTCCGCCCGTCGGGGACGGGGAGTTCCTTCCCGTCGAGCAGGAGGCGCCGGATCTCCGTCCCATCCGGGAGTTCGGGAGCGAACGAGAGCGTCAGCGGACCCTCACCCGACCCGGAAAACTCATAGACCGTGCTCCCGCCGTTTCGCACCATGCCCAGGTCCAGGCTGTTCCCCCCGACGCGAAGGTTGTTCACCTTCACGCTGTCCCACTGGACAGGGAACCTCGGCGATAGCGCCGCGGAATGCGCGGGCGCGTCGGGCTTCCATCCGATCATTCCCGTGATGGCCGGATGGAGGATGTTCGTCTCCGACCAGCACTGGTGCGGGCAGACCCCCGACGGCTGGTAGATCGCCCCGTTCATCACCTCCTCCACGAACCCGAGGGCCCAGTGGTTCTTGATGTAGAGGTTGTTCAGGATGTGCGTGAAGCCCTGCGTGGAGTTGCCGTATTCATACTCGGCGAGCGCCGTCCAACCGGTGAAGAGGGGCCAGACGCTCCCGTAATGATAGCCCTGCGGGTTGAAAAGCGGCGACGCCGAACTCACGATGCGCACGCCCCAATCCGTCGAGAACCCCGACCCGGCGTAGTGCCCGAGGACCGGTTTCACCTTCTCGTCGTCGAGCAGTCCATAGTACATCACGGTCGCCGGGAGGACGGTCGGCTCGGTGTTATACGTGCCGTCCCTCCTTTTTCCGAGGTTGAAAAAGTTCGTTTGAGGGTTCCAGAAATCACGGTTCAGTATCTCCCTCACGGCCTCCCCGTCCTCCCGGTATTTTTCGGCGAGATCGGTCATTCCGAGGCGGGTCGCGAGGTATGACGCGTCCGAGCAGGGCCTTCCCCCACGCGCCCGCCAGGTAGAATTCCGTGTGGACGGGATAGAGAGCGCCGCCTTCCACCCACCCGTGGCCCTGGTTGGTGTTCTCGATCAGGCCATCGCCGTCGGTGTCGGTCGAATAGAGGTAATCCATCGCCTTCCGGATGCGCGGCCAGCTCGCGCGGATGAACGCCGTGTCGCCCGACGCGCGGAGGTAGTGGGCCGCGAGCAGGACGTAGAGCGGGGTCGCGTCGGAGGCGTCGTAATGAACGGAGCCGCTCGTGGAGATCTCGTGGAAAATCTTGCCCGAGAGGTCCTGGTACCTCTGCATGAGCTCCAGCTCCGCGCGCACCGTGGCGAAGTCGCCGTAGTCGTCGATCGCGAAGCCGGACCAGGCCGCGTCCCGCCCGAAGTACCACGCGTACCCGGGCCGGCCGCTGACCTTCTGCGCGCCGTCCCAGCCCCTCGCGGTCGTCGAATAGCCGGCAAGCAGGCCCTCGCCCACGCCGGGAGTGCGGACGAGGAACCGGTCGGTTCCCACGAGCGCCCACCTCATCAGGTCGTTGAACTCCCGATCGGGGGACTCGACGGTGACCATCGAATCGAGGAGCCGCTTGTAGTGCCTGACCGCTTCGAGGCGAACCGCGGCCGGGTCGACGAGAGCTTTCATCAGCGATTTCGCCGCGATGTCGAGTGTCGTGGAGGTCCCGGGGATCGACGCCTCGTACGCCCCCGCCATCGCGACGACGAGCGAAGGGCGCGGGGACGGATCGAGGTCATAGATTGCCGCGTGGCACGCCTGGTTGACGCCGGTCGGCCTCCCGGAGAACCCGGCCGGGCCCCAGCCGATCGAATCATACTGGCCGCTCAGGGACGCGGTGGGGACCGCGTTCGCGCCGATCGCCCCGCAGAGCTCTTCCGTTTCGTCCGAGACGAGGAAGACCCCGCTCGCCGGGTCGAAGCTGTACACAAGCCCCCCCGTCGCCGGCGAGTCGTACGGCCACATCAGCCGCAGGTCCGTACGGAATTTCACGGCGAGCTTCAACGGTCCGCGTCCTTCGTAACCATAACGCACGACGGCGACCGGTTCCGAGCGCGCCGCGAAAACCTCCTCCTTCACCGTCCCGAACGGCGTCTCATAGGTCCGCGTGAATGATTCCGGCCTCACCTCGATGCGCGGAGAGAGGCCGTTCAGCCAGAGGATCGAATCGCCCGTCACGACGCCCGCGCGGTACTCGCGCAGGAGGCGGAAGGGATGAACCCAGAGTTCATCGATGCCTCCCTTCTCGTTCCCCATCGCGAGGACCCGGGGGCCCGCAACGTCGAAAAAGTTCGTGGTGGCGCTGTCGCGCGCGATGACGGGGCCGGACGATTCGCCGGGCCACTCGCCCGCGGCTCCCATTCCGCGGCGTGCGCCCGCGGAGTCCAGAATAGCCGGGACCGACGGGGGGACGTCGAGCTGTACGGGTTTCAGCTCGGTCGGCACCCAGTAGGTCGCGCGATCCGGGAACGATTCCCCGGCCAGGTAGCGGATGGCGTTCAGGAGGAATTTCTCCATGTTCGCGCGCCTGTTGTTGGGACGGCCGAACTGCAGGTATCCCCCGGCGGCGATCCCCCTTCCCCTCCGGTTGTCGTACCCGATGACGAGTTTTCTCTCCGCGTTGATCGTGATGTATGATTTATCGACCGCGACGACCTTTCCGACGAACGGCTGGTTCGATCCGGAGAACCCGGCGCTCCAGAGCCGTTGGTTGGAGTCCGCGTCCCAGGTGAACGTGCCGCCGAAGAGGCCGTCGAAGATCGGATGCCCCCTGAACGACTGGAAGCCCCTCTGGTCGAAGAGCCAGTCGTTCTCGATGTCGACCGCCTCGATGGAAGGGGACGCGGTCTCGATGCCGACGGCCGCGGGGATCATCGCCGCCAGTCCCGTGAAGAGGAACCGTCCGCCCCGGCTGTACCAGGTCCTCAGCCCCCGCAGCTCCGCGAAGCGCGCCTGCCAGGGGACGTACGAGGCGCTGTCGGGGATGTGGATCCAGAGCACGTCGACGCCGGCGAGGCCGGGGAAATCCGTACCGGGGTTGACCGTTTCCAGGTTCAGGGCCCTGACGTCGATCTCCGGGATTGATGAGAGCCACCGGATGGCGGCGCTGTCCTCACCCGTCAATGAGGGGGTGAGGGAGAGGTAGCCGACGGAATGCGTCCCGCCGGCGGCCCGGCCGGCGTCAGCGTGGATCAACAGGCCCGCCACGAGGACGATGACGGGGATCGGGAGATTGAAAAAGCGCATGATATCATTCCTGGGTTATCTGAACGTCCACCACAATATCGCGAGGATGACCACGAGCGCCGCGGAAATGACGGCGTTGATCCCGTTCCGTTTCGCCTCGAGCGGTTTCGACCGGTCGACCCCGGCGTAGCAGAGGTTCAGGAGCTTGTCGGCCGCCGGCGCCCCTGTCGCGAGGCTCACGCCGACGAGCACCGCGGAACATACCACGAACAGGAACACGGCGTAGTGGAGGAAGTTGACGGTCGCGACGTAGGAGAGAAACCCGTCCCCCAACGACCCGGTCTTGTGCTGTATCTCAATGATAAACCTGAATGCGCCCAGGACGAGACCGGTGAGAAGCGATGCGATCGCCCCCTTCCCGTTCACGCGTTTCCATAAAATCCCGAAAAGGAAACAGGCCGCGATCGGCGGAGAGATGTACGCCTGCACGCTCTGCAGGTACACGTACATCCTCTCGTCGCTCAGCAGGCCGATGAACGGGATCCACGCGAGGCCGAGGACCACCATCGCCGCGGTGGAGACCCTCCCGAATCGCACGACGGCGCGGTCGTCGGCGTCCGGTTTCAGGCGCTTGAAGATGTCGATGGTCAGCAGGGTCGAGGTCGAGTTGAACATCGCCGAGAGCGACGACATCAGCGCGGCCAGGAGTCCGGCGACGACGACCCCCTTCACCCCCGGCGGCAGCAGCGTGGTGACCATCCAGGCGTAGGCCCTGTCTCCCGTGACGGCGCCGTTCGAAAGACTGTACGCGATGATGCCGGGAAAGACGAGGAGGAACACCGGGAGGATTTTCAGGAACCCGGCGAAGATCGTCCCGGCGCGGGCCTGGTCCAGGTTGCGCGCGGAGAGGACGCGCTGGACGATGTACTGGTCGGTGCACCAGTACCATATTCCGAGAATGGGCGCGCCGAAGACGATGCCGGTCCAGGGGAAATCGGGGTCGCTCATCGGTTTGAACATGGACCAGAATTCGGCCGGCGTCGAGGCCACGACGGCGTCCCAGCCGCCGGCCCTGTCGAGGCCGATCAGCGTGAGCGCCATCGAACCGGCGACGAGGATGAACATCTGGACGAGGTCGGTGTAGATCACGGCGGTGAGGCCGCCCATGACGGTATAGATTCCGGTCGCGAGCACGATGACCGCCGCGGATGTGTACATGTCCCATCCGACCACGGCGTTCAGGAGGATGCCGCCGGCGTAGAGCGATATGGATATTTTCGTGAGGACGTAGGCGACGATCGAGACGACGCTCAGGTAATAGCGGGCCGCTCCGTTGAAGCGCCGCTCCAGGAACTCGGGCATCGTGAAGACGCCGGAGCGCAGATAGAACGGGGTGAACACCCATCCCAGAAGCAATAAAATAAGGATCGCCAGCCACTCGAAGTGCCCGACGGCGAGGCCCGACTTCGAGCCCGTGCCCGCCAGGCCGATGAAATGCTCGCTCGAGATGTTCGTCGCGAAGAGCGACGCGCCGATCGCCAGCCACCCGACGTTCCTCCCCGCGAGAAAATACTCGGTGCTGCTCTTCGACCGATTGCGGAAATAGAAACCGATCGAGAGGACGAGGAGGAAATAACCGGCGATGATGACGAGATCCGCGGTCGAGATGGCGACGGGCATTGTTCCTTCCTGCGTGGAATGAGGTCGGGGAAATGTACGGAGAGTTTCGGAAATATCAAGGGACCGGCGCGCCGGTCGGCCCGCCCGTCAGCCGGGGACGCGGCCTTCCGCCCAGGAGAGCATGTACCATTGCGCGGCCGCCGGGTGGCGTTTCCAGGCCCCGAGGGCCTTCATCGCGAGGTGGTAGTCGCGCTTCCCGATGAGGCGCCTTCCGAGGATGGTTTCCTCCGCGCCGTCGAGGATGCCGATGAGGTTGTCGGCGATGTCTCCGAAATGCGCCTCGCCCGCACACCCGCCGAAGAACATCCCGCCGTTTCGAACGCGCACGAGTCCTTCGTCTGTTAACAGCGAAACGAGTTTCCGGCCGACGTACGGGTCGTTGCCGAGCATCTCGTATGAGCGGACGTACGCCTGCCAGAGCCCCCTGAAACCCGCGGGCTCGGGTGTGATCCTGAAGATGTCGTGATCGTCGTCCGAGAGGAAAATCCTTCCGCCGGGCCTCGCCGCCTTCGCCATCGTCCGGACGATTCCAGCCGGATCGGGAAGATGTTCGAGGAGGAAACGGGTGTGGACGAGGTCGAAGCTCCCCCATTCGTCGTGCGCGAGGTCGAGCTCCGTAACGTCCCCCCGCCTCAGTTCCACACGTGCGCGATCTTTCGAGCGCCGGAGGAGCCTCCGTGCCCCCGCGAGCTGTTTGGGGTCCCTCTCGATGCCGACGGTGTTCGCGCCCTTTCCCGCCGTCCGGCCCCTCGCCGACCGTTCCGCCATCAGCATCGTGAACTGGCCGAGTCCGCTCCCGAGGTCCAGGATGCGGTCACCGGGGCGCGGATCGACCGCCTCGATGTAACCCCTGTTGAGGATGTCGTTGAGTTTCGAGAGACGCTTCCGTTCTTCGGATGCGGAGCCGTGAATGTATCGGGATGATTGACGGGTCATGGCATGATGTTAATCCTGGTGAGGAACAGGGGGAATGTGCGGGGAGATTCTCACGACGGACCGGAGGGCGGCAACCCTCCTGCGCGTGTCCCTGACGACCACCGGGAACCGCGCCTCGTTCTTCTTCCAGAGCGTGCCGGCCAGAATCCGCAGCCCGGGCGTCCACGGCGACCTCCCGTTCCGCAGGATGTACCCCCTGAGGCGGTCGACCAGGATGATGGTGTCGTGCCACGCGCCCAGCGTCTGATCGGCGCTCCTGAGTATCCGCTCTTCGATGACGGACCGCTGACCGGTTCCCGACCCCGACGTCAATGCGATCGCGTTGCGCGCCGACTTGACATTTTTCCGGACCTCGTGAAGCTCACGCGACGTTTTCACGGCTTTCAAAATGCGGAAGATGGCGTCATACCTCGTGCCGATGAATTTTCCCGAGTACACTGCGACGCGGGCGGGTTCGATGCCGGCGATCACCGACCCCACATCCGCGGTGACGCGTTCGAAGCGCTCGCGGTCGAAATTGACGGCGAGGTTCCGGAGCACCTCCAGCGACCAGGCCTCCTCGGAGCGCAACGCCGCCACATATTCACGGGTCCCGGGCTTGTCCTCGCCGCCGAGAAGTTTCAGGTTCATCCGCGCGGTTCGGGCTTCACCCGCCCTGTCGAAGACCGGCAGCATCATCGCGCGCAGATCCTTCGTCCACGCCTTTTTCCCGGTGATGAATTCACCCAGGTCGAGCGCCGTCCTGATATTTTTCACCGACAGCCGCAATTCGTGGACTTCCTTCTCTTTGAGATGCCCCGGTGTCGCCGAATAGTGAAGGAATGCCGCGGCAAGGTGGTTGAATGCGGATAAAAAACCGCCGTCAATGGCCGGAATCATCGATTATACCGGATTTTTCGCGGGACCGCCGGGATGAGGATCCATGCCTGAATGTAGCGCGCACGCGGGACAGACTCAAGCCGGGACGCGCGGGACCCGGAGGTTGGACGGAAATGGGTTTATTGCTACCTTTCGGCGGTTCCCATCATCCACGGTTTTTCATATCGTTCTTTCCCCCTCACCCCCGGCACATCCTGATAAAGGCGACGACATGAAAAACAGAACGCTGCTCCTCCCCCTTCTCACGCTGCTCCTGTTCAGCGTCACCGCTTTCGCAACCGACTACCTCAGGGTCCAGGACCCGAAATCGACCTGGCGATACGGCCAGGGGACCATCGAACAGGCGGTACTCTCCGTCCGGCCCGTGGGAATTTACATGGAGTACGGACTGTACCTGACATTCTCCGCCCGTGGCCTCGGGTACGCGCACTCCGACACGATGGAAGTCCAGTTCCAGTTCGACCTCCCCCCGGGTTCGATCATGTATGATTCGTGGCTCTGGATCGGCGACACGATCATCCGAGGGGAGATCATGGACAAGTGGACGGCGGAATCGATCTACGAGGAGATCGTCAACCGCAGGAGGGACCCCTCGATCCTCTACAAGCGCAGCGACACCCAATACGAGCTGAGGATTTTCCCGATGCTCGGCGACGAGTCGCGGAAGGTGAAGATCACCTACCTCGCCCCCGCGCAATGGGGCTCGAAGAATGTCACGGCGCTCCTGCCGACGAATCTCGTCAGGACCTCGAAGAACCCGGTCACGGGGTTGAGCGTCCTGTCGTGGCCGGGAGGAGAATGGGTGAACCCGAAGTTCGCCGAGCACGAGGACATCCCGTTCGTGCCGGAATATGATTCGACGAACGGCGACCATTATCGCGCGGACCTGCCGTGGGGGACCTTCCCGAATCCGACCCACTTCTCGGTCGACGCCCCCCTCTCCGACGGGCTTTTCGTGAACTCGTATGACCGCGGGGACGGCGGATACTATCAGCTCGTGCTCCTTCCCTCAGAAGCGCTCGATCTGACATCGAAGCGCAAGACGGCCGTCCTTTTCGATTACACCCCGTCGAACAGCAGCGTGACGACCGCGGAACTCCTCTCCACCGTCCGGTCGGCGCTCCACTCCACCTTTACGGCCCGCGACTCCTTCAACCTGGTCTTTTCGCAGGCCAGCATCCACCGGGCGAGCGAAACCTGGCTGCCGGCGGATTCCGCGACGATCGACAGCGTGTTCGCCGCGCTCGGCTCCAACCCGATCGCGAGCTACAGCAACCTGCCCTCGTTGCTCGCGAACGCCATCGACTTCGTGCAGGCGAACGGCGGCGCGGGAGACATGTTGCTCCTCTCCAACTCTGACCAGTTCGGCGGAAGCGCCGCCGCGAACCAGCTGCTGACCGACCTCCGGGACCTGATGACGGAGATCATCCCGGCCCATGCGATCGATTATCAAACCACGAATTTTTCCTATAACTGGATCGGCGGACGGTATTACTACGGCAATGAATACTTCTATACGAACCTCACGCGCCTGACCGGCGCCAATTACTCGTTGATGCGGAACGGGCAGCCGTATTATTCGATGACCCCGTTCAGCGTGGTCGTTCCAACCGCGTTCCAGGCGATCGGCGGATTCATCAGTTCGTTCGACCTGCATACGACCGTTTCGGGCGGCTACTGTTACAGCCGCATTGACGCCGGCGTGCCCGGCGGCGTGGTCTATCTCGACCGCCCGATCCTGCAGACGGGCCGCTACTACGGGAACTTCCCGATGACCGTCGAAGTCTCGGGCCTCTACGCCGATTCCGTTTTCAGTGTCGACATCGAGATCGACGATACGAGTGCGCAACCGAACGACAGCCTCTCGCAGGAGTCGTGGGTCGGCAACTACATCCGGCAACTCGAACAGCAGCAGCAGACGAACGACGTCGTCAGCGAGATCGTCGGCGCGAGCGTCTCCGAACGGGTGCTTTCGGTCTATTCAGCGTTCCTCTGCCTCGAACCGTCGAGGGGCGGGGAGGTCTGCTACGACTGCCTGGACGAATCCGGGGAGGTCGTGGCTGTCGAGGACACGCTGGCGGACGCCGAGACCGATTCGCTCCTCCGGGCGTACCCGAACCCGTTCAACTCCTCCACGACGATCCGGCTCAGGGTCCCTGCCTCGACCGACATTGCGAGCGCGAGCCTCAGGATCTACGACGTGCTCGGCAGGGAGGTGCGCGAATTCGATCTCGGGGCCGCCTCGCCCGGCGGATCGATGGATATCGTCTGGAACGGGACGGACGGGCAGGGGACCCCTGCAAACAGCGGAGTCTACTTCGCCGTGTACCGGAGTGCGGGCGGAATCCAGACGCTCAAGTTGATGATGTTGAAGTAGCATGCACGCGACCACCGCCCCATCCCGCCGCAAGGGACGGGATGAGGCGGCGGGATTCATCGGAACAATCCGTTTGTCATCATATCACAGCCGCCGGGAGGCGAAATGATCTTTCTGCTGGTCTGCGCTCTCATCCTTCTTGTCGTTCTTGTCGCGCGTGCGCTGTCGCAGGTATCCGACATCAACCTGCGGCTCAGCGCGTTCATGCGCGAGCTCAACATGATCCCGGGACTCGAATCCCGTCTCGCGCGGCTCGAGCGTGAACTGTTGCAATTGAAGGGCGGCGCTCCCGCCCCACACGATGATGCCGCGACCCCGAAGCCGGCCGCGTCCGCGCAGGCGGCTCCACCCCCACCGACGGCCGCACACCCTTCGACGGTCGCAGCGCCCTCAACGGCCGGAGCACACGGGACACCTCCCGATGTCCGGTCCGTGGATGCGGAACCCTGGTCTCCAATCGTGGAAAATCCGCCGCCGCCGATCACCCCCTGGGCACCCCCGCCCCGAAAACCCTCGAAGAGCCGCGCGGAATGGGAGGCGTTCATCGGCGGCAAACTCCTCAACCGCATCGGCGCTTTCGCCCTTATCCTGGGCGTCGGATTTTTCCTGAAATACGCCTTCGACAACAACCTGATTTCCGAAACGGTCCGGGTCCTCATCGGCGTGGCGGCGGGGCTCACCTGTCTCGCGGTCGCGCGCCGGACCTTCAGGCGGGAGATGAAGATCTTCGCCCAGGGGCTGGTGGGCGCCGGCATCGCCATTTTGTACCTGTCGGTGTACGCGTCGTTCAACTATTACCACCTCGTGCCGCAGTGGATCGCCTTCGTCCTGATGTCGCTCGTGACGCTGCTGACCTTCTGGCACGGCGTCGCGTACGATTCACTCGCCGTCGGCCTGCTCGGCTGGGCGGGCGGATTTCTCACGCCGTTCATGCTTGCCACGGGCGAACCGAACGAGACCGGACTCTTCGGGTACATCGCCCTCCTCGATGCCGGTATCCTGGCCCTCGCCTTCAGGAAGCGGAGCTGGGTCGTCCTCGAACCGCTGGCGATGATCGCGACATGGATCGTCTACTACCTCTGGCACCAGGATTGCTACGGGCCTGAAATGTTGCCGGTCGCGCTCTTTTTCATCTCCCTTTTCTGGGTCCTCTTCCACGTCGCCGACGTCGTGCGGAGCCTGCGCCCGTCGGACCTCTGGCCGCGGGTCCGCCACCTGCTCCCGACCGTCAACCTCGGAGCGTTCTATCTGATACTCTACACGATCCTCGAGGAGGACCACCACGCCTGGACGGCCCCCGTCACGCTTCTGGTGGCCGTCCTCTATTTCGGGACCGACCTCGTGATGCGCGGCCGGGGACCTGACGCCGGGGAGAGCCGTCCCCGGAACCTCCTCACGGTCGCCGCGCTCGTCGGCGTCGCCACGGCGGTGCAGTACAGCGGCTACGAAACGGTGATTCTCTGGTCGGTGCAGGCCGTCATTCTCGCCTGGTGCGGTATGCGGTGGAACTTTTCGTACCTCATGGCCGCGGGCCTGCTCTTCCTTTTCGCCTCCGCGATGAAATTCGCCGACACTCCCGGCGCGTTCTCCTTTGCATACCCGGGAGATGTCCACCCCGTCATCAACCTGAGGAACCTCGCGTACCTCGTCTTCTGCCTCGCCCTCGCGTCGGCCGGCCGGCAATACCGGAAAATGTCGGACCTGTCGGCCGCGCTCGTCGCGACGTGGCTCGAATCGGCAGCCGCCGTGGTCCTGTTCGTCTGCGTGACGGTCACGGTGAACGACTTTTTCTCGTTCCGGCAGAGCATCGAACCCCCCGGCGGCGCGCACGACCTGATCTTCCGCCGGCTGATGGCGATCGCCTCCTCCTGGACGTTGTATTCCCTGCCGTTCGTCTGGTTCGGGTTGGGATTCAGGAAAAATACGCTCATCATCCCCGGGCTCGGCGCCCTCCTGCTGGCCGCCGCCCTCGTCATGATCCGGGGGATCGCCTTCGATCCGATCGGGATGTTCGTCCCGGTCTGGAACGTCCGCGTCGCGTCGTTCCTGCTCGTGCTCTTCGCCATGGGTGTCCATTCGACGCTGATCGCCTCCCACCGGGACGCGGCTGACTGGCTCCCCGACGTCCGCGCATACCTCGGTGTGGCCATGGGCGTGATGATCTTCTCGCTGATCACCGGAGAAACGAGGGACTACTTCGGGAAATTGCTGCACGACGTCGGGGAACCGGGTACGCTCGACCGGGATCCCGAAAAAGTCACCCAGCTGTTGAACCTCCAGCAGCTCGCGCTGTCGGGCGTCTGGCTCCTTTACTCCGGCGTGCTTCTCGCCGCGGGGATCTGGAAGGCCTCGAAGGGCCTGCGGTTCTTCTCCATCGGCCTGTTCGGCCTGACGATCCTGAAAATCTTCGTCTACGATCTTTCCTTCCTCGAAACGCTCTACAGGATCTTCTCCTTCGTCGGCCTCGGACTGATCCTCCTCGCCGTTTCGTACGCGTACCAGCGGTACAAGCATCTCCTGCTCGGGGAACAAACGGGGGACCGGGGCGGAAACCGGCCGGGGGACAAGCCTCCCGCCGCGATGTGATGGTCCGCGGTGAGATGAATCGCCGCGGGGAGGCGACACACACCGACGTGATCGTCCTGGGGGGCGGGGCCGCGGGATTGATGTGCGCCGTCGTCGCCGCCGGACGCGGCAGGCGCGTCGTCGTCCTCGAGCGGAACGACCGGATCGGCGAGAAGATACTGATCTCGGGGGGCGGGCGGTGCAATTTCACCAATACCGTCACCCGCGCGGAACACTACCTCTCCGGCAACCCCCACTTCGCGAAATCCGCGCTCTCCCGGTTCACGCCCGAGGACTTCATCCGGATGGTCGAAAAGCACGGGATCCGGTACCACGAGAAAAAGCTGGGCCAGCTCTTCTGCGACAGGAGTTCGCGGGAGATCGTCGCGCTGCTCGAAAAGGAGTGCGCATCGGCCGGGGTGAGCATCGTGACCGGCTGCGACATCGGCGATGTTCGCGGGGCCACCGGGGACGGCCGGTTCGGCGTCGCGACCGGCGACGGCGATTTTACGGCCGACGCCCTCGTCGTGGCAACGGGGGGCCTTTCCATCCCGAAGCTCGGTGCGACAGACCTCGGGTATCGCATCGCGAAGCGGTTCGGGCTCAGGGTCAACGAACCCCGGCCCGGGCTGGTCCCCCTCACGCTCGCCGGCGAAGACCTCGTCGTTCGCGTCGGGCCTCAGCGGTGTCTCGATCGACGCCACGGTTTCGTGCGGTACGACCTCCTTTCGGGAAAACATCCTCTTCACGCACCGGGGCCTGAGCGGACCCGCGGTCCTGCAGGCCTCGTCGTACTGGTTCCCCGGCGGACTGCTGACGATCGACCTTTCCCCCGACGCAGACCTGCGCGAGATTCTCACCGGCCGTCGCGCGGAACGGGCGGAGCTCACGACCGTCCTCTCCGAAATCCTCCCGAAGCGGTTCGTGTCGGCCTGGTGCGCGCGTTTCGCTCCCTCCCGGCCGATCGCGCGGTTTTCGAACGACGAGCTGGGGCGGATCGCTGCCGGGCTTCACTCCTGGAGCGTGGTCCCGGCGGGCACGGAAGGGTTCTCGAAGGCGGAAGTCACCTGCGGCGGGGTCGACACCGGCGAGCTGTCGTCGAAAACGATGGAATCGAAAACGGTCCCGGGGCTCTATTATATCGGGGAGGTCGTGGACGTGACCGGGCACCTGGGGGGGTACAATTTCCAGTGGGCGTGGGCGTCGGGATACGTCGCGGGGCTGTTCGCGTAGGACCGGCTTCATCGCGCAGTCCGGTCCCGCCGCTCACTCCTCCGAAAATTTCTTCCTCAGGAGCTCGAGGTCCGCGGCCGCGAGGAGCGACTTCGTGAAATCCTGCCCGCCCATTTTGTAATGCATCACCGCCGCGGGGTCGGGCACGTGGCCGAAACCGAGCGCGTGGCCGAACTCGTGCACCAGCGCGACGCGGAGGTCGGCGACCTCGGTGTACTGGTAGATCGTGATGTCCCGGCCGGTGAAGACCCCCTGCTCGAATTCCCGCGACTCCACGAACTTGCCGTTGAAGTACGTCACCTCGATGTTGTTGACGCTCGCGAGGTCGTTGATCTGCAGCACGAGTTCGTTCACCGCGGCGACGTCGTCGCTCACCTCGGACGCCAGCCGCTCGAGCGACGCCTGCTCCGCCGCGAGCCCCCTCTGTTCGGCGTTCAGCCGTTCGAATTCCCCGGCGGAGGCCCCGCCCTTCTCGTTCCAGTACGCGACCCGCGCGTTGTGCTCGTCCACGCGTTTCTGCAACTCCCCGGCCGCCGCCTCGTAGCGGCCCTGCGATTCCGCGAGCCGTTCCGATCGTCTCGTGTGCTGCCAGACGAGGGCGTCGTACGAGCGTCCGCGTGAATCGATCGCCGCCTTCACCTTTCTCGCCTCGATCGTCCGCTCCTGTCGTTCGTCGAAGACGAGGTTCACCGTGAACTCCGCGCCCGGTTCGAACCGGAACAGCGGCCGGCCCGCCGGTTTTTCCCACACCGCTTTCGCCTCTCCCACCACCCGGAGAAAATCCCCCTCCCCGATGCCGAACCTGCGGTCGAAGGTCCCGAGTGAATAGGCGATCGGAAAATCGTCGTTGTCGACCGGGGGCGGCTCGGACGCGTCCCTCGGCTGCGGTCCCTGGCACGCCGCGAGCAGGAGCAGGACGAGTGCGGCTCCCGGCCACGATCTGCGCACCGGATGGCGGGACGGAATCATGCCTGGGGCGCCGTTGATTCCCTGACATCCTCACCCATCAGGATGCCGATCGGCTGGAGCGGTTTGATGTTGTCGAACACGATCTTGACGATCGCCGTCAACGGAACGGAGAGGAACATCCCGACGATCCCCCAGACGGAACCCCAGAAGATCAGGGAGAACATGATCAGCAGCGGGCTCAGGTCGATGCGTTTGCCGGTGAGCCTCGGCTCGAGGAAGTTGCCGATGGAGAATTTCACCGTGAAGATCGACAGGCCGATCCACACCGCCGTCATGGGAGTATCGAACTGGACGAGCGCGAACAGGAGCGGGAGGACGCTCGCGACGACGGAGCCGATGTTCGGGATGTAATTCAGGAAGAAGGTCAGGATGCCCCAGACGATCACGAAGTCCAGCCCGAACGACCACGTAATGAGCATCACGATGAACGCCGCGAGCAGGCTCATGACCGTCTTGATCATGAGGTACTTCTGGATGTTCGCGCGGATCCCGCGTGTCATTTCCGTCAACCGGCCGGCGAGGGACGGACTGAAGGCGTGCTTCAGTTTCCTGGGGAGCAGGTCCCGCCCGAGCAGGAGCAGGAGGAGGAAAATAAAGACCAGGACAAGGTTTGACAGGAGAGAATTGGCCGACGTCAGCAGCATTTTCACCAGGTCGGTGATCGTCGCGCCCTTCAGGAATTCCGCGACCCACGGGTCGTCGGCGATGCTCCAGCCGCCCGAAGCCGACGCCGGCGTCCTGCCGACCATATCGCCGATGCGCCCCCAGAGCTCGTTGAACCTCCCCTCGTATTGAGGGAGCCCTCCTGTGAACGCCGCCACGCTCCGGTAGATGACCTGTGAAATCCCCGCGACCGTCACGATCGTGATGCCCATCGCCACCACGGTCACCAGCGCCCGGGGCAGGCGCCACTTTCCCAACTGTTGAATGACCGGTTGGAGGAGCATATAGATAAACACCGCCACCACGAAGGGGATCAGCACGTCCCCCGCCTGGTGGAGAACATAGATGAGGATCGCCAGGCAGATGAAGGAGAGCAGGGCGATGCCGGTTTTCAGGTATGGCAGAAGGGAGTTCTGGTCTGTCTCGTTCATCTCGTTTTTCCGGATTTCACTATTCCAAGGAATTTAGCAATATTCCTGAATTCAAACCGGACAACCGATGAGCCTTCCGATCCTCGCGCTTGCGTTCCTGGTCTTCCTGGTGGCCGCCTATCGGCTCTACGGCCGCTGGGTCGCGGGGCATTTCAGGCCCGACGACTCGAGCCCCACGCCCGCGCACAAGCAGGCCGACGGCGTGGATTTCGTCCCCACGAAGCCGTTCTATCTCTTCGCCCAGCACTTCTCCGCGATCGCGGCGGCCGGACCGATCGCCGGGCCGATCCTGGCCAGCCAGACCTGGGGATGGCTCCCCTGCCTCCTCTGGATCAGCCTCGGCGTTGTGCTCATCGGCGCCGTCCACGATTTCAGCAGCCTCACCGCGTCGGTGCGTCACGGCGCCTGTTCGATCGCGAGCCATCACGCGCGAGCACCTCGGGCCCCGCGCCGGCCTCGCGATGATGATCTTCATCTGGATCGCGCTTCTCTACGTGGTCGTGGCGTTCGCCGACATCACGGCGGGGAGCTTCGTCAGCCGCATCGAGGAGCTCGAAGGGACGGCCGTGACGTTCGACCCCGGCGGGGCGGTTGCCGCCGCGGCGGTGATGTACCTCGCCCTCGCGGTCGTGATGGGCCTCGTCCAGCGGTTCCTCGAACCCCCCGCTCTGGCTTGTCTCGGTGATCTTCGTCCCCGCCACGTTCGCCGTCGTCTGGCTCGGCACGCAGATGTCGACCCTCTTCATCCTCGACGCCCGGACATGGGGGTTGCTGATCCTGGCCTACTGCGCCGTGGGTTCGATGGCGCCTGTCTGGCTCCTGCTCCAGCCGCGCGGGTACCTGGGCGGGTTCGTGTTGTTCTTCGCGCTGGCGCTCGGCGTGATCGGCGTGTTCTTCGGAGGATACGAGATCCAGGCCCCCGCCGTGAAAAGCTGGGACGCCGGCGGCCTCACCGGCTCGATGTTCCCGTTCCTCTTCGTCACGATCGCCTGCGGCGCCTGCTCCGGGTTCCACGGCCTCGTCTGCTCCGGCACGACTTCGAAACAGATCGACCGCGAGTCCCACATGCAGCCGGTGGGGTACGGGGGGATGCTCGCCGAAGGGTTCGTCGCACTGATCGCGCTCGTCACCGTCATGATCGTCACGCCTGAGAGCATCAGGGGATTGAAACCGGGGACGATCTACGGGAACGGGATCGGCAATTTCCTCACGATACTGATCGGGAAGGAGAACCTCCCCTTCGCGATCACCTTCGGCGCGATGGCGTTTTCGACGTTCGTGTTCGACACGCTCGACGTGTGCACGCGCCTCGGGAGGTACATCATCCAGGAGCTGTTCGGCTGGAAGGGATTCGCCGGGTCGGTGGCGGCGACGCTCCTCACGATCGCCCTCCCGGTCTATTTCATCTCGACCGCGCCCGAGGGGTCGTGGGTGAACTTCTGGACACTCTTCGGGAGCGCCAACCAGCTCCTCGCCGCGCTCACGCTCCTGTCGATCAGCGTCTGGCTTTATAAATCGCGCAAGCGCATCTGGTTCACGCTCCTGCCGATGATGTTCGTGCTGGTGATTACGTTGTGGTCGCTGGGGGGACTGACGATCGCGAACCTCGGGAGGTCGGAAGGGGTGGACATCGCGCTCATCAACGCGGTCGCATCGCTCGCGCTGATCGGACTCGCGGTGTTCCTGACAGTCGCGGGGCTCTACAAGGTCAGGATGGAGCGCGCGTAGACCGGCGCCAATCGAAACTCAATCGAAACTCAATCGGAGAGATAGTACTCGATCGTCGCGACGACTCTGACCTTCTTGACGTGCGGCGTGTTGGCGTCGCGGTCCTCGATGGTGAACTGGCCCTGCGTCGCGCGCTTGATCTTGCCCAGCTCGCTGTTGGAGTCCTGGGCAAATTTTTCCGCCACCTCGCGCCCGTTCTTCGTCGCCTCCTCGATCATCGCGGGCTTGAGCTCGTTCAGCTTCGAGAAAAGGAACGTCATCCGCGATTCGTAGTCCTGCCCGCTGATCGCGATCCCCATCTTCCCCAGGTCGAGGAGTTTTTTCCTCGCTTCGAGCACCAGCGGGACGTTCGTGGTGTATACGCTCACGTTCGAAACCCCGGAATACCGGAACCCCGTCCCGCCCGACGAATTCCACTCCTGCGCCCGCTTGTCGGTAATCGACGGCGCTGAGACGGTGATTTCGCCCTCGCCGAACCCGTTCTTCCCGAGGAACTCGACGATCAGGTTGTTCTTTCTCTGGATCGCGGAGTACAGGGCGCCGAGGTCGTTTTCGGCCTCCATGAACTTGATCGGCCAGATGGCGATGTCGGCCGCGACCTCGCGTTCGGAGAGCCCCTTGACCGCGATCGTGCGGTCGAGCTCCTTCATCCCGATCAGGCCGTGCGAGATGAAGTACCCGAGGAGCCCGAGGCCCGCGAGGAGGAAGATGCCGAGGGCGCCTGCGTTGACTTGGTTTTTCGCGGTGGTGTCCATTGGAGTCGGGTTATGGTGTGGTCAGTCCGGCGAGCAGGGGTTCGACGAGCGCGGTGATGGTCTCCACTTCGTTCGGGAGATTGGCGCATGAGATCGCGACGTACGCGGCGGCGAGGCCCTGTTTTGCCGAAGCCCGGTCACGCCGGGACAAGAACTCCTCGTTTTGCCGGCGGAGTTCGCGCAGGGCTTCCATCTTCCGTCCGTCGAGCCATCGTTTCAATTCGAGGATTTTTGGGTCGGCGCCGGGAGCAATCAGGGCATCACTCCTGTCGTTCGCGCTCTGGTTCACCCCGGGTGCGTAGAGTATTGCAAGCTCCGCATTCAAGTTTAATTCCGGAGGCTCATCCACCGGCGCCGGCATCGCGGGCCGTGTCGGGAGTTGCATCGCCAGGTCTTCTTCGAATGCCCTGATGTACCCCTTCGCGGCGATTCCCGCGCTGTCCTCGCCCACGAGATCGATGACTCCGTCGTGCAGCCGCTCGATGTTCTGCGCGCGGAAGTCTGTGAGCGTGATCGCGGGACCACGGTCGGTTTTCGAGGCACACGAGAGCAGGCCGAGGGATAGGAAGAGAAGGACGGAGCACGCGACCGGGGGGAGGGCCGTCTCCCTCCCGTTTCCCATGGCATCCCGGGGTGAACCGGGTGGCGACACATGCTTCATAATGGCTCCGCAGCGGATACGAGGGAATATACTCACGGCGGCGGCGAATACCAAAACCGCCCGGTTGACTATCCCCGAAAGATTCCTATATTTTGGGAGTACGCCCATCATCACCCCGCGCGTACCATGGCACCATCAGGTAACCTCATCAGGGATGTCCGATGGCTGAATCCGTTCTCATCGCCGACGACGATCGGTCCATTCAACTGACCATATCCACGGCCCTCGTACAGGCCGGATATGCGCCGGTGTGCGTCTCCGACGGCGAGGAAGCCCGCTCCCGCATCGAGGCCGGACAGGAACGGTTCTCCGCCATCCTCCTCGATTGGGAGATGCCGAAGATGACCGGCATCGACCTCCTCCGCTGGCTGAAAAAGCAGGCGCAACACCGCGACCTGCCCGTCGTCATGCAGACCTCCAGGGACAGCACCGAGAACATCCGGGAGGGAATCGATGCCGGGGCGTTCTACTACCTCACCAAGCCGCTCAACCCGCAGGTCCTGATCTCGATCGTCGAAGCCGCCGTCAACGATTACGCCGCCAGGCTCGCCCTCATGGACCGGCTGGCGCAGAGCCAGAATCCGTTCGGTGGAATCGTCGCCGGGACGTTCCGGTACAGGACTCTCGAGGAAGCCGAACGTTTCACGCTCTGGATCTCCAACGCCTGTCCCGTCCCCGAGCGGACGACGCCCATCCACGAGATCCTCCTGAACGCCGTCGAGCACGGGAACCTCGGCATCACCTACGACGAAAAATCGGAGCTGATGACGTCCGGGACCTGGGGGGAGGAAGTCCGCCGCAGGCTCCGGCTTCCCGCTCACGCGGAGAAGTACGTCGAGGTCCGCATCGAGAAGTCACGCGACGCGATGGTCGTCCACGTCGAAGACCAGGGCCCCGGCTTCGATTTTCAACATTACCTCGCCTTCGACGCGACGAGGGTGTTCGACAACCACGGCCGGGGAATCGCGATGGCTGGGATGAATATGAAGCTCGAATACCTCGGCGCCGGCAACAAGGTCCGCATCACCGTCCCGTTCACCGATGGAAACTAAGCGCAGCCAGTCTCTCTTCCAGTTCCTTGAAGCCGTCCCGGTGGGAATCTTCGTCGTGGACGGAACGGGAAAGCCGTACTACGCGAACCAGGAGGCCGTGAGGCTGCTGGGACGCGGGATCGTCGGCGACATCGATCGCGACGGCCTCGCGGTCACGTACCGCGTGTTCCGCAGGGGAACCGACGTGGAATGCCCGACCGAGGAACTGCCCATCGTCAAGGCGCTCGCGGGCCTGTCGGTGACCGTCGACGACCTCGAAATCCGGCACGAGGACCGCGCGATCCCGATCACGGTCAACGGGGCGCCGATCTACGGCGCCGACGGAACGATCGAGTTCGCGATCGTCGCCTTCAGCGACACGACCGAGCGCAGGCGCGCGGAGGTCCGGCTGGGCGTCCAGTACGCCGTGGCCCGGATCCTCGCGGGCGCCCACTCGCTCGCCGAGGCCGCCCCCGCACTCCTCCGGACGATCTGCGAGGCGACGGGCTGGGAGGTGGGCGGACTCTGGCAGGTCGACCCGGTGGACACCGTGATCCGCAACGTCGACGTCTGGCACCGCCCGGAGCTCTCCATACCGGATTTCGACTCGTTCTCGCGGACGACCTGCTTTCGGCCCGGTGTCGGACTCCCCGGTCGGGTCTGGAAGGAGGGCCGGTCGGTGTGGATCGTGGACGTCACCAGCGATCCGAACTTCCCGCGGGCGCCGATCGCCGCAAAGGAAGGGCTCCACTCGGCGTGCGGGTTCCCCATCCACATCGACACCGGCGTCGTCGGCGTCCTGGAGTTCTTCCACCGCGACATCCGCGAACCCGACGACGACCTCCTCCGGATGATGGAGGCGCTCGGGAGCCAGATCGGCCAGTTCCTCGAGCGGAAGCACGCCGAGGCCGACCTCCGTGTCGCGAAGGAGGTCGCCGAACGCGCGGCGAAATCCAAATCGGAATTCCTCGCCATCATGAGCCACGAGATCCGGACGCCGCTCAACGCGGTCATCGGGATGACGGGCCTGATGCTCGAAACGCAGCTCGAGCCGCGCCAGCGTGAGTACCTCGAGACGATCCGCCTCAGCGGCGAATCCCTCCTGGCGGTCATCAACGACATCCTCGACTTCTCGAAAATCGAATCGACCCGGCTCGAACTGGAGCGTGAGCCGGTGGACGTCGGCCGGTGCATCGAAGACGCGTTCGAGCTCGTCGCCCACAAGGCCCGCGAGCGCGGCATCGACCTCGTCTACTCGATCGACCCCGAAGTCCCCGCGGCGATCGTGGGGGACCCCTCACGGCTCCGTCAGGTGCTGATCAACCTTACGAACAACGCGCTCAAATTCACCGAGAAGGGGGAAATTTACGTCTCCGTCTCCGTGGCCTCGCGCAGCGCGACGGGGCTCGTCCTGCGATACATCGTCCGCGACACCGGGATCGGCATCCCGCGTGAAAAGATCCGCGAACTCTTCAAGCCGTTCACCCAGGTCGACAGTTCCACCACGCGCAGGTTCGGCGGCACCGGCCTCGGCCTTGCGATCTGCGCCCGGCTGGTGGAATTGATGGGCGGCTCGATCACGGTGGAATCGGAGGTGGGCAGGGGGTCGACGTTCGCGTTTACGGTCCCGACATCCCCCGCGGCGCCGTCGGGGACGGAGCCGCCTCGTTCACGCGTCCCGCAGCTCGCCGGCAAGCGGGTACTCCTCGTCGACGACAACGTGACGAACCTGACCATCCTCGGACTCCAGTGCGAGCACTGGGGAATGATCGCCTCCGCCACGACCTCGACATCGGAGGCGATCGGGTGGATTCGACGGGGCGATGCCTACGACGTGGCAATCCTCGATATGCAGATGCCGGGGATGGACGGGATGGGGCTCGCGGCCGAGGTTCGCGCGTTGTGCAGCCGGAAGGAGTTGCCGATGATCCTGCTTTCATCGCTGGGGCAACAGGAAAAGACGGGGACGCCCGCCGACGATTATTTCTCGGCGCAGGTGACGAAGCCGGTGAAGAAATCCCAGCTCTACGAGATCCTGATGGAGGTCCTCGCCGGTTCGAAGACCGTTGTTCGCGAAGACGCCGTCCGGCCGAAGCTCGACGCGGGCCTCGCATCCCGCCTCCCGTTGCGCCTCCTCATCGCGGAGGACAATCAGGTCAACCGGACATTGATGCTGCACATCCTGGGCCATATGGGATATACCGCCGACGTCGTCGCGAACGGCGCCGAGGCGATCAGGGCCGTTCAGGGAAGGGAATATGACCTCGTGTTCATGGACGTCGAGATGCCGGTGATGGACGGCCTCGAGGCGACACGGTCGATCAGGCGGGACATTCCTGCGGACAAACAACCGATCATCATCGGCACGACGGCGTACGCGATGGAGGAGGACCGGCGCAGGTGTTTCGACGCGGGAATGAACGACCACCTCAGCAAACCGATCAGGCTCGAAGACCTGCAACAGAGGATCGCGAGGTGGGGGCTGATCATCCGGAAGGACCACCCTGTCAGAGTCTCACCGTCCGGCGTCCGTACCATCCCGGACCTGCGCAAGGTCGACCTCATCGATCCCCGCCGGATCGACGAGATCAGGCAGTTACAGGGCGGGCCGGAGCTGCTCGTACAGCTCGCCGGCCTCTACAAGGGGGAAATCGTCAAGCTTCACGAGGCGATGCGGGAAGCCTGCCGGGCCTCCGACCAGGAAGGACTTTCACGGGCGGCGCACCGGCTCCGGGGGAGCAGCTCAAACCTCGGCATCAACGGAGTGGCGGGATGTTGCGCGGTGATCGAAACCGCCGGGAATACCGGCAGGATGAACGAGGCCGCCGTACCGTTGGAGGAAATCGGGAAACAGATCGAGGGCATTGCCGCGGCCCTCGACGAACTCACCGGGGCGTGAGGGCCTCGAGCATCGGTTCCACCAGGTCGACGATGAGTTCGAGGTCATTCGGGGCGGGCGCGGCTGTCGTGGCGACGTACGCGTTCACGAGCCCCATCTTCGCCGCCGACGCAGCACCGCTCGCAAGAAACTCCTCGTTGTTCTTCCTGAGGTCGGTCATCGCGGTGACCCGCGAGCTTTCGAGGAATGAGATGAATGTCCGTGTCGCGGGATCGATCACCGGAGGAATTTGGGGGTTAAGTTTTTGTTGGGCAGCCCATTCCCTGTAAATGAAATCCGTCCACTCTCTTCCCCACCAATTTGCCCTGGAATCCGGGTCCATTTTCGGTTCAGGTGCGGCCTTGGTGACGGGGTAGTACTCCGCAATGTCGTCCTCATAATTCCGCACATACTCCATCGCCGCCAATCCCGCGCTGTCCTCCCCCACCAGACGCTCGAGCCCCGAATGCAACCGTTCGACGTTCTGCGTCTTGAAATCGAGAAGCGTGATCTGCGGGCCCCTGTCGCTCTTCGCCGCACACGACGCAAGGGTGAAACAGCAGATCGCCAGGATTCCGGTGAACGACCGGGATGTCACGCCAGGTACGGTGGCGGGATACATCGATGGGTCCTTCATGGTATTTCCTCTCCCGAACGACAATGGGACGACGCACGATCTTCGGACGTCACGCGCTCATTCCACAGGGCGCCATCCTGCGGGAATATAACCACGATGCGAACGAATATCAATGCACGGACCATCCACCCCTCCGTCCCCGGTATCAATAAAAAACCCCGGCCGTTTCGGGCCGGGGCTCTGATTGTGTGAAGGATCCGGCCCGGAGTTATTTCATGACCACCATCTTCCTCACGTCGGTGAAGCCTTCCGCGACGATCCTGTACGTATACACTCCGCTCGGCAGCGAGGCCGCGTCGAACGTGACCGTCTTCATTCCCGGCTCCTGCACTTCGTTCACCAGCGTCGCTACCTGCCGTCCCAGCATGTCGTAGACGATCAGGAGGACGTCGGAGCGCTCCGCCACCGCGTAGGGAATCGTGGTGAGCGGATTGAACGGGTTCGGGTAATTCTGCCCGAGCGAATATTCGGAGGGAACAAGCGGGCCCTCGTCGCGCACGCCGACGGTCGTGATGTTGAAGATGACGCCCGCGTCGCCCGGGTGCGCCGTGACCTGCCCCCACGAATACGGCCCGAAAAAGTTCATCGGCCATAGATCATAGTGGTAGATCTTGTCGCTCACCGGAATCGAAAAACTCCCCGTGACGGGATCGGTCGTGATGAACGATTGACCGGAGTCCTGGTTGGAGGCGAAGAGTTCCAGGGAAAATCCCGGCGCCGCGCCGTCGACCTGCACGAATCCCTGGATCGATGAGTTGACGGTATACGAGACCAGGTCGCGCGCCAGGCTGTCGCCGTCGTTGATGACCGGCAGTCTCCCCGCCGCCAGCATGTGGGTCGTGATGGGGGTGCCGGTGTTGTAGGACTGGGCGATGTTCCAGGGCCTTCCCGTCAGATCGCCGAGCGGTATTCCGATCCAGAACCTGCCCGAGGCGTCGGTCTGGGTCCCGTAACCCACCCAGCCTCCCCCCATCGAATCGATCCTCGAGATATAGACGGATTCGTACGCCAGCGTATCGCCCGCGTCGTCGATGAGGTGGCCGACCACCTGTGCCGCCGCCGCCCACAGGGTGAAGTCGATCCCCGTGAGGTGCCCGTCGATCACGACCTGCGTGTCACGCCGCGTCACCGTATAGGGCGGGGGCACCTGGTTGATGACGATGCTCCACGGGTTCCCGGCGGTATCCGGCCCCATCTCGATCGTGTAGTCGCCGTTCGTGTCCGTCAACCCCTGCCAGAAGGGTTTATCGTCGACCGATTCGTTCGTGGCCTCGATGACGATATACGAAAGATCCGCCCCTGATGGGCCATGGACCGTTCCGGAGACGGAGAACGCAGGAGATGCCAGCGGGAGAATGTCCCCCCAGATCGCCTCGCCGACGCCGTCGCAGGTGAATGTGAGGATATAATGCTCGCCGAGATGGCAGCCGACCCGGGGCTGTGCGGGGGTGAGTTGGCCGAGTTGGCGGCCCGGTTTCCTGCCGGGTCGGCCCGCAGGGTCGGCTACCTCCTGCAGGTCGTCGGCGCGCCGGTCGACCTGGACCCCCTGCACGCGCTGGTCGGCGCCCGGCCGTTGGCGCGGACGCCGGTGCTGACCCCCCAGGGGCCACGACGTGGGACCCGCGAAACGGTGTGGCAGCTCCTGGTGAACACCGACGTGGAGCCTGACCGGTGATCCCCGCCACGGCGGTCGCCGCCTGGTCGCTGACCGCGCCGTGGCCAACCCGCGCCAGGTCGAACAGGACCTGCTGCTCAGCCGGCTCATCATCGAGGTCGCCAACCATCCCTACCTCGGCGGCGAACTGGTGTTCCGGGGCGGCACCTGCCTGCACAAGCTGCACCTGGACACCCCACGCCGCTACAGCGAGGACCTTGACTACGTCCGCACCACCGCGGCGGCATCAAGGACCTCACCGCCGCCTGACCGGCCTGGGCCGTGACCTCGGGTTCGCCGTGGACACCGGATCGCGCGAACCCCAAGGTGTACCTGCGGGCCGATGCCGGGGACGACGGCCGCGGGTCAAGGAGAGGTGAACACCCATGACGTCCCCCCAGCCCCTGCTCGCTGTGCCCTTCACCGTGACCTCCTCCTGGGCGTGGTCCGGAACCGCACTGGTGCGCGACCTTCACCACCCCCGAACTGGTTGCGCGCAAGATCCGCGAGCTGTAGCCAGCGGGAGAAGGGGACGCGACCTGGTTCGACCTCTACCTGCCTTGACCGATCTGCGCTTGGACCCGGACGACATGCCTCACCGCGTTCACCCCCTGACCCGGCCGTTGTCGGCCTACACGGCCAAGAACGCCGCCGCCAACCTCGCGCCAAGACTCGACGACGCGGAGTTCTGCACCGACCTTGACCTGCTGGTCAATACCTGGCCTGACGGCTACGACGTCCCCCGAAGGCCGCCGACCTCGTCATCGACCGATGCACTCCCGGCTCTGACCTGTGGGGCCGAAACCCGGTGCGCAGGCGTTGAGCTGGGGCTTTTGGTGGTCCGGCCGGGCTGGGATGATCTGGTGGATGGGATTGCGTCTCGGGGTATCCTGATCGCTCCGTCGTCTGGTCGGCGGACTGGCGCTGCTGGCCCGTTCGGACGCGGCGAAGGACGCCGAGATCCTCGTTCTGCGCCATCAACTCGCGGTGCTGCAACGGCAGGTGGGGCGGCCCCGGTTGACGTGGCCGGACCGGGCGATCATCGCGGCCCTCGCGCTACGACTGCCACCGGCCCGACGACTCGGCATGCTCGTCACACCGGGGACGATCCTGGGCTGGCATCGACGTCTGATCGCTCGGCGGTGGACCACCGCGGCGACCCGGCCACCGGGTCGCCCCTCGACCCCGCCCGGTCTGCGGGCACTGGTGAAACGCCTGGCCTCGGAGAACCCCGGCTGGGGCTACCGGCGCATCCACGGGGAGTTGGCAGGGCTCGGCCACCGGGTGGGAGCCTCCACGGTCTGGGCCATCCTCAAGGCCCAGGGCCTCGATCCCCACGCCGGTCAGGACCCACCTGGCAGCAGTTCCTGACCGCCCAAGTGCGAGGGCATCGTGGCGTGCGACCTGTTCCATGTCGACACCATCCTGCTGCGCCGGCTCAACGTGTTCTTCACCGTCGAGCATGCCACCCGCCGGGTGCGCATCCTCGCCGTGACCGCCCACCCCACCGGCCGGTGGCTGGCACAAGCAGGCCCGCAACGTGATGATGGACCTGGACGACGCCGGCCGTCGGGTCCGGTTCCTGATCAGAGACCGGGACACCCGGTTCACACCGGCGTTCGACGCCGTGTTCACCTCGCTGGACGCGGACGTGATCAAGATCCCGGTGCGTGTACCTGTGGCGAACGCGATCTGCGAACGGTTCGTCGGCAGCGTCCGCCGAGAGCTGCTGGACCGGATCCTCATCGTCAACGCCGCACACGCCACAAGCGTGCTGGGCGAGTACGAGACCCATTTCAACACCCACCGCCCGCACCGGTCCCTGGGTCAAGCCGCGCCACTTCAGGCGCTCCCGCAGGTACCCGCGGACCCAACCATCCCGGTGATCAGACGCGACCGGCTCGGCGGCCTGATCCACGAATATGCGCAGGTCGCATAGCTGTTGCGAGGTTTCGGGCACCCACAGGGTGCTTCCCCGTCAGCGCTGGTCGGCGTTCTTCGTGACCCCAACCACGCTACTGCGCTGGCACCGGGAACTGGTGGCCCGGAAGTGGACCTACCCCCGCAGGCGTCCCGGACGACCGTCAACGAGATCCGAGGTCCGGCGCCTGATCTTGCGGCTGGCCGCCGAGAACGACGGGTGGGGCCACCGCAGGATCCACGGCGAACTCGTCAACCTGGGCTACCGGGTGTCACCGGCGACGGTGTGGCGGATCCTGCGCGCCGCCGGTGTCGACCCTGCCCCGCGACGGTCCGGGCAGTCCTGGACAGAGTTCTTACGCGCTCAGGCGTCCGGGATCCTGGCGGTCGACTTCTTCACCGTCGACACCGTGTTCTTGCAGCAGGTGTACGTGTTCTTCTGCATTGAGATTGCCACCCGCAAAGTTCGCCTCCTCGGCGTGACCCGGCACCCCACCGCGGCGTGGGTGACTCAAGCTGCCCGCAACCTGGTCACGGCCCTGGACGACGTCGGCTGCACGTTCCGATACTTGATCCGTGACCGCGACACCAAGTTCACCGCGTCGTTCGACGCCGTCCTGACCGACACAGACCTTCGGATCTTGAAGAGCCCACCGCAGGCGCCAAGAGCGAACGCCCACGCCGAACGCTGGGTGGGTACAGCAAGCGCCGAGTGCACTGACCGACTCCTGATCACCGGACGCCGTCATCTGACCGCCGTCCTCAACCAGTACATCGAGCACTACAACCGGCACCGCGCACACCAGTCGCTCGATCAACGGCCACCCCAGCCGCGTATTGCCCCGACGCACCCACCGACAGGCTCAACGATCCAACGCCGGCCGATCCTCGGCTGCCTGATCAGCGAGTACCACGGGCAGCCTGACTCGGAAAAGGCCCAGCTCACGGCCCGAATTGGGGTTCTGAGACGGCACAATACCGGCCAGACGGTGGAGCGTGGTGTCGTCGCGCACTCTGGCAGGCGACACTTGCGGCGGGTGGACGTGTACCCGGTCGATGCGTCGCCCCCCGGCGTTTCGGAATCGGTCAGGCGGCGACGCCTGGGCTGGGGCTGTCCGGCGGGCGTCGCGGAGGATTCGGTGGTGCCCGACGGGGCTGGGTTGCCACTGTCCGCGACTGACCCGCAGTTGGCTCCACCACGCTGCACAAACCTGGTTCGCTGGACGAATCCTGGACGGACGATCTTGACAAAACAGAGTCAGGAGCCCTAGAAAGGGCTCCTGACCTGCGGCGATGCTGGGTCGGGGTGGCGGGATTCGAACCCACGGCCTCTTCGTCCCGAACTCTCGGCGGCAGGGTCGGCGCTGGTCGCTGCCGCTGGGTGGCGGCGCCGCGAGGGACGGAGGGCGCCTCTGGTCGCCCTGGTTGCTGTACTTCGCTGCTGTACCTCTGCCGCCGCAGGCGCCTCATGCCCGAGTCTGGTGATACTCCGCCCTGGATGCAGGCAGGTGGGAACGGGAGCCGAGGGGGCGGTGGCGTGGGATGATGCCAGGGGAGGTGATTGGCCATGACCAGTGGTGCAGAGCTCGTAGACGAGCCGTCGCGCTGGGGCAGGCGCGTGTCGCTGGATGAGTTGGCGCGGCGCAAGGGCGTACGGCCAGTCACCTCGCTGGAGGACATGCAGGAGGACGGCGTCTTCGGCTCAGACGAGGAGTTGGACGAGTTCTTGCGGTATGTCCAGGCGGCTCGTCGTTCGGACCTTGGGTAGCTCGTGACCTACGTTGTGCTCGATACGGACGTGTCATCTCGCCTCATCAAGGGCAAGCCGGTGGGTTCCCTTGGTGCGCACTTACTCGGACCGTCGTGGTGTGTCACGTTTGTGACGGTCGGCGAGTTGTGGCAATGGGCTTGGGCTCGTAATTGGGGCGCTGGTGGCCGGGGACACCTCTGAACGTTGGCTGTCTCGCGTGGTCGTCATCGACTCGGATGATGACATATGCCGGGTTTGGGGAGAGATCTGCGGTGCGGCGAGAAGGCGCGGTCGGCCTCGGCCAGCGAATGACGCCTGGATCGCAGCTTGTTGTCTTTCGCGTGATCTGCCGCTGGCTACATTCAACATCAAAGACTATGAAGACTCGGTGGAGCACGAAGGGTTGCTGTTGCTGCAGGCATGACCCGAGAGAGAAGCCCAATCCGTGGCCAGGGTTCAAATCGACTCAACTCCACCATGGCGGTCTTTGCTCACACCCCAGATCTCCGGAAGTAGATGAACCTGTGGGTGCCCGAAACCCGGTGCGCAGGCGTTGAGCTGGGGTTTTGGCGGTCCGGCCGGGCTGGGATGATCGGTGGATGGGATTGCGTCTGGGGTACCTGATCGCTCGTCGTCTGGTCGGTGGACTGGCGCTGCTGGCCCGTTCGGACGCGGCGAAGGACGTCGAGATCCTCGTGCTGCGCCATCAACTCGCGGTGCTGCAACGGCAGGTCGGGCGGCCGCGGTTGACGTGGACGGACCGGGCGATGATCGCGGCGCTGGCGCTACGGCTGCCACCGGCACGACGGGTCGGCATGCTCGTCACGCCGGGGACGATCCTGGGCTGGCATCGACGTCTGGTCGCCCGACGGTGGACCACCGCGGCGACCCGGCCACCGGGTCGTCCGTCGACCCCGACCGGTCTGCGGGCACTGGTGAAACGGCTGGCGGTCGGAGAACCCCGACTGGGGCTACCGGCGGATCCACGGCGAGCTGGCCGGTCTCGGCCACCGGGTCGGCGCCTCGACGGTCTGGTCGATCCTGAAGGCCGCAGGGTCTGGACCCGGCGCCACGCCGGTCGGGCCCGACCTGGCAGCAGTTCCTGACAGCCCAGGCCGAGGGCATCGTGGCCTGCGACCTGTTCCACGTCGACACCATCCTGCTGCGGCGGCTCTACGTGTTCTTCACCGTCGAGCACGCCACCCGCCGGGTGCGGATCCTCGGCGTGACCGCACACCCGACCGGAGGCTGGCTGGCACAGCAGGCCCGCAACGTGCTGATGGACCTGGACGACGCCGGCCGACGGGTCCGGTTCCTGATCCGGGACCGGGACGCCCGGTTCACCGCCGCGTTCGACGCCGTGTTCACCTCGCTGGACGCGGACGTGATCAAGATCCCGGTCCGGGCACCCGTGGCGAACGCGATCTGCGAACGGTTCGTCGGCAGCGTCCGCCGCGAGCTGCTGGACCGGATCCTCATCGTCAACGCCGCACACGCCCGCAAGCGTGCTGGGCGAGTACGAGGACCCATTTCAACACCCACCGCCCGCACCGGTCCCTCAGCCAAGCCGCGCCGCTTCGAGCGCTCCCGCCGGTGCCCGCGGACCCAGACCGCCACGGTGATCAGACGCGACCGGCTCGGCGGCCTGATCCACGAATATGCGCAGGTCGCGTAGCTGTTGCGAGGTTTCGGGCACCCACAGGGGCCAACTGGAGGCCCGTCCCGAAGGATTTCCGTGGTTGAAGGTCGCCGGTCGGGAACTGACCGGGATCACCGTGGTCGACCTGGACGCCTCCGTCGTGACGGCGTCCAGCGACAAGAAAGAGAACGCGAAACCGACCTACAAGGGCGGTGTCGGGTTCGTCCCGAATCTGGCGACCTGCGACAACGTCGACGACATCCTGGTGATCGACCCCAGACCCGGCAACGCCACCAGCAACGACGCCGCCGACAACATCGCCGCCCTGGACACCGCGATCGCTTCGATCCCCGGGAAGTACCGGCGCAAGGTCCTGGTCCGCCTGGACGGGGCCGGGTTCTCCCACAAATTGTTGGAGCACATCGCCGCCGGGGGGGTCAAGGGCCGAACCTGGGAGTTCTCCGTGGGCTGGGCGTGCACCGACCGGGAGATCAACGCCATCGACGCCACCCCGGAAGCGGTGTGGCACAACGGGATCGACCAGGACGGCAACCTCCTGGACGACACCCGGGTCGCCGACATTACCGGCCTGCTCGACCTGACCGAATGGCACGAGAAGATCCCCGGCCTTCGGATCATCGCCCGCGACGAACCCCTGCATCCGAAGTACCTCAAGCGGGCCAGCGACCGGGAGAAGACCCGGGGCCGCCGCTACCAGCTGATCGCGGTCAACGCGGTCATCGGGCAGGTCTCCTGGCTGGACGCCCGCCACCGCTCCCACGTCCACGTCGAGGACGACATCAAACAGGCCAAGGCCATCGGGCTGGGCCGGTGGCCGTCCCGGCACTGGAACATCAACGTCGCCTGGACCGCAGTCGTAGCCATGACCGCCTCCCTCCTGGCCGCCTTCCGCCACCTCGCCCTACCCGCCGGTGACCTGCGTGAAGCCTCCATCAAGACCCTCCGCTTCCGCCTGCTCAACGTCCCCGGCAGAACCACCCGCGGACAACGCAAGACCTACCTGCACCTACGCAGCACCTGGCCCTGGACCACACACCTGATCGCCGCCTGGACAGCGGTCAAGGCCCTGCCCGCACCACCTTGACCCCAGGCACCGACCCATCCCGACGACCAGGAACCGAAGGACCCGGACAGTGGAACCCGGCGCCCCCGACGCGACAGTCGGACCCCGACCCTACCCACCGAACGGAAAACATGATCAAAAAGCCAGGCTGACGACCGAGGGACCAGCCCCGTCACCCCCCGTGAAAGATCCAGGCTGGGCGCCTGTCAACCCCGGCTCGCTGGGCAGAGGTAACCAGTCAGGCCCCCTCCCGATCCACGGCGTGTCGGTGCTGGCGTTGGGGTGTTGATCGGGTTTGACTGTGGGTTGTGTCCGAGTCGCCCAAGTCGCCTGTGCTGCCCTCGTATGAGGAGTTGGCGGCGTTGGTCGTGGCGCAGGGGATGCAGTTGGACGAGCAGGCGGCGCTGATCGAGGTGTTGCGGGCGGAGTTGGCGGCGGCCCGGCGGGCTGCGGGCCGGGATTCGTCGAATTCCTCGTTGCCCCCGGGTAAGGACGGGCCGGCGGCGAAGGCCAAGGCGCGGGCCGAGAAGCGGTGGGCGGGCCGGGCAGATGACGGTGGTGACGGCAAGTCGCCTGGGGGTGGTGACGGCCCGGGTGGTCAGGGCAAGCGCGGCGGGGGTAAGCGGAAGCAGGGCGGGCAGCCGGGGCGCCGTGGTAGTGGCTTGGCCAAGGTGGCCAAGCCGGATCACAAGGAGCCGGTGGAGCCGCCGGCGTGCTCGGGGTGTGGGGCTGGCCTCGCGGGGGCGGAGGGTTCGGTGGCGTGGAGTGTGCAGGTGTTCGACCTGCCCACGTTGGCGTTGAAGGTGACCGAGTACCTGATGATGCGGCGGGTCTGTTCGTGTGGTTGCGCTACGACCGCGGATCTGCCGGCCGGGGTTCGCGGCGGCCCTACCTGTTACGGGCCGAACGTGACCGCGGCGGCGACGTGGCTGGCATCTCAGGACGTGATCGGGATCGAGCGCGCCGCGGACATGATGTCGACGATGCTGGGCGTCCCGGTGTCGACCGGGTTCGTGTCGTCGTGCCTGGCCCGCCTGGACACCGCGTTGACCGCGGCCGGGTTCGAGGAAGCGTTGAAGGCCTCGTTGTGCGAGCAGGACGTGCTGGGCACTGATGAGACCCCCGCCCCGGTCACCGCCTCCGGCGCTGCGGCCGAGGCCGCCAAGACGGGGCAGGACATCACCAACCCGCACGTGTTCACCGTGCGGACCCTGCACGCCTACACCGGCGGCGGCCCGGATCTGGTCTGGTACGGCGCGGCCGGAACCCGGACCAAGAAGGCGATCAGCGGGTTCGGGATCCTGGACAACTACACCGGGGTCCTGGTCCGCGACGACTTCGGCGGCTACGTCTCCTACGACGAGGACCTGGCCGGGGTCCAGCAGTGCCTGTCGCACCTGCTGCGCCACCTGCAGGACGTCATCGACATCGACCCGGACACCCAGGTATGGAGCATCCAGGCCGCCGACGCCCTGCGGTTGGCGATCCACGCGTTCAACCTGTTCCGCCGCGACGACATCCCCCTCGACCCCGGCCGGATCGCCGTGGCCCGCAAGAAGTTCGACCAGGCCGTGGCCTGCGGGATCTCGATCAACACCTCCCGGCCCTGGCCCAAGGGCAACCACCCCGGCCTGGTCCTGGCCAGACGGCTCAAACGCAAGGCCGACCAGGTGTGGCTGTTCACCACCCGCACCGATGTGCCACCCACGAACAACGGATCAGAGGCCGCCATCCGTGGGTTCAAACTCGCCGAAAAGGTCTCCGGCTGCTGGCGCACCCTGACCACCCTGCAACGCCACTGCCGCATCCGCTCCTACCTGACCACCGCCGCCAACCACGCCCGCCGTCCCCTCGACGCCATCAACGACGCCTTCAACGGCACCACCTGGATGCCACCCCGCCGGGCCACAACCACGGCAGCCCTCGCAGCCTGACCGCCTACCCCTGACTGGTTACCTATACGCCTGTGCGGGAAGCACGCCGCCTGACGCGCCAACACCTACTCCTGCAAGTGCTGCCAACAAGTAGAGTCCCACAATGGTAAGTATTCGGTGATCCCGTGGAGGCGCCTGGCGTCTGCCCTGGTCAGAGGCCGGGTGCTGACCAAGATCCCACGGGTTGGCCGAATACTTACCCACAATGCGCCGCGACTTTCTGACCGCGCCCATTACCGTTCCTTTCCGGAGCGATTCCCCGAATTGGGCGACGAGTAGCCACCTGGGATCCCGAAGTTCGAAGGTTTCCTGCTTGATCATTGAGATCAAACGTGATCTGTCTTGTATCGTTCAGTTGAATCTGCTCAATCGATGCCCGGACGCCTTACCCTCACCTCGTCTCCTCATGTTCATGCCGCAGCTGACACCCGCCATGCAGCCCAAACCGGCCACGACGAGGATTGCGATCCGGCGCTTCCTCGCCCGGTCGGACAGTCGGACAAGGTGGTGACGGTGGACCAGAGCAGCAATCGAATCCCCTGTGTTGTGTTCAGTACAGTCGCCGAGCCTCGGACCTCCGGAAGTCGCCTCAGCGTGCGAGTTGAAGTCCCGCCCGAGACAGACAATCTTGTAGCTGCATCACTCATCACCTCAGCACGGTTGGCGCGAGATTCTACGGTCGTTCGAACCCTCAACAGGAGAATCCGCAGTTACCGACAGGTAGGCGCGGGGTGACTTAAACACCATTTCGCAGAGGTCCTCCATGACGTCGCCACAGATCAAGGCCCTGCAGTTCGCGGACTTCCGGAGATCTGAGCCTAGGGTGGACGAATGCGGAGTTACGAGTTCCGATCGAAACCTCAACCCTTCTGGACCTCAATAGAACACAGTGCGTAATTGCCCAGTTGCCCCCACGGCGCACTGCCCTAAACTTGAGGTCGAATAGGTCGTTTTAGACCGATTTGCTCGACGGTGCCAGTCGTGCATCAAGTCGGTTCGTGTTCGGGCCGTCACTGTCCGGTGATGCTGGTCCTGGATGGGCACCTTCACGGCGCTCTCCGGCAATGGCGGTTGTCGGATCTGGCGACTGGGTGTCTCGGCGAATCCCGCGGATACGACACCAACTGGCCATCACTACGCCACATTCCGGCGTCCCGGCGCGGCCCACGCGAGCCACAGTGACCGTGACACCACCAATCGCGACGGCTCGGTCACTCTACGGTGGCCGTCGATTGTGACCTAAGCGTGACCCGGTCGGTTCAAATCATCTCAAACGAGTACTAATCGCCCTTCAGTTTAGGGCAGTGCCCCACGGCGGGGTGCATCTTTCCGTCAGGGTGGTATTGCGCTGATCGGGGTATCCATCTAACCGGAGTAGCCTGATCTGGTGGATCGGCCTCGGGCTGGGGTGCACTAGCCCCGTTCGGTTGGGGAGATGCAGGCATGGTTCCGGACCGATGCGGACTGTCTGGACTACCTGGAGTGGCTGCGCTGGCCGGACGGGTTCGTCTGTCCTGACTGCGCTCATGTCGGCAGACAGGGCGGCTGGGAGACGCTCGTTTCGAGTGCGCCGCCTGCAAGGCACGGACGTCGGTGACAGCGGGCACGATCTTCGACCGGACCAGGACGCCGCTGACGGTGTGGTTCACCGTCTGCTGGCAGTTCGCCATCGGCAAGGAAGGTGTCTCTGCGCAGAGCGTGCAGCGGACGCTGGAGATCGGCGAGACCTTCATCGGCGGCGAGGAGCCGGGGCTGCGCGGCGGGCGGGCTCGGGGCAAGAAGGTCCTCACCTGCATCGCCGTGGAGGTCCACGAGCCGAAGGGGTTGGGCCGGTGCCGGATGGCGCCGATCCGGGACGCCTCCGCGGCCTCGTTGCGCGCGTTCGTGACCGATCACGTGGAGCCGGACTGAGCGTGTAAGAGCCCCTGAACTGACCCCACAGCCGCCTCAGGAGGGTGAGGCCTGCGCCGTTGCCTTCTGCGCACGATGGGCGTCTACCAAATGAGAAACATCTATGGGCATGGGCAACGTACGCACAGGTCAGGGCGGGAAACGGGGCATCCCGGCACAGCGTGAGCCGGTGATCGACGTCTACGCGCGGCTGTCCCTGGCCGCCTCCGGGGAGACGTGAAGGTTGTTGACCAGGAGGAGATGGGCCGTGAGGCGGTCGAGCGGCGTGGGTGCCGGTTGGGGCGGGTGTTCAAGGACCCGTCGGCGTCGGCGTGGACGCGACCGGTTGACGCCGCCCACTCGTTTCCCGGCCCACAGCGATGCCCGATTCAGCCCCCCCGGAACCGAAACCCCATCCCCCATCCCCCGGCGGAAGGCTGAGCCGGAGCCAGGTGCGCCCCGTCCCGCCACGCCCCTGGCGCGGCGGGACGGGAGGTCACGCGTACCCCGGTCACCTACCGAAACAGCCTGGTCGGTCACGGTTGGGGTGGTCAGTCGGCGGCTTGGGCCGGGTTGGGGGTGTGCCACATCCGCCACAGGCTCGGGCCGTCGGGCAGGTCGAGGCGGCCGAGGTCGTGGTAGCCGTGGCGGTGGTACAGGCGCCAGCTGTCGGGGCTGGTGGCTTCGAGGTAGGCGGGTAGCCCGCCGAGGCGCTGGTGGCCGTGGGTGAGCAGGTGTCCGCCGAGGCCGTTGCCCTGCAGGTGGGGCAGGACACCGATGGCGAACAGGTAGTGGTGTGGCCCGCTCAGGTGGGTTTGGGTCATCAGCGCGTCGAGGGTGTGCCAGCGGGCGGCGTCGGGCCCGAAGACCTCGTCCAGCCGCGGGTCCGGCCCGTCGACCGGCTCGGCGTCGGCCTGTCGGCCTCACCGGTGGTGTGGTTGAACCAGATGGCTGCGGCGGCGCCCTGGCCGTCGGGGCCGGTGAGGACGTCGACCCAGCCGCCGCCGGCCAGGGCGTCGCCTGCCATGAGGGTGAACAGGCCGGTGATCACCGGGTGGTGGCGGTTGGGGTCGGGGACCAGCCAGCCGGTGACGGGTTCGTCGAACGCGGTCGCGAGCAGCCCGGCGACGACGTCGAGGTCGCTGCCGTTGCCGGTTCCGGGGTCGGTGGGGTCGGTGGGGTCGGCTGCGGTGAGGGTGGTGATGGTGGACGGCGTGGTGGGAACGGTCATGGTCAGCGCTCCAGGGCGTAGGGGGTCGGGGGCAGCACGGTGGGGGTTGTGCGGGTGGTGGCGCGGGCGCCGCGGCCGATGGCGGTGTAGGTGTGGCGGCGTCTGGCCTTCAACCCCAGCCCGTAGAGGCATCCGGCCAGGCCGGTGGCGGCGTAGGCGGCGGGGATGCCCCAGCGCAGGGGTGAGGACTCGCCGACGCCGAGGAGGGTGGCGAGGGTGGCCATGACGAGGGTGACCATGACTGCCAGGCCGGCCAGGGACACCGCGGGGGCGATCCTGGTGCGCCAAGCGTTCTCCCCGCGCCGGTCGGTGGCGAAGAAGCCGAGCACGGACACCCCGGCCAGGAAGAGCAGCAGCAGGATGCCGAGGGCGCCGCTGGTGGAGGCGAGGTAGAACAGGTGGACCACGGGGTCGGCCCCGGCGACCGCGAAGGCGACGATCACGGCCAGCCCGACCACGGTCTGCGCGATCGACCCGGCCCGGGGTGCGCCACTGGCGGAGGTGCGCCCGAAGACTTGCGGGAGAACGTGTTCGCGGCCGAGGGCGAAGATGTACCGGGCGATGGTGTTGTGGAACGACAGGGCGGCGGCGACGATCGAGGTCGAGAACAGCACCTGCCCCAACGTGCCCGCGGTGTCGCCGAGGTGGGCGACGGCCAGGGTGAACACCAGGTCCGGGCCATGGTCCTGGGCGGCGGCCACGATGTGCGCGGGTCCGGCGGCGACGGTCATCGCCCACGCCGAAACCCCGTACAGCACCGCGATCACGGCGACCGCCAGATAGGTTGCCGCCGGTATCGTTTTCCGGGCGTTTCGGGCCTCTTCACTGAAAACGACAGATGACTCAAATCCGACGAACCCGAGCACCGCGATGGCCAGGATCGCCCCCACGCCGGGGCGGGTGAGCTCGGCCGGCGACCACACCGACCAGGCCATCCCCGCCGCCGGATGCGTGAGGTAGGTCAGGTCGTAGACCACGATGAGCGTGACCTCGGCCAGCAGGAGGGTGGCGAGCACCTGCCCGTTGAGGTCCACCCGGGTGATCCCCAGCACCGCGACCAGGGCCCATATGGCCAGGGCGTACGCCCACCAGGGCAGGCCGATCCCGGCGGCGTCCATGACCAGGGGGGACGCTGCGGCGCCGATCGCCCCGTACAGGGAGACCTGGATCAGGTTGTAGGCCAGCAGCGCCATCCAGGCGACCCCGACACCGGCCCAGCGGCCCAGGCCGTGCGCGGCATAGGCGTACATCGCCCCCGCATGGGGCAGATGTCGGCCCATCGCCACGTACCCGACCGAGAAGACCCCCAGGACGAGCCCGACAACGACGAACGCCGCCGGCAGGCCCAGCTGCCCAGTGATCGAAACTGCGGTGGGCAGGGTGCCTGCGGCCACCGTGAGAGGGGCTGCGGCGGACATCACGAAGAACAGCACCGCGCCGGCGCCGAGGCGTTGCTCGGCCAGTGCTCCGGTGATGTCCTCGCCTGCACCCAACTGACGAACCATTCGACAACACTCCTTCCACAACGGGGCCGCACCCTCACCTGGTCGGTCCGGACCAGGAGGCGGGCGGCATGGTGGTCTTGCGGTCACCACCCCGCCGACACGCTGAAGCGGGCGGTGAGGCGGTTGCCGGGGGTTCGGGGTCGGTACCGGCCGCCGCGGTTGTCACAGGCCGCGGCGGGTCAGGACACGCTGGCCGACGGCAGCCTCGACGTGCGCCACCACCGCCGCCAACCCGGGGGGCAGGAGGTGGCGCAGTTGGTCGGCGTAGGCGAAACCGGGTGCGTGTTCGGGACCCCACAGCACGTGTTTGAGCAGCCCCGTGACCTGCACCAGCCCGACCAACACCCCGTCCGGCACCGGCATCGGCTGGCCGGTGCCCAGTTGCCGGGCCAGGCGGATCTCCGGCCACGCCGCAGCGTTGGAGTCGGTCGGCAGGTACACCTGGCGCCCGGTCACGGCGAGGCGGCGGGTCCGCACCCGCGCCAACAAGCCCGCCGCGCACATCCGGGCGCGCATGTCGGCGACCGCGTCTGCGGCCAGGAACCGCAGCCAGGTCTCCACCGGGCGTGGCCGCTGCCCCCACATCACGTGCAGGACCTCCCGCAGCAGCAGATCCGCCGGTACGGGGACACCGACGGCCGGGTAGGCCAGGCCGTCGTGGACGAACAGGTGCCCGCCCAACACCAGCTCACCCAGCAGGCCCCCCGCCAACCCCAACCCGGCCACCGCCTCGGGGACCTGCGCCCGCCCGGTCTGCTCGGCGAAACAGATCAGGTAGAAGTCGTCACTCAACCGGCCCACCGCCCGGGATCCTCCAACACTCCACTGCCGGCCACCGCAATCGCAGCGCCGGACCTCACCCAGGAACTCCCACTGCCTGCCGCAGGGGCGGTGAACGAGCCACCACCCGGTCTCCCCGAACGGCACCCGCAAGGGTGCGGGACATCGGGCGCCTCGGGGCGAGGACGGGGACGGGGACGCCGGTCACGACCGGCCCTGCGGGCACGCGTGGGGGGGGTGGGCGGCCGGGGTTGGGCACTTGGCCGACCCCGCCCAGGACCGGCACCACCGGTCCTGGGCGGCCCCGGGCGGGACGCCACAGATGAACCGGCACCACCCCCGGATCGACCAACTGCAGCCCGGTGAACAGTCCGGTGATCTGTTCGGAGGTCCGCAGCACAAACGGGGCCGCCATCTCCTCGTACACTCCGACGGCCTCACGGGTAGCCGCAGCCCGGGCAGGCCCGCCCTCATCGGGCAGATCGGCGACATGCGAGATCGCGAGGTAGCTGCCAGGGGCGAGCGCATCGCGGAACGCCGCCACGACACCGGCCGGGTCGTCGTCATTACGCAAGAAGTGCAACAACCCTAGGAGCAGCACCGCGATCGGCCGGCTGAAGTCCAGATGCCTTCGGATGTCAGGGTTACCGAGGATGCCTGCGGGGTCGCGGGCATCCCCGGCGACGGCGATGGTCCGGTCGTCACAGGCCAGCAACGCCCGAGCATGGATCAGCACGATCGGGTCGTGGTCGAGGTAGACCACTCTCGCGTCCGCCTTGATGCCCTGGGCGACCTCGTGGACGTTCCCGGCGGCGGGAAGACCCGAGCCCACATCAACGAACTGGCTGATCCCGGCCCTGGCCAGGTGAGTGACCACACGGGTCAGGAACGCCCGATTGCCTCTCGCGCCGGCCACCACCCACGGGGCGATCTCGGCGACCTTCGTCAGCCACGGCACGGTCCGGCCCGAAGGTGTCCTTCCCCCCTATCCAGTGGTGGTACACCCGTGCGGGATGCGGTCGCGACGGGTCGAACCCGCCCCCTCGGTCGGCTTCCCGCTCGGTGTCGTCCGGCCCGAGCCAAGACGTCCAGGTCACCGTCCCGCCTCCCGCCCCGAACCCAGCCGGACCCGTCGCCGCGGCCGAAAAGCCCTGCGCCTGCTCCGATCCCGGCGACCAGACCCGGGCGGAACCCCCGGCGATCCCGGCGATCCCGGCGATCCGGGATCTCGGCGATCGGGTGGCCGGTTCCTCCCGCAGCCCAGGAGGTTTCCCGATTCCCGCAGCCCGGGTCACCCCGTCCAGACCGCCGCGACAGGCGTCGTCAGGCAGGCGGTCGAACATCGAAGACATCACCGTGACTGCCGTTCCTCTCGGGTCGGTCGTGGAGGGCGGGAACTTCCGCTGGGGCGAGGAGGAGCCGGGGCCATGCCAGCCTGCGTGGGCGCAGTCGCCGTCGAGACGCAGTGTCGTACGCAGTAACGCACGGAGGCGATCGGCGCCAAGCTCGTTGTCCGGCCTTCGGCCACGTTGAGATCGGTCGGGTGGTGCGTAGCTCATGTGCGGGCTTCCTTGCCTCGTGGCGCTGACGTGGGAGGGGGTGGGGTGATCGGTCATCTCGTGCCGGTGCCGATCTGTCGCGTTCATCCAACCCAGGAGATCCGCGCGTCTGAACCCGTATCGTGTCGCCAAACGATGTTGACGACAGCCGGGCCAGGGAAGGGCGCCCCGACGTGAGTGAACAGGCCGTTGACGCGGCAGGTCCGACATCGGCCGCACGGCTCTTCGGTTTGGAGCTGCGTGCCGCTCGTGCCAGAGCCGGCCTTTCCCTGGCGGGGGCTGTGCGATCTCTTCCGCGTCCAGGGCCGCGTGGTCCACCGTGGCTATCTGACCAATGTCGAGAACGGCGATCGTTTCCCCACCGATCGGCTCTTCGCCGAGATCGCCGACCGGGTCCTGGCCACCGACGGACACCTGACCCGCCTGTGGGACTTCACCGACACACAACGCGCCGGTCAGCACGATCAGGCTCAGCAGACGCGCCGGCCGGCTCGCATACACCGCGAACGACTCCCACCGCTCACGCACAATCCCCTCCGCCGCAGCGGAATCCGCGTGCGCAGGCACCGCCACATACCCCGCCACCACTCGCTGCACCCCGGGCGCGGTCACCGGTCGGCCCCCACCGGCTGCACGACCAGCCCTGACCGGTCAGCAGCCTCCACCACGAACCGCGGCACGCTCACGTCGTCCAGGCGACCGTCACAACCCAGGACCAGGACGTCACCGCGCAGGTCAGCCAGCCACGCCCGGTTCACGTGCCCCAACCGTGCAGCCAGCACCCCCGCCCGCTCATTGCGCGGCAGGCCCTTCGCCACCCGGTGCTCGTCCAGGTAGAACGTGTAACCCGCCCCGTCCACGTCCCCGATCAGCGCGTCCTCCAGCAGACCCCCGCCGATCGCGTCGCTCAACTCCGACGCCGTCAGCCGCAGCACCGCCAACGCCAACGGGCCGCCCGCATCAGCAGGGATCCGCAGCCCGAGCACCGATTTGCAGCCGACCCGCCCGTCGCTGGACCCCCCGGCCGCAGTCAGTCCGACCTCGGTCATTCCCCGTTTCCCTCCGTGGAGGGTGGTACCGGCGGCGGGTAGGGGTCCTCCACCGCCAGTACCACCGATCGTGGGGCGCCAGGCACTCGAATAGCACAGCTCCCTGGGGACGCCCCGACCTCGCCCCGGGGAACCCTGGCTCCTGGCGCCTGTCTCCACTATGGCCATGGGCGATCTCGGGATGAACCACACCGCAGGACGTCTTGCGTGATAGAAACGTCCCATGCCCAACGATCGGCTCCGGGAGGCGTTGGCTCTCGCCCAGTGCACCCAGCACGACCTCGCTGAGGTGGTGGGAGTCGACCCGAAGACCGTCGAACGCTGGGTTCGTCAGAACCGGGTGCCACACCGCAAGATCGCAGAGCGAGCCGCGCAGGCACTTAACGAGGACGTTCAGGCCCTCTGGCCCGCGCTGCGCTCCACGCGACGATCACGGGCCGTTCATCCCGAACTCGTTGCCCTCTACCCGCGCAGGGCCGACGCACCAACGAACCTGTGGTGGGACATGTTCACCGTCGCGACGAGGAACCTCGACGTCCTTGTCTACGCCGCCGTCTTTCTCCACGAGCAGCACCCGGAACTGAACGCGCTCCTTGCCCACAAGGCTGCCCAGGGCTGCCAGGTGCGGATCGCCATCGGTGACCCTGACTCCGTCAACGTCGCAGCCAGAGGAGCCGAGGAGAAGTTCGGACACGGCATCGAGTCGCGATGCCGACTCGCCGTCATGCACTACACCCCGCTGGCCTCAGTCGAGGGCTGCCAGGTCCGCACACATGGCACCACGCTCTACAACTCGATCTACCGCGTCGACGATCACATGCTCATCAATGCCCACCTCTGGGGCATGAACGCCTACGGCGCTCCGCTGTGGCACCTCCGACGCGTGCCCGACGCCCAGCCCAGCATGTTCGACACCTACCTCGCCTCCTTTGACGAGGTCTGGTCCACTACCACCACCGTGGGGGGCTGACCGTGACACGCACCGAGTACTACGACGACCCGCAGGCCCCCGAACCGAACTCCCTCGTCGTCGCCACCAGCGCCGTCATCACCGATGACCAGGGACGCATCCTCATGCAACGCCGCACCGACTCCGGCAACTGGGCGCTACCAGGCGGGGCCATGGAGATGAACGAGTCACTGACCGACAGCGTCATCCGCGAAACCAAGGAAGAGACCGGCCTCGACATCGAGGTCACCGGGATCGCCGGCACATACACCGACCCCAAACACATCATCGCCTACACCGACGGCGAGGTACGCAGGCAGTTCAACATCTGCTACACCGCCCGCATCCTCGGCGGCGAGCTACAGCCAAGCTCTGAATCCACGGCCCTCGCCTTCATCCACCCCCGCGACCTCGACTCCCTTCCGATCCACCGCACCCAGCGCCTGCGACTCACCCACTTCCTTCAGCGGAGCGGATCGCCCCACCTCGGCTGACTCGGGACTCGCCCCTGGCAACGAGGGCCCCCCTTCCTCCAGGCGGGATGCGGTCGCGACGGGTCGAACCCGCCCACTCGACCGGTTTCCAGCTCGGTGTCATCCGGCCCGAACGACGACGTCCAGGTCACCGTCCCGCCTCCCGCCCCGAACCCGACCAGACCCGTCTCCACGACCGAAACCCCCTCCGCCCGCTGCGATCCCGGCAACCAGACCCGGGCCGAACTCTCAACGATTCCGGCGCTCGGGTGGCCAGTTCCTCCCGTAGCCGAGGTGGTTTTCGGGTTCCTGCGGTCCGGGTCACCCCATCTAGCCGGAGTTTCCGACGATCATGGGTTTCGGGCGGCTCCGCCGATGGTGGCTTGAGTCGGATCATCTTGTGACACACCGGGTCTGGTGCTTGACGCGGAGACCGATGATCGCCTATGACCTAAATTTGTGGCGAGCCTGTACAAGAAGGTGATCAGCGGGACGGCCGTACTGGTACCTGCGGGAGATGGCCTGGGTCGACGGGAAACCGAAGATGGTGTCCGAGCGGTACCTGGGCACCGCGCGCGGAGATCGAGGCGCTGCTGGACGCCCGGGAGGCCGCGGTGCTGCCGGAACGGACCCGGCACCTGGACTTCGGCGCTGTCGCGGCGGTGTGGGGTCTGCTGGGCGACCTGGACGTGGCCGGGCTGATCGACCAGCACGTGCCGGCCGTGCCCGGCCTGCCGCTGTCGCCGGGGACCTACCTGAGGCTGGCGGTCGCTGAACCGGGTGGTCGACCCGTGTTCCAAGAGCGGGATCGCGGACTGGTGGAAGACCACCGCCGCGCGACCGGTTCACCAAGATCAGCGCGTCGGCGTTGGACCACCGCCGGTTCTGGGACGCCATGCACGCCGTCCCCACCGACGCCCTGGCCGAGATCGAACACGCCGTCGCGGTGAGGGTGTGCGAGCGGTTCGGGTTGGACACCTCCTCGGTCGCGCTGGACATGACGAACTTCGCCACCTTCATCGCCACCGGCAACGACAAGGCGCCGATCGCCCAGCGCGGGAAGGCCAAGCAGAAACGCACCGACCTGCGCCTGGTCGGGCTCGGCCTGGTCGTCACCCGCGACGGCGGGATCCCGCTGCTGTCCCACACCTACCCCGGGGACCGGCCCGACGTCACCCAGTTCCCCACCATGATCAAGACCCTGGCCGCCCGGCACGCCGACCTGGCCGCCGCGGCCGGACACCCCGGCACCGACATGACGGTGGTGTTCGACGCCGGGCAGAACTCCGACGCCAACTTCGCCGACCTGGCCGCCACCGGCCTGCACTACGTCGGATCGGTCCCGGCCAGCGACTGCCCCGACCTGCTCGCCCTACCCGCCAAGGCACGCCGCCCGCGTCCCCGGCTACCCGGGCCTGACCGCCATCGACACCCGCCGCACCGTCTACGGCACCGACCGGCGGGCGATCCTGACCCACTCCGAGGAACTGCACGCCGCCCAGGTCACCGGGTTCGAGGGCACCACCCTGGCCAAGGCCGCCCGCAAGCTGGACGACCTGGCCGCCACCCTGGCCCGCGGCCGCACCCGCCGGCCCCGCGACAAGGTCGAAGACGCCATCCGCGCCATCACCAAGGACACCTGGGTCCGCCGCGTGGTCACCTGGGAACTGACCGGCGACAAGCCCGCCGAGCTGCGCCTGACCTGGCACGTCGACCCAGACGCCCGCGCCGCAGCTGGAAGACGAACTGTTCGGCAAGCACGTCCTGATCACCGACCACGACCACTGGCCCGTCCCCGACGTCGTGGCCGGCTACCGGTCCCAGTCCGAAGCCGAGTTCTCCTTCCGCCAACTCAAAGACCGCCACGTCGTCTCGTTCTCACCCATGTACCACTGGAGCGAACACAACATCCGCGTCCACATCTTCACCTGCGTCCTGGCCCTGCAGATCGCCCACCTGCTGCGCCTACAGGCCGAACGCGCCGGCCTGCACCTGTCCGTGCGGGAACTGCTGGGCCAACTGGCCGGCATCGGCGAAACCGTCCTGATCTACCCCACCGGCGGACGAGGCCGCCCCAAGGCCCGCCGCATGCTCACCGAGACCACCGAACTCCAGGACCAACTCACCCAGATCTTCGGTCTGGACCGCTACGCACCCAAGCCGTTAGGTCATAGGCCTTCAGGACCCTCGAACCGGCCTCCCACCAGCCGAAACACCCTCCGCAGGAGCATGATCGTCGGAAAGTCCGGCTAGATCGCCGCGACAGGCGTTGACGGGCAGGCGGGCGAACATCGAAGACACCACCGTGACTGCCATTCCTCTCGGGTCGGTCGTGCGGGTGGGGACCGGGGTGATACGACGAAGAGACACCGGCGGCATCGCCCCGGAGGGATCGCGGGGACTTCCACTGGGGTGAGAAGAAGCCGGGACCATGCCAGGGGCGGGGTTCGGTGAAGGCCCGAGCCAGCGGGAAGCGGGACTGGCGGCGGGATCTTGGGGCATCAGACACCACCCGTCCTGCCCGTCTGTGCGGGCGCGGTCGCCGTCGAGACGCCGTGTCGTACGCAGTAACGCACGGAGGCGATGGGCGCCCGACTCGTTGTCGGCCTTCGGCCGCTGAGGCCGGTGGAGTGGGTGACTCACGTGCCGATTCCTGTCTTGTGGCGCTGACGTGAAAGGGGCTGGGGTGATCGGTCATCTCGTGCCGGTGCCGGATCGGTCTCCTTCATCCAACCCGAGAGATCCACGCGCCTGGACCCGTATCGTGTCGCCAGAGGAGGTTGGCGACAGTCTGGCCACAGAAGGAGGCCCCGACGTGAGTGAGCAGGCAACCGATGCTGCGGGTCCGACACCAGCCGCACGGCTCTTCGGTTCCGAGCTGCGTGCTGCTCGGAACCGAGCCTGCCTTTCCCTGGCAGGGCTGTGTGATCTCTTCCGCACCCAGGGTCGCGTGGTCCACCGCGGCTATCTGACCAATGTCGAGAACGGAGATCGTTTCCCCACCGATCGGCTCTTCGCCGAGATCACCGACCGGGTCCTGGCCACCGACGGACTCCTGGCCCGCCTGTGGGACTTCACCGACACCCAACGCGCCGGTCAGCACGATCAGGCTCAGCAGACGCGCCGGCTTGTCGCCAAGTTCGCCGCGGACACCTTGGCGCCGGTGATCTCCGGCGACATCGTGTTCGTCCCGTACATCGTCGGCGCCGATATCGTCGCCTACATGCGCGTGTCCCGCCGATCCTTCCTGGCTACAGGGGGGCTTTCCGCCGCTCGCCTCATCTCCGGCCGCGATGGCCCGCAGCCGGTGACACAGATGGCCGGTGACCGGTTCGGGTTCGGCGAGTTCGTTTCCGGCAGGTGGCCGGATCTCACCCTGTCTCGGCTGACACCAGATGGCGGCGAGGACTGGAGCGCTTCCTTCCCCGGAGGGCGCTCGATGCTGGGGTCGCGGGCCGGACTCCAGGTTCACCCGGCCACGCTCGCGGAGGACCGGGTGCTCCTGCGGGTCGAGGATTTCGTCAGGGCGCGCGAGCTGTTGTCCCGCCCCGAACGAGGCCTGCTGGTCGGTGCCGTCACCGACGGCGATCACTCTCGCTTCTTCGCGGTCGACGGCCGCTCGGTGCGAGACCGGGTTGACATCGGCGACCAGGCCGGGGTCGCGGTGCCCGCCGCCTACGAGCTCGACGATGTCACCTTCGCCATCCTGTGGGCCGCGTCGAACTACGACGACGCGCTGCAGGCCGACGACCAGGCCATCCATGAGACCCGCGCCGCCTTGACGACCTATGAACGGCTGTCCGCGTCGGCGGTCAGCCGCGAGGCCGCGCCTGGACTCAACCCGGTGTCCCGCATGTGGCTGGGGTCGGACTTCTGCGCCCGGCACATCATCCGGGCGTTGCCGAACCTGCCTTCGCTGCCCACGTTCTGGACCCGCGAGCAACGGGGGGAGGAGGCAAGCGCGTGGCTCTTGTTCGACCACAAGTACCCCTACCTGCGCGCGACCAACGAGGCCCTCGCCAGTGCCACCACCCGGACGTTCTGCGTCCCGGAACGGGTGGTGCGGGACTCCCCTCGTCACGAACGGATCCTGATGTTCCTGGCCGTGGCCCTGATGGAATCGCTGGGGATCCACACTCAGTTCACCGGCGACCCGGCCTACGAACGCGTTGAGGGGTTCGTGGTGTCACCCAACCGTGAAGCGGTCATCGCGAACTGGGTCCGTGGTGAGGGCATCTGGCACGTGGACGTCACCGCTCGCCGCTCGGTGGTCCGCGAGCTGACCGGTGTGGCCGGTGATGTGGCCGATCGGTCGATCCTCAAGGCCGCGACCCCTGCCGCTCGGCTGCGTCTGCTCGCCGACTACCTCGACCTGCCGTGGGCCTGGCTGGTCGCCCGCTGCGAGAGCCTGGCTTCTATCGGCGCGACAGGGCTGATCCGGCCACGCAGCCGGATGATCTCGACGGCAGGTCATGACGCCGCCTGCGCCTACATGGGGTCCCTTCCGGCCACCAGCTAGCCTGTGGCAGGTCTGCGAGAGGGGGACACCGTGGCCACCGGCAACTCCCGGGCGCACGTGGCCGTCTTCACCCTGGGCGGCACGATCGCGATGACGGATACCGGCAGCGGGGCCACTGCGCGGCTCTCGGCGCGGGAACTGCTCGCGGCCGTGCCAGGGCTGGACCAGACCGGGGCGGCCCTGCAGGTTCAGGAGTACCGGCGGGTTCCGGGGGCGTCGCTGTCCTACGCCGACGTCCTGTCGCTGACGCGGGAGATCACTGCCACGGGCGTGGACGGGGTCGTGGTCACCCAGGGCACGGACACGATCGAGGAGACGTCCTGGCTGCTGGATCTGCTGCACGCCGGACAGGCGCCGGTCGTGGTCACCGAGGCCATGCGCAACGCCAGCCAGGCCGGAAGTGACGGCCCGGCGAACATCCTGGCCGCAGTGCGGGTAGCCGCCAGCCCCCAGGCCCGGGGCCTGGGCTGCGTGGTGGTGTTCGGCGACCAGATCCACGCCGCCAGATGGGTACGCAAGACGCACTCCACCAGTCCGACCGCCTTCACGTCGTTCCCGGGGCCCATCGGCTACCTGGCCGAGGAGCGCGTCGTGGTGTGGAACCGGCCCGACCGGCTGCCGCGGATCGCACCCGAACAGGCCACTCGGGCCGTGCGCACCGCCGTGGCCACCCTCGGGCTGGGCGACGACGGGACCGTTCTGGAGGCGATCGGCGCGACGGTCGACGGCCTCGTGGTCGCCGGGTTCGGCGTCGGCCACGTCCCCGCCGCCTGCCTGGACGCGCTCACCGCGCTGGCCATCCGCAGGCCCGTCGTCCTGGCGTCACGGACCGGGTCCGGGCCGGTGTTGACCGAGACGTACGGGTTCCCCGGCTCGGAGTCCGACCTGCTCGGCCGCGGGCTGATCCCCGCGGGCTGGCTGGACCCGGTCAAAGCCCGTGTCCTGCTCAACCTGCTGCTCATGACCGCAGCCACGCCCGACGCCATCACCCGACGTTTCGCCGCCCTCGCCGACCCCACCCAGCCCGACCAGCTCTAGCCCCGATCAGTCCTGAGGTGCCGACTTGCGTAGCCACGAACTGACCACCGGACGGACCCTCGCCGTGGCCTTCGACCACGGCGAGGACTTCCTGCCCACCCTGACCGCCTTCTGCCACGACAACGGCATCCGCAACGGGTACATCCCCATGTTCATCGCCGGGTTCGCCGAAGCCGAGATCGTCGGCACCTGCGAGAAGCTGCCCGACCCCAACGCCCCGATCTGGAGCAAAGTCCACCTCACCCATGTCGAGGCCATCGGCTGCGGCACCCTCGCCCACAACCCCGACACCGGCGACCTGCTCCCGCACATCCACACCTCCCTGGGCGAGAAGGCCCGCTCAGCCGCCGGCCACACCAGCCACCTGCTCTCCGCGACAGTC